>JAMLGZ010000001.1:1299189-1948784 GCA_023957385.1 Brumimicrobium sp. | reverse complement strand
CAAGACTACAAATCATGGGAATCTATCAAATATTATCACGGGTTGGAACCTAGAGCATCTGCTAGTTTTATCATTACAGAAGCTACATCTATTAAACTAGGATACAATAGAAACTTCCAATATATTCATCAACTATCAAATACAACTACGAGTAGTCCAACGGATTTATATATACCAACATCTAACAATATAAAACCACAAATAGGTGACCAAGTAGCCTTAGGTTTTTATTATAATTTCAAAAAAGATGAGTACCAAACTTCAGTAGAAACTTATTATAAATGGCTACAAAATCAAATTGACTATAAACCTATGGCCGAATTGATGCTAAATGAAACCTATGAAAATCAGTTAGTATATGGAAAGGGAAGGGCTTATGGAATCGAATTTCAGGTAAAAAAAATCAAAGGAAAATTCACAGGATGGGTAAATTATACACTATCCCGAGCACTTCGTAAGTTTGATGTAATTGATGAAGGAGCCGAATTTCCCGCTCGTCAAGACAGAATCCACGATGTGAATGTAGTATTGATGTATTCTATTAATAAAAAATTGGATGTGAGCGCCAGCTTTGTATATTATACAGGAGATGCGGTAACATATCCTAGTGCTATTTATGAGATAGAAGGATTCAAAGTTCCTTATATTGGGAAAAGAAATGCAAATAGACTTCCTGATTATCACCGTTTAGATATTGGATTAACATGGTATTTGAAAGAACGAAAGCATTTTGAGCACAGTTTGAATTTTTCAATTTATAATGTATATAATCGAGAAAATGCTTTTTCAGTTCGCTTTACTGACG
This sequence comes from Brumimicrobium sp., assembly GCA_023957385.1. Classification (NCBI taxonomy): domain Bacteria; kingdom Pseudomonadati; phylum Bacteroidota; class Flavobacteriia; order Flavobacteriales; family Crocinitomicaceae; genus Brumimicrobium; species Brumimicrobium sp. Next base: position 1,947,979 of record JAMLGZ010000001.1, on the reverse strand, counting down.
ATTATAAAGATAATCCTAAGGGAAATATTGAAGCAGTACAGACTGCATTATTTAAGATAATCCCTTCGATTACTTATAACTTTAAGATTAAATAGTATGAGAAAAATATGTATATATATGTCATTGTGCTTGGTCGTTTTATTTACATCATGTCAAAAAGTGATTAAGTTAAAAGTCCATGACTCAGACCCGATAATTGTTATAGAAGCTTTATATAATGCTAATAAAGAAGAAGTCTTTGTGAAAATTTCAAAATCTATTAATGTTTTTGATGAACCTCAATTTCCTTCCATTACTGGTGCTGTAGTAGAAATATTCGATGAAAATGGAGTGTCTTCTACTTTGGCAGATCAGGGCGATGGAACTTATTTATTGAGCAACTACGTTCCTGTTTTTAATAGCGTATATAAAATGAGAGTTCAGATTCAGGGAGAAGAATACACTTCGTCTGATCGCTTAATGCCTGTTGTTCCTCTCGATTCTATCGTAGCAGATTTTGAGCCTTTTACCCCAATGGGAGAAGGTTATGTTACCTTTTTATCTTTTATGGATCCGGTTGGACCTAATTATTACAGGGCAATCCGTACGGTTAACGACACATTGAAAGATAAAGTAGGCGACTTACATTTATTTGATGATGGTTGGACAGATGGAAATCAACAAAAAGCACCTATGATTTTTGAATTATTTAAAATAGGTGATTCTGTAAGTGTAGATTTAATCTCTTATAGTGAAAAATCTTTTAAATACTATCTGGGATTATCAGCCACAGCAGGAGGATCAACTTCATCGCCTGCGCCAGCAAACCCTCCTAAAGACTGGACAAATGGAGCGTTAGGACATTTCACCGCTTTTGGCTACGATACCAAAAAGAAAATAATAGGTGAATAAGGGGGGATCTTTATGATTATAAAAGATGAATGAAACTTTTACTGTTACAATATTAGGCTCAGGAACATCCCAAGGAGTACCACTTATTGGTTGCCAATGCCCTGTATGCACATCTACTGACAGTAAAGATAAACGTTTAAGGAGTTCTATACTGATATCATGGGATCAACAAAACTATGTAATTGATTCGGGTCCTGATTTTAGACAACAAATGCTTCGAGAAGATATACGGAGCCTACGCGCTGTTTTATATACCCACGAGCATAAAGATCATATCGCAGGTATGGATGATGTTCGAGCATTTAATTTTATTGAAAAAAGAGATATGGAACTCTATTGTTCAACAGAAGTTAGTGTCGCTTTAAAACGAGAGTTTTATTATGCCTTTGAGGAACATAAATACCCTGGAGTTCCACAAGTAAACCTTAATATTATTGAAAATCGTCCCTTTCAACTTCCTAATGGACCCGTTGTAACTCCCATCTTAATGTATCACTATAAAATGCCTGTTTTTGGCTTCCGTATAGAGAATTTTGCATACCTAACCGACTTTAAAACTATTTCACCCGAGGAATTAGATAAACTAAAAGGTGTGGAGTATTTAATAATAGATTGCTTGCGTGAAGAACCACATATTTCTCATTTAAATCTAGAAGAAGCATTAGAAATTATTCGAATTTTGGATCCAAAAGAGAGTTATTTAACCCATATTTCTCATTCTTTTGGAAAAAATATAGATATTCTTAAAAAACTCCCAATCAACGTGTACACTGCCTTTGACGGACTAAAATTAACCATTCATGATTAAAATCAACCGTTTATTTATAAAAAAACCGAACTTTAATACAACATAATTTTCATTTATACGTTAAACGAGATAATTTTTTAAATATTAATTAAATTTAAACTATGAAAAAAGTTGTTATGACTGGTTGCTTAGCAATCGCGTTGCTATTTGCTGGTAGAGCAAATGCACAAACGTATGCAGAAGTTGAAAAAACTACATCAGAGACTCCTTGGTCTATTGAGATTACTTCTGGAAACCTTGTCAATGGTTTCAATTGGGGAACAGCTTCGTTAAGAGGTCGTTATTTTATTAGTGATAAATTGGGTATTCGCCTTCAACTAGGATTGGGAGATGGTTCTGGTAAGCCAATGACTGATAAAAATAATTATTATGAAAATGCTGATGGAACTGGAGGTGTTGGTACTGAAAAGATTAGCCGTTCTGCTGTTTCTTTACAAATTGGCGCTGAATATCATTTTATCGGAACTAAAAAGCTAGATCCTTATGCAGCATTGGGAATTGATTTTGGTTTTGGTGGTCAGAAATCTGAAGGCGATAAAGTAGATCCCGTTTTAAGTGCTTATAATAAAGATTACAAGTACAATGGAGCAGGAAAATACAGCTCAATGGGTGGAACTTTAGCTTTAGGTGCTGACTTCTATTTTGTTGAAAATGTATTCATTGGACTTGAGGCTGGATTAGGATTTCACGCTCTAAGTTTCAAAGATGCGGAGAGCGAAGTAACAATAACTGGAATTCCTCCAATAAAGAATGTTACTCCTGCATATAAAAGAAATCACTTAGGAACACATGCTGTTGTTCGTCTAGGTTGGAGATTCTAATCGTTTATTTTAGAATATTTAACAGAGGATTACAAAGTTGTAGTCCTCTTTTTTTTTGTACATTTACACAAAATTAGTATATGAATAAGATAGTCTATGTTTTTATTGCTTTACTCACTTTATCTATGATGAGTTGTAAAAAGGGGATTACGGAAGAAGAGCAATTAGAGAAGGATATAGAAGAAATAGAATCATATTGCAAAGAATATAATTTAGATGCAAAAGAGATAATCAAAGGCCTATATTATGTTTCAATCCAAGAAGGAACAGGTAATCATCCAAAAGACAAGGATAATGTACTAGTAAGATATAAAGGATACACAACTGATAATAGTGTATTTGATCAAAGCGGTGAAGAAGGGATTTCCTTTAATTTAAGAAATGTAATAGAAGGATGGACAAGAGGTATTCCTCAATTTAAAGAAGGAGGAAGCGGAATATTGTTAATAGCTTCTAAATACGCTTATGGAAAACAAGGTGCGAATGGTATTAAGCCTAATACTGTGCTTGTGTTTGATGTGGAATTATTGAGTATTCTGTATTAAACTTTCATATGTTAATATTTTCCTTAATAGAATCGTAGGTGGGTGGTGAATAATTTTGTAAATTAGTAACATGTTTGACGAAGAAAATGACGATAATTTTGAGGCTGACTTTCATGAGCAGCTCGCTGCTCTAGATGCAATGTATATTAACGATAATTACACCTATCTAGACCCTGAAAATATCGAATTTCTTTTAGATCATTTGCTAATTTCAAATCAAATAAAGAAAGCAATGTGGTTGACAGAAAAGTCATTAGAACATTTCCCACAAAATAGTTTATTCTCTATACGTCTAGCTCAAATACATTCGCTTCAGGGTGACTTTACCATTGCGCTTAAAATATTGATGCGGATAGAGCAATTAGAGCCTTTAAATTTAGACGTGCTAGTAGGATTGGCTACATGCTATAGTCAGTTAAAGAATAGTGACTTATCTATAAAATACTATCGAAAAGCTTATGAAGTGGCTGGGTTAGAAGAAAAAGAAGATGTGGCTATAGATTTTGCAATTGAATTAGAAAAGAAAGAAGAATATAAAATGGCTATTTCCTTATTGGAACAAGCGATTAATGATATTGGCATAAGTGAATCTATCGTATATGAAATAGCACATTGTTATGAAAAACTAAATGAATATGACAAAGCTGTTCAATGCTTTCTAGATTATATAGATGATAACCCATATTCTTACATGAGTTGGTATAATTTAGGAAACACGTATTCAAAGATTGGTAATTCAGAAAAAGCTATTTGGGCGTATGAATACACAATTGTGATTCATGAGGATTTTATTCCAGCATTGTATAGCCTAGCTACCGCTCATTTTGATGCTGACAACATTGAAGAGGCTTTAGAGAGTTTTTATAAATGCCTCGAGATTGATGACAAAGACCCTATCATATTATGTTCAATCGGTGAATGTCACGAAGAATTAGGAGATCTAGAAGCTGCTTATGATTATTATTCTCAAAGTTGCGAGTTAATGCCAAACTTAGGAGAAGCCTGGCTAGGAAGAGCTATAGTAAGTAAACTTCTCGGAATGTTTCCAAGAGCAATTCAAGAGATTAAACTAGCTATCGATATAGACGGCAACAATCCAGAGTATTGGGAAACACTAGGGGACATTTATCAGAGTGATTTTCAAATGGAATTGGCATCGGAGGCTTACAAAAATGCATTTGAATTAGCTCCTTTTGATGATAATATCATTGAAGAATATTTGCTACATCTTTTAAATAATGAAAGTATAGAGCAACTCTTAGGAGCGTTTGACCATCCACTAATGGATAATAAAGGAGTAGCTAAAATTATATATTGCTATGCAAAATGGAAAAATGGTGACCAAACAGAGTCTTTACTGATTTTTGATGAGTTACTACAAGAAGACATTAAATATGCAAAAAAATTCTTTTCATTTTTCCCTGAAATGAAAGAAGAATCTTACTTTTGGAACCTAATGGAAGAATTTAAAAAACGAAATAAATAATGAATAATTTTGAATTAACATACATCCCTAATAGAGAGAGCAAACCTAGAAACAAAGGTATCACCATGATGATGGATAAGGGATTAAGTCTAAGAGAAGCTGAAAACTTTATAGAAGCAAATGGAGAATTTACAGATGTAGTTAAATTAGGTTTTGGTACTGCCTTCATAACAAATAAACTTGAAGAAAAGATTAAACTCTATAAAGACAATGGAATTCGTCCATATTTTGGAGGAACATTATTTGAAGCCTTCTATGCAAGAGGTATCTTTAATGATTATCAAAGAATGTTAGATAAATATGACCTTGATTTGGTAGAAGTTTCTGACGGAAGTATCATTATTCCTCACGATGAAAAATGCGAAATCATACAAACCTTATCACAAAATAGAACAGTTCTTTCTGAAGTTGGCTCAAAAGACTCAGGTATTCTAATTTCTCCAGGAAGATGGATTAAAATGATGAGCAATGAATTAAGTGCTGGTTCTTGGAAAGTTATTGCTGAAGGAAGAGAAAGTGGTAACGTAGGAGTGTTTAGACCTAATGGAACAGCCCATACTATGCTGATTAATAAAATTATCGCAAAGGTAAAACCAGAAAATATATTGTGGGAAGCTCCTCAGAAAAACCAGCAAGTTTGGTTTATAAAATTATTTGGTGCAGATGTGAATCTTGGAAATATTGCTCCAAACGAAGTTATTCCTTTGGAATGTTTACGTATAGGATTAAGAGGTGATACATTTTTCGAAAGTTTACCAGCTGATTATGCAGCAAGATTAAAACAAGTCGATTCAGATGATCCTGAAGCAGATGATGATGGAGAATAGTTTTGATACAAAAAACAAAATATCTTGACAATATCCAAACTATAGTTGGCCATAACGGGGCAATCTATGATATTATCTATCAGGATGGATTTCTATTTACTTCAAGTGCCGACAAATTTGTTGCACAATGGGATGTAACAACAGGACAACAAACTAATTTTTCAATTAAATCTGATTTCTCTGTTTACAATATAGATTATTCTCCCACATCAAATCTATTAGTTTTAGGAAATAATAGGGGAGAGATTCATGTAATAGATCTAGCTAAGAAAGAGGAGATAAAGCTCATCCAACATCATAAGAGTGCCGTATTTTCAGTAAAGTATTGTAGTAAAAATAATCAGTTTTATACGACTGATAAAGATGGGGTTTTTTGTGCTTGGGATGGAAACACCTTGGATTTACTAATAACTCTTCCATTTGCTTGTGGTAAAATCAGGGAGATTTCCTTGAATGAAGATGAAAGTCATCTCGTTTTATGTGGACAAGACGGTGTCGTAAGAGTGTTAGAAACCAATTTCTTTAATGTTGTCTACTCTTTTAAAGCACATGAAGATGGATTGAATTGTGCTTTATTTGATAATGAAAATCTATACACAGGAGGGAAGGATGCTTATATTCGAAAATGGAATTGGAGAGATGAGAAGCGTTTACTCAATATTCCAGCTCATAATTTTGCTGTATATGATTTAGCATTTTTGGATAATAAAACAAAAATTGTATCAGTTAGCTTTGATAAAAGCATCAAACTATGGAATGCAGAAGATTTATCAATTATTGAAAAAATTGAATTTCGACAAGGTGGGCATCGACACGTAGTTAATCGTATTGCTAAAATTGACGAAAATATGTTTGCTACAATTAGTGATGATAGAAAAATTAAAGTTTGGAAACTAAGGTAGATAATCAATATCTTATTCTAAATGCAAATTGGATTAAACTATACTTCTCCAACTCCTTGACGAATCAATACAGGCTCATCTCCCGTACAATCAATTACAGTAGAAGCTTCAACTTTACCATACCCTCCATCAATAATTGTGTTTATCTGATCGTCAAACTGTTCATATATTTTATAAGGGTCAGTATAATATTCTAAATATTCATCTTCTTCATTGTGTAAAGATGTTGTTACCAATGGATTTCCAAGTTTTTCAATAATTGCCAAAAGAATATTATTATCTGGAATACGGATACCTATTTCAGTACGATTAGTCTCAAAAAGTTTGGTTACTTCATTAGATGCATTCAAGATATAGGTATATGGACCGGGAAGCGTCCTTTTCATAAGCTTAAAAGTAGGCTGGGGAAGGAGTTTTACATACTCTTGTACTTGACTTAAATCTTTGCAAATGATAGAAAATCGTGCATGCTTAAGTTTTACATCTTTGAACTTTGCCAGTTTTGCTAAGGCATTTTTATTTTTTAAGTCACAACCAATAGCGTATACAGAGTCAGTAGGATAGATAATATTTTCACCTTTCTTTAGCTCTTTCACAATATCGTCAATAAGACGATAATCAATATTATGGTTATTTATTTCTATTAACATATCTTAAAGATACGTTATAATATATGACTGTCCAAAAAAATTATTTTCTATTCTTTAATTTTTCCTGTTGAGCCTTCTGCATTTGTTCTAATCTTTCTTGAAACTTAGATTTTCCAGCCTTCTTTCCAGATTGTTGTGCATCTGCTTTCTTTGCAGCCATTTTAGCTTTTAATTTCTCTTCATCTACAAAGAATTTCTTAATCATAATCATTGTAAGAATAGACATCAAAGTAGATATAAAATAATAAAAACTCAATCCAGAAGAATAATTGTTAAAGAAGAAAATCATCATGAATGGAAAAATATACATGATTATTTTCATATTAGGCATACCTGGCTGAGTTGGTTGTGCCATTGTACTGTTATTCAAAATTGTATAGAAGAAAGTCGTAATAGCCATTAACAAAGTAAATAAACTCACATGGTCACCATACAACGGAATATGAAATCCAAAGTCCCAAACAGAATCATAGCTAGATAAATCTTCGGCCCATAAGAATCCTTGTTGCCTCAAAGTAAACGTAGCAGGAAAAAATCTAAACACGGCAAATAGAAGAGGCATTTGAATAAGCATAGGCACGCATCCAGCTAGAGGACTGGCACCTGATTCTTTATAGAGCGTCATCATCTCCATTTGTTTCTTCATAGCATCTTCCTTGTTCGGATATTTCTTGTTCAACTCATCAATTTCTGGCTTCAAAATTCGCATTTTGGCAGAAGAAGCATACATTTTCCATTGGATAGGAGTTAGGACTAGTTTAATGATTATAGTCAATAATAAAATAGCAATTCCCAAATTAATTCCAAAGTTGGCTAACCAAACAAAGATAGGTTGGATGATATAGATATTCAACCATCTGAATAATCCCCATCCATAATTTATAATATCCTCAGAACCATTTTGGTAAGAAGAAAGAATGTCATAATCATTTGGTCCAAAATACCATTTTATCTCAGCTGTTGCACTATTGGTATTAGATAGTCCTAAATTCACAATGGCTGTATAACTCTTGATATGTGTGGAATCTTTCTCTGTATTTTCTCCAATCTTATGTATCTTTAAGAAAGAACCTTCTTTCAAGAATGCACTTTTGGGCATCATAACGGAGGAGAAGTAGCTTTGTTTAAATGCTACCCATTCAGCATCTGCCTCAAGTTTTTCCTCGTCATCAGACATCTCTGATAAGTAATCATACTTCCCTTTACTCGATTTAAAAAAGACAGTAGAGAGTCTTCTTTGCTCAGATAGTAATCTCTCTGTTTTGAGTAAATCAGCCCTCCAATCGAGGAGTACGGTATTTGGCTTAACTTCTCCGAAGCCATTTAATTTAACCTCATAGTTAATATGGTATTGGTCGGGAGTAATGTAATAAATTTGTTCAATAGTTTTATCTTCACCAAAATTCGCAATAAAAGAGATGTATTCTTCGGTTTGTTTATCCAGTTGAAAGGCTATTTCTTTCGTATTTATTTCCTTATCTTTTTCGCTGAATATCAATCCGTTGGTTGCTACTGATTCATTAAAAAGTTCAAGTGGATTAATTTCTTTTCCTTCTTTGTTCTTAGCAAAATCAGTATATGTTTGATATTCCTTAAGAAATACACTTTTTACACCTCCTCCTTTGTTGGTAAGGATAACCTTGATTTTATTATTCTCTAGAAAATAAGTTTCTTCTTGCGCATCTTGAGAGGAAATAATAGTATTTAAGGGTGCAGAAACAATACTATCATTTGATAAAGAAAGTGTATCAATCACAGAAACCTTATTAGCCTCAGTTTCTTTATTATCAGTACGCTTATCAGCTTTCTCTTTAGCAGCTTTGTCAGCTTGTTCTTGTTGAGCAATTAATTTATCTAATTCTTCGCCTGAAGGTTGGTTATAAAATGTAAAGACAACTAAAATAAGTCCTATTAATCCTAAACCAATGAGTGTATTTTTATCCATCTAAATTATTTTCTATTTTTAATAAAAGAAGTGCAAAGATACAAATTCAATTGTAAAGCAAACTGTTAAAATTTATCTTTAGTAGAATTGTTTCTAATATCCATTGCAGCCTTAACAAAACCTACGAATAAAGGGTGTGGATTTTCAACAGTACTTTTAAGTTCTGGATGATATTGAACTCCAACAAACCAAGGATGTTTCTCAACTTCTATCACCTCTACAAGTCCCGTTTCAGGATTGGTTCCTGTAACTTTCATTCCTTTACTTTCAAAATCTGCTATATATTTATTATTAAATTCATAACGATGGCGATGACGTTCCTGAATAGTGTCTTTTCTATAAACATCATAAACTGTTGTATTGGGTTTTAACTCACATTTAAATTGTCCCAAACGCATAGTTCCTCCTTTATCGAGAATAGCCTTTTGTTCATCCATCATTGAAATCACAGGGTGTTTAGTGTCTTGTGACATTTCAGATGAATTAGCATCATTCCAGCCAATTACATTTCTTGCAAATTCAATTACAGCACATTGCATCCCAAGACAAATTCCTAAGAAAGGTATATTGTTTTCTCGAGCATATTGTGTAGCTACTATTTTTCCATTAATGCCACGTGAACCAAACCCTGGAGCAACCAAAACCCCATCAAGATGACCTAATATTTCTTTAGCATTTTGTTTAGTTACTTTCTCTGAGTGAATCCAGTCAATATTAACCTTACATAGGTTTTCGGTTCCACTATGAATAAATGCTTCCGTAATTGATTTGTAAGCGTCGTGTAATTCAACGTATTTCCCAACTAAGCCAATAGTAATTTCAGAGGTCGGATTTTTATAATCATATAAAAACTTTTTCCAAGAGTCAAGGTTCGGAAGAGATTTTCTAGATAAATTAAGCTGTTTAAGAACGATTTCATCTAACTCTTCTTGTTGCAGCATAATTGGAACATCATATATTGTAGGAGCATCCATAGCTTCTATAACAGCTTCAGGTGTGACATTACAAAATTGTGCGATTTTCTTGCGCAAAGGCATATCTAAGTGATGTTCTGTTCGGCAACATAAAATGTCAGGTTGAACTCCTAATTCTAATAGCTGCTTTACAGCATGTTGAGTAGGTTTTGTTTTTAATTCTCCAGCAGCACTTAAATATGGAATTAAAGTAAGGTGAATTACAATACAATCCTCATCAAATTCCCATCGCATTTGGCGAATCGCTTCAATATGAGGTAGAGATTCAATATCTCCAACGGTTCCACCAATCTCAGTTATAACAATATCGAATTTTCCACTCTTACCTAAGATTTGAATTCTTTCTTTAATTTCATTTGTAATATGAGGGATTACTTGGACAGTTTTTCCTAGATACTCTCCACGTCTTTCTTTTTCAATTACCGAAAGATAAATTTTACCCGCAGTTACACTATTCGCACTTGAGGTTGGGACATTTAGGAAACGTTCATAGTGACCTAAATCTAAGTCGGTTACAGCGCCATCATTGGTTACATAACATTCCCCATGTTCATACGGATTTAATGTGTCAGGGTCCACATTGATGTAAGGATCTATTTTTTGAATGGTGACAGAATAGCCTCTGGCCTGAAGAAGTTTTGCTAACGATGCTGAAATGATTCCCTTTCCTAGTGAAGAAGCAACCCCGCCCGTTACAAAAATGTATTTTGTTGAATTTGACATTTTATTTTATTTTGTAACTACGGGGTACAAATATAAAGTAAAGTTGTGATTCAATTCGTATAAATCTCTTTTTTTTTGAACAATTAAAATAATTTGGAATAATATAGTCGGTAGGAAGGGATAAAAAAAAACGAGAGAGAAAAACAGGCGTTTTCCCCTCTCGCAATCAACCTAACTTAACCACCTAAATCATGACAAATATATCTATTATTTTACTTTAAAACACATTCATCCGAAAGTTTTTTAAAATTTGATACAAAACATCCTGTATCGTCCTATTTGTAATAGTCAATAATCATAATGTGAGAAAAAAAGTCAAACAGTTAAAACATTTGGAGTTGTACCGTTGTCCACAAATCATCTTCTGGAGGAGGTTTCTCTGCTTTTTGGACAATCGGTCGGATAGTATTTATAACATAATCTAAGGAAAGATAGAATGGCAGACAAATTCTTATTTTTTCTACAAAGTTTGAAAAAGCCGTTTTCCCTGACACCCCAACTCTTCGTAAAAGTTCAAGTAGTAAATAGGTAATTAATGCAATAAATATTTGTGATTTTACTGCATTTTCAGAAGTTCCTATAAAAGTTTTGACATTGAGATTTTGTTTTAAAAGCTTGAAGAAAGTTTCTATATCCCAACGCCTTCTGTATAGTTCTGCAATTGTTGAAGCTTTCCAAGAAAGATTATTAGTTATAATTTCTATCGTTGTATTTTTCTCTTCATGGTAGGCTACAACCTTTCTGAATTTCATTTGATTTATCCCAACTTCTTTTGCTTTTTGTCCTGTCAAATAAATAATCTCGTCTATTAAAATATGTTGATCCTCATTTTCTGGAAGATCTAATTCTTCAGCTACTTCATAAACAGTGTTTTCTTTTATTCTTGTAACAAAAACATTTTGGGACAACACCCTAGCTTTAATGATGTTAAAATCCCAATATCCTTTATCTTCAACAATAATCGTATCCTTTGGGAAAACAATTTCTTCAAATCCTTTTCTGTCATGAATAGATGCATTAGTGATATTCACAAGGTTAGGCATCATCATCGCCTCATCCCATTGCGTATGGATTTTAATTCCTCCTTTTGCTGTCCGAAACTTTGCCCAATCAAAAAGCCCTAGACACACGCTAACTGTACTGCTATCACGAAGAAGAATAGTTTGATTTTTAACTTCTTCTACTACTTTTCGATGAGTATGTCTTTTCAATAAATTACCGTAGTAGCTTAACAAACTCATATACAGACTCTCAAAGACTTTGTGGCTACGTTTTTTATTCCCATCACTCATCGTTGATTTTGCAGGACTTTGTTTTAAGTCTAAGTCCCGAATAAAGGTTTTCGACACACCAATACCAACAGAAATATCCTCTAAAGTACTACATCGAGACAGCTGTCCGAACAAATTTGCAACAAGTTGGTCATAAGTCTTGTATTTATGGCATCCCTTGTCAGAATTATGCTGTTGAATAACTCTTGCTAATAAATGTTGAGGAATTAAGTCAATAATTTGACGAATTACAGGCTTATTGTTATTTTTGTTCCTACGAAACAGTCCCATTTCATTTGAATTTTGTCGTGATTTTCAAATTTAAGAAGACTGTTTCGGTTTTTTAATTTTTAATATGATTTTCTGAAAAAGTTTCGGATAGTTATGACTTTAAAACAAACTTTATTTAATATTTTTTAGAATTATTTAATTTGACAAAACGTAAGTATAAGTGTATGAATAGTATATGTAATTTAATGAATGGTAAATAAAAAATAAATACGTATTTTTCAAGTTCTAGGAAAACAATTTGATGTAGTTAAATATTATTTTTGTGATATTTTAAAGTCAGAAAATTACACAACAGGCAAACATATTACTAATAGATAACAACGATTCATTTACATTTAATATCGTTGATTTGTTGCGTGGAATAGAAAATTGTAATTTTCAGGTCATAAATTCTGAGGAATTAAGATCGGAGGATTTAACTTCTTTTACACATATTGCAATATCTCCTGGTCCCATGACTCCAGCAGATTACCCTATTTTAAAAGATGTAATCGAGTATTGTTTGACAAGCGGAAAACCTTTACTTGGAATTTGTCTTGGGCATCAAGCTATTGGGACGTATTTCGGAGCGAAACTCACACGTTTAGATCATGTGATTCATGGACAACAACATACTATTGAGGTAACGCAAAAAAATGATTTATTTGACTCATTGCCAACTTCTTTCTCCGTTGGCTTATATCATTCGTGGGTGCTTTCTACAACTGATTTCCCAGAAGAATTAGAAATCACGGCTTATTCAAAGGAGCTTATAATGGCAATTCAACATAAAACTTCACCTATATATGGTATCCAGTTTCATCCGGAATCTTTCTTAACTTCCTATGGGAAGGAAATACTAACTAATTTTTTGAGCTTGTAAGATGAACAGAAGTCAATTTTCAGAAATTTTGTCAACCTACACCAAGGAAAAAATCCCTTATTTTTTTCTGATTGACTTTGAAATGGAGAAGCCTTTTATATGTAAACTGGATGAAGCAAGAGATTTTGAGGTGTTTTACAATTTGAATGGAAAAACGAATGTCCAAGAAGAAGTAATTAATAAAACTCCTGTTTTAGATTACTTCCCTATAAATAAAATAGAATACTCATCTAAATTAAATAGAGTAGTCGAACACTTAAAAAATGGTGATACTTATTTAACGAACCTTACATTTCCAACTCCTATTCATACCAATTTGAGTTTACAGGAAATATTCCATAAGAGTAAAGCTTCCTATAAATTGCTCTTTAAAAATGATTTCGTTGTTTTTTCACCCGAAAGTTTTGTTAAAATAACAGGAAATAAAATCTCTACCTATCCTATGAAGGGAACGATAGACGCCACTTTACCTCATGCAGAGCAACAGTTGTTAGATAATGAAAAAGAAGCGTGGGAACACCATACGATTGTTGACTTAATGCGTAACGATTTGTCTATTATTGCAGAAAACATTCAAGTGGACAAATTTAGATTTATTGATAAAATCAAAACCCATAAAGGAGAAATATTACAAACTAGCACAGCGATTTCTGGTACTTTGCCTGAGAATTGGCAGTTAGATTTTGGAGAGCGATTTCTTAAGATATTACCTGCAGGCTCAATAAGTGGTGCACCTAAAAAGAAAACCGTTGAAATCATTCAAGCTGTAGAGGGGCAAAAACGAGGCTATTATACGGGTGTATTTGGGATATTTGATGGATACAATGTGGATTCAGCAGTAGCTATTCGATTTATAGAGAAAAGAAAGGAAGATTTTCTATTTAGAAGTGGAGGAGGGATTACAGCAAATAGTGATGTGGAGAAAGAATATAAGGAGTTACTTCAAAAAATTTATATTCCGATTTAGTTTTGAGAATCTCTTTTGTGATAGACTAAATACAAAAAAAAGTGGAGTAAGCTACTCATATCGCACCGCTACAACCTCATACCCTTGCTATGTTCCCATCCTGGGGGATTCAGAGGGAGCTGGTCGTATAAGACTTACTCCGGGCGCAAAAATAGTAATAAGATTAATTTTAGCAAGTAAAAGTGCTAGGATATTTTAATCTCTTATAATAAAAGGATAATGATTGATTTTTTTTAGAGCTATGCTTGTACCTCTTGCAACGGCTCTTAATGGATCTTCAGCAATATGAACAGGTAATTTAGTCTTTAATGATATTCGTTTATCAAGGCCTCTCAGTAGAGAACCTCCACCAGCAAGGTAAATACCTGTTTTATATATGTCAGCGGAAAGCTCTGGGGGTGTTTGTTCAAGCGCACTTAAAACAGCATCTTCAATTTTAGAAATAGATTTATCTAGACAGTAAGCTATTTCATCGTAGCTAACAGTTATCTCTTTAGGAATCCCCGTCATTAAATCACGACCTCGAACAGCAAAGTCAATAGGAGGATTGTCTAAGTTGGGTATTGCAGCTCCAACTTCAATTTTAATTTGTTCTGCTGTTCGTTCTCCTACTAATATATTGTGTTGTTTTCTCATGTATTCTTCAATATTGGCAGTAAATTCATTTCCTGCAATACGAATAGATTTATCACTCACAATTCCTCCCAATGCTATAACAGCAATCTCAGAAGTACCTCCTCCAATGTCTATAACCATATTTCCCATAGGTTCTTCTACGTCAATCCCAATACCTATTGCAGCAGCCATGGGCTCATGAATCATATATACTTCTTTTGCACCAGCATGTTCCGCCGAATCACGTACTGCTCTTTTTTCTACTTCAGTAATCCCAGATGGAATGCATATCAGCATGCGAATAGATGAATTAATAATACTTCGTTTTTGTTGTGCTATTCTGATCATGCCTCTCATCATTTGCTCGGTGCATTGGAAATCTGCAATTACCCCATTTTGAAGCGGCCACACCGTTTCTATTAATTTATGGGTTTTTCCATGCATCTGCTGGGCTTTCTTACCAATAGCTACAACCTTTCCTGTTTGAATGTCTTTGGCAACAACAGATGGTTCATCTATAACTACTTTGTCGTCTATTATAATTAGTGTATTGGCTGTACCTAAATCGATAGCCATTTCTTGTGTTAAAAAATTGAGTAAACCCATTTACTTTTATCTAATATTTGCGATATTGAATGTGCATCGGTACAAGTAAGACAATACATATACTTTTGATTCATCCGTTAAAATTAATTAAATTGAAAAAAAAGCTTCCTGTTTTAGAAAAAATAATGTTAAAAAAAATAATATAGAATCTATAAAAGTCATTTTAATTAATTTTGAAACGGATAGAAGTTATTAATTCACTCATCTGAGGTGTGATTAACATACATTATCTTTTTAATTAACAGGTGAATAGATACATGAATGTGAAGAAACAAGATATAAAACAATAAGATGTGTGGAATTACTGGATTTATTGACGCACAAAACACCTCAACTGAAGTTATTCTCGAAAAAATGACTCATACTATGGTACATCGAGGACCAGATGGAGGAAATCATATTTTTTATACATTAACAGACTTTTCAATTGGATTAGGTCATCGCAGGTTATCAATTATTGATCTTTCTGAGGGGGGAACTCAACCTATGAGGTGGGAAGAATTTTGGATTTGTTTTAACGGTGAAATTTATAACTATAGAGAAATAAAGAAAGAACTCATCACATTAGGACATTCTTTTGTTTCCTCTTCCGATACAGAAGTGATTCTTCACGCTTATCAACAATGGGGAGAAGCTTGCTTAAACAAGTTTAGAGGAATGTTTGCTTTTGTTATTATTGATAATAAAAAGAAAGACGTTTTTTGTGTGCGAGACCGTGTTGGAGTTAAGCCATTTTATTACTATTTCAAAGATGGATTGTTTTTATTTGCTAGTGAACTGAAAGCATTTTATTCTCATCCCACATTTCAAAAACGAATTCAAAAAGCATCGGTGGAGCTCTATCTACAATTTGGGAATATTCCTGCTCCATACACCATCTTTGAAGATACATTTAAATTACAACCTGGTCATTTGATACATTTTTCTTTTGATGAATTAAAAAAAAATTCGACTGACTTAGAACAGAGGCAATATTGGTCGGTGTATGATGCCTATAATCAGCCTAAATTAGATATTTCGTTTTCAGAAGCACTTTTGAGAACAGAAGAGCTTATGAAAGAATCCTTTCAATTGCGAATGGTTTCCGATGTTCCGGTAGGAGTCTTTTTGAGTGGAGGATTTGACAGTGTTGCAGTAGCCTCTATTCTTCAAAAGGCAGAACAACGAACATTAAAAACATTCACAATAGCCGTTCCTGACAGTGGACTAAATGAAGCCCCGTATGCAAAAACGATAGCTAATTACTTAGGAACAGAGCATACAGAAATGGAATGTTCTCACCAAGAGGCCATTGGTCTTATTGATGATTTGCCTTATTATTATGATGAGCCTTATGGCGATAGTAGCGCTATTCCAACAAGTTTAGTAGCCAAAGTAGCCAGACAACATGTTACGGTTGCATTAAGTGCGGATGGAGGAGACGAACTTTTTGCAGGGTATAATCGCTATGATTATCTACTAGAATATGGCAAACTATTAAACAGAACGCCAAAAGTGCTTCGGAAATTGATGAGTGTTGCAATGGAACAAATGGAGGCAGAGAAAATTCCCTTTTTGAAAAATAAGTACAACTTTGCCAACCGCTATGAAAAGTTGAAGTATTTGCTGAAAGATCCGTCTCCTGAACAAATGATGTGGAGTTTGTCATCACAGTTTAATGAATTGGAAATGAATCGATTAGTTCTCCAACGTGAAAATTCGTTGAAAACGGCTTATCAAAGTACAGAATTAGAAAAAACCTATTATTCAGTGCTGAGCTATATGCAGGCTATTGATTTTCAAACGTATTTGCCGGATGATATTATGACAAAAGTGGATCGAGCAACAATGCGTTTTAGTTTAGAGGGGAGAGAGCCATTCTTAGATCATAAATTGGTGGAATGGGCTGCGCAATTACCTGATAATTTCAAGTACAACAATGGAATAAAGAAATATATTTTAAGGCAGATTGTCTATAAACATATTCCTAAAGAATTGATGGACAGACCAAAAATGGGGTTTGCTATTCCTATTGAAAAGTGGATGCGGGAAGATTGGCGTTCACGAATAGATGATTATCTCTCAACAGACAGAATTAAAACCCAAGGAATCTTTAACCCCGAAGAAGTGGAGCGTTTAAAAATACGTTTTATGAATGGAAAATCGGAATACGGTGTTAAAATATGGTACTTGCTGATGTTTCAAATGTGGTGGGAACGATGGATGTATTAATATTAACCTAAACGCAATCCGATAGCTATCGGATTTAATAATCGAACTCAGGTTAAAAAACACCATTAATTCATCTGTTTTTTTTTTGTTAAACACCTGAAAAAATGAAAGTGTATATTTTTTTTTTAAAGAAAAAGTTATTTTTCAAAAACTTTCAACTAAATTTGTTGCCGTGAAAAAGAGAAATAGCAACTATATGTTTTGTCGTCAAACGAAATCGCTATTTATAAGATATTATTTTTAATAAAAACGGAGTCCAAAAGGCTTCGTTTTTTTTTGCTTAATTATTAGATAAATGAAAAAAAAGTTAGTGTTAGAATCTGGTGAAATCTTTTACGGTACTGGTTTTGGCGTAGAAAATGAAATCTCGGGCGAGGTAGTCTTTAACACGGGAATGACAGGGTATCAGGAAGTGATATCGGATTTGTCATATAGTGGTCAAATAGTATGCATGACTTATCCATTGATTGGTAACTATGGCATCAATCCAGATGATTTTGAAAGTATTTCTCCTGCCATCAAAGGACTTATCGTAAAGGAATTGTGTGAATTTCCTTCCAATTTCAGAAATCAAATGAATTTGGACGAGTTTTTTAAGCGAAAAAATCTTTCGGGTATTCAAGGAATTGATACCAGAAGATTGACGCGGGTGTTGCGCAATAAAGGAACGGTGAAAGGAAAAATAGTAGATGAAACGATAAATACAGAGGAGGTAATTTCCGAACTAAAACAAACCGTTTTCCCAACCAACTTGATTGAACACGTTTCTACAAAAACAGCGTATGCTTGTCCAGGAAGAGGGTTTAAGGTAGTATTAGTAGATTTTGGTTCGAAATTAGGCATTATTCGAGAATTGTCAAAACGGGATTGTGACATTGTCGTTGTTCCTCATTCCACATCAGCAGAAGATATTCTGTTAATGAAACCCGATGGCGTGATGTTAACTAACGGTCCTGGTGACCCAAAAGATTATCCGTATGCGTTAGATATGATACGTGGAATACTTGGAAAAATACCAGTTTTTGGTATCTGTATGGGACATCAATTAATCGGTTTGGCGTGCGGAGCAAAAACCTATAAACTGAAGTTTGGACACCGTGGAGGTAATCACCCTGTGGTAGATTTGAGAACAAATAAAGTAAGTATTACTGCTCAAAATCATGGATATGCGATTGACCAAGAGTCGTTGAAAGGAACTGATTTAATCGAAACGCACATCGCATTAAACGACAGAACAAACGAAGGATTAAGACATAAAAAATATCCCTGCTTTACCGTTCAGTATCACCCTGAAGCCAGTCCTGGACCTGAAGATGCGAATTATCTCTTCGATGATTTCCTTACCTTGATGGAAACCTTTGAAAAAAACCAAGAAAACAGGTAATAGGGCTTTAAAAACGTAGAATTTTTTGAAAATAAGAAAATGAAAAGAACAGATATAAAAACAATTTTGGTCATCGGTTCAGGGCCAATCATTATTGGGCAAGCGGCAGAATTTGACTATTCGGGTACACAAGCTTGTCTCTCTCTGAAAGAAGAAGGCTACAAAGTGATTTTGATTAACTCCAATCCGGCAACAATTATGACGGATGTCGATATTGCCGATAAGGTGTATATCGAACCGATTTCACTTGAATTTGTCTCTAAAATTATTCGCAAAGAACGCCCCGATGCATTATTGCCTACGCTAGGAGGACAAATCGGATTAAATATGGCGGTAAAATTGAAAGAATCGGGCGTGCTGGATGAATGTAAAGTGGAAGTCTTAGGAACAAAACTTTCGGCCATCAATCAAGCGGAAGACAGAGAACTTTTTCGTGAGCTGATGAATGAACTCAACGAACCTGTTCCTGCATCGTACATTGCACACACAGTCGCAGAGGCATTGGAATACGGCGAAAAGATAGGTTATCCGATTATTGTACGTCCAGCATTTACCATGGGAGGAACCGGTGGAGGAATTGCAGAAAATGCACACGAATTAAGTGAAATTACTGAATTAGGGTTGAAATACAGTCCTGTTTCTCAATGCCTGATAGAAAAATCCATTGCCGGATATAAAGAAATAGAGTACGAGGTGATGCGCGACTCCAACGATAATGCGATTATCGTCTGCAACATGGAAAACATCGATCCAGTGGGTGTTCACACGGGTGATTCTATTGTGGTTGCTCCATCCCAAACGTTGTCCGACAGAGAATATCAATTGTTGCGAAATGCTTCCTTAAAAATTGTTCGAGCACTCGGAATCGAAGGTGGATGTAATGTGCAATTGGCGCTCGACCCTTATTCTTTCAACTACTATATTATTGAGGTAAATCCTAGAGTTTCACGTTCTTCTGCATTGGCAAGTAAAGCCACTGGTTATCCAATTGCCAAAATTGCGGCTAAGATTGCGGTTGGACTCACGTTGGATGAAATTATGAATCCCGTAACACAAAAAACGTATGCGTGCTTTGAGCCGACTTTGGATTATGTGATTGTTAAATTCCCTCGTTTTCCATTTGATAAATTTGAAACTGCCGACAGAAGATTATATACTCAAATGAAAGCTACTGGAGAAACAATGGCAATTGGTCGAAATTTTGAAGAAGCCTTGCAAAAAGCCATTTGTTCTTTGGAAACTGGTCATAATCATATTGGATTGAAAAAGAAGCAATTACAAGATTTAACCAAAGAAGAAATTGAACATCGAATTCGCATTTGTGACGATGAACGAATTTTTATCATCGGAGAGGCATTGCGCCTCGGATATACTTGGGAACAAGTGGTGGAATGGAGTAAAATTGACAAGTTTTTTGTTTGGAAGATTAAAAAATTAATCGACTTTGAGAAAACAATTCAAACTCATCCGAATGATACGGAGATTCTTGTTGAAGCAAAACGCCTGGGATTTGCCGATTCGTTTATAGCACACCTTTGGAATACAACCGAAAAATCGGTTTCTCAATTGCGAAAATCCAATGGCATCTTACCTGTTTTCAAAATGGTGGATACGTGTGCTTCCGAATTTGAATCGAATACACCTTATTTATACGGAACGTATGAAGAAGAAAATGAAAGTATAGTTTCGGATAAAGAAAAAATCATTGTTTTAGGCTCAGGACCTATCCGCATAGGTCAAGGAGTGGAGTTTGACTATGCTACCGTACATTCTATCTGGGCAATTCAGGAGATGGGTTATGAGGCAATCATTATCAACAATAATCCTGAAACGGTTTCTACCGATTTTTCGATTTCGGATAAACTCTATTTTGAGCCGTTAACCGAAGAATGTGTGATGAACATTATCGACTTGGAAAAGCCAAAAGGAGTATTGGTGCAATTTGGTGGGCAAACGGCTATCAACTTAGCCGAAAAATTAGAAGCCAACGGAGTTTCGATTTTAGGAACATCGTTTGAAGATTTAGACAGTACCGAAAATAGAGAGAAATTTGAAAAAGGGTTGCAGAAAGCAGGTATTCCGCAACCTCTTGGAAAAACTTCAACGTCAAAAGAAGGAGCGATAAAGATTGCCAACGAAATTGGTTATCCCGTGCTGGTACGACCAAGTTATGTGTTAGGCGGACGTGCAATGGAAATTGTTTCCAACGAAACTGAATTGAGTCACTACATGGAAAATGCCGTAGAAGCTAGCCCTGACCAACCGATTTTAATTGACCGTTATTTACTTGGGAAAGAGGTGGAGGTAGATGCGATTAGCGACGGAGAAACAGTGATTATTCCGGGAATTATGGAACACATCGAACGTGCAGGTGTACATTCGGGAGATTCTATCGCGGTTTATCCACCTCAAAACATCACTAAAGAAGAGATACAAACTATTGAAGATTATACGATTAAACTGGCAAAAACATTCAATACCATTGGTTTGATGAATGTTCAATTCGTTTTATTTAACCACGAGGTGTATGTGATTGAAGTAAATCCTCGCTCTTCTCGAACGGTACCGTTTCTATCTAAAATCACAGAAGTACCCATGGCTGAGCTTGCAACGAAAGCTATTTTAGGAAAAAAATTAAAGGATTTAGGATATTCTTCAGGAATTATTGAAAATAAATCGGGTATTTATGTGAAAGTACCTGTTTTTTCCTTTTCAAAATTGTCCAAAGTAGATATTTCACTCGGCCCGGAGATGAAGTCCACAGGAGAGGTGATGGGAAAAGACATTACTCTGGAAAAAGCATTGTATAAAGGATTAGTCGGTGCTGGAAACAAAGTGCCTACACACGGTTCTATCTTGTTTACCGTTGCAGATAAGCACAAAGAAGAGGCCTCGCTTTTGGCGAATCGCTTTCATAATATTGGTTTTCAAGTTTGGGCAACCAAAGGCACAGCCGATTATTTTCAAAGCAAACAAATTCCGTGTAAAATCGGGTACAAAATAGGGGAGGAGGAACTCAATTTGATTGACTTAATTCACAAAGGAAAAGTGCAATACGTAGTGAATACAACCACTGTAGGAAAGAAAGTAGAACGAGATGGTTTCCAAATCCGAAGAGCATCGGTAGAAAACGGTGTGCCGTGTTTAACTTCAATGGATACGGTAGAGGCATTGCTTAAAGTAATTGAGAGTATGACGTTTAAAATGGATCCAATGGGGATGTAGTAGGTATCCGAAATAAAAGACGCATTTACTGTAATCTTTCCCGAATTCAAATACAGATATTGATTTTAATGAAAATCATTAAGCAAATTAAATTTAATGACAGACAAAATGAAACATATTCAATTTTTAGAAACGATACTTTACGTAAATGATCAACAAGCAAGTGCTGACTTTTACACAAAACTATTTCGACAAAAACCCGATCTGAATGTTCCGGGAATGGCTGAATTTAAGCTTGCGGAAAATTTCAAATTGGGATTAATGCCCAACAAAGGAATTGCAAAAATACTTTCGGACAAAACACCACATCCAGACCATGGAAATGGAATACCACGGTGTGAACTCTATTTTTATGTGGAAAACATCGAACTCGAATTTGAAAATGCCATAAAAATCGGAGCAAAACTCATCAGTGAAATTAAAAATCGAGATTGGGGCGACAAAGTTTGCTACTTTGCAGACATTGACGGACACATTATTGCTTTTGCTGAAAAACGAGTAAATCTTCCCTTTTGAATATGATTCTATACTAAGCGCATTGAGAAATGGTTATAGGGATGCATTTTTTCCATCATAAAACGAACGGTAGAAAATTGCTCAAAATTCTCTCGTCGCTACTTCAATCAAGAAGGTCTTGACTTCCTCTTCGTTAACGGCAAAATTGGGTAAGTAAACAACATCTTCTTGATAATCAATATCATTGAAATAGACTAATTGCTGTTTAAATAGTTTCTCGCTAAATTCATCTTTGAATATTTCCTTTGCCTTAGCAATTGTTTCCGTCAAAGAAATATGATTTTTAAACAAAAAATATAAATCAACATAATCTTTCCATTTTGCTCTGCGACCTAATGCGAATGCCTTCATAGCAGATAATGTCATTAAATTAGGTGTAGTAATAATCTTGTCAAACTTTAAAGGATGTTCTATTGGATATGGATAATGAAAAAAAGTTACTTTCACACCATTTAAGATATAGTGAATTTGGTCTTCAGACCTGTGAAGTATTTTGTAGTTTGGAAATTCAGTTGCTATTTTTTTATGTAGTGTAGAAACAGAAAATGGTTGTTCACAAAATAAATCAAAATCTATCGAAAAACGATGTCCGATTTGTAACGCAATAGCAGTTCATCCAACCAAATAAAATTTATTTTTAAATCGTTGAATGAAAGGTAATAATGCTCGTTGTTCATCACTTAGAATTTCAGTGTGCATTCCGGTTAAAGTATAAGGTAAAGAAATTGGAAACTTCGGGGAAATAATTTGTTCGTTGTCTGCCTTTAGTATTCTTGAAAAATGTTTCTGAAACCTTCTTAATACCAAAAATAGAAATTAATTCTTTGACATCGTCTTGACTTCCATAATTCAGAATGTATTCCACTATGACATCAAGAGGCAATGTATCTAATTTTGATTTGTCAAAATGCCAAAATAGATCTCTGTTTCGTATTAGAAAATCATGTATCTTTTCACTCGTTTCCATCTCTCAAATATACAAAAAATAATCAAAATCTTTTGTTTTTATCGTGAAATAATACTCACCGAGTGCTATACTCATCTATACTGATGGCTAATACGGTGTTTTTTGACTTGTTTTCGAAGCGTTCTCCTTCTTTTCCGTTTTCATCAAATTTGATTTGAAAAGTCTGTGAATATTTTAAAGCACAATATCCACCGTCGTCGGTTAATTTAATCCAAAGATATTTGGTTGGAATCAGTTCCTTTCCTTGGTTAGTTACAATGCCTGAAAGATTGGCAATATATCTAAACGAATTGACATAAGCTGTGGTTACTTCAAAAATCCCTTCTCTTGACGTGGGTTTAAAATCAGAATATTTAGCGTCAGAAAGAGGCACGCCATTCTCATTGTAAGACAATCAATAATCGATTGTTTTATACTTAACCAATTAATATTTTGTATTTTTGATTAGAACTATTATTGGCATTATGAATAAAAAAATATTTTACCTACTCATTATTACACTCTTTTCATTTACATCAAATAGCATAGCACAATCAGGAATATGGGAATGGGGAAGAGAAATAAATGGACCTTCCAATGAAGATGAAATTGATGCAGTAGGTGCTGATGCTTTTGGGAATGTTTTTATCAGTGGAAAATTTGAAGATTCCTTAAAAATTAGCGGTTCTCCAGATTGGGTCGTTAGTAATGGAATGGCGGATATTATGTTGGCAAAATACGATTCATTGGGAGTTTTACAGTGGACTAAATTTTATGGAGGAACAGGAGAAGACAATACATTTGATGCTGATTGCGATCAAGCAGGAAACGTAATCTTAAGCGGTTATTTTCAAAATACAATCACTTTTGATACCATTACGCTAACCTCTCTCGGTGGATTTGATGCCTTTATCGCTAAAATAAGTAAAGATGGCGATGTAATTTGGGCAAAACAATATGGCGGAACAGGAGACGATGGAGGAAACGAAGTTTCCATTGGCACAAATGGTCAAATCATTATAGGAGCTATTTCGTTAGGTGATTTTAGTTTTGAATCCTTCAGTTTTACTAATCCAAATCACGCTTTAAGGGATTCTTATGTAATTTCTTTAGATTCTGACGGAAACGTAAACTGGGTGAGAACTATTTCAGGTTTAGGCAGTTGTCAATTAAAATCCATTGCTGTTGATCGCCTTGGAAATGTTTATGCGGGTGGTGATTTTATTGGTCCTAATTATATTGTAGATGAAAACAATGTTCATCACAACATTCAGTCCAATGGTCAACGTGATGCTTATTTGACAAGCTGGGATAGCACTGGAAATTTAAGATGGTTTAAAACTTGGGGAGGTTCGGGCAATGATATGTGTAAAGGGTTAACTACAACCGATGACTTATCTGTATATGCAGCGGGTCCATTTTTCCAGACTGTAAATTTTGATACAATACAAATAGTGGGAGATGCTACGGAAGATTTTTATTTTTGGAAATTAGATACCGATGGAAATTCGCAATGGGTAAGACACCTATATTCGCCAGATGATATTTTATATGGAGGGGAAATCGTAAATGATGGAAAAGGTGGAGTGGTTATGGGAATCGGCTTAACAGACACGCTTTATATGCAAGATGGAAATGATTTTACCGCCTTTCCTCTGCCTAATGCTATGGGAAATTATTATCCTTTTATTTTGCAATATGACAAACAAGGAAACATATCATTCACCAAGTTTTCGGATAATAATTCAGGGAACGGTACGTTTGGAGAAATTGCCAGAAGTGGTAATCGCATATTTTTAGATGTAATTTTATATGGAAGTTTGACTTTTAACAATACGATTTCATCCATGGGTGCTACCGATAAAGATGCTGGTGTAGTTAGTATCGTACTTCCAAATTCTACTGCTTCAGTTGAAGAATCTAAATTATCAGATTTAAAGATTTTTCCAAATCCTACGACTGAAATATTATACATTCAACTGCCTTTAAATAATTTTAAGGTGGTTATTTATTCTCTGCAAGGCCAGTTATTGGTTACAGAAGAAAATACGAAAATGATAAATTGTGCTACATTACCAATGGGCACTTATTTAATTAAGGTGATTACTCCAAACACCATTTATTCCAAACTTTTTATCAAGGAATAGAAAAATGTATAACTTGAATCAGAAGACAAAAAAATCATCTATACAACTAAGAATAAATCATAGTTAGCAGTAATTATAAGGACGACACTTACGAGTTGAAAAAGGATAACTTTGAATAAACCATTTGACAATTCGTTCGTTTAACAAAAAATATGAAATGAAAAAAATTTACTTTTTTATAGTTGCGACTTTTGTTTCGTTTAATATTAACGCACAGTCTCTTTATTTCCCACCTACAACAGGGAATACTTGGGATACAATTTCTCCACAAACATTAGGTTACTGTCAATCAAAAATTGATAGTTTATATGATTTTTTGGAAAGTGAAAACACCAAAGCGTTTATTTTGCTAAAAGACGGGAAAATCGTTTTGGAAAAATATTTTGGAACGCATACACAAACCACACCTTGGCAATGGGCTTCAGCAGGAAAAACAATTACCGCATTTATGGTAGGTATTGCTCAGCAAGATGGGCTTTTATCAATTTCCGATACAACTTCTACTTATCTTGGTCAGGGTTGGACAGATTGCACACCTACACAAGAAGAAAAAATAACTATCAAACATCAATTATCAATGACATCAGGGTTAGATGACGGAGTTCCCGACCATTTTTGCACGTTGGACACTTGTTTAATTTACAAAGCAGATGCAGGCACACGTTGGGCATATCACAACGGACCTTACACGCTTCTTGACGAAGTAATTGAAAACGCAACAGGACAAACACTAAACAGTTATACAACACAAAAACTCAAAAACCCAACAGGAATGACTGGAACATTTGTTTCGGTTGGATACAATAACGTGTTTTTTAGTAATGCAAGAAGCATGGCAAGGTTCGGATTGTCTCGTCCTAAAAAAAGTTTACACTTTTTCTCTTTAATCCTGTTATAAATTTACATTTTATTTTAATCCTAAAATTCATTTACATTTTATTTATTTTTGCATTATCGATGGAAACGGAAATAAGCTCTGCTGAGGAGCAACTTATCAGGGATAAATCGACGACCGACGAAGTATTAAACTTTGTTATGGGGCTAACTTTTGTTAGCCCTTTTCTAAATACTTTAGAGGTCTTAATGCCTAAAAAAAACCTATACACACTCTTCACTTTTTTGTTCTTGATTTACTTTTCTATAATATGTTTTCCATTTCCTTTCGCCCTTTTCCACCTCTCCTAAATGAACCTTATTAGGAGTTTGATTCCCAATACTCATGTGAGGTCTATGTTCATTATACAGAACAACCACCTTGTCAAATAACTCCTTAGCCTGCTTAAAAGTTCTTACTTTATAATACTCTAAATATTCTTCTTTTAGTATTCCATTAACCCTTTCTGCAACGGCATTTTCTAACGGATCTCCAGATTCAGTCATACTTATTTGAACATCATAACTATTTAAGAGATTTACATATTTATAGCTGCAATACTGACTCCCTCTGTCAGAATGATGAATAAGATTTTGCGACAATATATCCTGCTTTAATGCCATTTTAAGAGCCTTTAAACTCTCAATGGCTTCAAGAGATTGAGCTAGGTTATAACCAATTATTTTATGACTAAAAGCATCTGTAATTAAAGAAATATACAAAACACCAAATCCTGTTTTCCAATAAGTTATATCACTTACCCATAACTGGTTAGGAGCAGTTGGAATAAATGCTCTTATTAAGTTGGGGTATTTTCTCATCCAGTGATTAGACTGGGTTGTTCTGATGACTCTTTTTCTCCTTCTAATCAATAAAGTATGTAGGGAAAGCAAGTCAAACAAAGCATCTCTCCCCATTTTTATTTGGTGCTCTAGCAGAAAACTTTCCAACATAATGTACAGCTTCCTAGTTCCTATTCTTGGATGATTATTTCTAATAGAAATGACTTCTTTTAATACTAAAGCTTGTTCAATTTCTTGAAATTCTGCTCTATAAAAACTCTGATAATATGCCTGACGAGTAACACCAAACAACCAGCATAATTTGCTTAATCCTATTTTAGGTTGACGCATTTTTATCGTAAAGATTGTTTGGTATTGGACTTTTTTTTAATACTTATTTTTAGCTCCTTTTCTGCAATTTCAATCATTGTTTCATACGCAGTGGCTCTTAGTTCAGAGCTGACTAGTGCCTTTTCTAGCTGTTTAATTTTTTCCTTTAATTGAGTTACTTCTACCGATTCTTTGGCTTTGTTGCTCATAGCTAGTGTTTTAGTCGAAACAAATTTAACTCTTTTCTCTGGAACTTGGTAACCTAGTTGACGCATCCAATTTAAAAGATAACCTTTTTCATGTTCTTGACCGGTATATTTATACCAGATTTCTCTTTTAGTACAATCTGATTGAAGATATTCTTCAATGATTTGCCTCCGTTCTTCTAAATTAAATTCTCCCGAAGATTTTAGTCCTAAATTGACTTTACTTTTTTGCATTGTTTACACTTTTTATGGTTAATAAATGTGTAAACCTATTTCAGGACAAGACAGATTGCTGATTTTAAATAATGGAAATTGGAACGGAAACCAAATTATGACGGACAACGCTTATTTTAACCAAATGGTAACTACTTCACAAAACTTAAACAAATCTTACGGTTATTTGTGGTGGTTGAACGGAAAACAGTCATATATGGTGCCGGGCTTGCAAGTGGTAATACCAGGTACTTTAATTCCTAATGCCCCAAGTGATATGATTTCTGCAATGGGTAAAGGCGGACAATTCTTAAACGTAGTGCCAAGTGAAAATTTAGTTTGGATAAGAATGGGCGAAGAACCTAACAATTCGTTAGTTCCGTTTTTACTAAATGACGATATTTGGGAATATGTAAATGACTTGCAATGTGCATCGACAGGAATAGACAACGAAGTTTATCAGAATAATTTTGTTCAATTATTCCCAAACCCAAGCAATGAAATGGTAAGTCTAAAATCAGACAAAGAAATTTCAAAAGTAAGAATTTACGATGTTCGCGGACAGTTAGTAAAAACTGAAAACACAGCAACAAAAGAAATTAGCATCTCAATCAAAGAATTACAAAGTGGATTTTACTTTGTATGTGTAAGTTTGACAGACGGAAAAATATGGACAGATAAACTGATAAAGAAATAACTACTGCCAATATGTGGCTCATATAGCTATATAAAATCAACTTCAATAGAATGAAACTTGGATAATAAACAGGTCTTCCTACTTATGGATTGGTGTTTTCTTCTACGAAACCAAAGTTTGTCAATGACAAGCAATCTACAAAAAATCCAATTAACCAATCTTTATTGTTTTCATAAATTCAATACTCTAAGCAGTACAACTCGAATTGAATACTGTCTTTTCCTGTGCTATATTTATTAATTGAACTTACAGTAAATTTATGCGTACACTGAGTATTGATTTTTTTTGAATCGGGTTATTTACAGCTTACAATTCTTGTGTGCGTAAACTTTATATCTTGATTACTAACTAAGACATTGTTTTTTTCCAAGAAAGAAGCTGTGAAATTTGAAGCAAAACATTTATTGGATGTTACATCTTTGTAAACAACAATAAAATTTTGTTTTAGTGCATACGCATTTTTAACAATTGTACCATCAGTATCGGTCCATACTCCCCAATTGTATCTTCCGAATGGCTCTGAAATAGGAATGATGTTTATGATAGAATAATTTTTTGTATCAATTTGAAAGATAGATCCTTCTTTGTTTAGCCAGCGTAAAAAAGTTGGATTGACAGTTGCTTTTGTGAAAGTATATTTTTTAAATGGGCTCGAATTGTCGGTTGTATTGAGGTATTCGTAACTCAATAAATTACTGTTGCTTTTGGCACAATTTGCTTCAAATTCAGGTGTGGTTTTATATAGGATTAGTTGTTCTTCTTTTGCATAAATTGTGTCTATTTCGATTAGTAAATTACTTTCAGCCTCAAATCCTAAGTCACTATATAATTCAAAAAAGATGGCAATTTTATCAGTTGTACTTATGAAAAAATCGGGGAATAGTTTATGGTAATCATTGAAATTCGAATTAAAGATATTCATATAATATTGAACATTTCTTTCCAATTCCTTTTTTAAAGGAAGGTTAGAAGTTATGTTTTCAATTTTTAAAAGGAGTTCAGAATATCGTGCAGTTTTACTATAATGGTCAATTATACCAGTAGTTTTATGTGCAATTTTGAACTCATCATTTAAGGTTTCTTTTTTTGCTATATATTCTTTTTTCCATTCATCACTATCATCCTTAAAACTTGAGAATTTTTTTGCTTCAATTAATGTTAATCTCTTAGTTGGGCTAAAATTGATTAAATCGTCATATTTATGGATAAATTCACTCGTTCTTTTTGCAAAATTATCTGAATCAACATCCATTGATATTGCAAGAAAAGTTGTATTGTCATGATTGCTATTTGTTTCAATTGGATTGTCTTTTGAGTAAAGTGAAGAATAGACAAAAACAAATAGAATAATTAAAATATTATTTTTCATAATTAAGAAGTTACTTAAGATTACTAAGTTATAATTAATTTTAATTCTCATACCACTATTTTTTTTAAATTATTTAATGAGATAGGTTCAAGTTTCAAATGCGATACTACCCTAATTTCTATGTATATTTAGAGAATATGATGGAAAGAAAGATGTTTGAATATTATCTCCTACCGTATGTTTCTAAAGGTTTTTCAATCTTATTAATCGTAATTTACTGAAAACATAAAGATTTTATTGATTTATTTCTCCTACTTTTCATATTTTTTTTTTAAGAACGAGGGATATTTTTTGAAACCATAATTTTATCAATCCGTTGCCCATCCTTATCAATTATTTCAAGCTCATAATTATCAATTATGATTTTTTGTCCAACATTTGGTAAATTCTGTAGATTATGTATCAGTAACCCAGCAACAGTTGTATAATTACGTTTGTGTTGGTCTTCTAATTCAATTTCAAAGTATTTTAAGAAGTCAATAATTGGATATTGACCATCCACTAACCATGAATTTTCATTTCTTTGAGTTATTTGGTAGTCGTATTGATCAATTTCAGACATATCACCTACCAAGGCATCCACCACGTCATCCATGGTAACAATTCCCTGTGTCAAACCAAATTCATCCACAATGATTCCATAGTGTATCTTTTCTTTTTTGAAAGACTCAAGTACTTTATAGGCAAAGGTACTTTCGATAAAATATAAAGGTTCTCTTATAATGTTTATAATATTAAAATCGACATCATCCACATGAGTAAATAAATCTTTTAAAAGCACAATTCCAATTATATCATCAATATTGTTGTCTTTAGTAACTGGATAAGCAGAATGTTTTTCTTGATTAATCTTAGACTTTATTTCGTCTAAAGTATCTTCAATAGTAAAATAGATAATATCTCTTCTATAAGTAAATAGAGAATTGACTTTTCTATCACCTAATTCAAATATTCGTTCTACAATATCCCTTTCAATATACTGAATTTCTCCACCATCTGCACTGTCTTTAATGATAGATTTTATTTCTTCTTCTGAAACCTTACTTTTTGATTTACTATTAATTCCTAATAATTTAAGTAAAACCTCATTAGAAGCAGTCAATAGCCAGACAAAAGGCGAAGTTAGAATGGAGAGTATCTTCATCGGAATTGCTAATGTAGAAGCAATGGATTCAGGGAAAGTCATGCCTAGTCTTTTTGGTAGAAGTTCACCCAATACAATAGAGAAATAAGTTACAACACAAACAATAATCACTGTTGCCAGCTTGTGAGAATAACCTTGCAGGAAA
The DNA here is from genome assembly GCA_023957385.1 of Brumimicrobium sp. NCBI lineage: Bacteria > Pseudomonadati > Bacteroidota > Flavobacteriia > Flavobacteriales > Crocinitomicaceae > Brumimicrobium > Brumimicrobium sp. The sequence goes on along the minus strand of JAMLGZ010000001.1, from coordinate 1,916,606 downwards.
ACAAATTGGTCTAAATATCCAGCAAAATTCTTAACTAAACTATCTCCACTATAAATTCCAAGTAAAATTCCAATTAAAGTTATTCCTATTTGAATCGTACTTAGAAATCTTGTAGGTTTATCTGTAAGTTTCAAAGCTGCTTTAGCTCCTTTATGACCTTTCTTTTGGGATTTTTCTAATTTAAATCTTCGGGAAGAAACTAAGGACATTTCTGCCATTGAGAATATTCCATTAAGAAGGATTAGACCTATTATTATTAAAATTTCCACTTATATTATCTCTATTTATTCTTGGATTCTATCCTAATTCTAAACAATGCAGAATTTCCTAATAAATTATATCTTTTGTCTTTCATTCTACTTTTTTAATCTAACTTAAATTAAATATACGTAGAGTTTTTAATAAAAGAAATGTTTTTGAATGAAATTAATATTTTCTGGCTATACTAAAAAATTTATGAGAGCTAGAAGATGAATATGGGATATCATTTTGCGATTTTAATGATGAATGTTTCTACAAGAATTATTATCGTGAATAGGATGGTTGCATAAATTTTTAATCGGAAGTCAAATTGCGCAATCACCGTGACAAAAATTGCTGTTTGAGCGAAGCAAGTTTAAAAAAACCACATAGATTCTGTGTTAGAAACACATTTTTTTTAGTTCTCTAACCTAAGCAATGTAGTACTACTGTTTCTTGTAGCTTCGTCTTCAAAACTTATTTTTATTTTCTCACAAAATATTTAGTAATACCCTTTTAATCAAGCAATTTTTTTTCTTTGTACCCATAACTTACTGTTTTTAGATTCATCTAATTTTCCAAAACATCAATCAATATCTTCGCAAACTCATTTTCATTGTTATAATTATAAAAAGGAACGGCAGTCAACAAATACTTATCGGAATGAATTTCAATCAAGGTTTTATCCTTTGCTATTTCGTTTAAGAAATCTTCTTTCCATCTATCGTGTGCAATCAAATGTTGCCCTTTTGGTTCAATAAAAACTTGATAAGCGACATTTTCTTCTTTTTGCTTACAGAACAATAAAAAATCAGGTTCAAATCTTCTTCCTTTTTTGTCGTAAATTGCTAATTCTCTTTCATTTCGAAGAATGTAAATATCTTCGTAACGCTGTTGTAAACTTTCAAATTTTCGAGCGAATAATTCAATAAATCGCTTTTCTTCACTTGTCCCATAGTTGGCATTATAAGCATACCAAGGCTCATTGAGGACTAAATCTTCTTGTCCGTTTTCTCGTTCATCACCTATTGGTACTCGAATTTCTTTGTCTTTAAAAACTTGATGCACATATTTCTTTACAAATTCAGAACCTTCATATTCTGTCGAATTTCCTTTAATTTCTGCTTCAATCATTTGCAAAAGTCCGTTGATGGCTTGTAAATAATCAAAGTGCGTAATTGCTTGTAGTCTTTGATGTGTTCCTTTAAAAGTTATTTTCAATCCACCTAAATAATCTTTGTTTTCAATGAAATTAGACAAGGATTTGATGTTTGGAAAATAATGCGAAAGATTGTCGAAATAAAAGAATGGCAACTGACTCAACCCATAGCGAATAATATGCTTTGGAATATTAGCTAGCGGAATTTCTTTTGTTTTGATAACCTCTACATCAGAAATTGTACTTTCCAATTCAAAAAACGCACTGGATATCTTTCCGATTCCTGAAGAAAGTGTATGACGATAATCGGTTCTCGTTACACCTATATCTGAAAAAGATTGAATGTTGTCAAAACTTTTTGGTATTTTTTGATTGAAGAAAACATAATCATTCTGATAATGTTCCGATTGTTTGTAATCTAGTTTTAGCTGTAATTGTTTAATCGTAGAATTATTTTCATCTTCATAAACTCCCGATTCTATCAATGCTTTTTTCAATTCAGAAATATAGCGGCTGTCTTCTTTGGTGTGGTAATACAGCTCTTCTAACACCTTTAAATCATTGGCAATATCATCATCGTATTTTCTGGTGTATTTGTCTTGTCCGACTTCCAATGCAAAAGGATAATATCTCGCACCACGACCGATTAATTGTGCTTCAGAAAGCGTTGTTTTTCCTGGTCTGTTGTTATTTCCATCTCGACCTTCGTATAGACGCACAATATCAAACAAATTCAGCACATCCCAACCTTCATTTAGTTTCTGAACAGCAAAAATCGCACGAATGGGATTGTTTTCATCCTCCAAAGTATTCAATAATATTTGATTTTGCTCAGCTTCATTGTCATTATTCGCACTCAAACAGTTTTCTTCTTTAAAATTACGTTGAATACGGTTGACAATTTCAGTCTTAGAAATGTTTTGTTTTTCAAAAAAATGAAATGCTTTTTGAACAATAGAAACGGTTGATGTCTGTTGTATTAGTTCAATCATTCGTTCAGAAAGTTCATCTATCAATTGATGAAATCTCAGCTTATTTTCTTCTGATTCTTTAATCGTTTTTTTTGCCTTAAAAAGAACAACAGGTTTTAAATTGATATTGTGTAAACTTGCTAATTCCTGACGGTATAAATTCAGTAACAAAGCTTGAATAATCCGTTCTTTTTCATCGTATTGTGAACGAATCAAATTGATTTCTTTGGAATATTTATCAATCCTAAATTGAGCTAAATCGTATTTATAAAGCACTTTATCTTGGTATTTCTCTACGATTTCACGGCTTCCATAATCCAATGTAGCTGTAAATTCCAATAGTAAATTATCAAAATTTTGATTGAGAATTTCGACAACTGTTTGTTCCCAACTTCCAAACAAATCACCACTTTTTGTTCCCGAACTCAAATGGTGAGCTTCATCGGCTATCAACACGATTTTTTTGTCTTCAAAATCTTCATAAGTAACGCTATTTTCCTTTGTATTGTTTAGGTCGATATGCAGTTGCTGAATCGTGGTAAATTTGATATTGATATTTTGTAAATCTGCCTCATCAAAGTTCTCCACTTCTTTAATTTGCACTTCTTTTCCGTCAATGACAATTTTATTTTGAAATAGATATTTAGAAGCATTGCTATTCAAGAAATTATCTTTTGTTTTCTGAATAATATTGTTGCTATTCACAAAAAACAAGAAGTTGCGATATCCTTTTTCGTATAAATGTAGGATTAAACCTGCCATTACTAGCGTTTTTCCACTTCCTGTTGCCATATTGAAAAGCAAGTGCAAGGGTTTGTTTGGTTTTCCTTCAAAATTCTCGGAATGACACAATATAAATCGCTGAAAAGCTTCGATTTGATACGGGCGTTGCTGGTATTTTAAATTATCGGAAATCGACGAAGGAACTTCAACTCTTGAAATTTCTCTCTTTCCAAATTCTTGTAATAATGTGTCGTATAAAAATGCCATAGTTTATTTTTTTAACCACTTGTTTTTTCTTGAACCACATAGTAACATAGTCTTTTCCTATGTATCTATGTGGTTTAAATTAATTTCCTAAAGTATTCATTAACAAAAGTTTGTTGTCCTTCATGGAAAATGTTTGAGCAATTGAAATTGATAAGAACTCCTTTAGGGATTTGCAATAGTTTCATATAGGTTAGCAACTGAGCTTCAAAAATAGAATTCGTTTCTTGAACTGCTTTTAGTTCCACAACCAAACAATTCTCAATAAACAAATCACATCTGAAATCAATATTTAGTGTTTTACCTTTGTAATCTACGGGGATTTTCATCTCTGTTTGAAAATTAATTTTCCTATGTTTTAACTCTTCTATCATACATTGATGATATACACTTTCTAATAAGCCTCTACCCATTATTTTATGAACTTCAATTGCACTTCCGATTACCTCATAAGTTAATTCATCTAAATATTTTTTTGTTACCATAATTTATAGTTTAACCACATGTTTTTTTCTTGAACCACATAGTGACATAGTTTTTTATGTACATACACAGTTTATTTATTTTCTAACCACATAGGAACATAGTTTTTTCTATGTATCTATGTGGTTTTAACATTAAGATAGTTATTTTCCTTCATAAAAATCCCGGTTAAGACGTTTTTCCCCCTCCGTACACTCAAATTTTTCATCATTTAATGACGACAAGTTCACATACAACTGGTTTTTATCTAAAACCTCAATCAAGTGTTGTTTTTGCTCCGTCAATGTAAGTGACTTAAATTCTTCGATATGTTTCTCTTGTTTTTGAATATCTACATTGTAATTGAGGAATGATTTTTCTTTCATTTGCTCCCAAATACTTAATAATTCATCGGTGGTTTTTGCTATTTCTATTTGCTCGATAAAGGTTTGGTTGTATTTTTTGAGTTCAAGGTAGGTGTAATCAATCCCTTTAAATCTTTTGTCAATAATTGAATGCGTATTATCAAGTTGTTCTACTAATATAAATTTTCGATTTAAATAATTTGCAACAAAACCTGTAGTTCCGCTACCAGCAAAAAAATCAAGAACAAAATCATCTTCATCTGTATGAGCCTTAATAAGTCTTTCTATTAACTTATATGGCTTTTCAGTTAAATAACCTGATCGTCTTTGTCCATCAACCCTAATTCTTGCTGCAACCGCCATTTTCCACCAATCTTTATTTTTAATTTTTTCGTATTCATCATAGAGAACACTCATCTCTTGTACAAACTCTTCTTTATCTCGTCCTAATTCCCACCAATCTTCCGGTATTTTTCCCTTATTCGTATATTCATTACTAACAGAAGAACTCATTTCATTATTAAAACCTCCTACGTGTACCTCTGAAGACATACGAACATCATCACCATTAAAAATCCAAGTATCAGTATTTGAATACCATAAAATAGTATCATGTTTTCTATTATATTGTTTCATTTTTGGTGAGCCAGGCCCATGATAGGCCCAAATAATTTCATTCCTGAAATTTTCTCGTTTAAATATTGAGTCGAGTAATACTTTTAAATAATGTATCTCATTCCAATCTGCTTGCACTAATATACTTCCGTCATTCGAAAGCATTTCTTTCGCCACCTCTAATCTACTCTTCATAAAGGTCAGCCAAGAAGAATGATTAAATCTATCGTTGTATCCGAATGAATCTCCTCCTGTATTATACGGCGGATCGATATAAATCAACTTTACTTTCCCAGCAAATTCCTGTTTAAGAGAGTGTAATGCCAATAAGTTATTCCCTTTGATAATCAAGTTGTCGGTAATTGTTCCTTCTTCGTTTCTGTTGAATTTTTCAAAAGGTTTCTCTCCATCACTAGAAAAATGTTTAGCATTGGTCAACACCTTTGGTTCTAACAATTGCGTAATTTCATCTTGTGCCAAAACTTCATTAAAGAAAATTTCTTCTCGTTTGTCTTCTTCACGAGATTGTCCGCCTTCCAAGATACAATCCTTAAATGGCCAAACTAAAGCTACTTCGTTGCGTTGTTTGAGGTATTTCCCATCAATGGTTAAGCCCACTTTGTTTTTGAATTGGGTATAACTGTCATTGAGGTAGTTTTTCTGTTCTAAAAACTGAAGAAATAAAACTTGATTAAAAACAGTTACGCCTACAATTTCTTTAAAGAAATAGGCTTTTATTGTTTCATTTTCTAACAAAAGGGCGATAAGTTCTTCATCAAAATTTTGCGCTTTGCTAATAACTACCCATTTTTTGAGTTCGCCATTGTCAGAAACGTAATTGGGTTCTTTTTTGAGTTGGGATTCGAGAGTTTGGTATAATTTCATATTTGCCTGTATTAAAAAAAAGAAGCGTGTCTTTGCATTTACATCTTCTCTTCCTCATCGGTATCGCCAAACACCTGTACAGAATTGAAAAACAGCAAAGAACACGCCTATACAGGCGCATTCCCTTCGCTTTTTCTCTCTGTACTCTAAAATTGGCGATTTTATGAGGAAAGAAATTAGCTAGTAACGCTAATATTTTATCTATTTTTTATTTTATTCTTATAGTCTTTGTTTTTTGTTGGTGCTAAGATAATTTTATTTTATCTAATATGTGTGCAAAATTACTTGAAAAGTATCCGACAAAGAATCATTCCACCCCCTGAATCATCGACTGAATTTCTCGAATGGCATACAACGGAATATTGATTAACCAATCATCATTTCTGAAATGAGCCAAAGAGGTTCGAATACTCATTTTTGGTTCAAAATGCTGATGGTAACTTTTTAACGATTTTGATTGTAGGTTTTCTTCTGCTTTCACTTCTAACGGATACAGGTTTTGTTGATGTTCTATAATAAAATCAACTTCATTGCTCGATGTATCATTCGACCAATAATTAGGATGAATTTCATTTTCGCTAATAAGTTGTTGCAAAATAAACTGTTCGGTCAACGCACCTTTAAATTCTGTAAAAAGCTTGTTTTTTTGAAGTAAAATTTGAGCATCCAAACCCGACAAAGCTCCTAAAAGTCCGGTATCCAAAGCAAATATCTTAAACGCTTTCAGATCCTCATACGAGCGAATCGGAAATCCAGGTTTGGTGATTCTATAAATACGATGAATTAAACCGTAATTCACCAACCAATTCAGTGTGTCTTCATATTCTCTCGCTCTTGCACCGGTTTTTACCAAACCATAAATAAATTTTTTATTTTCTCTTGCCAACTGTGAAGGCAAACTGTTCCAAACCATCCTTATTTTAGGTATAATTTGCGGAGGTGCATGTTTTGAAAAATCAAGTTCATAAGCTGTTAAAATATCTTTTTGTAATTTTCTCACCTCTTCAAAATTTCGATGATCAACATAATTTTTAACGGCTTCCGGCATTCCGCCTACAAAATAATATTGCTTTAATAAATCGACAATTCTCTCATGAAAAGTCTGCATCAAATTCCAATCTTTTTCTTTCAACAAGTTTAAAATAAGACCTTCTCCCATTGCTTCCAAAAACTCTGAAAAACTCATGGGATGCATCTCTAAAAATTGAACTTTACCAACAGGGAAAGATGATTTGTTCAATGCAATTCCCAATAAAGAACCGGCTCCAATAACATGATACTCAGGCGTTTCCTCCTGAAAATACTTTAAGGCGGTCAATGCACCTTCAGCTTCTTGTATTTCATCAAAAATAATAAGTGTATTTTCAGCCTTGGGGTCTATTCCAGATTGAACTTGTAAAGCAGTTAAAATTCGGGAAATATTAAAATCGGTTTTGAATAAATTTTGCAATAATTTATCTCGTTCGAAATTGATATAAAGCACCTGTTCATAATATTTACGACCAAATTCTTTCATAACCCAAGTTTTACCAACTTGACGAGCACCTTTCAATAAGAGAGGCTTTCTATTATCAGCTTGCTTCCAATGGTTTAATTTCGTTAAAATCGCTCTTTCCATTCCACAAAAATACGATAAAAACAACAAGTATCACATTTTTCATGGAACTTTTGTGTAAATTATCACATTTTTCAAAGGACTTTCGTGTGATCTATCACATTTTTAATAGGACTTTTAAAATTTCAATAAAATAGAAAGTCAACATTTCAGAATTAATTTACTTCTTATTCGCTCTTTTTATTTTTAATGCTGCTATTTATATACGCATTTACCCCATCTCAAACAACTCCTTCAACTCCTTATTACTTAAATTACCAATCCAATTTTCTCCTGTCGAAACCGTCATTTCTGCGAGTGCTTTTTTGGATTGAATCATCTCGTTAATGCGTTCCTCAAAAGTATTTTTGGTAATGAAACGATGCACCATCACATTGCTTTTTTGTCCGATACGGTAAGCTCTGTCGGTGGCTTGGGCTTCTACTGCGGGATTCCACCATAAATCGTAATGGATAACATGATTGGCTGCGGTTAGGTTTAATCCCGTTCCTGCGGCTTTTAAGGAAAGAATGAAGATTTTATCTGCTGGATTGTTTTGGAAATTATGCACCATTTCATTGCGTTGCTTCACATTGCAACCACCATGGTAGAACATAGGTGTTTCGTTATAACGCTCGGCAATAAAATGCTGTAATAAATTGCCCATTTCCTTGAATTGTGTAAAAATCAATACTTTTTCACCGCTTTCAAGAATGGCATCTAATTTATCGAAAAGCAAATCCATTTTTCCACTTAACGAAGCGTCTAATTTGTTGTTTTTCAAGAATTGCGTAGGGTGATTACAAATCTGTTTCAATGCCAAAATCATTTGTAAAACTAAACCTTGTCGGTGAAATAATTCCTTGCTATTTGTAGCATCAATCGCATCGATGGCCATTAAAGCTTCTTCCAAAGTTTTTTCGTAGAGGCTGGCTTGTTCTTTTGCCAAAGTTCCGAAAACATCCATTTCTATTTTGTCTGGTAAATCGCTAATAATGGATTTATCGGATTTCAAACGCCGCATCATAAATGGAGCCGTTACTTTCTTCAATTTTTCAGCAACTTCAATATCATTGTAGGTTTCTATCGGCGTTCCGAAATCATCCTTAAACGTTTTTGCATTGCCCAAAAACCCTCGGTTGCTGTAATCCATGATGCTCCACAATTCACTTAATCTATTTTCGACAGGCGTTCCACTCATCGCAATAAAATTATCGGCTTTGATACTTTTAATAGCTTTTGATTGTGCCGTATCATGATTTTTAATGTTTTGGGCTTCGTCGATAATTACAGAATGCCAAGGCATTTTCTTTAAATTCGTAGCATCTGAACGAGCAACTCCGTAGGAAGTAAGTAAAATATCATATTCATCCGCTACTTTTCTATTTGTTCCGTGAAATAAACACACAGAAAGTGATGGAGCGAATTTTTCAATCTCGGCTTGCCAATTGGTTAGCAATCCTGTAGGGGCAATCACCAATGCTTTTTTCTCATCGAGCATTCCATCTTCTTTGTATTTCAGTAAGGTGGTGATAACTTGTAAAGTTTTTCCCAATCCCATGTCATCGGCAAGTACCGAACCGAACCCAATTTTGGCATTTCGATACATCCAGGAATAACCTCGTTTTTGGTACGGACGAAGTGTCGCATTGATTTTTGGCAAAGGAATTTCTTTTACTTCTGTCAATTCTTTCATCAATTGGGTTACTTCCTTGTCCAAAGCCACTTTTGCGCCTTCATATTCGCCACTTAGCGCAACTCGTAGCATCTCAAAAGCAGAAAGTTCATTCGTGGAAGAAAAATGTTTATGAAGTTTTGCCAATTCGTCTTGCCCAACATAAATATACTGCGACTTATATTTTATCAGTCCGTCTGATTTTTTGAGTAATTTTCTAAATTCATCTTCACTCATCACGGTATCGCCAATGGCAACTTGCCAATCAAATTCAAGCATTTTATCAATACTCAAGAATGATTTCCCTGATTTTGCTTTTAATTTTACACTCGGCTTTGGTTTTAAAATTTGTTGCAAAGATTTGGGTAATAAAATATCCATGTCCAGCAAACGAATTACTGGAATCATAAGAAGTAAAAACGGCGTAAAGGTTTCGGTATTCATTTCCATGAAGTCGGCTCCATTGCTATTGATATACGCTTCCAAACCTGGAATAAAATCATTGAGTGTAGCCATGGTTTGTAGCACCTCCAACTTTTGGTTTTCATATTTTTTTAATGAAAGAATTTCCCGTAACGGAATATATTCTTCTGACGTTTCATCTAATCCAGTTACGTTAATTTCCAATAAAAAACTGTCGTTAATGCCTTCTGAAACTACTAATTGAGGTCTTATTTTTCCTTGCGTCAGATAGTATTTCTGCAACCATGTTTGAATTCCTCCAGCCGACGCTCCTTCCCCTGGGGCATCAAATGCATATTCTTGATTTTTGAAAAATAAATTATTAAAAACATCCTGCGTTTCTTCTCCTGACAACAAATCCATCAATTCGGTAATGAAAACCGACAATAAGTTAGTGGTTGTATCTTTCTCAATGATTTTTTCAGTTTTCGGAGTTTGCCACCAAAAAATATCTGGTGGTAAAATTTCAGTCATTTTCTCCGTTAATGCTCTTACATCTTTACTGATAAACGCAGGCAACCAACGAATCCCGTATTGTTTACTTGGTTTTATCACAATTTGAGGAACAATTGCACCGTTGGAAACCAGATGAAGAGCCAAATGAAATAACGTATGCAAAGATGCCGTGGACGGTTGATAATCCAAGGTTTTATTAGATGGAATTTGACTGATTTCCAACATAAAATCCCGAACAGAGAAATTAGTTTCATTAATCTTGATTAAAGCATCAAAATTTTCGTCAATCAAAACTTTATTTACACTGTGTTTATTCACAGAAGATGTGTCTTTTTCTGCTTGTTTTAATGCATTAGAAAAGCTGACTTTCCCACTAAGAATACGCTGTCCATTTTTGACAATTCGTTGAATTTGCTTGGCATATTTTTCTTTAAAGTCGGCATTACTATCATAAAAACAGGATTTTCTGTTAAAAGCAAAAACAGCGATTCATGAATGGGTGAAAGTGCAGCAAAAGAAAGTTTTTGATAAGCGTTCTGATTATCAAATTCGAATTTCTTCTTCGATTTTGTTTTTCCTTTCTCAAAGAAAAAATCGGTCAAAACTGGAATTTCTACTACTTCTGAATTGATGTTCAATCCTCTTTTCTTCAATTCGTCAATTAAATCGAGCAAATGGAGTTCAAAAACAAGAAACGGATTGTTGTCTATTTCTTCGCTTAGTTTATAAACTACCGAAGCCAAATGTTTACACGGCACCGCCCAATCTGGACAACTGCATTGCATCTTGAAATCCGTCCATTGCTGTGGAAAAACCTTCAAGCCTTCTTTCTCGGCCATTTCCAATAAAGATGGGTCCAATTCTCGATTCAATAATTTGGAAATAATGAATGGCTTTTTGGCAATAGCATCCATAAATTTCCCTAATTCAGGTTCAAAAAAAGGCGGTAGAATAATATCAACTTTATAAGGTGTTCTTCTACTTCCAGCAACTTTGGCTGAAATTCTATTTTCAGTAATTTTTATTTGCTGTACTGCGCCTTTCCTTGCATAAGTTGCCCCTCGTGGAAGTCGATTACTGTAATCGATGTTATTTAATGCCAACAACCATTTTTCTCCCCACCAGGTTTTTCCGAATTTTTTTGCCATTTTTTTGAAATTGAATTTTCAAAAATAATGGATTTTTTGAGGATATATGCATTTGACAATTATTGAATGTGGGTAATTTTTACAATGTTCACTGACGACTTTATTGCCTTTCAAATGAATCAGAATATTTGTACCAATTTTAATTGAAAAGATAATACTATTGACCGGAATATCCTTGCTACGTGCAATTCCAAAAACGAAAACAAAATCAGGCTATACTAAAAATTTTATGAAAGAGTAGAAGGATATCTGCTTTTAATCTGCGATTTTAAATAAGTATTTCTATTGGAATTATTGCCGTGATTGGGATGTCGCATAAATTTTAATCGGTACCAAAACAGTGTAATCACTATAACAAAAATTAGTGTTTGAGCGGAGCGAGTTTAAAAAACCACATAGATTCTGTGTTAAAAACAAATTCATTTTTTTAGTTCTCTAGCCTAAACACTGTAGTACTACTGTTTCTTGTAGCTTCGTCTTCAAAACTTATTTTTTTCTTCTCCCAAAATATTTAGTAATGCCACAAAATCCATAGTCACACAACCAAAAACTACCGTTGAAACTTTCCAAATAAAAGGTTCTGAAACTGTTCTACCTTTAAGTCAAAAGGAGCTGGAAGAAATTAGTTGATTCAAAAAGCCTTTGGTTGTCGCACATTCCATCTACATTGATAATAAAGAAATGAGTTTTTAATTCTTTTTTTGTGAAAAAATAACATTTTAATAATTAAAAAAAAACAAGATAAACATAATTTTGGCAATTGATAAAACGAAAATAAATCAATTGAATGAAAAAAATCAGAAAACTCTATCAATGGACTACATCAATTCCTCTTATAGCCAGCGGGTTATATTATTCAGGGTTATTAGATGACAATATCTTTTATCAATCCATTGCTGGTATTCTTCTGATTTTGTGTGTGATGAGTGCAGTTCATCATTCCGAAATTGTGGCTCATCGGGTTGGAGAACCTTTCGGAACGATTATCTTGGCTGTTTCTATCACCATCATTGAAGTGGCAATTATCATTTCTTTAATGACTACGGGCGGTTCTGAGTATGCCTCCTTTGCCAGAGATACGGTATATGCCGCAGTGATGTTAATTCTCAATGGAATCGTCGGACTCTCTTTATTCATCGGTAGCCGAAAATTTCATACCCAAACGTTTTCTTTTCATTCGGTCAAAATTGCATTGGTTGCATTAGTGTCTATCGTTGCTTTTACAATGATTTTACCTACGTTTACCAATAGCCATGCTGGTCCTTTTTACACCCGTTCACAATTGATATTTGAAATTTTTGCGTGTTTAACAATTTATGTCGCTTTTATTTCCGCTCAAACCAATCAACATCGCGAATATTTTATTCCTGAAATAACTGATGATGAGCCAAATAAAAAACACTCGAAAATGGATGATGTTTCCAATTGGTCGTTAGTTATCAGTTTAGTGTTTTTGTTAATTAGTCTGATTATTGTTGTGTTATTGGCAAAATCACTTTCTCATCCGATTGAAGATTTATTGGTGAGTTATGGTCTTCCGAAAAGTTTAGTGGGAATCATCATTGCAATGGTTATTCTATTGCCTGAAGGAATTGCCGCTGTAAGTGCTGCGAGAAACAACCGCTTACAAACGAGCTTAAATTTAGCTCTTGGTTCTGCTTTAGCTAGCATTGGATTAACAATCCCTGCAGTGTCTGTAGCAAGTTATATCTATGACTTTCCAATTGTGCTAGGGCTTGAGATTCTCCCAATCATTTTATTGGTCATTTCCATTTTTACAGTAATGCTTTCATTAATTGGTGGGCGGAGTAATTTTGTATATGGAGTAGTTCTATTAGTGAATCTCGTAGCCTATATTTTCTTAACTATTAACCCTTAAAATCCTTCAAAACATGGAAGTCATTATTGAAACATTTCAACATATCTTAGATCCAGATTGGATAATGAGAAATGGCGGACTTTATTTAGTTCTTTTAATTTTATTTATTGAGACAGGTATAATCGTTGGGTTTTTCTTACCTGGAGACCCTTTGCTTTTTATTTCAGGAATGGTGATTGCCTCGGCAAATGAAGTACACTATCCGTTTGAAAGTAGTCTATTCAATCTGCCTTTTTGGATGATTATGTTTATGACTTCAACCATTTTAGGCAATTTCTTTGGGTATTGGTTTGGAAATAAATTTTCACATATTATAAATAGGGATAAAGATACATGGTTTTTAAAAAGAAAACATATTGCAACAGCAAAGGAGTTCTACGATAAAAGAGGTGGTTTTGCTATTGCCATTGCTCGATTTTTACCTATTGTAAGAACCTTTGCACCTATTATTGCAGGAACAGTAAAGATGGAATATAGGAAATTTGCCTACTACAATATTATTGGGGGTATTTTATGGGTTGGAAGTTTAATGACAATAGGATCACATTCATCCGAAAGTTTTTAAAAATCTTGATAATTCCTTCTATATCTTAGTAAAATCGTCATTATATCGGGTTTTATTGAGAAAATAAGTCATATTGATCAAATATTTTAGGAGGTTTATCTCTTTTAATTTTCTTAGCGCCTTCAGAAATTGAGTCACACACATAATTCAAGGAGAGATAAAAAGGTAAACAAATTCTGATTTTTTCGACAAAATTAGAGAATGACTGTACTTTCTTTTTTGTGGTTCTACGAATCAATTCAAGTATAAGATATGAAATTAGAGCAATGTAAATTTGTGATTTTACAGCATTTTCACTCGTTCCAATAAATGTCTTTAATTGTAGATTTTGTTTAATTGCTTTGAAAAAGAGTTCAATATCCCATCGTTTCTTATACAAATCAGCGATTGTCCTAGCTTTCCATTCTAATTGATTTGTTATAATTTCAATTACTTTGTTTTCATCTGGTTTGTAAACATGTACTAATCTCAAATAATGCTGGTCGATACCACAATCTTTCGATTTCTGACCAGAAAGTTTGATAATTTCATCTTTTAAGATATCTTGATCATCGACTTCGGGTAATTCTATTTCTTGAATGGTTTCATAAACAGTGTTGTTTTTTATTCTTGTAACAAAAACATTTTCTGCTTGTATTCGATTTAACATTAATTGAAAATCAAAATAGCCTCTGTCCTCAACGATTATGGTGTTTTTTGGAAAAATAAGTTGAGATAAACCATAGCGATCATGCATTTTGGCTTCAGTTATATTTATCATATCAGGAATCATTAAATAATCATCCCAACAAGTGTGGATTTTAATTCCTCCTTTAGCTGTCCGAAATTTTGCCCAATCAAACATCGATAAACAGAGGCTAATTGTGGTGCTATCAATGAGTTTAATTTTTTGGTCTTTAATTTCCTCAATGATTTTGCTTTGATGTTTAGTTGCTAAAATGCGTTCATAGTGTTTTAAGAGTCTAAAATATAGCGTTTCATAGATTTTCCAATTCCGCTTTTTATTACCGTCGCTCATTGTTGAACGTGCAGGACTTTGTAATAAGCCTAAGTCCTTAATATACGTCTCATTCACACCTAAACCAGTAGAAATATCGCTTAATGTTAAACATTTATTCAGCTGTCCGAAAGTCATTGCCACAAACTGGTCGTAAGTTTTATATTTACTACAGCCTTTGTCACCTTGAAACTGTTTGGAGCAAGCCTCCAACATCCAACGAGGTACGAAATCTATTATTTGGCGAATTAAAGGTTTGTTATTATTTTTGCATCGTCTGAAAAGTCCCATAAAATTTGTTTTTTAGTCGAAACCAAAAATAAAGGATTTTTCAGACATTTTTTTAAATTTCAAACTTTCGGATAGTTGTGCAATAGGATATATATTAGGAAATAACAATTGGGTAAAAGATAATTTAGAATTTATCATTATAGGTATTATGCTTTTGGTAACTACACCAGTTATTTTTAAATTTTTATCTAAGAAAAAAGTTGAATAATCGGCTCACAATAAACCATTATTACTCCTTATCTACCGGATATTTTCCCGTAAAACAACCAAAACAATAATCGGAACTACCTAAGATTGCTTTTAGATTGTCAATGCTCAGGAAATCAAGCGAATCTACATTGAGGTATTTTTGCAACTGTTCGATACTCATATTAGCGGAGATTAAATCATCTTTTGTAGGAGTATCAATTCCTAGATGACACGGAGCAATGACAGGAGGAGAAACACTTCTAAAATGAATTTCTTTGGCTCCAGCTTGTTTTAAAATACTTACTAAACGCTTGGAAGTTGTTCCTCTAACAATAGAATCATCGATAACTACAATTCGTTTACCTTTGATAGCCGAAGCAATGGGGTTGAGTTTTAGATTAACCACCCGCTCTCTCATTTCCTGTGAAGGTACAATGAAACTCCGACCAACATACCTATTCTTAATTAAAATTGGATAAAAAGGAATACCTGAAGCTTTGGAAAAACCAATCGCTCCCGGCACACCAGAATCAGGTACTCCAATGACAATATCTGCATCTACTGGGTTTTGTGTCCAGATTTTTTCTCCTGACTTTTCCCGTACCTCATACACATTGATGTTTTCAATAACCGAGTCGGGGCGTGCGAAATAGATATATTCAAACGAACATATACGCTTTGATTTCTTTCCATCAATCATGACGCTATGTGTGCCATTCGTTGTTTTATTGGTAAAAATTATTTCCCCTGGCAGAACGTCTCGAACGTATTGCGCGCCTACAGCATCCAACGCGACTGATTCAGAAGCAATGACATAGGTTTCTTTGTCAATAGTACCTAACACCATAGGACGAATGCCAAACGCATCTCGAAAAGCAAACATCGTATCTTGGGTAATACCAACTACCGAATAAGCTCCTTTGATTTTGCTCATGGTTATTTTAATGGCTTCTTCCAAACCGAGTTCTAGATTCTTTTGAATCAACCGCAAAATGACTTCTGAATCGGAAGTGGCTTTAAACACCACGCCTTCGTCTTCCAATTCTTTGCGCAATCCATCTGCATTAGTAAGATTACCATTATGCGCAATAGAAACAATAATCTGGTCGTATTCGTTTTTCGCAAAAAAAGGTTGGAAATTATATTTCTTTTTATCTCCTGCTGTTGTATATCTGGTATGTCCTATTGCGGCATTTCCCATATAATCCTCTGGATTAGGGATCATTTTAAATACATCGAGAACCAATCCTTCGTCCTTGAAATTAACTATTGTTTCATCCTTTAAAACAGATATTCCACACGCTTCTTGTCCACGGTGTTGCAGTGCAAAAAGTCCAAATTGAGAGAGGGAGAACGTATCAATTGGATGTGTTGAATAAATCCCAAAAATTCCACACTCTTCTGAAATTGAGTCAAAAGGCTCTTCTTTTTTTAAAGAATTCCTTTGATATGGAGAATGTGTAAATGCATCAAGATATGCATTTTTTGAAGTAAATTGTTTCTTTTTCATAAAAAGAATTTAGCCAATTGCTTTTAATAGACGTTCATGAATTTCCACATAAGCTTCAGTAACTTCGCCCAAATCTCTTCTAAATCTATCTTTATCTAATTTTTTCAGGGTGTCTTTATCCCATAATCGACAGGTATCAGGAGATATTTCGTCTGCCAACACAATTTTACCATCGCTTGTTCTTCCTAGCTCAATTTTGAAATCAACTAAACGAAGATTCATTTTATCAAACAATTCGATAAGTAGTGTATTAATTTTAGCGGCTAATGTATAGATAACATCCAGTTCTTCACGAGTAGCAATTCCTAAAAAGATAGCATGATAATCATTTATAAGTGGATCACCTAGTTCATCTTTTTTATAGCAAATATCAAAAATAGTTACTGGGGATTTGATACCTTCTTCAACACCTAAGCGTTGCGCCATACTTCCAGCAGAATAATTTCGAACAACCATTTCTAATGGAAAGATGTGGACTTTTTTAACTAATTGTTCTCTTTCATTTAACTTCTGTATAAAATGTGTTTCAATTCCTTTTTTACCCAAATAATCAAAAATATGAGAAGTAATAGCATTATTCATCTCTCCTTTGAGTTGAACTGTTCCGCGTTTCTGTGCATTAAATGCAGTTGCGTCGTCTTTGAAGCGAACAATTACTTCATTCGGTTTTTCAGTTTCAAAAACCTGTTTTGCTTTCCCTTCATAGAGCATTTTACCTTTTGTCATTGTTTTATATTTAATTGATTATTATTTGAGAAATAAAGTAATAGTAATACCTGAAAGAGGTATTGTGATTTTTTGGGGTGTGTAAAATGGATATGGATATTTATGCGTTGTTTGTCTAATATTCTGAGGAAGGAATATATCATCAGACAATCAAATTTATGTGAACAAAAAATCGCATATACAAAAATAATAATTTCACAAAATATGTATATTATTTAGGATATTTTTTTACTAATATTTTTTGGATAGTTTTGCCCTTACAATACATAACATGCGAGAATACCCTAGATACATCTTATTTATAACTATTCTTAGTTTTTCATTTCTTATAGTAGCCCAACATTCCACCATGTATGTCTCAGGTAAAATCCTTTATGATATTTGTGGAACACCTATACTCCTAAGAGGAGTTAACTATGCACCATTCGATTGGGGAGCTAATGTAAACAACGATAATTTAAAAGAAATTGAGAAAACGGGTGCCAACTGTGTACGTTTAGTGTGGTATGTCAACAGTAATAAACCGGAATATACAGTTGCTAATTTAGATACAATCATAGCTCGTTGTGCTCGGAATAAAATGATTCCCATACTGGAATTGCATGATCAGACCTGCTCAGATGATGAAAAAGCATTGATGGAATTAGCTCGTTATCTTACACGAAACGATGTAGCAGAAGTACTTCAAAAGCATAAAGAATATATAATTGTGAACATTGCAAATGAAGCACTCAAAAGGAAATGGACAGGATTTCCGGGGAAGGCAGTTCAACGATATATTAATGTATATAGCCAGATTATTCGAGATTTACGAGCGAATAATTTTGAGTTTCCACTTATGATCGATGCGCCAGATTGCGGTCAGGATATTACCATTTTTGATAAAGCAGCTTCTTCATTGATGGAAGCAGATACAAGAAAAAATCTAATTTTTAGTGCACATGCATATTGGTATTATTACGCAGGCAACAATCTTACACGCATGGAGAAATTGATTACAAATACCTTATATATAGATTATCCGATTGTTATAGGTGAATTTGCTAATTATCAAGATGATTCAAAAAACTGTCAATACAAATTAGATTATTCCTTTTTACTTCAATTATGCGAACAATATGATATTCCTTGGTTGGCTTGGAGTTGGGATAATGATAATTGTGAACTCCGAAGAATGAGTACAGATGGAACATTTGAATCTTTATCTGAGTATGGAAATGATATCGTAAATAATCCCGTATATGGATTAAAATCAGGTACATTCAGATCGCCTTTTCTATTGCATAAAAAACAATGTATATCAGTAGAGGATGTTGAATTAATAGAAGAAGAATTAATTGTAGAATTCAAATCTTATCCATCTTCCGATGAAGTCATTGTATTTTCTAATTGTGATATCATAGGTAGTAGAATTGTTATCTATGATATTTCGGGTAGATTATTAAAAGAAATAAACTTAGAAGAACAGCAATCGTTTTCTTCCAAAGACTTGAAAAATGGAGTTTATCTAATCGAGGTTAATAAGATGATGTTCTTATATAAGAAATAACGTAGTGCTTGTTGAATTCATAATTATCATCAGAAAAAGCAAAATAATTGCAATTTTATGGTAAATTCTAAGAAAAATAATTTATTTTTCAAATCTAAAACTATAAACTATGCCAGCATCAGTTATTAATCCCCCAACCAATCATAGTCTGGATCCTTATACAGGAACTTGGACAAAGCAACAAGCAGCACATTTATTGAGGAGAACTTTATTTGGTCCTACTTTTCAACAGTTGCAGGATGCTGTTACAAACGGATTGGATGCCACAGTAACTACTTTATTAACACCTAAAGTTATGGATTTACCCCTGACTTATGATGCAGATGAAGGAATTGCTCCTTTTGGTCAACCGTGGAATAATTCAGTATATCCTGGTGATGTGGCAGGTATTCAAGCAACTAACACAGCTCGTTTAAAATCATTAGCTGCCTGGGCAATGAAAAGCTTAAACAATCAAGATACAAGTATCACTGAAAAAATGAGCTTGTTCTGGCATAATCACTTTGCCTGCCCAATAGCTGCAGATCAACGTTCTACCTTAGATTATCATTTATTGGTGCATCAATATGCACTAGGTAATTTTAAAGACTTCATAAAGGAGATAACCATTAATCCTAGTATGTTGGAGTTTCAGAATGGAGCAACGAACAATGTATATTCACCTAATGAGAATTATGCTCGTGAGTTTTTGGAGTTATTTTCAATAGGGAAGGGCTTACAAACAGGACCTGGTGACTATTCGAATTATACAGAACAAGACGTGGCAGCTGGGGCAAAAATTTTTACTGGTTATACTATTAAAGGCATACAAAGTTCCACAGAATCTAGCGTAACGTCTTATTTTATGCCAATCTTACACGATGGAACTGTAAAACAATTATCCTATCGTTTGAACAATGAAACAGTTTCACCTAATGGAGCCAATGAATATTCTGATTATATAGATATAGTTTTCCAACAAGATGAAGTGGCTCGTTTTATATCTCGTAAATTATACCGCTATTTTGTAAATTATGAATTAACAGATCAAGTTGAGCAAAATATTATTCCAGCTATGGCTACAATTATGATTAATAATAATTATGAAATTTTGCCTGTTATGGAAGCTTTATTGAAATCTCAGCATTTCTATGATGTTAATTTAATAGGATCTTGTATTAAGAGTCCTATGGAAATGATATTTTCCATGATTAATAGCACAAATTCGGTAATCAATTTTGATTTGGAAACAACGTATGAAATGTATTTATACTTATATGGCGTGGGAGATAATTTAGGTCAATCTTATGGTCAACCCCCATCTGTTTCCGGTTGGACAGCATACTATCAAGCACCGAGCTTTACTAAATTATGGGTGAATTCCACACACATCAAAACAAGAATGCAAATTTCTTATTTCTTTACTATGATGAATGGAATTGAAGTGAATGGTAATTCATTTAAGGTGAACGCTTTAGGCTTACTAGATTCCTTATCCAATCCTTCAGATGTAAATACCGTGGTAGATGATATTATCTCTCTTTTGGTTCCAAAACCTCTAAATTTAACACAGAAATTCACATTAAAATATATTTTAACAGGTGGTCAAGCAGATTCTGTTTGGGCATACCAATACAATGCATATAATGCCTCTCCAAGCGATCCAAGTTTATCACAACCGATCAAGCAAAAAATGGAACAATTTATCCTTCGTATTGCGACTTACCCTGAATTTCAAACTTTTTAATTTAAACTTATGAAAAGAAGAAAATTTGTAAAAAACATAACTTTGGCTACTGCCAGTATGCCAATAGTATTAGATAAGTTTAAATACCAAGCTATTCAAAAGAAGCTTTTCAATTTTGACAAGAGCGCTGAGGATAGGGTGCTGATTATTATCCGAATGAATGGTGGAAATGACGGTTTGAATACGGTCATCCCTTTGGATCAATATGATAACTTGGTCATCCAAAGACAAAATATTCTAATTCCGCAAAATCAAGTGTTAAGCTTGAGTCAATCTAATTTATCACTACATCCTAGTATGTCTGGTATGCGAAATATGTTTGAAGATGGTCAATTAGGGATTATTCAGAATGTAGGATATCCTGAACAAAATCGTTCGCATTTTCGCTCGATGGATATTTGGACAAGAGGAGCTAAAGATCCATACCAATCTCGTGGATGGTTAGGACGTCATTTTGATGATTACTATCCAAATTATCCTGATGATTACCCCAATGCACAATATCCAGATCCTTTTGCCATAAGTATGGGATATAATGTTTCAGAAACATGTCAAGGATTGATGGCAAATTTCTCTCAAGCGATTGCAGATCCTTTTGATGCTACGACACTTCCGAATGATACTATTGTAGATGATGGAACATATTTTGGCTCTCATATGACGTATTTATACAACTTGATAGAGCAGACCAATGCGTATGGACTTCGTATTAAGAATGCAGCAAATGCTGGTAGCACTTTGTCCTCTTTGTACGATCCAAATAATATGGTTGCAAAACAATTGCAATATGTAGCACAAATGATTTCGGGTGGATTACAAACCAAGGTATATATCATTAATCTAGATGGTTTTGATACGCATAGTGGTCAAGTTGAGGAAGGTGATGTTACTACTGGATTGCATGCCAATTTAATCGGTACAATATCTTCAGCTTTAGCTGCTTTCCAAGATGATATTAATTTATTGGGACTTCAACACCGTGTAGCTGGATTTACCTTCTCTGAGTTTGGAAGACAGATAGCTTCTAACGCTTCTCATGGTTGTGATCATGGAGATGCTGCGCCAATGTTCTTATTTGGTGAATGTATTAGTGCTTCTGTTATTGGTTCTAATCCTCAAATTTCAGATCAAATTGTCAACCAGGCAGGTGTTCCTATGCAAATTGATTTCAGAGATGTGTACGCTTCTATCTTAAAGGATTGGTTTATGGTTCCCGAAGAAGATATTACTCCTTTGTTTGAGCACCAGATTCAGTTCTTAGATTTATTGAATAGCTGTAATTTGAGTGTTGATAAGATGACTAAAAACAAAGATGGTCTAGCATTATACCCAAATCCTGCAAGTGAATATACAAATCTTAAATTCAATGCAAAAGGAGGAAGATATACGTTGCGTATCTATGATGTAAGTGGAACATTGGTGAAAGAAGTGTTTGCTGATCATGCTTTACAAGGCGAGCAAAATGTACCCATTGAAATCCATGGACTCTCTTCAGGGTTTTATTCTGTAATGCTACACGATGGAGGAACAGCTAAGAGTATTAAACTGATTGTAACGAAATAGAATAGATTAGGAGGCAAATTGCTTTCCTAAATCGTTTTCTGTATCAATATGTGTAAGTGGACGAATGGATTTTCGAATAATATTCCATCGCTCTGGATACTGTTTGAATAAATAGGAGATTTTATGTCTATTCTTTTTAATAGCATCAGTAATAGCAGGTGGAGTGATAGGAGGGTCTAATTTAGCTGCTAAAAGTCTAGCGTTTACAGCATTTCCTCCAGTAAGCACTCTATTTGCTGCTTCTTCATATCTGTCTAATAATTGTATTACTTTATTTCCTTCGTGAGCATTTGTATCTTTCTGCTTATGTGAAGTTGTGGTATTTTTGGCTTGAATAACTATAAGGTCTTCAGTGATTTTTAAAGTTATAGAAGAAGTATTAAAATTATATGCTAAAAATACAGCGTTTCTAACAGTATCCTGAATCTCTTCAATAGCGAGTCGTTCTCGAGCCAATTTATAAATGGTTTCATCTGGGAACTCTATCTCACAACTCAATTCATCTTCCAACTGTCTTTTGAAATCATGTATAATGCTTTGTATTGCATTGCTGTATAAACGTTGAGTTTCTTGAATTTCTTCTGATAGTTTCTTTAGCTTATTCTGTGACTTCTCCTGAATGGTTTGATATTGTGCTAGAAATTGTCGTTCCTCAATAGCCTTTTGATAATCTGCATGCAGTACAGCATAAAGAATCTTTTCTAAAATCATCTTTTCGTCTGTAGTTATCCCTTTAAATGTCGTATTTATATTACGCAAGAAAAGATTATCAGGGAAGGAGAACAATAAAATATCTTTTTTACCATCAATCGGAGAGGTGAAGTAGAATTTGAGTACTCTTAATTCATCTTCACTATCTAAAGTAAGTTGTTTTTTAGATGGCAAATCTTTTTGAAAGATATCCATCGTATCTGACCAGCAAGAAACATCTGCAGAATTTCGGATTCTCTGTGCGCTTACTTTTAATTCCTCATTGAGGGGAGCTTTATCATTTAATGTATAGAGGTTGTTATTGTAATCAACCCAAAGAGCATCTACCTGAGTAACACCTTGTAAATAAGTTTTTAATCTCTCAGTAAGATAAACAATAGGGTGATATGTACCTGCAAATCGCACTTAATTTCAGCTTAATATTTTCAAATATACTTAATTTTAACTTAACCTACTTAATTAAGTTAAATTATTCTACTTAACAATGTTATACTGCTTAATTTTAAAAATGGTTACTTAAATACAACGTAATATTGCATAAAACAACAAATTATGAATGCAATGATAGAAAAGGAAATCGGCTACCAGGATATAGTAGATGATGTAAAAGAGATACAAACTCACTTAATTAAATTAAGTTATAAGTTGTATGTATTATTAAGTGCTTTACTTAAAGAATTTATTCACAGCTTCCAAGATTTATCTTATTCCAATATTAAAAGGGTAGGGCTGAAAGAGGTTCTTTTTGCTAGAGCCTTACGTTTCTTTAATCTTCCAAATAACGAAGACAAACAAAGCGTACGTGAAAGAATCAAGGCATATAAGCCAAAAATAAAACGAAGAATAAAGAAAGTGATTGGTAGAATGATAATAGCTATAGCATCTATGATCTATTTCATATCTGGTAAGACACAAAAGCGTACTCGTAAAAAGAAATACAACACATTTCAAGAGAAAATAAGATCATAATTAATCTACATTTGTAACCTAACTAAAAAAGTTGCGTACAAAACCTCACCAAATATTTAATAATGATTAATAGAAGTTTGAAAAATCGCTTTGTAATAGCTTTAAATAGAAAGGAAATCGTTGATGATTTAAGTGATATAAAGAAAGGAGAGAAGAAAATCACTATCGATGAAGTAGCAGAAATTATGGATGTTGTTCGTAAATATCCAAAATACAAAATCAATCAAGAAAGGTTGCATTCATGTGGTTTCATCATGAATTAATTTTTAAACCATAGTTTTAGTTGTTCTAAATCGGGATTGAAAAACTCAATCCCGATTTTTTTGCCCCAAATTTTAAGGGGAAGCATAATAGAGTAGGAGTCAGCCTAGGATAGTTGAGAATTGAAAGTGGAGAGCGGAGAGTTGAATACCGATAGCTATTAGTAGGAATGTAACTGCTAATAGCTCATAATAAGATGATTGATAATAATAACTTTCAATTTTCCATTGAATACAAATGTATATTAATTAGTTTACTTTTGTAACTATTTTAAAACATAATAATTTACTTTTGTAATAATATTATATTACATTTGTATATAAATCAAAAGTATGGCAATAGCAGATAGATTAAAAATGATAATGCGTAAAGCTGGGCACACCAATAGTTCATTTGCAGATTATATAGAGATTCAACGCTCTAGCGTTTCTCATGTATTAACAGGAAGAAACAAGCCTAGCATTGATTTCATTGAAAAGATTCTTCGAAAATTTCCTGAAGTTGACCCTGTTTGGCTGATCACAGGCGAAAAGCAAATAGAAAGGGTGGAAACAGAGGTTAAACAAACGAGAGAGGTAATGCCTCAAAAAACAATTATAAGCCCTGTAAGGCCTAAAAGAATCACTCGTATTGTAGTTTATTATGATGATAACTCATACGTTGAAACTCAGCCAGTAAGTACGGATACTTCTACTGCTCAATAACTCCAGAGCCTAATAACTCGTCAGTATCGCTATAGAAAGCACAGAACTGACCTGGAGTAATCCCACGTTGTAATTGATCAAATAAAACGTATGTAAACTCTTCTTTTACAAGGACGCGGGCACTTTGTAAAGATTGACGGTAACGAATTCGCACTAATACATTGCTAACTACGTCAGGTTTAAACATGTTTAAATTATTTACATATATAAGTGTCTTATTATCAATCTTTAATGCCATTCTATTTAAACCAAAATGAGAATCAGTTTGTCCACTGTAAACCAAGTTGTTATCCACGTCTATTTGAAGAACAAAAGAAGGTTGGGGACGACCACCTATTTGTAATCCTTTTCTTTGACCTATTGTGTAAAAATGTGCTCCTTGGTGTTCAGCTACGGGTATTCCATCATTTTCATGGAATTCAAAAGGCTTAACAAGTTCTTCGATATGTTCAAAATCAGCTGGAATAGCGTGATAATCTTTTAAAGATTGAAAGTCCTCTGGTATTTCAATTACTTTTCCTTTTTTGCTCTTCAATTGTTGTTGTAGAAATACAGGTAAACTGATTTTTCCGACAAAACATAAGCCTTGGGAATCCTTTTTATCAGCTGTAACTAATGCTTGTTCGTGGGCAATTCTACGAACTTCGCTCTTTTGTAAATCTCCAATTGGGAATAAGGCTTTGCTTAATTGCTGCTGGTTGATTTGGCATAAGAAATAAGATTGATCTTTACTCTTGTCGAGTCCGGCTAATAAGCTGTAACTTCCATCTGGATTCTCTCTTCTCCTGCAATAGTGGCCAGTAGCCACGTAATCCGCCCCTAATTCAAGTGCACGTTTGAGGAAAATATCGAATTTAATCTCACGGTTGCAAAGTACATCAGGATTAGGAGTTCTACCAGAAGCGTATTCTTGAAACATATAATCTACGATACGTTCTTTGTATTCCTTGCTTAAATC
The DNA here is from genome assembly GCA_023957385.1 of Brumimicrobium sp. Lineage (NCBI taxonomy): Bacteria > Pseudomonadati > Bacteroidota > Flavobacteriia > Flavobacteriales > Crocinitomicaceae > Brumimicrobium > Brumimicrobium sp. The sequence goes on along the minus strand of JAMLGZ010000001.1, from coordinate 1,890,989 downwards.
TATCACTTGGAATGGTATACCGAGTTTATTAGCTACGAGTAGGGCGTCATTTGAGTCATCTATCCATGGACATTCATCAGAAAGAGTTACCGATTCATCATGCCAGTTTTTCATGAATAAACCAACAACCTCATATCCCTGTTCTTTCAGTAGATACGCGGCCACACTGGAATCAACTCCACCTGATAAACCAACTACAACCTTTTTCATATTTCTCAAATTCGTTACAAAATTACGGGTTTTAATTTGTTCTTCCAAAAAGAATATTGTTTACAATTGTATATTGAGTAATTCGTATTTGGTTACAAATGTATATTAAATAGATATCTAATATAATATGACAATTAGCTTCCCGCCCTTTGTGAAAATTCTTTGGCTGTAATCTATCACCTGCTAATAGATAAATTATGTTAACAGTATATCTATTTATGGCTTAATTTATGCTTAAAATAATATCTTTGTTTATATGTTGAAAGTATTACCATATATTTTATTCATCTTCTTAATTCCTAAGGCGCTCTATTCCCAATGTGAAGAAATATACCTAAAAGGGAAAGTTATTGATACAAATGCTGTTCAGAGTTTCTATAATTTAATGGTAATCAATATGACAACCAAGCAAGGTGTTTTTGGTCATCCTGACGGCACATTTGCTGTTTACGTTCGCCCTGGAGATAAAATAGCATTCTCAGTAAAAGGATACAACAAGAAATATATCATAGCAGTAGCACCTGAGAATCATTGTAAACTAGATACTATCATATATTTGGGACCAAATATTCAAGTTTTTGAAGCTGTAGATATACACCCCATTAAATCACTATCTGAAATTAAAGAAGAAAGACAGGCGCTTAGTATGCAAGAAACAAGAACCGTAACAGGAATTAATGTTTTACAAAGTCCAATCACAGCCTTGTATGAACGATTTAGCAAAACAGCTCGGTCAAAACAAGCTGTTGCCTCTATGGAACATCAGGACAATATGAATGCTATTGTTAAGGAACTTCTAAGAGCCTACGTATCTTATGATGTCGTATATTTGGATGAAGAAAACTTTGATAATTTTATTTACTTCTTAAATATGGATGAGCATTTCCTAAAAACAGCTACGGACTATGATTTAATCATGTATATCCAAGGAAAGTTAGAGCATTATAAAACGCTACATCCCGAGTTATTTCCCAGGTAAGAAATGCAATAAGATTGTTTATTAATTATTCCCCCATTCTTTTTCTTCTAGGGCGCATCACTCGATTCTCTTTTACTTTAACAGTGTCTTCTTTCTTTTCTTTATTGAATGAGGAATAATCTTTATTGTAAGAAGATTCACTGTTGAAAGGTCTTTTGGACTTAAAACCATCTTCTTTGTTGAATTTATTGAATTTTGGTTTGTCAGATTTAGAAGGCTTTGGAGATTTTACACGCTGATCTTTTGGAGTAGCAATTTTAATATCTAATATTCTTCCATTTACTTCTATACCATGTAATGCTGCTACTGCATTATTTGCATCACTTTCTTCAGGCATTTCCACATATCCATAGCCTTTTGATTTCTTAGTCTTATTATCATAAACAACATGAGCATATTCTACAATTCCAAATTGAGAAAAGGTTGCTTTTAAATCTTCTGAAGTAATTCCGAAATCTAGGTTGGCTACAAAAATATTAGTCATTAAATATACTTTTAATACAAACAATAAAATAAAAAGACAAATTTATAATTTATTTAAATAATAAAAAAATTATAAAGACATAATATCTTTAAATCGTCTAGCTTGTCTTCTTGATATTTCAACCTCTGTATCATCCTCTAATATAGCTTTTAATCCTCCATTAAACCAATTCTCTACATTCTTAATGGCACTTATATTTACCAAATATTTTCTATTTGCTCGGAAAAAGTTCTCACTGGATAATTTATCTTCAATAGCATTGAGACTTCTAAGTACCATAGGCTTATTTTCCTTAAAGTACACTTTTACATAATTCCCTTGACTTTCAAAATATTTTATTTCATTCAAATAGGGGAAAAAGTACTTCTCTCCATCCTTAATAAAGATTCTATCTTCATTTGTCAATAACCTATTTTCTCTTTCATTTTTGACAGGTGAATAGAAGTCAGACTCTGTATCGTTACTAATCTTATCGATAGCATTCTTTAATTGAGAAGGATCTACTGGTTTTAATAAATAATCGAGTGCATTTACTCTAAAAGCATCTAATGCGTATTCATCGTATGCTGAAACAAAGATAACTTTTGGAATTTCCTCTAATTTGCTTAGCATATTAAAACCATTCATATCTGGCATCTGAATATCCAAGAATATCAAATCAGGTTGGTGTTTTTGAATCATGGCAATCCCTTCTTCACCATTACTTGCTTCCCCAATCACCTCAATGGATGAACTGAAATCCTTTAATAGCAATCTCAACTCTTGTCTTGCTAATCTTTCATCATCTATAATAATAGCTTTCATATATACTATTTTAATCTTTCTCTCGATTTAATTGACTCTTTTTTATCCAAATAGTGGTTTTAACCAAGTCACCTTCGATATTTTGAATATTAAATTGAGCATTTTCCCCATATAATAAATCTAATCTACGTCTTGTATTCTCTACACCAACTCTACTCTCAGGTTTATCTATTTCTTTTTCTTGAGAGAATTTTCCACTGTTAATTACTTCAAGAAATAATTTATCGTCTTTAAAATTAATATTTATTTCAATATTTCCACCATTTACTAACCTAGAAATTCCATGTTTAATAGCATTTTCTATCATTCCTTGAAGTAAAAAAGGAGGGATTATGACGGGTTCATGTACATTATTATTAATCTCATAATGAAGTCGCTCCTCATATCTTATTTTCTCCAATTTTAAATATTCTGTTATCAAATATATTTCTTCATCCAAATTTACTAAAGTCTTTTTCCCTAAAGCTAATGAACTCCTGAGTAAGTTAGATAAGTTAGTAATCGCTGACTTAGCATGATAGGGGTCAGTCTCTATCAGCGCTCTGATGCTATTTAATGAATTGAATAGAAAATGAGGATTTAATTGGTCTCTCAACACTTTTAATTCTGTTTTAGTTTGACTAGTTTGAAGAATCAAATTATTCATCTCCTGAATACGTGATCTATCTAACAAATGGTTCGTTAAATATATAGCAAGCCATACAAGCAATAAAAGAGAGTACATCCAAATATTGACAAAAAACTCCAGATAGGAAATGACTTCATTAAATATGAAAAAATTAACGAATTCATTGAGGGCTAATAAAAATAAAGAGGCGATGATGACTAATCCGATAGCTCTTGGAACTAATTGAATAATTTTTAAATCTAACCAGCCACGTTTAATCAAGACCATGCGCATAGTATGAGAAATCGTGATCAAAAAGATGTATAAAAAGAAAATCTTGTTAATGATTTTGCTTATGGCTTCCACATTTTCTTTTTCATTTACAATATTTGCGATAGCCAAAATAAAACAAAACACCCCCCAAGACGTGAGCTGAATTATCCAATATAGAATTTTCCTTTTCTTCAAATATGTTGATTTATTGCTGTAAATTTAAATAAAAAAAGATTTTTTAGCTTCACACAATGAAAATTAATATTTCACACTCACGATTACATAAAAAAAACACAAGTAGATCTCAATGGAATTGTTATTTTTGCAGGCTAATATTAGAAAAATGAAATTCCTTACCCTTGTTTTAATTATGGTTTTGAATCTTGGCCTGTCTTATTCACAGACAAAGATATCCATGATGGTAAGAGATTCTAAAAATCTTCCTGTAGAGTATGCTAATTTTAGATTGTTTTCTACTCAAGATTCTTCCGTTGTTTCTGGCGGATATTCCGATGATAAAGGAAATATCTTTATAGAAAATATTGTGCCGGGTAAGTATTATGGAATTATTACTGCTTATGGTTTTGTAAATCAACTCTTACCAAATATTACAGTAAAAGCAGCCCAACCTATCTTAGCTCTAGGGAAAATCACCTTGGATAACATGAAAAGTCAAGAACTAGAAGAAGTAGAAATTCAAGGAAAATCTTCGGCAGCCATTGAAAATAGTATTGATAAAAGAACATATAATGTAGAAGAAGACATGACTTCCGCCGGTGGTAGTGTGACGGATGTATTGAATAATATTCCTTCCATTGAAGTTGACAGTGATGGAAATATTTCCTTGCGAGGAAATGGAAGTGTTACGATTTTAATAGATGGCAGAGAGAGTGTTCTTTCTAGTGGAGATGGCGCTTTAAATGGTATTCCCGCAAGTGCTATTGAGCGTATTGAAGTGGTAACAAACCCTTCTTCAAAATACAACCCAGATGGAACAGCAGGTATCATCAATATCATTCTAAAAAAGAAGAAACTACGTGGTTTCAATTTTGATGTGCAAGCTAACATTGCTAGTGAGAATCTCTATAATGGAAGTATAAACTTTAATTATAGAAATGAGAAACTTAATTTTTACACCAGCTATTCTATGCGCTATAGAGAAGGACACAGGAATAATTTTACAGATCGAACTTCTCTATACAACGATACTACTGAATATCTTAAACAACGAAGAATCGGGAGTGATTTAGAACGTGGACATGTAGGGAAAATTGGTATAGATTTCTATTTGGACTCTAATCAAGTACTTGGAATCTCGGCAAGTGGTAATTATACAGATAGAAATAGAGGTGGTTTACAAAACAATTACTTATATCTTAATGATACACTGACTCAATTTTGGAAACGAGACACTTATGAACCAAGAAACCGTATATCCATTGATATTAATGCAGATTATAAGCTGGATTTTAAAGATAAAAAAGGAAACCTATATATTTCAGCTATGGAATCTTTAGGTGATTCCAAATCAACAGGAGACTATGAAGAATATTTCTTTCATTCAAATGAATTCATCAACCCATATTTAAGCGGATACCAAAGACAAGGTAAAAAAGGAAATAGTAATCGTTTTACCTTTAAGACGGATTTAGAACGCCAGGTTAACGATAAGATATCTTATGAAACCGGTATCCAAGCTATCATTTATAGAATGAATGATAGTAATTCATATATCTATTTTGATACAGTTACCCAACAAGAAATGCCTGATTTAAATGCCGATAACAAGTTGTTGTATGATGAAAATATTTTCTCTGCATATGGCTCTTTTAGTCACACAGTTACCAACTATTTCTCTTATAAAGCTGGATTACGCTTAGAACAAGCTTTTTCTCAGCCAAAATTGATAAAAACTAATCAGAAATTTAATCGTAATTATTTTAGCTATTTTCCCTCTATCCACTTATTATTCGGAACTGATAAAATTGGAAAATTCACATTGAGTTATGCAAGAAGGATAAATCGCCCAGATGGGTGGTCTATTAGTCCATTTCCCACCTACGATGACCCGCTTAACTTACGGATAGGGAATCCGGGACTGATGCCTGAATATATTAATTCTTTTGAAGTAGGGTATGAGAAAAATTTTACGAATTTTAGCGTGATGACTACTTTTTACTTTAGGCAAACAGAAAATAAAATTCAACGAATTCGTAAGTTTTACGACAATGGTGTAAGCGCTATGACTTTCTCTAATATCAACCAAAGTTATGATTATGGGCTAGAATTAGTTGGTTCGTATTCTCCTTTTACATGGTGGAAAAATATGTTTTCTTTTAATGCCTATGAATCGAGACTGTCAGCTAACGTGGATGGTGTTGTATTGAGTAATAAAGGTATCAGTTGGGGTGTGAAACTAAATACAACGTTCTCATTATTTAATAACACTACTAAAATTCAAATTAATGCGCAATATGTGGCACCTAAATACGGAATTCAAGGTAAGGCCGTATGGCAACCTGGAATAGATGCAGGTATAACTAAGAGTTTACTTGATAAACATTTGGAAATAGGAGTGAAGGTAACTGACATTTTCAATATGCAACATTTTTATAGTGAAATGTATGCAGGTAATATTACTCAAACAACCACTTTCGAATGGACGTCTAGAAGATTGTATTTAACAGTTTCTTATAAGTTTAGAAATATTACAATGAAAGAGAAGAAACAAATCCCGAGTACAGGAGAATCAGGTGGGGAACCTTCTTTTGAATAAAATCACTTCCATATTTCATTTTAAGGTTCTTTCACAAAATGCTGTCAGCAATTTAGATATTTCTGTTATTTTTGTAGAAAACTAAGATTTTAATATGAAATTAGGTATTATCAGAGAAGGAAAAACACCACCAGATAAACGCGTTCCACTAAGTCCAAATCAATGCACTTTACTTATGGAACAATATCCACACGTGCAAGTGTTTGTGCAAAAGAGCCCTATTCGAATTTTCAAAGATGAAGAATATACGCAATTAGGAATTCCCGTTGTGGATAACCTCCAAGATTGCGATATTATAATGGGAGTGAAGGAGGTAAATATTGAAGATTTAATCCCAAATAAACACTTCTTTTTCTTCTCACACACCTTAAAGAAACAACCTTATAATAGAAAATTACTTCAAGCTGTTGTAAAGAACAAAATACAACTAACAGACTATGAAGTACTTAAGAACAAACATGATCATAGAATTATTGGATTTGGGAGATTTGCTGGAATTGTTGGATGCTACAATGCGTTTTTAACATACGGTTTAAAACATAATCTTTATAAACTGAAGCCAGCAAATTTATGCTTCAATAAAGAAGAATTAGAGCAAGAACTATCAAAAGTTTTACTACCAAAGAATACAAAAATTGTAGTTACTGGCTTTGGTAGAGTAGGTCATGGCATTCAAGAGATTTTAAATATTCTACCTATTACGGAGGTTACTCCCGAAGAATATTTGACAGAAGAATTCGATGAACCAGTATATACACATCTGAATATTAGTGATTATGTTGCAAAAAATGATGGACAGGAATTGGATCTAGATGCTTTCTATAGCGATGGGTCAGGACATATATCAACCTTTCCCCGTTATTTGAGTAAATCAGATATGTTTATCGCGGGACATTTTTGGAAATCAGGATCTCCTTATTTCTTTACAAAAGAGGATTTAAACCAAAAAAATAATCGCTTAAGCGTAGTTGCCGATATTTCATGTGACGTAAATGGACCTATTGCGACAACTATCCGCGCGAGCACTATAGAAAATCCTATTTATGGATATGATCCAAGTACGGGAACTGAAGTTGATTTCATGGATAGCAACGCTATTGCTGTAATGGCAGTTGATAATTTACCATGTGAATTATCAAGAGATGCGTCTGAAGACTTTGGTAGTAACCTGATTCAATTCGTATTCCCTGCTCTTTTTGGTGACGATCCAGATCAAATCATTTTTAGAGGCACTGAAACGACGAAAGAAGGGGAATTAACACCTCACTTTAAATATTTGGAAGATTATCTAAATGGTGTAGAGAAAGAATTTATTTAGCATTAGAAACACCCTCCATGAAAAGTTTTTATAGCGATATTCCTTTGTGGTTTCTATTTTTATGGATTATTTTAACAATCGCTATATCAATATACTTTTATCAAAAAAAAGGATGGGTAAAAGACTTATCAAAATTTCAAAGATATAGTCTGATTTTTTTGAGAGGTATTGGGTTATTTTTAATTGGTTTACTCTTGTTTGGAATACTTTTAAAAGGGAGAACCAGTGAAGTAGCTCATCCATATATCATTACTATTATAGATGATTCAGAATCTATGCTAAATTATTCGGATAGCAATGAAGTGAAAGACTTGTCTAAATCACTTCTTCAAAGCCTACAAACAGATGATGAGTCTAAATACACACATTTAATTTTTACTTTAAATGATTTATTAAAAAACACTGATTCTCTTGCTTTTAAGAGTAAAAATACAGATTTAAGTTCCATGCTAGAAAAAATTTATGAAAACTATTATGGAAGAAATATTGGAGCCATTGTATTAGTTTCAGATGGAAACTTTAACCAAGGTATTTCACCTGTCATAAGTACAGAAAAATTCAGAAATACCCCTATATACACTCTGTCTGTAGGAGATACTATTCAGAAAGTTGACCATCTTATTAAATCTATCTTAGTAAATGAAATAGCTTTTTTAGGGAATAGCTTTCCTGTAGAAGTCACTATTGAAGGAAATAAAACTCCTCAAAAAAGCTTTGATATTCAGTTGTTTCAAAATGGTAAATTACTAGAAACAAAGCATCTTGTACACCAGAATGATGAGTACAGCATGCTAAAAACAATGTTTTACTTAGATGCCAAAAGCATTGGGATACATGAATACACTGTGAAAATAAGTAATCTCCCAAATGAATATAATACAAGAAATAATACACAATCTTTTTATGTAGAAGTGTTAGACGACCAGAGTAAAATATTAATCGTATCAGAAGGCTTAAATCCTGATGCTGGTGCCATTAGGCGCGCATTGGATTCTGAAAAGAATCTTTCTGTAACAGCTTGCACCTTAGATGACTTTCCTAAATCATTAAAGGAATTTGATCTAATTATTTGGTATGGACCAGGTATAGGTAAAGATATTACGAAATTTGAAGAGTTGAATAACCTTAATAAACCAAAATGGTATATTATTCCTCCTCAGGTCTCTAGCAATGATTTGACAAAATTACATATCCAAGCCACCATTCAGACTAGTAATAGGTCTGACAATGTGCGCGCAGCTTTTAATCAACAATTTAATCTTTTTGAATTGAGTAATGAAGAACGAAAATTTTTAGATAAAACACCTCCACTTAAAACTAATTTTGGCTCGATTAAATACGGGTTAAATTCCTCTATTTTGGCTTATCAGAAATTGGGAACTATAGTTAAACCAGATCCTTTGTTTTTCTTTGGAAAAAATCAGAATACTAAATTTGCGTTGACTTACGGAGTTGGGTTATGGAATTGGGGTATGTTAGATTATTCAGAAAATCAATCACAAGATAATTTCAATTCTATTATACGAAAAACTATCCAATACCTAATTGTAAAAGAAAATACAAGTAGATTACGTATTCAAATTCCATCTATTTCAAATACAAATATAGATTTCGTGGTAGGAGCCTCTTTCTATAATGATAGTTATGAACCTATTACGGATCCCAAAATCAAATTTGAATTAAAAAATGAGCAAGGGGAAAGCCTTTCATACGAGTTTATACCTCTTGAAAAAACATATACGCTTAATTTAGGTAAATTACCTGTAGGAAGATATTCTTGGAAAGCATCTACTGAATTTAATAATATTCCTTTTTCAAAAGAAGGAAATTTTGCCATTAGCGATATTTCTATAGAAAAACAAGATACTAAAGCAAATCATCAGCTATTAAAACAAATAGCAGAGAATGGAGGAGGAGAATTTTCTATGTTAAAAAACTATAGTGAAACATATTCCAATATCGAAACACGTAAAGATATTGTACCTATTGCTTTTGAATCTAGCACTTATAGTAAATTAGTTGATTATATCTGGTTATTGCTCTTAATCGTATCTGTATTCACTATAGAATGGGTATTACGAAGATATTTTGGAAGTTATTAATCATGAAGGAGAAAGTTTTTCATCATATTGCTGTATTTCTAAAGGGTTTATTGAATAGATGGACAATCTTAGCACTTTTATTTGCTCTGTATAGCGTTGTGTTAAATTGGATACAGCCTGGTATTCTCCATTTTTCATATAAAATATTTGTATTAAGCGTTCTATTATCCATAGCTTTCTGGAATGCAATTGGTGGAATAATAGGGATTTTACCAAAGTTTATCGCTTGGATATTAGTTGCATGTATAGCATTTCTTTTACCAGCCTTATTTACGGTAGGAACAAAATCATTTTTTGAATTTAAAACATTCCTTGATAGCAATTTATTGGTGTTTTCTGATTTTGACCCTCATTATTTTACTACTGTTATAAAAATTCATTTTAATAATAAAGTGAATTTATCACTGCATTTATTGGTTTCTTCCATATTCTTTTTTCTATTAGTTTTTAAAGAAAAATACAGAAAAAATAATTTTATAGCTGTTATTATTTTCATGACCACATGGGGAGTGGCACAAAATCAATTTGGAAAAAAAGGAATTGAAAATTTCACTACAATGGATTCTCGTTATGTGTTTTCGTATAAAAAATATAAAAATGAACGAGGGCAAATTCTAGAAGATCGTAAAATACTCGGCTTATCATACTATAGACTAGGAGCAAATGCAGGTGAAAATAACGAGTATAACATTGTACTTATCGTACATGAGTCTATGAGTTTAGAGCCCATATCTATTTTTGGATATAAGAATAATTTTATGCCGTTTTTACAAAATTGGTACAATAAAGAAAAGGAAAATTTTGTTTTATTCCACGATGCAATGGCTATATCTGGATGTACGGATATGAGTATGCCAACTATGCTAACCGGAACAGAGCCTGAAGCAGATTATTATAAGTTTATGCGCATGCCATTTATGTGGGATTATGCAAAAGAAAATGGATATACTACCGGATTTATAACACCACAACAATTTGGCTGGTTCTCCTTCTATGAATTTTATAAAAATAAAAATTTAGACTTTGTTTATTCAGCTGAAGATACTGAACTGGAATATGCAAATGATCTTGGGATAGATGATGTTGCACAATCCATCAATGCCCGCAAGGTTATGAAAGACAAACTAACCGGAAAACGATTCTTTATGGTGTGGGGATCGAATGCTCTACATTATCCATATCAAGGAAATTCTGATTACGTCAAGATTCCTTCTCAAATAACTGATCATTATGGAAGATCGCTTTATATCGTAGATAAGGCTATGAATAATATGTATGATGTTCTCAAAGAATTGGGGCAAGAAGAGAATACTATTTACATTTTCACTGCAGATCATGGTCAATATACATCCGAGCGTCTATCTAGACTAGGCTCTTTTTATTTGGAAGCTTTGCAAATTCCGATGTTTATAAAATTTCCTAAAAAATGGATAGCAGACCATCCCGAAGAATTCAAAGCAATTAAAGCGAATACAGACAAAAGAGTAACAAATCTTGATTTAATGCCAACCTTCTTGGATCTATTAGGTTCAACACAATCCAATGAGCTATTAGCTAGTGAGATGCATGGGACGTCTCTTTTCAAACCAATTGATAATCACAGAACCATTGTTTGTTTAAGTACAAATGAATTTAGAATTTGGTCCAATGAAGGGTTAGGTATCTATCAAGATTCAATGAGTTATATCATCGACAATGTTTTTAAAGAGCAGTTATACAACTTAAACAAAGATAGAAAGCAGTTTGATAATCTTATTGGTAAAACATCCAATACTGTATTCTTAGAGTACGTAAATGAACTAATCAAAGATAATAAGGAATTGACAAGGATTTATGATACGTATGTGAAGTAGCGAGTTGTTTATTCTTTTGACAATGAGTGATAGGTGCGGAGTATAGTTGTAAAATTAACCTTTCACCTTTATCGATATCTGCATTTGAAAAATGGCAACCACTTCGTTTTCTTCATTTTTAGCTTCAACCTTAACCCATTTCTCTTGACGTTCCCTAGTGGTAAGCGCCTCTTCAAAAACGGTTTTTACAGCTAGACCTTCTTCCGAAGTAAACGTAACATGACTCGTAGCACGTTTTAAAAACTCTGCATTTACACCTTTAAAAGCAAAAGATATTTTCTCTCCTAATTGTTCCGCAAAATAAAAAGCATGGAGTCCTGCAGCAACATCAGCTCCCACAGCAAGAGCACCAAAATACATGGATTGTAAATGATTCTTAGTCCTTCTACGTAACCTGATTCGAACGACGACTTTTTTTTCATCTATATGTACCAATTTGGGTCTAACAAATGCAATTAGAGGAATTTTTACAACTCCCATTAACCACAAGAGTTTACGCATTTTATGCAAAGAGATATCTTTAGACTTCATGATATTCCTTAACTAATTGTTCAACTATCTCATGAATTGGGCGAATAGACTTAACATTTTCAATGGTTGGACCAGCACACCAAACAGTTTTATAGGTAGCGCTAAAAGCAGCCTTTTGTAAGGACTTCATTCCTTTAGCAAAAGTGAATGCTTTAAACCATTTTTTTAGTTTTTTATTTTTATTCAATATACGTTCTAACCAACTTTGTTCTGTTCCTATTTTTTGAACGTATGGAGTATTAATTACCGCACAAGGAGTTCCTGAAAGTTTGGTTGTCATTACAATATCATCTTTCCCATAGTCAATACAGGCCTGCTTATAATCATTATTCACGTCCGATTCGGTGGTTGCGATGAAAATAGAGCCAATGGAACATCCTGCAGCACCTAAACTTAATGCAGCTTTCATTTCTTTACCATTTCCAACACCACCCGCAGAGATAACAGGTATAGAGCAATTTGCTACCAATTCCGGCACTAAATCATGCATGGGAGTTGGTCCAGCATGTCCGCCCGCTTCTTTGTTAACTGCAATAATAGCATCAGCACCTAAAGCTTCCACTTTTTTAGCAAATCGCAAATCAGTCACATCACAAAAGACCTTGATTCCATGTTGATGAGCCATTTTAATAGTTTCTTCTGGAGAACCTAAGCTAGTAATGATAAAATCTACTTTTTCCTCACAAGCTGCAGCTAATTGATCTTTATAATAAAAATTACTTTTGTTGACAATTAGGTTGATTCCGAAAGGGCCGTTTACTTGCTCTTTAATTTCTCGAATGGCTTTTCTAAACTCCTCAATAGTTCTGTAATTCAAAGCGGGAATTGCTCCTGTAATTCCTGCATTAATAGCGGCAATAATCATTTTAGTGTTGGAAACTAAAAACATCGGGGCCATAATGATGGGGTAGCGAATTCCTAGTAATTCACTTAGTTGAGCTTTAATTTGTGTATTCTCCATGTTGCGAAGATAATTAAAATTAATATGTATGCATAGTAATTGATTGAAATTCATAACAAATATTAACTATGTATCGTGGATAACCTTATTTAACATGTTGGAAATATTCGAAAAAATGATTATATATTTGTTAGCTAAGCATTTTCAAACAGAATTTTAAAAAATGGCACAAGAAAACAGTTATACGGAAGACAATATACGTTCCTTAGATTGGAAAGAGCATATTCGTATGCGTCCAGGGATGTATATTGGGAAGTTAGGGGATGGTTCTGCTGCCGATGATGGTATTTATATCCTGATGAAAGAAGTTATCGACAACTGTATCGATGAATTTGTGATGGGAAATGGGAAGCGAATCGACATTAAAGTGAAAGATGGGATGGTTTCTGTTCGTGACTATGGAAGGGGAATACCTTTAGGAAAAGTGGTGGATGTTGTTTCCAAGATCAATACAGGAGGTAAATACGATTCCAAAGCCTTTAAAAAATCTGTGGGATTGAATGGGGTAGGAACAAAAGCGGTGAATGCACTAAGTAGTCATTTTATGGTGTATTCTGTGCGTGATGGAGAATTGAAAAGAGCAACGTTTGAACGAGGAGAATTAACACTAGACGCAAAACTAGAAAAGACGGATGAAAAGGATGGTACTTATGTAGAATTCTATCCAGATGAACAAGTATTTAAAAAATTCTCTTTTAAAATTCCATATATCGAAAAAATGATGTGGAATTATTGTTATTTGAATAGAGGGCTTTCTATCTATTTAAATGGCGAAAAATTTAAATCGGAAAATGGCTTAAAAGATTTACTAGAGAATGATATGGATGGAGATCCATTATATCCTATCATTCATCTGGAAGGGGAGGATATTGAAGTAGCCTTTACACATGGTAAAGGATATGGAGAAGATTATTACTCTTTTGTAAATGGACAACATACTACACAAGGAGGAACACATCATAGTGCTTTTAGAGAATCTGTTGCAAAAGTCATTAAGGATTTTTATAATAAAAATTACGAACCTTCCGATATTCGTCAGTCTATTGTTGCTGCTATTGCCGTTAAAGTTATTGAACCCGTATTCGAATCGCAAACAAAAACTAAATTAGGCTCTTTAGAAATAGAGCCTGGAGGAAAGTCCATGCGTACCTTTGTAAACGACTTCTTAAAAGTAAGCTTGGATAATTATTTACATAAACATCCTGATGTTGCTGAAATATTAGAACGTAAAATCAAACAATCTGAAAAAGAACGTAAAGATTTATCGGGTATTCGAAAATTAGCAAGAGAAAGAGCTAAAAAGGCAAGTGTTCACAATAAAAAATTAAGAGATTGTAGGGTACATCTTACTGATACAAATAATGAATTAAGAAAAGAAACAACCTTATTCATTACAGAGGGGGATTCTGCATCTGGCTCTATCACAAAATCTCGGAATGTTAATACTCAAGCGGTGTTTAGTTTACGAGGAAAACCTCTAAATTCTTATGGACTCACAAAAAAAGTGGTCTATGAAAATGAAGAATTCAATTTAGTTCAAGCTGCCTTAGATATTGAGGATGAGATGGATAACTTACGATATAACAAGATTGTAATAGCAACCGATGCCGATGTAGATGGTATGCATATTCGTATGTTATTATTAACTTTCTTCTTAAGCTTTTTCCCTGATTTAGTAAAAAGAAATCATGTATATATCCTTCAAACTCCTTTATTTAGGGTAAGAAATAAACAAAAAACAATATATTGTTATTCAGAAGAAGAGCGAATTGCAGCTATTAATGAATTAGGTAAGAATCCTGAAATCACACGTTTTAAAGGTTTAGGAGAGATTTCTCCGGATGAATTTAAAAATTTCATCGGGGAGGATATGCGCTTAGAACCTGTATTATTAAGTAAGAATTCATCTATAGACACAATCTTATCTTTTTACATGGGAAAAAATACACAGGAAAGACAAGACTTTATTATTGACAATCTAAGAGTAGAAGAAGATTTAGAGAAGGAATTGGTAAAGGCAGAAAACGTAGAAAAAGCATCATAACATATGTCAGAGGATATAAACGAAGAAGAATTAGAAGGGCAAGATCAGGAAGATCAAGGAGGAGAAGAAGACCAAAAACAAGAAAATCCTGAGAATGGAAAACCTTTGAGTGATGGAGATGATAATATTATCTCTCTATCTGGATTGTATGAAAACTGGTTCTTGGAATATGCGTCTTATGTAATATTAGAGCGTGCTGTTCCTGCACTATATGATGGATTAAAACCTGTTCAACGTCGTATTCTTCATTCCATGAAAGAAATGGAAGATGGTCGCTATAATAAGGTAGCAAATATCATTGGTAACACTATGAAATATCACCCACATGGAGATGCTTCTATTGGTGATGCTTTGGTACAAATTGGGCAAAAGGAGCTAATGATAGATATGCAAGGGAACTGGGGGAATATCCTTACTGGGGATGGCGCTGCAGCTCCTCGTTATATTGAAGCTAGGTTATCAAAATTTGCTTTACATATTGCTTTTAATAATAAAACAACTGAGTGGCTAGCAAGTTATGATGGAAGAAATAAAGAACCTGAAAATCTTCCTGTTAAGTTCCCTCTCTTATTGGCACAAGGAGCAGAAGGTATTGCTGTTGGTTTGGCATGCAAAATATTACCACATAATTTTAATGAACTTATTGATAACTCAATCAACCATTTACGTGGTAAGAAAGTGGAATTCTATCCTGATTTCCAAACGGGGGGGATGGCTGATTTTACCGGATACAATGATGGATTAAGAGGAGGGAAAATACGTGTCCGTGCTAAAATCAATATGGTAGATAAAAAGACATTGAGTATTACGGAAATACCTTTTGGTACTACCACAACTTCGTTGATAGAATCTATCTTAAAAGCAAATGATAAGGGCAAAATAAAAATAAAACGTGTAGATGATAATACGGCTGCTGAAGTAGAAATTCTAATTCACTTAGCTCCAGGTGTTTCTCCTGACAAAACCATTGATGCTCTTTATGCTTTTACAGATTGTGAAATGTCTATATCTCCCAATTCTACTGTAATTGACAAAGAAACTCCACGGTTTTTAGGAGTGAGTGAAATTTTAAAGATTAATACAGACAACACTGTACATTTACTTAAAAGAGAACTCGAAATTCGTAGAGATGAACTTGAAGAACAATGGCATTTTAGCTCTTTGGAAAAAATCTTTATTGAGAACAAGGTCTATAGCTTAATTGAGGACGAGGAAACATGGGAAGGAGTTATTTCCGCTATTGATAAAGGATTGAAACCTTTCACTAAGCATTTAAAAAGAGAAGTTACCCGAGACGATATTATCCGTTTAACCGAAATTAAAATTAAACGTATTTCTAAATTTGATGCTTTTAAGGCTGATGAATTAATTCAAAAAATAGAGGATGAACTTGTTGAGGTAAATAGAAATATTGAGAATATTATTGAATATGCTGTTGAATACTTTAAGGATGTAAAGAAACGGTTCGGAGAAGGGAAGGAACGAAAAACAGAGATACGTGTATTTGATAATATCAATGCAAAAAAAGTAATCATTCGAAATGAAAAACTCTATGTAGATTACAACGAAGGATTTATCGGCTACAAATTAAGAGGAGGGGAGTATATCCAAGACTGTTCAGAGATTGATGATGTCATTGTATTCTTTGAAACAGGTAAGATGATGGTAACTCAAGTGAGTGACAAAAAATTTGTTGGTAAAGGCATCGTACATGCTGCTGTATGGAAAAAAGGAGATAAACGAACCATTTATCACTTGGTTTATACAGATGGAAAATCCAATAAATCCTACATGAAACGTTTCTATGTAGATTCTATCACCCGAGACAAAGAATATAATTTGATTTCTAAACAAAAGAATTCAAAAATGCTATATTTCTCAGAACATCCAAATGGAGAACGAGAAGTAGTAACCATAAATTTACGTCCACGAAATCACTTAAAACGACTTCGTTTTGACATAGATTTAGGAGATCAACTTATCAAAGGAAGAGATTCTATTGGAAACTTAGTTACGAAAGAGATTATCTCTAAAGTTATTCAGAAAGAGGTGGGTGGCTCAACCTTAGCTGCCCGAAAAATATGGTATGACGATGTAGTAGGTAGATTAAATGATGATAATCGTGGAATTTTCTTAGGTTCTTTCAAGGGAAATGATAAAATTCTAACCTTATATAAAAATGGGGAATATCGTTTATCAGGTTTTGATTTAACCACTCACTTTGATGATGATATGATACATATTGAAAAATGGGAGCCTGAACATCCGATATCTGCCGTGTATTATGATACTGACAAAGAAATTCATTACGCCAAGCGTTTCCTATGTGAAGTAACCACTGATCGTAGAGTATTATTTATTCCCGAAGAAAATGCAGAACTTAATACTGTCTCTACTGCTTATCAACCTGAAGTAAAAATAATCTATAATAAATTACTTAAAACTACTAAGAACTTGCCTGATAAATTAGTCAGATTAGATGAGTTTATTGATGTGAAAGGCATGGCAGCTATGGGAAATCAATTGGAGAAATTGAAAACTAAAGAAATTATTCTAAATCATTCTATAGGTGGAAATGAACCATGGCCAAGTGATGAAAGAAAAGCTGATTTAGTAGATGAAACTGAGGAAGTATTAGATGCGCTTGATGATTTTGAATCCTCTGAAAAGAAAGAGGAAGCAGAACAAGTTAATGAAAAACCGGTTAACATAGCAAGTCAACAAACGAACGATATTAAAGATAAATCTAAAACTTCTATTCAAGGGGAAAAAGTGGAGGAGCCAGTTGTTAAACCAAAAAGTCTGTCAAGAACAAAATTCAACCCTGAAAAAGATAAACCTTCTCAAACAATAGAGTGGGATTTATTTAGCGCCAATGAAGATAAAGATGAAGAAAAATCGGAAAATGAGGAAGTATAATTTGATTAAATAAGTTATGAAAACCTTTTCTTTTTATCTGTTTTTAATCGTTTCAACTGTAGCATTCTCTCAGGATAAAATTAGCCTAAATACTATTGGTCAAGATATAGAATATGAGAATATACACTCTCAAACTCTCTTTGAGAATGAATATGCTTCATACTATTATATCTGGATTAAACAATCTGTAGCTTCCCATAAACATGTGAATCATACTGAAAGTATTTCTGTTATTGACGGGGAAGGAGTGATGACTATTGATGGAAAAAATTTCCATATTCAAAAAGGAGATTTTTTTGTTATACCTAAAAATACATTCCATTCTTTGAAAGTCACTTCTTCTGATCCTATTAAAGTTATTTCTATTCAAACACCTAAATTTAACGCTGAAGATAGAGTTTTTGAGAATAAAAAATAAGAGAATACTTTTCATTATTTCTTAGTTTCCAATTAACTATATAAAATACCTTTTATAATTAATAGTTAGCCGTTCAAATAAAAGGAAGGTAATCCTTAGTATGCTTTCTCTAATTTAGTTTGCTGGATTCATATTGTTTTTCCTTCTTTTACTTAATAACTTCTATTTAACATAATATTAATTATAAGACAAAATAATAAACCCTAGCAGAATACCTTATTAGTATATTATAAGTTAAAAACTTACATTTGAGTAATAAATTAAATGAAACGATCTTTTATTGGAGCAATGTTGCTTACTGTAATCCTTTCTTTACAAAGTTGCTCAATTCTCTTAGGTGTTGACAAAAAACCTAAATGGTATTCGGATAATCAAATAATTGAACAATCTAAGAAACATCAAATTCAATCAGAATACAGTGTTACATTAGATACTATTCGATATAAAGCAAAATTACGTGAACTTTACGCAGAGATTTTTCAGCAACTACGAAATTCAAATGTAGATTCTTCCGAATACAAAAAACAAAAAGGTATTTTTAAAGATGACTCTCAACCAGTACAATTTCGACTCTTTGATACTAAAGGAAATGAGGTCTTTAAAATAGTTAATTGCTATGTAGATAAACCAATTACAGCGGATTGGAATGTTAACGGTTGCTTTGATAGCTTTCCTCCTTATATCAATGAACCGAATTTGAATATTCATAATTATAATCTTGAATTTCTTTTAGCATGTACAAACCCATTGAATGATTCAAAACCTCTAACTAGAGAAATGCTCCCTTCAGCAGATTATTATGGTGTTATTATATGGAATGATGTATATCACAAATATTCAAAGAATTTAATCAAAATCGTGCAGAAAAGAATATCATCTGTAAACAAATCAGTTGTTTTGATCTACGTCAATAATCATAATGCAGCTATATGGTCATTGACAGATACAGAAACAAAACAAAAAATCAAAGAAGAATTGAAAGCAAAATAATTACAATTGTTATAGCTTTAATATAAAATTACTATTGCTTTATAGATAAATATACCAAAGAAAACAAGGCTTATAAGAATATTCATAAAAGTACTTTTCAGAAAACCTAAGAAAGAACCAAATGCAGCACGTAAAGAATGTCGTGTTGTTGAGCCATTAAAAATATATTCACCAAGGAATGCTCCTATAAATGGTCCTATAAAAATTCCTATGGGTGAAAAGAAAATCCCAAAAACCACCCCAATAGTTGATCCATAAGCTCCATATTTACTACCTCCATATTTCTTTGCTCCTTTAGCTGGAATGGTGAAACTAAGCACAAACATTATTAATGTGATGACAAACGTTATTCCTAGAAATAGATAATCAAAAGGAACTCCAGGTATTAAATAAAGTAATAATAAACCCAACCAACTTGCTGGTAAACCTGGTAAAACCGGAATAATACTACCTAGAATTCCAATAATACAAAGTACAAAACCTAAGGTAATTAATATGAAAATAGTCATTTGATTTTTAATTCTCTATCCACTCAATGATTTGAGGATCATTTGGAACCACCTTTGGTTCATAGATACGTTCTAGTTTTCCAGTTGTTCCAATTAAAAATTTTTGGAAATTCCAAGATACTTTACTATCCTTATACCCATTAAGCGCTCCAGTAGTTAAATATTTGTACAGAGGTTCCATGCCTTTACCTTTAACTGTAATCTTTGCCATCATAGGGAAACTCACTCCATAATTTTTTGTACAAAAAGCATAAATCTCTTCATTAGATCCTGGATCTTGACTCAAAAAATCATTAGTCGGAAACCCTAAAATAATGAAATTTTTATCTTTATATTGCTGATAAATAGCCTCTAATTGTTCGAACTGAGGCGTAAATCCACATTTAGATGCCGTGTTTACAATCATTATTTTTTTTCCTTTAAACTCTGAAAGACTTATCTTTTGACCGTCTATTGTTTCTACCGTAAAATCATAAATTGTTTTTTCCTGTGCCATAACCAAATTAGTTAAGATAAATACCATTAAAAAAAGTGCTTGCTTCATTGTTTTATATTTTATAATACATTCTAATTTCCGTTGCTCCTTTCCCATATTCTCTAAAATCAGCATCATAAAATTCCAAATTCTCTTGACCCTTTAGGAATTCTCTGATTTCATTTTTAAGTGTCCCCTTCCCTACTCCATGAATAACAATCAACTTACGAATTAGTTTTTGACGAGCCGCTTGAAAGAAGGTTTTAAATTCGATTAATTGCCTTTGAAGTAATTCACCACTATCCATTCCCCTTTCTGATTCCATAAAAGAATGTGTGTGTAAATCTATTTCCCAATACTCCTTCCCTTTTCGAATATGATTCTCATTTGTTTGAAACGTAGTCTCTTTTGTAATATTATATGCATCTATAGCGCTAAATTGGGATATAGATTTCATATCTCCTTGAATTTTAACCAACTCATTTTCTGCATATTCCATAACAAATTTAGAAGAAATATCTTCTACCATTACAAAATTACCTCTACAGGATTTCACTATCCCATAGCCACTATCATGCAAATAAGAGACTTTTTCACCTATGCTGAAACGCATGAATGATTGTATTAAAATCAATAGAATAAATAGCGTAGAAAGATGCAAGAATACTACCTAACCATAAAAAAACCACAAAGGATTTAAATAACATTGAAGCATCACGCTTCATTGGAGGAAATAAAACACTGTCAACCTGTTTTGCTACAAGTTGGTCGTATTCTTCTCCATCGTCATATTCTTCAATCTGAGTCAAAACAGGATTATATTCTTTAATGATAGCTTTCATTTTAGAGTATGTGGAATCAGGTAAATCTTCATAATTTGATTCATAATCAACTTCTTCTTCGCGTAAACTCTTTCGGATTAAATATAGTTTATGTTGACTTTTAATCCTTAATCCTAGCAATACTCCAAAAACAGTAACTACCCAAGAGTTGAGCAATAACCCAATAACCATAAAAGACAGAGAGGATAGTATTGAAAATATGAGTTGAGAAAACTCGTAATTACTAAAAAAGAGATTACGCATTAACTGTCCACCATCTAAAGGTTCTATGGGTACTAAATTTAAGACATTAAGCAAAATGAGTATTACCCCCAGTTGAATGGTGATTGGATGCAATTCAAACCACGGATTTATTAATAAAAAAACACCTACTAAAATACCTGGAATAGGTCCTGCCAAAACCATAATAGAGCTTTGGACTTGTGAATATATTTTTTTCTTTCCTGAAACCATAGCTCCCATGAACGGTATAAAAAGCATATTAAGTTCCTCATATTTAAAGATTTTCATCATAATATAATGTCCTCCTTCATGAAAAATTAATACACCAAGTAAAAGCGAGATGAGATAATAATCGTTTAAAATAAAAGAAAATGTGAGAGCAAATAGTACAATAGAAAATATAGTGACTGCAATGTGTCCCGTATTCTTTTTTCGAATTAAAATTGGCTTCCTTGGATAATGGGAATCTATATTTTCTATATTCATAAAACAAATTTACAACAAAGAGATAATAAACCCAAATTATATATTAATTTCGCTTGATATGATTGAGGTCAAAAATATTGTTAAAACTTATGAAAAGGTTAAGGTTTTACAGGGAATTGATTTGAATGTTAAAAAAAGTGAATTAATTTCTATTGTAGGAGCTTCCGGTGCTGGAAAATCAACTCTTCTTCATATTCTGGGTACTCTTGACAAGCCAGATTCAGGTGAGTATTTAATTGATGGTGTAAATCCTTTCTTATTAAGTCAAAAACAACTTGCTAAATTTAGAAACGAATCTATTGGGTTTGTGTTTCAATTCCATCAGTTACTTCCAGAATTTACTGCACTCGAAAATGCAATATTACCTGCCCTAATAAAAGGTGAAGATAAAGCGAAAGCAGAAATAAAAGCTAAGGAGTTATTTAGCTTCCTCAATCTGTCTAATCGCGATGAACATAAGCCTTCTGCCCTATCGGGTGGTGAACAACAACGTGTGGCGGTAGCAAGAGCGCTTATCAATAATCCTAAAATTATTTTAGCAGATGAACCATCTGGAAATTTAGATACAAAAAATGCAGAAGAATTGCATCAACTATTCTTTAAATTACGTGAATCTTTTGGTCAAACTTTTATTATAGTAACCCACAACTCTCATTTAGCTGATATTTCAGATAGAAAACTCGAAATGGCTGATGGTAAATTTATATAAATGATTTACAGAGAATTAGAAGAGTTGTTTGAAGTAAAATTCAAGCAATATAATACCCCTGATTTTATTCAAAACGATCCTATTTCTATTCCGCACCAATTCTCTATTCAACAAGATATTGAGGTTATAGGTTTTATTACTGCTATTATTGCTTGGGGGAAAAGAGCTATGATCATCTCTAATGCTGAAAAATTAATTCAATTAATGGATTATCAACCCTATAACTTTATATTAAACTACCAAGGGCAATTTAAAGGCACTAAAGCCTTTAAGCACAGAACGCTAAATAGTGATGATTTAGATTTTATCTGCCGTTCTCTGCAGAGATGTTATTCTTTACATAATAGTCTGGAAGCATGGTTCTATCTCACCAAGAATCAGAAGGGAATCAAACAAAGAATCATTAATTTTAGAAATGAATTTTTAGTTATAGAACATAGTTCTCGCAGCGAAAAACATATAGCTAATCCCGAGAAAGGCTCTGCTGCAAAACGTATTAATATGTTTCTTAGATGGATGGTAAGAAAAGATACTAATGGAGTTGACTTTGGATTATGGGATTCTATACAAATGTCTGAACTCTATATTCCATTAGATGTACATACAGGAAATACAGCTCGTAAATTAGGCTTACTCCATCGTAAACAAAATGATTGGAAAGCTTTAGAAGAAATCATGACACATCTACAAAAATTAGATCCCAAAGATCCAAGTAAATATGATTTTGCTTTATTTGGCTTAGGTATAAATAAAGAAGTATAGAATCAATATTAGTATTCAAAAAAAAAGCCCTGAAAAACAGGGCTTTAATGTGTATTCAAGAAATTTATTTCACTACTACAATTCGTTGTGTATATGTTCCAAACTCACCTGAAACGCGAACTATATATGCTCCACTATCTTTTCTTGACAAATCTAGTTGTGTTTCTAATTTCTTAGTTTGATTATACTTCTCAGAAATAATAATCTCTCCTATTAGGTTATAAACTTGAACGGTTAGATTTTGATCATTAGCAAACTTACCATTTAATTTAAAAATACCTGTTGAAGGATTTGGATAGATGGTAATGTTTTGTCCATCACTCTCTATAGCAATACTTGAAGTAGGGTTAACCGTAACTACTATAGTTAGAGTTTTCTCGCAACCATTTGCATCCACAATATAAACAATATAGGTAGTTGTCACAGTAGGTGAAACGTTTACAGATGAACTTGTAGAGAATGGGTTTGTTTGTCCTTGTTCATACCATTCCCAAGTTGTACCACCATTTGCTGTTAAGGTTACATTATCACCAGAAGTTATTGTAACAGCCGTTCCAGGAGAAACTGTTGGATTAAAGCTATTTAAATTAGCAATAACCACATTAGAAGTATCAGCACAATAATTATCCTTTACAATAGTAATATAGGTTCCTGCTGATAAATTGGTGAAGTTATAAGGAGCTGTATTAACAAAAGTAGCTCCATTATTAATACTTACACTATAAGGACCTCCATTACTACCAGCAATATTTGTTACTGTTATAGAACCATCAGTTTGATCACAATGTGCATCCGTTTTATTTACTGTACGCGTAATTTTAGGTTTAATTATTAATGTACCAGTTTTAACATCTTCCAAACAAGAACCATGAGCGTGTAACTCTACAGTCCATGTTCCTACAGGTAAATTATCAAAATACAAATCTCCTCCATCCCCATAATAAGTATTACTTCCTGAAATAAAACGCCACTCATAATCTGTTGTATTAGTTGAGGCGAAACCATTTGCATTTACTAGAGTATTCAGACAAGTTTGTGTCGGCGTGATAGTCATACTAGCCACTGGTGCTGGCCCGTTTGATAGTAAAGCATCCATGATCATAGAAACATTGGAACCACCATTGAAAATTTCATCTGTTCTTTTCCACCCATAAGAAGAGCCTAAATAACATGCTGTAGTAGCATTCCCTGAAGGTCTTGCACTAAAATCAGTTGTTAAGAATGCTAATGTGTCAAAAGGAGCTGCTGTACTCCACTCCATGCCAATCCAGAAATCTCCACTTACTGTAGGTGTAGTTGGAAATTCAATGATATTCCAATATAGAGGATCCAGAGAAGAAATTGGCTTAGTTACAGT
This sequence comes from Brumimicrobium sp., assembly GCA_023957385.1. Taxonomy (NCBI): domain Bacteria; kingdom Pseudomonadati; phylum Bacteroidota; class Flavobacteriia; order Flavobacteriales; family Crocinitomicaceae; genus Brumimicrobium; species Brumimicrobium sp. The sequence goes on along the minus strand of JAMLGZ010000001.1, from coordinate 1,866,358 downwards.
AGCTATTGCGGTACCTGGATATCCAGCATTATCTTGATACACTTTAAATGAAATATCATTAGCTGCACCCATATCAGCTGCTTTCATTACAGCCAATCTTACCGCCCTTAATTGAGAAGATGTGGTAGCTGTATACTTTTCAGCAACTCTTGAAATTTTAATAGCACCATTATTTAAAGTTGCATTACCAGGATAATAGCCAATCTCATTAGTTATGCTGTAATAAGAAGAATTATTAAATTCAGCTGCCGTATAATTTCTCAAAGTGTCACAAGCAGTAGAACCACCTCCTGAAGCAATAACATTAATATAATTGTTTTTTGTCTTTGTGTTATTTCCTGAACCGTTAGTAGCGGTTAATGCAATTGTGTATTGTCCAACATTATTAAACTGTACTTTAGGGTTTTGAGATGTTGATGATGTACCACCCGTATAACTCCATCCTGTAGCAGGTGAAATACTCCATGACCATGATGTAGGATAGTTTGTACTTAAATCAGTGAAATTAACAGTACCTCCACTTACTACTGTTGTTATATTTGCAGTAAAATCTGCCACTGGTGGCACTGGATTCACTGGAGTACATGCATTACTACTTGCTAAAGATAATCTTGAACTAGCTAGAACACTTCTCATCAAGGTAGCTTGATTTGCTGTAAACATAACTGTACAGTTGCTATAATCCATGAAGTTTTCATATTGAGTTTGTGTTCCTGAACAAGTTTGTTGATTTCCTGAGCATGAACCGGAGTAATTGAAAGATGGTCCAGCTGTTTTTGGTGTATCGGCTAATCCATCATTACCATTACTACAACCTTGCCCATCATAATTTCCCCATGTGTGAGGTAGCCCTAAATAGTGACCAACCTCATGGGTTAATACACGACCGGGAACATACATCCCCATATCATAATCTATCACAATTCCATCAATAGCAGCTGGTGGTAAGGAACTTGTAGTAGCTAAATAGGCATAACCTGCGATTCCATATCCTGCTCCATTAGAAATATTAGCAATCCAGACGTTCAAATATTTTGTTCTATCCCAAGAAGGAGTACCACCAGTAGCTGTATATTTCATGTCATTTTCATTCGTGTTCGGGTTGAAATAATTTACAGTCGTTGAAACTCTATGAACTCCAGGTTCTGATAATGGATTACCCAATGGATCGCGTTGTGCTAAACAAAAATTAACATCAACATTAGCCGGCACAAATCCATAGCTACCACGAGCATTAGATGCATCTGCATTTTGTAATTGATAATCTTGATTTAGTTTATTAAATACAGCCATGATTTGTGCATTAGTTACATTTTGTGCTGCTGTTTTATAAACCACATGAAAAATCACTGGTATCGTATATTGTACCTTATCTTCTACTCCCTGATTTGCCATAGCTTCTTGAACTCCTTGTTGATAAGCAGCTTGGAATTGCTCCTTGAGTCCATTAGCAGTTAAGTATTTATCCATAATTCCATCTGTAGCACATGGGGTGCCATCATGATGTATGTGAGTGTTGGGATCGCTATACTGTTTCGTCTGAAGCGACTGGACAGATTGATTCACTTTTACTTGCTGTCTTTGAGAAGAAATTGCTTGTTGTGAAAAGCTAATAGATGTTGCAGTTAACATCAATAAACCTAGCGCTATACTAAGTAAATAGTTCTGTTTTAGTTTCATGAGAGTTCTAGTTATTTGGTTTTAAAAACAATTATACAACAAATTTTTAAAATTTCAAAACCTACTTATTAATTTTATCATAACTATCCGAAACTTTTTCAGAAAATCATATTAAAAATTAAAAAACCGAAACAGTCTTCTTAAATTTGAAAATCACGACAAAATTCAAATGAAATGGGACTGTTTCGTAGGAACAAAAATAACAATAAGCCTGTAATTCGTCAAATTATTGACTTAATTCCTCAACATTTATTAGCAAGAGTTATTCAACAGCATAATTCTGACAAGGGATGCCATAAATACAAGACTTATGACCAACTTGTTGCAAATTTGTTCGGACAGCTGTCTCGATGTAGTACTTTAGAGGATATTTCTGTTGGTATTGGTGTGTCGAAAACCTTTATTCGGGACTTAGACTTAAAACAAAGTCCTGCAAAATCAACGATGAGTGATGGGAATAAAAAACGTAGCCACAAAGTCTTTGAGAGTCTGTATATGAGTTTGTTAAGCTACTACGGTAATTTATTGAAAAGACATACTCATCGAAAAGTAGTAGAAGAAGTTAAAAATCAAACTATTCTTCTTCGTGATAGCAGTACAGTTAGCGTGTGTCTAGGGCTTTTTGATTGGGCAAAGTTTCGGACAGCAAAAGGAGGAATTAAAATCCATACGCAATGGGATGAGGCGATGATGATGCCTAACCTTGTGAATATCACTAATGCATCTATTCATGACAGAAAAGGATTTGAAGAAATTGTTTTCCCAAAGGATACGATTATTGTTGAAGATAAAGGATATTGGGATTTTAACATCATTAAAGCTAGGGTGTTGTCCCAAAATGTTTTTGTTACAAGAATAAAAGAAAACACTGTTTATGAAGTAGCTGAAGAATTAGATCTTCCAGAAAATGAGGATCAACATATTTTAATAGACGAGATTATTTATTTGACAGGACAAAAAGCAAAAGAAGTTGGGATAAATCAAATGAAATTCAGAAAGGTTGTAGCCTACCATGAAGAGAAAAATACAACGATAGAAATTATAACTAATAATCTTTCTTGGAAAGCTTCAACAATTGCAGAACTATACAGAAGGCGTTGGGATATAGAAACTTTCTTCAAGCTTTTAAAACAAAATCTCAATGTCAAAACTTTTATAGGAACTTCTGAAAATGCAGTAAAATCACAAATATTTATTGCATTAATTACCTATTTACTACTTGAACTTTTACGAAGAGTTGGGGTGTCAGGGAAAACGGCTTTTTCAAACTTTGTAGAAAAAATAAGAATTTGTCTGCCATTCTATCTTTCCTTAGATTATGTTATAAATACTATCCGACCGATTGTCCAAAAAGCAGAGAAACCTCCTCCAGAAGATGATTTGTGGACAACGGTACAACTCCAAATGTTTTAACTGTTTGACTTTTTTTCTCACATTATGATTATTGACTATTACAAATAGGACGATACAGGATGTTTTGTATCAAATTTTAAAAAACTTTCGGATGAATGTGTAATTTTATAGGTATAAATCTCAAATGTGATGTTACCTAAATATTCACCTAAAATTTATATATATAATTGATATTAATACAGATACATACATGATTTTTTATTTTTAAATAACCATCTTATAAAAAGAAAGCACTAATTCAGTAAGTAATATCAATACTGGACTTTCTTATTATAAGCTACTTTCTGTTGATTTTAATGGATTTGTTAGTGAATATGGTCCTATTTCAGCTAATTGTGAATATGATAATGTCTCATGGTCAATCATGCCAATACCTGTGGTTGATGATGCTACAATTACAATACTAACAACTCAAGAAATGAATGAGGAACTACAAGTTTTTGATGTATCAGGTAAATTGGTAGAATCAAAGTTGATTCACTTAGATTTGGGAAATAATTCTGTTAAAATAGATTTGACAAAATTAACTAAAGGGATTTATACGCTTAATATGAAGGGATTTAACAATCAATATAGACCTATTAAATTTGTGAAATTTTAGATTTCACAAATTTAGATTGAGCAGAATAATAACAATAGAGCCATTCACAAACATTGTTTTACCATAAATTTTGGTGAGTGGACTTATGTCCATCTATTTAAAAATAATACATTTTTTATTACCTTGTTGTAACTCTTACTATTAGAAAAATCCACCAAATGTTTATTATTTGAGGAAAAGTTTTTGCATAAAAAACATCGATTGCGTCTATTTATTATAAATTTGACCTAATGAAATTTGTACATCCAAATATTCTTTATTTTCTCTTATTGTTAATCATTCCGATTATCATTCATCTTTTTAATTTCAGACCTTATAAGAAAATCTATTTTTCTAGTTTACAGTTTATAAAGAAAATAGACAAGGAGACTAGTACTACAAAGAAATTACGTCATTATCTTATTTTAGCATCTCGGCTTTTAGCTTTTGCTTTTTTAATCATTGCCTTTGCCCAACCTTATAAACCAACTTCTCAACAAAATTCTGATTTTGGAAATATCATTCCTATTTACTTAGATAATTCCTTCTCAATGTCAGCAAAAGGAAATAATGGAGATTTATTAAATCAAGCAAAAAGCACTATTCATAGATTGGTAGAGGAATTTCCGATAGAACAGCGTTATATGCTAGTGACCAATGCTATGTCAGGCGATGAATACAAGATAATTTCTCGCGCAGAATTAGAAGATAAACTTGAAAATATATCTCTTTCTCCTCTTTCCAAGCCACTTCTAAGCCCTCTTGAAAGTATTCACGAATATTTTACATCTAATTCTATTGAAGGGAATCATCATTATTTTGTTATTTCAGATTTACAGGAAAGAAATTTAATTAACAAGGGGAATATAGATACTACAGCATTTTTCTCTTTTATACAAATTAGGCCACAATCGACAAAAAACTTATACATTGACTCAGTTTGGTTTGATCAGCCATTTAGAAAAGCGAACACAAACAACATCTTGTATATAAGAGTGCAAAATACAGGTGATTCAAAGTTAGAGAATATTGAATTATCACTTAATATCAATGGAAATAATAGGCAAACTTTAGCAGATATTGAAGCAATGGGAAGTACAATAATTTCTATGAATTATACTGATAAAACACCTGGAATTAAAGAAGGATATGTTGAAGTGATTGATCCAAATATATATTTTGATAATCGCTATTATTTCAGCTATGAAGTAAAAACTGAAAATAATATTATCATTATTAATGGAGATAACTCTCACCCCTACCCTTCCTTGGTTTATAAAGGCGATGATTATTATAATATACAACAAATCTCTGTGCAACAAATCAAAATAGAAGAGCTAAACAGAGCTAATCTAATAGTATTAAACAGTATAGATAAAATTAGTTCTGGACTTATTCCTCAATTAAATCAATTAGTTAACAAAGGAATATCCGTATTAATAATCCCCTCTTCTCAACCTGATATATCTTCCTACAATGAATTGATGACTACTTTCAAATTACCTTTATTTAAAAATATAGCTTCTCAAGAAATAAGAGTAGGAAAAATCAATATCCAAAATCATTTTTTTGATGGAATGTTTGATGAGAAGATAAATAAGTTACGTATGCCTCCTCTTAAAAATTATATTTCCTCTACAAACTATACGAACGCTAATTATATGTCTTTAATTGATTATGAAAATAATCTACCTATGCTTGTACAAAACGCAACTAATAAGAAAGTCTTTGCCCTATACACTCCTATTGATCCAAATTTTAATGATTTTGGAAAGTCTGCCCTATTTTCATCTGTTCTACTGCGAATTGGTGAAGTAAGTCAATCTACTTCACAACTCTCTTTAGTCATTGGTTCTGAAGATAATTTTATTTTGAACACTAAGTTGCAAGCCGAGAAAGCAGTTATTCTAAAGAAGGGAGATTTTGAGTTTATTCCAGAAATGAGCATGAATTCTGAAGGAATCATGTCAATTTCGGTTAGGAACATGGAAAATAATGGGCAAATAGAAGATGGTATTTATACCGTACGAAATAACGAAAAAGAATTAGGTAAATTAGCTATGAATTTCAATAGAGTAGAATCAGATATGAAATATGTAGATGAGTCAGATTTACAAAATTACTTGTCATCTATACATATTCTAAACTACGAGACCAAGGCAATAAAGGATTTAAATGATATTCAACAAATGCCCTTAAAAAAACCAAACGAATATTGGAGAATTCTTTTAATTTTGGCATTAGCATTTTTCCTTGCTGAAATGAGTTTAATTAAATTTTGGAAGATATAAAATGAAAGTATTACTAAAGAAAGTTACAATCTTAGACAAAAAGTCAACGTATTATAACCAACAGAAAGATATTCTTATTTCTGATGGGAAATACAGTAAAATCGCAGATAACATTCAAGATAAAGAAGCTAAACAGATCACAAGTAATTCCTTATTTATTTCGCAAAGTTGGGTTGACCTTAAAGCTGATTTTAATGACCCTGGACATGAATATAATGAGGATCTAAACTCCGGATTAAATCTTGCAGCGAATTCAGGATTTGGGCATATATATCTCGTTCCTACCACCTCTCCTATTGTTGATAATAAAGCTCAAGTTAATTATATTTTAACTAAAAATGGGCGACATATTGTTGAACTACATCCTATGGGAACGATTACTAAGGAAGGTAAAGGTGAGAGTCTATCAGAAATGTATGATATGTTTCAAACAGGCGCTTCTGTTTTTACAGATAATACTTCTTTCTTATCATCAGGCATCTTATATAGAGCACTTTTATATGTTCAAAATTTTGGAGGACAAATTGTATCTTTTCCTCAGGATAAATCATTGAGTTACCATGGTCAGATTAATGAAGGTATTGCTTCATTAAAAACAGGGTTAAGAGCTATGCCATCTGTTGGAGAGCTTATTCAGGTGCAACGTGATCTAAGCATTTTAGAATATACTGAAGGTAAATTACACTTCTCTGGAATTTCTTGCGCCGAATCACTAAATCTAATCCGCAAAGCAAAAAAGAAGGGCTTACAAGTCACATGTGATGTATATGTAAATCACTTACTATTTAATGAGACTGCTACACTTGGATTTGATACAAATCATAAAGTATTTCCTCCATACCGAACAGAAGAAGATCGTAAAGAGTTATGGAAAGCAATCTCAGATGGAACAATAGATTGTATTGCATCTAATCACCAACCTAAAATAGCAGATTATAAAGATATAGAATTTGATAATGCTGATTTTGGTGTAATGAGTTTGCAAAGTTTTTATGCCTCATTAGTTGACCAGAATTTAAAACAACATGCAGATTTTATTGAAAAAATATCTTCCAAGCCTAGAGAAATTCTTGATTTTAAAGAAAATACAAGTATTAATCTTGGTAATTCTGCAGATTGCACTTTATTTGATCCAACAATTACTTGGGAGTTAAATGAAACCACAAACCTTTCAAAAAGTATTAATTCTCCATTCTATAATAAGAAATTAAAAGGGAAAGCTATTGGAATAATTAAAAGAAATACAGTTCATTTAAATAAGTAAGTATTTTGAAAAAATCAAAAAATAATTTTCTTAAGGAATTTCTAAAAGATAGCAAGACGGTTGGTTCTGTAAGACCAAGTTCACCTGCTCTTACTAAAACAATGTTAAACCATATAAACTTTAATTCCGCAAAAATAATTGTTGAATTTGGTCCCGGAACTGGTGTGTTCACCCGAAAAGTAATTGAGAATTTAAAATCAGACACAGCATTTTTTGTATTTGAATTACACAAACCTTTCTTTGACCTATTACAAGAAGAGTTTTCAGAGTTCAGTAATGTACATTTAATAAATGATAGTGCCTTGAATATAGGAAAGTATATAACAGAGACCGAAGATAGTGTGGATGTGATTATATCTTCTCTTCCTTTATCCAATATTGATAATCATATAGCAAATCAAATATTATTAATCTCTAAACAGATAATTAAGCCTGAAGGAAAATTCCTTCAATATCAATATTCATTAAATTACAGGAAGAGATTAAAAAGAATTTTCAAAGAAGTAACTACTGAATTTACACTCAATAATCTACCTCCAGCATTTGTGTATTCTTGTACAAAATAAATAGCCCAGTTAAACCAGGCTATTTCATATAGATCTCATTAGTAGAAATGTGATTTGAATAAAAGACGTATCTTTCTTGAAATAGGTTGCTTAATTTTTTAACATTTATTAGCAGAAATCAGTAATTCACTCAGAGACAGCATATAAAAATAATATTTTTAATTAACCTTTTAGACTAATTGAAGCGAATAAGATTTATAATATGTTTTCTTTTATCAGAATTAATTTCATATATTTGAACAAAATGAACAAACTATTTCAACTGCATGAGTGCTAATTTATATATTGTCCCTTACGATTTTACAAGTGTCGGAGATGCTGCGCTAAAAACAGCTTTATTCTTAGCAAAACCACGTAAAACGGCTATTCAGTTATTGAATATAGTCAGCGAAAAGTCAAAAGCCCAGGAGACACTTAATCGTTTAAATGAAGTAATAAAAAATCTAGATTTATCCATAGGAAGTGTAGAAGTAACTCCAAATGTAGTTATTGGAAATATTTTTGAAGATATCCCAAAAGTAGCAAAAGAGCACGATGCTAGAATCATAATAATGGGAACACATGGAGCAGTTGGTATGCAAAAAGTGTTTGGTTCCTTCGCTATTAAGGTTCTAAGTAATTCCGATATCCCTTTTGTTATCGTTCAAGAAGGAGGAGTTCTTGAAAAATTAGAAAATATTGTTATTCCAATAGAAATATCGAAGGAAAGCTTACAGATTCTAAATGTTGCCGGAGAAGTAGCACTTACGTTTGATAGCAAAATACACGTTATTGCTGAGTATGAAACCGATGAACGACTAAACCAGCAATTAAAAGTACGTGTATCATTAGTAGAAAAACACTATAAAGAAAAAGGAATAGACGCAACCGTGCATATTATCAAAGAAAGAGGGTCTTTTAACCAAAATATAATAAAATATGTTATGGCAAATAATGGTGATATGATAGCCCTCTCCTATTTTACCTCAAGTATATTGCCTCAATTTGAGAAATTCACACAAAACGTTATAACCAATGATAAAAAAATACCTTGTTTGGTTATTAACGCAAAGGCAAATTCATTCTTTTACTTCTAAAAGAATACAAATACTTTGAGATTACTCAAAATCTTATCTGAAAGAAAGTAAAACTTTTTTTCTAACAATCTTCTATTACCTTTGCAGGAAGAAAATCATTTATGAAATATATTGGTGAATATATAGAGCTTGAAATCAATCGATTTACGAGTGTAGGCGCTTTCTTAACAGATAATAATGACTTTGAAGTCTTACTTCCAAATAAATATCTAACAGATGAAATGGAAGTTAATCAAACGATAAAAGTATTTGTCTATAATGACTCTGAAGATAGACCAGTGGCAACCACAGAAACACCAAAAATAGATCTCAATGAATTTGCATTTCTAAGAGTTAAGTCCGTTAATAATATCGGAGCATTCTTAGATTGGGGTTTAGAGAAAGATTTGTTAGTTCCCTTTAAAGAGCAACTCGCCAAAATGAATGAAGGAGGAGTTTATTTAATTAAACTATTATTGGATAAAGAGACCAATAGACTCATTGGTTCAGCAAAAGTCAATCGCTACCTTAACAAAGATACTTCTGCTTTATCTATTGGCGAAAAAGTAAATCTTTTTATTTGCGAAAAAACAGATTTGGGAAGGAAAGTAATCATTAATGGAGAATTTTCTGGACTTCTCTATCATAATCGAATTATCAAAAACATCAAAGAAGGAGACCAAATAGATGGATATATCGAATTTATCAGAACAGATGGTAAGATAGATGTCTCCCTCACTCCCATTGGGATTGAGAAGTTTGAACAATCCACTGAAGAAGTATTGAAATATATTCAGAAAAATAATGGTGTCATTTATATTACTGACAAATCTGATTCACAATTAATTCAGGATGAAATAGGAATGAGCAAAAAACTTTTTAAAAAAGCAGTTGGAAACTTATACAAAGCTAGGAAGATAATTATTAAAGCAAATTCCATAGAACTGTCTTGTCCTAACATAGCGTTACACTAAAAAAAGTAATGTTATGGATAAATCTAAAAATCAGTACATTAAACGTACACAAAAAGATTACAGCATGTCTTTTAAATTAGCTGTAGTTAAAGAAGTTGAAAGCGGAGAAATTAGTACCGAAGCAGTAATGCGAAAGTACGGTATACAATCTCATAGTACAATTTTAAATTGGAGAAGGAAATTTGGTATCTTTGATTTAAAAAACAGTTCTAATTCTATATTTATGAAAACACCACAACAAAGAATCCAAGAGTTAGAGCAGAAATTACGGTTATTGGAATCAAAGAATGATTTCTTAGAGGAACAATTAATGAAAGCCGAGGATAAAGCTTATATTTTGGATAAGCTTATAGACATAGCAGAAAAAGAATATATGCTTCCTGTAAGAAAAAACTCCTTCCCCGATCAATCAAAGAAACAAACAAAGAAAGGCAAAGGTCAATAGGCTATCTTTGTGGATTGGTCGGGATAAATAGACAATACTATTATCGTAGTTTCTGGCTTATAAATGAAAAACGAGAAGTCGCTAGCCAAGTTATTGAAATGGTTAATAATGTACGTATAAAAATGCCTAGAATAGGTACTAAGAAGCTTTATTTTCTTTTAAAAGAAGAATTAAAAGGTCTTCATGTGGGTAGAGATAAACTTTTTGATATTCTTAGAGCAAATCATATGTTAGTAATTCCAAGGAAAAACTATCATATCACAACTAATTCTCATCATCGATTTCATAAATATAAAAATATTGTAGAGAATTTAGAAATAACAAAACCAGAACAAGTATGGGTATCAGATATAACTTATATTGAAGGAAGAGGTAATGGTTATTTAGCTCTAGTAACGGATGCTTATTCAAAGAGGATAATGGGGTATGATTTATCAAATAGCCTTGCAACAGAAGGTGCTTTAAGAGCTCTTAAAATGGCCTGTAAAAATCGTATATATAAGAATCATCCTTTGATTCATCATTCTGATAGAGGAATACAATATTGTAGTAATAAATATCAAGAATGTCTTAAAAGGAAAAATATTCGACCTAGTATGACTGAAAGCTATGATCCGTATGCAAACGCGGTAGCTGAAAGAGTAAATGGAATATTAAAGGATGAGTTTTTATTGGAAAATTATAAAGCTGATATTCAAACAATGAAAAAAATTGTAAAAGAATCTATTGAAATCTATAATAACCAAAGACCACATCTGTCATGTGAATTGTTAACACCAAGTAAAATGCATATGCAAAGAACTATAAAAAGAAAAACTTATAAAAAAACTTCTGTGAAGCTAGCTTCACAGAAGTTTTAATTATTTTTGTTTAAAATATGTAACGCTTATTTAGGACGATACATATTGAAATATTATTCTCCACCAGCTTCATCAGCTCTTCTCTTATATTCCATAGCTTTCTCAGTATTACCTGCATTTCTATGTACTTGGAAAAGAACTTGTAAAACACCTACGTTATTTGGATCTTGTTGAATATATATTTCTAATGGAGCAATTGCTTTTTCATACATTTCTTTAGCTCTTTGACTTACAGCTTCGTAATCGGGGTCATTAAAATCCATTTGGCCTGCTTGAATTTTTAGCTTTTCTCCTCTTCCTAAATAAAGAACACCTAAGTTATAAGCAGCTTCAGCATAATTAGGGTCAATTTCCAATGCTTTTAGAAGGTTTTTTTCTGCCTTTCCGTATAATTCTTCTACCTCGTTAGATTTTTCTTGATATCCTGGAGAAGTTACAGTCATAGTAGAAAATGATTCATATGCCTTATCTGCTTGATTTAAGAAAATAGACCCCATATTGGAGAATAATACTTTATTAGTAGGCGCAGCCTCAGCAGCTCTATTGAAAAACTCTTCAGCTTTAACAAGGTTATCCATTGATAATGCTAAATTCACACCATCAATAGCTAGCTCTTCACTTTTAGGGAAAATTTCCATTGCTTTACTTATAAATTCGATAGCTCTATCCAATGAATCCATCTGTTTAAGTGTATCAACTTGATGTCTAGCAGAAATTATAGAGTTAACTTTCATATTTTCTTTGTCTGTATCTATACCAGAAATATCTTTAATCTTGTATGCCATTGCAAATCCTGCAAATGCCATATCATATTTCTTTTGTTTATACATCATTTCACCAATCATGACTGCTTGAGAAACTCTACCGTTAAAGAAATCAGTTACTTCTATTTTCCATTGACTTTTTTTGGAAGCAATGGCAACAGAGTTTTTGATTACACCTTCAATAGAATCATTTTGATATACTTTTAAGTCATCATATTTACCCATACCTGATAATTCAGCTAAGCAATAATTGATTATAGCATTATAATAATGAGCCTTTTCATCATTTTTGGTTGTTGCATCTTGCATCGCTAAATCAATATACTTTTTAGCACTGAGCAAACTATTTTTAGCATCATCAAATTTTTGCATCATCAGTGATGGCTCGTATTTTTTATATTCAACTGCAGCAGAAACAACATTTGTTTTTTGAGCCATTACAGTATTGAATGAAATAAGGGAGATTGTTAACAACCCTATCTTTCTCATATTTCTTATAAAAAGTTTCATTTTTTTTACGTTTATAAAATTATTGGTTACTCATTATCATTTTCTATGCCATTTTCAGTGTCACCATTTGATTGGTCATCTATATCCTGGTTATTTGGCATATCTATGTCTTCTGTATTAACATCGATACCTTCTTCTTCATCTTCCATTGGAACTTTTGCAACCGCAGCGATTTCCCCTCCTTTAGATAAATTAATTACCTTCACACCTTGCGCAGCTCTACCCATCACACGAATCTGATTTACATGAGTACGGATAGTGATTCCTTCTTTAGTGATAATCATCAAATCATCTTCATCTGTAACATCTTTGATAGATATTAAACTTCCTGTTTTTTCTGTAACAGAAATAGTTTTAACTCCTTTACCACCTCTATTAGTTACTCTATAAATAGGTTCTCCTGTTTCTGGATCATTTAAGTTTGAACGTTTACCAAATCCATTTTCAGATATCACTAGAATAGTATTTTCACTATCTGGATCAACACAAACCATACCTATAACCTCGTCTTTCTTATCATTCAAGCGAACTCCTTTTACACCAATTGAATTTCGTCCTACAGTTCGTACGGTCGTTTCATTAAAACGAATGGCATAACCTGATTTCTTAGCTAAAATAATTTCCTGACTTCCAGAAGTTAATTTAGCTTCAATTAACTCATCCCCATCAACAATATTAATAGCATTGATACCGTTAGCTCTTGGTCTAGAATAAGCCTCCAACAAGGTCTTCTTAATAACACCATTCTTTGTACACATTACAATGAAGTTATTATCTACATATTCCTTATCTGTAAGGTCTTTTACATTAATATAAGCCTTAATCTTATCATCTTGTTCAATATTGATAAGGTTTTGAATAGCTCTACCTTTCGATATTTTATTTCCTTCTGGGATTTCAAATACACGCATCCAGAAACATTTTCCTTTTTCGGTAAATATTAACAGATAATTATGTGTAGTAGCCACAAAAATAGATTCCAAAAAGTCTTTATCTCGAGTAGTCGATCCTTTGGAACCCATACCTCCTCTATTTTGAACCTTATACTCATCCAATCGAGTTCTTTTAACATAACCTGCATGAGAAATAGTTACTACAACTTCCTCATCTGGAATTAAATCTTCAATTTTCATTTCAGAAGCAGAATACTCAACTACAGAGCGGCGTTCATCACCATATTTCTCTTTAACATAATTCAACTCTTCTACAATAATCGCCATGCGACGAGATTCATTTGCTAGTATATCTTTCAAATCTTCAATTAATCTCATCAATTCCTCATATTCAGCTCTGATTTTATCAATCTCAAGACCTGTTAAGGTACGAAGACGAAGTTCCAAGATAGCCTTTGCTTGAATTTCATCCAATCCAAAATTCAGCATTAAGCCTTCTTTGGCCGCTTCTGGAGTATCACTCTCTCTAATAATCTTAATGGCTCTATCTAAATCATCTTTCGTACCAATTACTTTCATGTAACCAGCTAAAATATGCGCCTTCTCCTCAGCCTTCTTAAGTTCGTATTGAGTTCTCTTAACAATAACCTCATGGCGGAAATCAACAAAATTTTCAATAATTTGTTTTAGATTAAGCAACATAGGTCTGCCATCAACTAAACAAATGTTATTTACTGAAAATGAAGACTGTAAAGGTGTATATTTAAACAATTTATTTAAAACAACATTAGGAATAGCATCACGTTTCAATTCAAAAACCACACGCATTCCTGTTCTATCTGATTCGTCACGAATATCACTGATACCAGTCAATTTATCATCATTAACCATTTCAGCGATTCTCTTAATCATTTCCGCTTTATTGGTTTGATAAGGTACTTCTGTTACAATTATAGTTTCTCTTCCTTCGCTATTTGTTTCAATATTAACTTTTGCGCGCATCACAATCCTTCCTCTTCCTGTAAGAAATGCATCTTTAACGCCTTCATAACCATAGATAATACCTCCTGTAGGGAAGTCAGGAGCAATTATATATTTCATTAATTCCTCTATGGTAATATCTCTATTATTGATATATGCAATAGTTCCATTAACAACTTCAGTTAAATTGTGAGGAGCCATATTGGTAGCCATACCGACAGCAATACCACTAGCACCATTAATCAACAAATTAGGTATTTTTGTAGGAAGAACTGAAGGCTCAGTTAAGCTATCGTCAAAGTTAGGCGTAAAATCTACGGTTTCCTTATCTAAGTCGTCTAGCATTTCTTCAGAAACTTTCCTCAAACGAGCCTCCGTATATCGCATAGCAGCAGGACTATCACCATCAATAGATCCAAAGTTACCTTGCCCATCAACTAGTGGATATCTAAGAGACCATTCCTGAGCCATACGCACCATTGTATCATATACAGAACTATCTCCATGCGGGTGATATTTACCTAATACTTCCCCAACAATTCTTGCTGATTTCTTATGAGGTCTATTTGAGAACACTCCCAACTCCTGCATTCCAAATAATACACGTCTATGAACAGGTTTAAACCCATCTCTTACATCTGGTAAAGCTCTAGAAACAATAACCGACATCGAATAATCGATGTAAGCTGATTTCATTTCGTCTTCAATGTTTACTTTAATAATTCTTTCTCCGTCTGCCATCTTGTCATTAAATTAATTTGCGCACATTTTTTTGTGCGATTTTAGAATGTCCGAAAGTAACTATTTTATTTCAGATTTACTGGAAAAAAGTCTATATTTATAAACAAAAATCTGTGAATAATTGTGGATAACTTAAACTGAATTAATAATAAAACGTTATATCTTTGAAAAAGTAAAATTTAGAAGAGAAATAACCAAATCATAGAGAGAAGATATATGGAAGCAAAATTTTCACCAAGAGTTAAAGATGTAATCAATTATAGTAGAGAGGAAGCGCTTAGATTAGGAAATGATTTTATTGGCGTAGAACATCTGTTACTAGGCCTAATTAGAGAAGGGGAAGGAATGGCCATAAAAGTTCTTAAAGATTTTAATTTAGATTTGAATCAGATACGATTTCAATTAGAATCTTATTTGAGTAAATCTTCTAATCCAGAAGCTAGAAAACTAACAAATATCCCTTTAGTTAAGCAAGCGGAGAAAGTGCTCAAGATAACTTATTTAGAAGCAAAGCTTTTTAAAAACGACATTATTGGAACAGAGCATTTATTATTATCTATTTTAAAAGACGAAAACAATGTAGCTTGTCGTACACTTAATAAATATGGTGTGATTTACGATAATGTAAAAGATGAAATTGAAGCAATTATGGAAGAAAATAATCCTAAATTTGAGTTCCCAGGCTCTGATGACGAAGAAGAAACGAATTTCCCAGGTGGAGCAGGTTCTTCTGGTGGGGCAAAAAAGTCAGGAGATTCTAAATCTAAAACACCTGTACTAGACAACTTCGGGAGAGATTTAACAAGATTGGCTGAAAATAATCAATTAGATCCTATTGTAGGTAGAGAGAAAGAAATTGAAAGAGTTAGTCAAATTTTATCTAGAAGAAAAAAGAATAACCCAATTTTAATAGGAGAACCAGGGGTTGGTAAAAGCGCCATAGCTGAAGGTTTGGCTCTTCGCATTATTCAACGCAAAGTATCTCGTGTTCTATTTAATAAAAGAATTATTTCTCTTGATTTAGCATCTTTAGTCGCTGGAACTAAATATAGAGGACAATTCGAAGAACGAATGAAGGCTGTTATGGCCGAATTAGAGAAGAATAGAGATGTTATTCTTTTTATTGATGAAATTCACACGATTGTAGGAGCAGGCGGTGCAAGTGGTTCTTTAGATGCTTCGAATATGTTTAAGCCTGCACTAGCTCGTGGTGAATTACAAGCTATCGGAGCCACTACCTTAGATGAGTATAGACAATATATTGAAAAAGATGGTGCTTTAGAACGTCGTTTCCAAAAGGTTTTGGTAGAACCTACAAGTGTAGAGGAAACTATTCAGATCTTAAATAATATTAAGGAAAGATACGAAGAACATCATAATGTTATTTACACTCCTGAAGCTATTGAAGCTTGTGTTAAATTAACAGATAGATATATTTCCGATAGACATCTTCCAGACAAAGCAATTGATGCTTTAGATGAAGTTGGATCAAGAATTCATATTACCAATATCAATGTTCCAAAAGAAATTATTGATACTGAAAAGAAGATAGAAGAAATTAAAGAAAAAAAGAATAATGTAATTAAATCTCAACAATACGAAAAGGCAGCCGAGTTAAGAGATACAGAGAAAAAATTACAGGAAGAATTAGAGGCTGCAAAATTAAAATGGGAAGAGGACACTAAAAATCATAAAATTACGGTATTTGAAGAGAATGTCGCTGATGTAGTTTCTATGATGACTGGTATTCCTCTTCAACGAGTAGCTACTACAGAAAGTGGGAAACTCACCAATATGGCTGCAGTAATTAAAAGCAAAATTATTGGTCAAGATGAGGCTGTAGAAAAGGTTGTAAAAGCTATTCAACGAAACAGAGCAGGGATTAAAGATCCAAATAAACCCATAGGGTCTTTCTTCTTCTTGGGACCTACTGGAGTTGGTAAAACCCAGTTAGCAAAAATATTGGCAAGAGAAATGTTTGACTCTGAAGATGCTCTTATCAGAATAGATATGTCTGAATATATGGAAAAATTCTCTATTTCTCGATTAGTAGGAGCACCTCCAGGATACGTTGGGTATGAAGAAGGTGGTCAGTTAACTGAAAAAGTAAGAAGAAAGCCTTATTCGATTATACTTTTAGATGAGATAGAAAAAGCGCACCCTGACGTGTTTAATATCTTATTACAAGCATTGGATGATGGACACATGACTGACGGGTTAGGAAGAAAAATTGATTTTAAAAATACTATTATCATTATGACTTCTAATATTGGAGCACGACAATTACAAGACTTTGGAACTGGAGTTGGTTTTGGTACATCTGCAAAAATGGCTACTACCGAAGAAGACCAAAAAGTTGTAATTCAAAATGCATTAAGAAAAGCTTTTTCTCCAGAATTTTTGAATCGTGTCGATGATATGATCATGTTCAAAGCATTGAATAAAGAAGATATTTACAAAATCATTGATATCGAATTATCTAGTCTTTACAAAAGAATCTACGAACTTGGATATGATATTGAATTAAGTAAAGACGCTAAAGATTTCATTGTTGAGAAAGGATATGATGAAAAGTTTGGAGCTAGACCTCTAAAAAGAGCTATTCAAAAATATGTAGAGGATATCTTAGCAGATAAAATTATTAATGCTTCTATCAAAGAAGGTGATAAAATTCTAATGTGTTTAAACAAAGAAAAAGATGGATTAGATTCTGAGATTATCAGACCAAATAATTCAAAGACTAAAGAAGGATCTTCTCCTGATAAAAAATAATAAACTAAGAAAATAAAAAAGGAGTGTTCAAGCTCCTTTTTTAATTGTAGTTATGAAAAAATATATAGTTTATATATTCTTAAGTTTCTCTTGTTTGGGGTTAACACAAGAAAATCCTTCATTAGTAAATATCCCTCAAGAAGTGTTTGTAAATAAAGGGAAAACCAACTTTGATAGTATATTATTCAAAGCCCCTTCTATTATCAATAAAGTGCATGATTTATATAATTATACTGAATTGGCTCATGACTTTACAACTTCCACCAATGAATTCACAAATTATTGGAATAGGTTTCAAAATCAATGGTATTATATTCAGTTTGATAAGGGTGGGGATACTCTCCTACTCTTTATGGGACTGAGAGAAAGTTCAGATGAAAGAGAATACGTTGAAATATATGATTTGAAGAAAGAGAAATTCAATCGACAAATATTCAATAGTGTAGGAAAGTTAGTCGCTTATAAGGTACAGCCTTTCACACAAGAAATAATCTTATTTGTACATGAATATCCATGCTGCAGAAGTGCTAGCCATAATATTCATACAATTCGAAGAATTAATGGGGATATTCACACAAGTAATCGCTTTTTCATAGGAAGAGATTCTGGAGATATGGTTGGCCCCTTCTTTCCTGAAAAAGTTAAATTCACTCCTGAATATCATATTTTAACTCAAAAAACAGAAGTCAGATGGTCACCTGCTGTTGTAGAAAAAGATGCATACCTAAATTGGAGTTCTTCAAACTTTATAATTCATTATAATGAAGGTGCTGTATATAAAACTTTATATAACCACGATGGATGGCAGTTTGTACTTCTATTTAGCGGCATAGCCGAAGAGCAAAGCTTAGTAATCAATTACACCAATTTCAAGTATAAAGGGGTGTATGGATGGATAAAAAGTTAGATTTATTTCTATAAGTCCATTATATTTGCACCCGAAATGGCAAAAAATTACAGCGACAAATTAACACACCCAGTTTTCAAGGTAACAAGTGAGATCGTTACAGAAAAAAAATTACAATCCTATGTTATTGGTGGATTTGTACGAGATTTATTGCTAGATAGACCTTCCAAAGATATTGATATTGTTGTTGTTGGGGATGGATTAGAATTAGCCAAATTAGTTTCTGAGAAACTAAGAGTAAAAAACTTGACACAATTTAAAAATTTTGGGACTGCACACTTTGTGTATAAAGACCTAGACATAGAATTCGTAGGAGCTAGAAAAGAGTCATACCGAAACGATTCTAGAAAACCAATTGTTGAGAATGGCACATTAGATGATGACCAAAAAAGAAGGGACTTTACTATTAATGCGTTAGCGTTGAGTTTACATAAAGATACCTTTGGAGAGCTATTAGACCCTTTTGATGGCTTAGCTGATTTAGACAAGGAAATTATCAGAACACCACTAGATCCACACATCACTTATAGCGACGATCCTTTGCGAATGATGCGTGCCATTCGATTTGCTTCACAATTGGGCTTTAAGATTGAGGCAAATAGTTTAAAAGCTATTAAAGAAAATGCATCTCGCCTACAAATAATTTCTATGGAACGAATTGTAGATGAGTTGAATAAGATTATTCTTAGCAAAGAACCTTCTCGTGGATTCAAATTGTTATATTCTACTCAATTACTGCATCAATTTTTTCCAGAAATGGTAGATTTGGCTGGTATTGAAACTATTAATAATCATTCACATAAAGATAATTTTTATCACACACTGGAAGTTTTAGATAATATATCTGAACACACAGATAATCTTTGGTTGAGATGGGCTGCGATTCTTCATGACATTGCAAAACCTCCAACAAAACGGTACAATGAATCTATTGGTTGGACTTTCCATGGACATGAGGATTTAGGTG
This sequence comes from Brumimicrobium sp., assembly GCA_023957385.1. Lineage (NCBI taxonomy): Bacteria > Pseudomonadati > Bacteroidota > Flavobacteriia > Flavobacteriales > Crocinitomicaceae > Brumimicrobium > Brumimicrobium sp. Next base: position 1,846,695 of record JAMLGZ010000001.1, on the reverse strand, counting down.
CTAAAATGGTTCCTAAAATATTTAGACGGCTAAAACTCCCTATGGATCATAAAATGAAGTATGTACAGAATCTCGTACGCCTTCATTTACGTCCTATTGCATTGGTGCATGGAGATGTAACAGACTCTGCCATCAGAAGACTATTAAATGAAGCAGGAGATGATATCAACGATTTAATGACCTTGTGCAATGCGGATATAACCTCCAAAAATGAATTTAAAGTAAGGAAGTATAAAAAGAACTTTGAAATAGTAGAGGAAAAATTAAAAACCGTTGAAGAAAACGATAGAGTTCGAAATTTCCAACCGCCAATCAATGGCGATATTATTATGAAAACTTTTAATATTAGCTCTGGAAGTGAGATAGGAATTATTAAAAAGGAGATTAAAGAGGCAGTCTTAGAGGGGATCATTCAAAATGATTACGATGAGGCATTTCAAATGATGTTGAAATTAGGAGAGAAATTAGGATTAAAAAGATTTGATTTATTACCTTAGTTAATTATATATATTATGGCAGGGTTAAAATTTAGAATATTATTAGACAGTATATCCACAACAGAGATATTTAGAGAGATTTTGGTAAATGAAGATCACACATTTGAGGAGTTTTATACTTCCTTATTGCAAGCATTTGATTTACCTAATGATCAAATGGCTTCCTTTTATGTCAGTAATGATGATTGGGATAAGGGCGAGGAAATTACCCTAATGGATATGTCCTTTGATACAAAGGAAAATGAAGAATCTCCCCAAGAAATGAGAGATATTCAAATTAAAGATAAAATTGAATCTTTGAACCAACGCTTTATTTTAGTGTATGATTTCCTTAAGATGTGGATATTTTTGATTGAATTAAGTGGAGTCACAAAAGATAATGTAGTATCACCTAAGGTTTTAATGAAAGTTGGAGAAATCCCGGATAAAAACAAAAAGCATGGACCTCAAACTATGAATGAAATGAATTTTGATACAGATTATAATCCGCAAGATGATTTAGAATTTGGAGATGATTTTGACGATGATTTCGATAACGACTTTGAAGATGGATACGATGATATGGATTTAGGAGGTTATGACGAATACGATTTTTAAGTATGAATTCAACTGATCCAATTGGTAATGCTATTCTAGACTACCATGCTAAACAACACAATACGGATATCATTGTTTCATCAAATCTCATGGAAGATGATGTCATTCCTATTGATTATTTATTTAGAGGATTTACTTCTTTTCCAAAATTAGAGAAATTAGCTATAAAGAATTGTGTTGGACACGTTTTAGATATTGGCGCGGCTGCTGGTCCACACGCTAAACACCTTGCCTCTCAAGGATATGAGGTAACAACTGTAGAAGTAAGTCAAGGCGCCCACACCTACTTAAAAGAAACTTTACCTCAAGCGCATCATTACCTCTCTCCTATTTTAAACTTCAATCATGGAAAGTATGACACCATACTTTTGCTTATGAATGGGATTGGGATTGCAGGTACGCTTGTCCAAATAACCCCATTTTTACGTCATTTATCAGGGCTTTTAACACCTAATGGAAAAATCCTTTGTGAATCCACAGATGTTAAATATTTTTATGAAGACGATGAAGGTGGAACGTGGTTTGATTTAAATGCCCAGTATTACGGAGAATTCAAGTTTAATATGCATTATAAAGAAATAGAAAGCGGTTGGTTTGACTGGATATATTTAGATGCTGAAAATTTTAAAAAATGCGCTAAAGATGCTGGTTTAGATCATAAAATCATAGGAAAGGACGGACCTTCATTCTTAATGGAATTAAAAAAGTTAGTATGAAAAAATTATTTGTTGTTACATTATTTATTGTATTCGGATTTTCTTCTTTTGCACAAAACGAAATCACATCTTCCCTACTTTGGGAAATTTCAGGAAAAAAGGTGAAGTCACCTTGCTATATTTTTGGAACTATGCACATGATGCCAAAAGAAGATTTTTATTTCCCTGAATCCCTCAAAGAAAAACTGCTACATTCTGAATTATTAGTTATGGAAATTGGTGGTATTTCTGAACAAATGAAAGGTATGAACTTAATGATGCTGGATTCTGGAAATTTGTTTGACGACTTCTTTAGTAAAGAACAGTTGGATACCTTATTTCAATATGCACAAGCCAATTTAGGTATGGATGAAACAAAAATGAGAAAATCATTAAGCGGCATGAAACCGTTTGTATTGCTACAATTGTTGTCAAAAAATGAATTTGGCGAGAATCCTGAAAGTTATGAACTAACATTTGAAACATTAGCTAAACAAAATCAAATTCCAGTTGACGGATTAGAAACTATCGAAGAACAACTGGGATTTATTAATAATATGGCTAATGATCAACAAGTAAAAATGATTATGAGTACAATTAGAGGAAGTAACAACGATGATAGTGCATATAATTCTCGAAAATTAATTGAGATTTATCTTGGTCAAAATATCGATGAAATTCACGATTTTATTGCAAAATCAGATACAAATTCAGAAGAATTTGAAGAAACCTTTTTAAATAAGCGTAATGCTAATTGGATTAAACCAATACAAAAAATAATTAAAAATAAAAAAGCATTTATTGCTGTCGGTGCTGGACATTTAGGAGGAGAAAAAGGAGTTATTCAATTACTAAAAAATGCAGGATATACGCTTACTCCTATTAAAATGTAAATATCGTATGAGAATCTGGTTCTTATTTCTGTTGACTTTTATCTTGCTAACAAGCTGTGGGACATATTCTGAAAAAGAATTACAGAACTTCGACCAACAAATTCAACATTATATTCAAAAAAATGGATTGCATTTTGAAAAGAATGAATCAGGAATGTATTACAACATCTTAAATGAAGGAGTTGGAGAGGAGTTTATTCAATACCAAGACCAGGTTTCTTTTGCCTACAAGGGATATTTTTTAGATGGAAATACCTTTCAAGTAGTTGATGAAAGTGATCCGTTAAATTTAAAGGTAAATCAACTCATCGCAGGTTGGCAGGATGCTTTAATGATGCTTAAATCGCAAGGTATTATACAAATTATCTTACCACCTCAATTAGCATACGGAAAAAAACATACAGAATTAATTCCTGAGAATAGTATTCTAGTGTACGATATTAAGATTTTATCTATAAATTAAATCTGTTGATTTGTCTCTTTTGTAAACAAATCTCATTTTCAATTGTAATAAGGATACGATCATCTTTTATTTACTAATTTTGTAGCAAATAAGGTGGAAATAATAAATCAATAATAAAGATATGGAAATAACAAAAGACACAATTATTGGAGATGTAGTTACAGCTGATTACAAAGCCGCTTCAGTATTTAAAAAATTTGGAATTGATTTTTGTTGTAATGGAAATCGTAGTATTGGTGATGCTTGTGCGAAAGACAATATTAATACAGACGAATTACTAACGCAACTAAAAGACGTGCCTAATCAAGCAGGTGGTAGAACTATTGACTACACCACATGGCCATTGGATTTATTGGCTGACTATATTGAAAAGACTCACCATCGTTATGTGGAAACAAAGAGTTTAGAGATTAAGCCTTATTTAGACAAGATTACTAGAGTGCATGGTGAAAGACACCCTGAATTAGCAAAAGTGAATGAATTATTTAACCTTTCAGCAGGTAATTTAGCTATGCACATGAAAAAAGAAGAGCTTACTTATTTTCCAAAAATTAGAAAAATGGTTGATGCTGAGCGAAAAGGGGAAAAAATGGATGCACAAGTTTTAGCCTCTGTTAAGACTCAAATTGAAACATTCTTAAAAGAGCATGATGATGAAGGAGAACATTTCAGACAAATATCAGCTCTTACCAATGGGTTCACTGTTCCAGAAGACGGATGTAACACATACAGAGTTACTTTAGCTATGATACAGGAATTTGAAGAAGATTTACATCTACATATACATTTAGAGAATAATATACTTTTTCCTAAATCTATAGCAACAGCTAGAGAAATGCTAAATAATTAGAAGTTTAATTCTATTAAACAATAAAGGCTGCCAATTGGCAGCCTTTATTTTGTACTGAAAAAATATTACTTGATAACCTTTACATTAACAGCATTCAATCCTTTCTTTCCTTCTGAAACTTCAAATTCAACTTGATCATTTTCACGAATTTTATCAGTTAATCCGCTGATATGAACGAAAACATCACTTCCGTCTTGATCTGAAGTAATAAAACCAAAGCCTTTTTCATTATTGAAAAATTTCACTTTTCCTGTTGGCATAATAAATATTTAAAAATTAAAGATGTAAATGTAAACTTAAATATTGAATATGAGGATATTTTCACAAAATATTTCATGGCTTTTAATAAAAATTCCACAACTATCCGAAAGTTTGAAATTTAAAAAAATGTCTGAAAAATCCTTTATTTTTGGTTTCGACTAAAAAACAAATTTTATGGGACTTTTCAGACGATGCAAAAATAATAACAAACCTTTAATTCGCCAAATAATAGATTTCGTACCTCGTTGGATGTTGGAGGCTTGCTCCAAACAGTTTCAAGGTGACAAAGGCTGTAGTAAATATAAAACTTACGACCAGTTTGTGGCAATGACTTTCGGACAGCTGAATAAATGTTTAACATTAAGCGATATTTCTATTGGTTTAGGTGTGAATGAGACGTATATTAAGGACTTAGGCTTATTACAAAGTCCTGCACGTTCAACAATGAGCGACGGTAATAAAAAGCGGAATTGGAAAATCTATGAAACGCTATATTTTAGACTCTTAAAACACTATGAACGCATTTTAGCAACTAAACATCAAAGCAAAATCATTGAGGAAATTAAAGACCAAAAAATTAAACTCATTGATAGCACCACAATTAGCCTCTGTTTATCGATGTTTGATTGGGCAAAATTTCGGACAGCTAAAGGAGGAATTAAAATCCACACTTGTTGGGATGATTATTTAATGATTCCTGATATGATAAATATAACTGAAGCCAAAATGCATGATCGCTATGGTTTATCTCAACTTATTTTTCCAAAAAACACCATAATCGTTGAGGACAGAGGCTATTTTGATTTTCAATTAATGTTAAATCGAATACAAGCAGAAAATGTTTTTGTTACAAGAATAAAAAACAACACTGTTTATGAAACCATTCAAGAAATAGAATTACCCGAAGTCGATGATCAAGATATCTTAAAAGATGAAATTATCAAACTTTCTGGTCAGAAATCGAAAGATTGTGGTATCGACCAGCATTATTTGAGATTAGTACATGTTTACAAACCAGATGAAAACAAAGTAATTGAAATTATAACAAATCAATTAGAATGGAAAGCTAGGACAATCGCTGATTTGTATAAGAAACGATGGGATATTGAACTCTTTTTCAAAGCAATTAAACAAAATCTACAATTAAAGACATTTATTGGAACGAGTGAAAATGCTGTAAAATCACAAATTTACATTGCTCTAATTTCATATCTTATACTTGAATTGATTCGTAGAACCACAAAAAAGAAAGTACAGTCATTCTCTAATTTTGTCGAAAAAATCAGAATTTGTTTACCTTTTTATCTCTCCTTGAATTATGTGTGTGACTCAATTTCTGAAGGCGCTAAGAAAATTAAAAGAGATAAACCTCCTAAAATATTTGATCAATATGACTTATTTTCTCAATAAAACCCGATATAATGACGATTTTACTAAGATATAGAAGGAATTATCAAGATTTTTAAAAACTTTCGGATGAATGTGTAAAAATTCAATATCTAAACAGAACTATTTATTAACTCTACAACCCGTTGTGCATTTAGCTAAAATGCAGGATAAAATCTTAGGCCCCGACACTCCTTCGTCCGTCGGGGTGACAATATATAGATAGGACAGGGCGGTCGGCAAAGCCGACCGATAGTAGTCCCTAACAATTGTCACCCCGAGAACCTTGGTTGCTCGGGGTCTTTTTTATAAATAATTCCTATTTTCTTACATCCTTTCAGATTAAGCATAATTCATATATAGTAGAGATTATTGATTTAATTAATTTTTGTAAATGCACAACGGGTTAACTCTACAAAAACTCATTATCTTTGTCGTCATTTTTAGAAGAAGGAAATTGATATGACAGTCCAACAAGAAATTGAGAGAAGAAGAACGTTTGGGATTATTGCTCACCCCGATGCAGGTAAAACCACACTAACAGAGAAATTATTACTATTTGGTGGTGCTATTCAATCCGCAGGAGCTGTTAAAAGCAATAAAATTAAAAAAACAGCCACATCAGATTTCATGGAAATTGAAAAACAACGTGGAATTTCTGTAGCAACATCTGTAATGGCTTTTGATTACAATGGATTACATATCAATATCCTAGATACCCCTGGACATAAAGACTTTGCAGAAGATACTTATAGAACACTTACAGCAGTTGATAGCGTTATTCTAGTTATAGATAGTGCGAATGGTGTTGAAAGTCAAACAGAAAAACTTATGGAAGTTTGTCGAATGCGTGATACACCCGTAATTGTTTACATCAATAAAATGGATCGTTACGGTAAGGACGCGTTTGAATTATTAGATGAAATTGAATCCAAACTAGATATTAAAGTGAGACCCCTCACCTGGCCTATCGGTATGGGAGATGAATTCAAAGGGGTTTATAATATGTATAAAAAAGAATTAAATCTTTTTCAAGCTAGTAAAACTAAAATCAGTGAAGATGTTGTTCAATTCAAAGATCTAAATGACCTTTCATTAAATAATATTATAGGAGAAAAGTTTGCCGATCAGTTGCGAGAAGATGTAGATTTAGTGGATGGTGTTTACGATCCATTTCAAAGAACTGATTATTTAAGTGGTGAAATTGCACCCGTTTTTTTTGGAAGTGCTGTGAATAATTTTGGAGTAAAGGAATTACTGGATACATTTACAGAAATCTCTCCATTTCCACAGAAAAGAGAGACTGATAAAGGATTTATTGAACCAAGTGATCCTAATTTTTCAGGATTTGTTTTTAAAATTCATGCAAACTTAGACCCAAATCACAGAGATAGAATAGCATTTTTACGTATTGTTTCTGGAAAATTTGAAAGAAATACATTTTACAAACATGTACGTCACGATAAAAAGATGAGGTTTTCTAACCCGACTTCTTTTATGGCTCAAGACAAAAGTGTGGTTGAAGAAGCTTATCCGGGCGATGTTATTGGATTATACGACACGGGTAATTTTAAAATTGGTGATACCTTAACCGAAGGAAAAGATTTTAATTATATAGGTATTCCTTCTTTCTCTCCAGAATTTTTCCAAGAATTAAGGAATGATGATCCTATGAAATCAAAGCAATTAGACAAAGGAATCCGTCAATTAATAGACGAAGGTGTAGCTCAATTATTCTTTCAAGAACCTGGAAGCAGGAAGATTGTAGGAACTGTGGGACAATTGCAGTTTGACGTATTACTATACCGACTTATTCATGAATATGGTGCTAAATGCTCTTTCATGCCAATCAATTACCACAAGGCATGCTGGATAACTTCAGATAAACCTCAAGCAATTGAAACTTTTATGAAAGCTAAAACGGGGAATATTGCAAAAGACAAAGAAGGTAATTTGGTATTTCTAGCAGAAACCTCTTTTTTATTGCAAATGGCGGAAAAAGATTATCCAGATATCACATTTCATAAGACTTCTGAATTTAAAGTAAAGAAAGATTAAAAGGAATTATTTTTCTAGTCTTTTCAATGGGTTACCAATATATATCCCCTGTTTTTCAATGTTTTTTACAACAATGCCTCCCATTCCAACGGTCGTTTCATCCGTAATAGTCACACCTTGTCGAACACATGCATTTGTTCCAAAATAGACATTATTCCCTATAACACATTCTCCACTGATTCTTGCTCCAGGAGCAGTTGTAAAAAACTCACCTATCCTGCAATCATGCCCTACTGATGAATGAAGATTTAAGTGACTGTGCTTACCAATTTTAACATTACATGTAACAATACAACCGGCAGTGATAATACTTCCCTCTCCTATTTCACTATCATTCATTATAATAGCCGTAGAATGAATAAGTGTTATATAATTTGTGTTTGAAGGAAGTTTCTCTGTTATGGCTTCTCTAGTCTTAGGATTACCTACAGCTATAACAACATCATACAATTTTACATCAAATTCAGAAAAGGAAATCACAGGTACTCCCATGATAGTTTTCCCTAATAAATCGGGGTTATCATCCATAAAGGTGAATTCACGATTATATATCTCTTTAAAACTACTATATACTTCTCTTCCAAACCCACCAGCCCCCACAATACATATCTTCTTTTGATTGTTCCCCATGATGCTATTCAATAATTCAATGGTTAAATATAAAAAAAACCACACCGAATCGATGTGGTTTTTGATTAAAATTAAATTTATTCCTATTGGAAATGGAAAATCAAATAAATACCTCCACCAAAGTTATCAGTATCAGCATCGAAATATTTATTTCCTGATTTTTCTCTAGTTACCTCATAACTAGCATTGTCTAAAGTACTCCATCTTTCATAAGTAACTGTAGATTTGCTTTGTTGAGAATAGCCTAAATACCATCCAAATTCAGCACCTAAAGAGATTTTAGGAGCAACAAAATACTCAACTCCTGCAAATAATCTAGCGCCAAATCCACATTTCCCTCCTCCTTTGGAAGAAAGAATACGCTCACCTACACTATTCGCTGTAATAGCAAATCCACTTGGGTCCCATAGAGTTGTTAATGGAGTTACATTTCCAGCAGCAAAAGCATTTCCATATTCAAATTGGGATTTTACTGAGGAAGTATATTGGAAGAATACCTCTCCCCCAACAACTCCTTGTAAACGACCTTTACCTAATCTCCATTCGTGTCCTAAACCTAAATTAAAATTTGAAGTTTTGAACTTTGCTCTATCGAGCACTAATGAATCTGGGTTGTTCAAGAAATCATTAACGATGTCATTAGTAACGTTCTTATTATGAACACCAAAACGGAAATTAACTCGAATTGCTTTTTTATCACTTAAAAAATACTTTCCTAATATAGTATTTTCAGTAAATCCAGCAAATTTATCATTACCCATGTGGTTGTTACTCGTACTTCCATTGAATGTGTTTCCAATAAAAGTAAATATTGGAACGGCATTGAATCCTAATGCCCAATCACCTGATTCAGGCAAAACTACTCTCCCCTTTTTGTCCAAGAATTGCTCATCTTGTCCAAAAACGCTAGCCAGCATAAAAGGAAGAGTTAGTATTATTAATCCTATTTTTTTCATAATATTTTATTCTTTAATTATTAATAATTATAATCAAAAATAGTTTTAACTCCATTTATGATGGTAATTGGTTGATCAGGGAAAGTATAAACTTGTCTCTCAGCCAAAGAATCAGTATCTTGAGATGATGTTATGATTGGTTGATAATCAAAATCACTAATTTTAACCATAGCCTGAATTGGGTATGTAGATGCAGGTGTTGGTAATTTAATAGAATAGAAACCGTCTGCATTTACAGTAACTGTTTTGTTAATCCATTCATAATTAAATGAAGGGTCAGGGTTTTTCTCCAAATCATAAGAATCAATCGCAAAAGTGATTACCACATTAGTTGGAATACCTTCACGAATGATTTGTGGAGTACCATCAGGTAAGGTATCATTACGATAATTTAGATTTGCTTTAATGTACCCCTCAACTGTAGCCTCTCCAGTTAATACAGGAGCATCTCCTTCTTTTTTCTTACATCCTGTAGCAATTGCTATAGCTAAGCCAACTACTACGAAACTCAAAATTGTTTTTTTCATAATAAATTAAATTAATTGATTTCTGCAAAAATATAGTATTACACCTTACCATTATTATCTTATTTGTTAAAATTCTCCTCTATTTTTCCTAATTGAATATATTTATAAAAACAACAAGATAATCAATTGATTATTAGTTAATTATGAATGAATAAATTTATAACAAAACATTGTTAATAACCTGACGATTTTTGTATATAACACTTAATAACAACTTCTGATTTATTTAATTAGAATCTCTATAGTATCCATGCTACAGAGTACGTATATTTGTGTTTTTTTTATGAAACAAATCATTTCTACATATAAAGCATCTTTTGAAGGACTCTCATCTGAATCTTGGATGTTATCCTTAGTAATGTTGCTAAATAGAATGGGCGGAATGGTTATTCCATTTCTTACTGTATATTTAATTACTGTATTACATTTTTCAACAGATCAAGCTGGAATTATCATGAGTTGTTTTGGTATTGGCGGTTTATTAGGTTCTGTTGTAGGAGGTTGGCTTACGGATAAAATTGGTTCTTTCTATATGCAGTTTTTTAGCTTACTTCTCACTGCTCCCATTTTTATTTTACTATCTTCCTTAACAAGTATCTCTGGAGTAGCTGTAACAGTAACTATTCTAAGCTTTGTAAATGAATGTTTCCGCCCTGCAAACTCTGCTGCCATTGTAGCTTATGCAAAAAAAGGAAACCTTACCCGTTCTTTTTCTTTAAACAGAATGGCTATCAATTTGGGATTTTCATTTGGTCCTGCTTTAGGAGGATTTCTTGCTACTATCTCCTATACATGGTTGTTTTATGGAAACTCTCTAACTAGCTTAATAGCAGCATTTGTATTTTTCTGGTATTTTTTCAAACGGAAAGCAAGAAATGTAAGCATTTTCAAACAAGAAGAGCTAATTGGCATCGAGAATGAAGGATCTCCATACAAAGATAAATGGTATATAGTGTTTAGTTTCTTCTGTTTTCTATACGCATGTGTATTTTTTCAACTTCTAATCATTCTTCCTATGTTCTATGAACATCTGGAATTTAACCAAGCAATTATTGGAATGATACTAGCTTCGAATGGAATTGTTGTTTTTATTACAGAAATGCCCATTATTCACTGGACGGATAAAAAATTCAATGTTTATATTAATCTAATATTTGGAACTATTGCTCTTTTTATTTCCTTTGCTTGGTTTTTATGGGATACTTCCCTCATTTCTTGCTTTATATCAATGGCTATGCTAAGTATATCTGAAATTTTGGTTTTGCCCTATATGTCAACTGTTGCTGCCAAAAGATCTACAGAAAAAAATAGAGGTTCCTACATGGGCCTCCAAGGATTAAGTATAGCGCTGGCTTTTGTAGTTATGCCATTTGTTGCTACCCATATCATTAGTTATTTTTCATACACTGTATTGTGGCTAATAAATCTGCTTATATTAATATTTGTTATCTTAGGATTTCGTATAGCTCAATTAAAAATGCCAATTCAATAAGTATAATTAAACTTATAAAACTGTTTTGTCACTCAAAAACAATATATATTATCTTTATAAAAAGTTTAAAATATCTCGAAAAAGAAAGATTCTTTTATTGTTATTCCTAACTTTTTTTATCTATTTTTTATTTTGTTTACCTTCAACCCTATTTAAAGCACCTCATAGTACCATTTTACTAAGTAAAGAAGGGAAATTACTCAATGCTAAAATTGCCGATGATGGTCAATGGCGTTTTCCCGATGTAGAGAAAACTCCACAAAAATTTAAAGATGCTATTATTGCATTTGAAGATCACAATTTTTATACTCATTGGGGAGTCAGCGTAAAAGCTATAGGAAGAGCAATTAAAGAAAATTATACAGCCAAAAAAATCGTTAGTGGAGGAAGTACCATTACCATGCAGATTGCACGACTATCTCGTGGTGGTAAGCGAAACTTCTGGAATAAACTTATAGAAGCAATATGGGCACTTCGCCTTGAATTCAAGTATTCAAAAAAAGAATTACTCAATATCTACGCTTCTCATGCTCCTTTTGGAGGAAATATTGTTGGTATAGAAGCTGCAGCATGGAGGTATTATGGTCAGGCTCCAGAAGATTTATCTTGGTCGCAAATGGCTACCCTAGCAGTTCTTCCAAATTCTCCTTCTCTGGTACGTCCTGGAAAAAATCAAGAAATACTACTTCAAAAGAGAAATAAAGTATTGAAAACCCTACTCAATTATGGTAAAATAGATGAAGTTACTTATGAATTGAGTTTGGAAGAACCACTTATTGGTCCTCCTAAAAAACTACCTTCTTTTGCTCCTCACTTAATTCAAAAGGCTATACAAGAGGGTAAAAAAGGTAGTCGAATCCACACAACACTCCTCTATCAAAGACAGGTCGAATTTTCAGAACTAATGCAAAGACATCAAAAGAATTTAAATCAGAATTTTATTCATAATGCTTCCTTATTAATCATCGATGTAAAGTCTAATGAGGTCATTACATATATCGGCAATACTGCCGAAACTAATCACCATCAAAAATATGTAGATATTATTCAGGCGCCTCGTAGTACAGGAAGCATTCTTAAACCTTTTCTATATAGCGCAATGATGCAAGAAGGAATGATACATAACCAACAACTTATACCAGATATCCCGATGTATTTTGATCAATTCTCTCCGCAGAACTATGACAAAAGTTATAAAGGAGCTATTAGTGTAGCAGAAGCACTATCGCAATCCTTAAATGTTCCTGCAGTATATCTGTTAAAACAGTATGGTGTTGAAAAATTCCTACAATTATTACACGCTTTAGGTCAGAATAAAATTAACAAAAATGCTGATTATTACGGCCTATCTTTAATATTAGGAGGAGCTGAATCTTCTCTTTGGGACATTGCTAATGCATATGCAGGAATGGTAAAAACATTAAATTATTACAATCAAACTAACCTTTATAATCCAACCACATGGAATACGATACAATTATATCAAACACAATTATCAAAAATTGATGAAAAAGATATGAAAACCTCATCTCGCATAGATGCAGGTGCAATATATGAAGTATTTGAAATATTACTTGAGGTAAATAGACCGTATATGGAATCATCTTGGAAGAAGTTTTCATCTTCACATAGAATTGCATGGAAAACAGGAACAAGTTATGGGAATAGAGATGCGTGGGCTGTAGGGTGCACCCCTGATTATGTAGTAGCTGTTTGGGCAGGTAATGCAACAGGAGAAGGAAGACCTTCTATTATAGGCACTACTACAGCTGGGGCAATTATGTTTGATATTTTCTCTCGTTTAAAAAAATCAAAAAAATGGTTTAACATGCCTTATGACGAGCTTGAAAAAATAGGTATATGCAAAGAAAGTGGACATAGAAGTACCTTAGATTGTGTAAAAGTTGATAGCGTTTGGGCGCATCGTAATGTGGAACGAGAAGATGCATGTCATTTTCATCGAACTATTTTAACTGATTTAGATGAGAATTATAGATATTATCAAAATTGTACACAAGGTAAGAGAACGAAAACTGTATCCTGGTTTGAACTTCCTCCTTTACAAGCTTATTTTTATAAAAAGAACCATCCTGAATATAAATTAATCCCACCTATTCATCCCGACTGCAGTTCAACTTTAGAAGAAAATTTCTCTATTATTTATCCAAAGTATAACAATAAAATTATTGGTACAGTTGGGTTAGATGGAAAAAAGAAGCCTATCGTTTTTGAAGCATCTTCTATACGAGCTAATGAAACTCTCTTTTGGCATGTAGATAATGAATATTTAGGAGAAACATCCGGCTCTCATACTATCAAATACTTTCCTACCCCAGGAAAACATGTTCTAAGTGTGCTAGATTCTAATGGAAATCAAAAAAAGATACTATTTGAAATCTTACAATGAGTTATTTATCTTTGTTCTATGAACTTAAATCTACAAACATATCGGTTGGCAGCTACACGCTGGCAGGGATTTTTAGCAATGAATTTACTACGAAGAACCAAACTTCAATTTTAACACTTTCCTGTCATACGAAACACAAAACCCCTGCTTGCGTGTAGGTGCGGTTATAGGCTGCCTTTATTCTTGTCGTTCAATCTTTCAATGTCTATTAATGGCATGGTCTGCTATACACAACTTTTTACAGTCAGAATTATTTTTTCTTTAAATTCATTGTCTCTGTGTAGGTAATGGATTCTCCGCTTGATGTGAAATTTTCGGTGATGGAAATTTTCATTTTATTTTTCTCCCAGTCAACAATGTCAAAAATACGAGCTTGATTGTCGATAATCAGTGTTAATTTGTCTTCTGTGTTGGAATAGGTGAAAGCACCTGCTTCAAAATCTCCGTCAACAGTTATGGTATAATTTCCACTACCGTTTTCTTTAAACGTAAAAGTACCATAGTTGTAAATGGTTTCTTCAAAATTATCAGCACTATTTGTGCTAATCTGCTTTGCATATAAGCTTTCAACATTCCATTCTCCGCCTTTTTTCCAAAGGTTTTTTTCGATTTTTGTTTCTTTTTTGCAAGAAGTGAATACTGCTGCTCCTGCTATCAGAAACACAATTAGTAAAAAATTAATTCTTTTCATTTTTTTTGTTTTTATGTTACTCCTACTCGTATGGCTTTTCGGTTTCGCCTTTTTTGATCGGTTTTTGGTCTCCATTTTAAACCATTTTTTGATAGTTATCAATTTCTCTCAACGTAATGTATCAATAGGTGAATCCAAATAATAAACTATATTTTTATGCTTACCGTAATATACATTATCTTTATAAAGCATATCAAAATCTTTTGAACTTATTTCAAGATATGTATTTGTGGGAATACAATAGACTAAACTATCATCTTTTAAATAAGTGCCATTGCTGTCACATAGAATAGTTTTACTTGGATTTAATTCTAATACTTCGAGAAAAGGAAGTTTGTAAATTCCACGAGGATATGCTATTACATTGTTTTTATCACAAGCTATTAGTTCCTTAATGATGAAATGGTAAGTTGACGTATCTATTGATAGGTTGTATTTATTAAGTGGGTCAATCAAAACTATTCCTTTTCTAATTGAAATAATTTTATCCTGATTGTCTATATTATCTTCAAATAATGGCAATCCTATGTAAATATTGTTGTTAGAAAAGTACAAATTATCCTTTACAAGTAACATTTCGGAGTCTTTGCTAAATAAAACAATACTATCCGAGTTATTAGAATAATATCTGTAAAAGACATCATTTTCAACTTTACTGTTACAAGATATAATCATAACAGAGGATACTGTAATAAGAAATACCAATAAAATTATTTTATTTTTATTTTGCATAGATTTATTGATGAATTGATGTCAGTTCTCTTAGAAGCATTACAGGCACCTTCATAATTATTTCTTGTCATTGTTAATAATTCATTGTCCAGCTTAGAAAAATCTTCCCATTCTCTGAATTTTAATTGGTCAATGATTTTAAACTTAGGGTAACAATTGTTTGAATTATCGACAATTAAAACTAAGACGTGATAACCATCAAGTAGTATAAAATGATATACGTGAATACCCATACAAGGCATTGTTTCCTTTATAAAGTCAGAAAAACAAGTCTTTTGTCCATCAGCGAAATCATACGGTTTAAGTTCGTATTTTCCCTCGGTATGTCTTCTCCAAATAACATTTTGTAGAAATTTTTTCCATTTATATATATATCCTTTCTTCTCATAATCATCCATTCGTGAAAACCCCGATAAATTTTCGTAATTATTCAGAATTAAACTCTTGTCATTAACTAACAGCGCCAATTCTTTGTCGGCTACACGAAAACAAACTTTATCTTCCTGAACTAATTTTTCATTTTCCGTCAGTAAAATATCTTTAGCCTTTCTGTCAAAAACACTTTTTTCATTGACGAAGTCAAACTTGAAAGTTGTAACAGAATTGTTTGCGGATTTAATATCTAAATTAGACGTACCTGTTTTGGAGTTGCTAATATTTGTGATAAAAGTCCATTCATTATCTACATCAAACTTATCATTATAGATTTTTAAATTTGTATCATTAGAACTTAGCTCTAAATGATGTTCAAAACCAAACCAATTATTATCCTTTCCGCCCAAAATAAAATTAATACTTACAACACAATCAGTTTTAATTTTTAATCGTTCAGTGCCAGTACATTTTATTGAAATTTTAGGAGAAGCAAGCAATTGTTTGCTTTGTAATTTTAATTGCTTTTGCTTCTCCTCCCAACTTGGGTGAAAAATACTATCCTCCCCAAAAGGGCTACTTTTCCAATATTCTTCTGCCATAACTATTCCTCAATTATTGGGTCATCAATATTGTCTAATCCCTCCAAAAGACGGTCGTCACTGCCAAATGTTTCATCTTCTTCTTCGCAACAAGGCAAACCTTGTTCATCTTCTAAATAAGTAGATTTTGCCTGAATAATGGTAAGCATTGACGGCACACGTATTTGCCAAGTGCCTTCTACTCTTACTTCGTCTTGTCCATACAGATCTTTCAACAATGATTCGTATCTGTCATCAGCGGTTTCAGGTATTAAATCTCCTTCGGTATAAATTTCGCCTGTGTCTAAATACCACATAATGGCTTTTTCAAATTGAGGGCGAACGGGAACTAAAACCTTTGCCATCCCACTTTGTAAAAATGCTTCAAAAATCGGGTCAGGATTTTTGGTTTGTAACAGTTCGTACCACGTACATTTTTCGTTATAGTAGTATGGATAAAAGATATAACTAAAAATTTCCCATTGAAATGCCGTTTCAAAGAATTTGATAAACTCGGCATATTTTTCTAACTGTTGATTTTGAATTGTTTCTGGAATGATAGCTTCAATTTCCTCTTCTTCATCTTCACACGAAGTGCATTTGTACGGTTTGCAATTATAGAAACGTTTCCCCATTTCATAACAATAAGGTTTGCTCAACATTTCAATACAGGCTCGTTTTAATTCTCTTTCTTCAATAAGTCGGTTGAAGGCTGCATTGCTAAAATTTTCACTTCCTTCTTGGTCGGCTTGGGCTGCTAACGCCTCTTGTTGTAACTGCAATGCTTCGTTGTACTCGTCTAACTTTTTTTGATATGCTTCTTGCAAAGCAATTAAAGTGTTTTCCTGCCACTCTTTAAATAATATAGGGTCTGAAACACATTTTACTTTTAGCGAAGCACTATAACTATCTGTTCTTCTGTATCTAACTACAAATGAAATAGAGCCTGATAAATTGGGTGTTAGAACAAAATGATAATCAAAATTTCTTGTTCCTTTATCTTTAAAATCGCCAACATATTTTTTGTAACCACTAAAATCAAACTCAATGTAAGCAGACCCCGTAGGAGTTTTGTAATTAAATGAGCCAACGCCATCAATTCTTTCGGCAACAAAACCAGTAGGTATAATAATACTGCTTAATGTTTGACTTTGAGAAAAACTTTTATTTTCAACTCCCTTTACAGGAATATCAACTGTCAGATATTGTGTTTCTGACTCATAGTTTTGTATGCTCGTTCCGTAAGCACTAGCTGCTTGACTTGCATTATTACTGTTGATGTCATTCGCATTTTCAATTCCAAAATCGGACAATGTTTTAGGTGGAGTTAAAGTAGCTTGTTGTTCCTCTTTTTTCTTACTTTTCCACTCCATTGCTTTTTTATAAAGCAAAGCGGGGGTAGGAACTTCAACTTCTAAAACGAGTCTTTTGCCGTAATTTACAAGTTCATTGTCGTAAATTTTGTCAACCCAACGATAAACACCCGTAACGTGTTTAGTGCCTTTTCTGTTGTCGAAACCGTGTTTGTTATTTTCTTCAAATTCTTTAATGATTTTATAAGTTCGTCTTTCGGTTGTTTTTTGTTCAATTCTTTCTAAAACTTGCTCGGTTTTTTCTTTTGCGAAATTTTTTGCTTCAGTATTTGAAAGTGATGACGAACTACTACTGTTATAACCTGTGCTGACATTAGCTGAAATACTTCCAAAAACTTTTGAGTCTTTTGAAACAGTTACAGAACCGCTTATGTCGAATGATTTGTCTTTTTGTAAGAGTTTTGCAATTTCCGAACTCAATTCGTTCCTTTCGGTTGTAGTAGTGTCATTGATGTTTTCAATGGTTGTTTCGGTTGTTAGTTCAGTAGTTTGTTCGGTTCGTAATAGATTTCTTGTACTTTTTTCTTTGAATTCACGTGCCATCACATTTTCAATGTGAGAAACTTCTCCCGGAACATAACAACACAAGGTTTGTTCAACCCTTCTATATTCTTGTATGCCAAGATTATGTACACCAAATAATTTTCCTCCGCAATTGGCATATTGCCACGGTCTAAAACAGTTTGTAACAACTTGAGGGATTACAATAACTAATTTGCCAATGTTTTTAAGTTCAATACGTTTTATGTTTTCTACATAAAACTGTGCAATAAGCATTTGCAAACAGGCTTGTCTTGCTGTTTTTGATTTTTGTGTGGCGGTTTGAACAAAAAGTTCTTCCCATATTTTTAAATGAATCTCACTGGTCAAAGGTCTTGGCAGTTCTACGTCTAATGGTTTCTTAGAACTGTCATTTCTCTTTTGTTGCATCAACAAACTTGAAAAATCATAAAATTCAGGATTTAAGTTTCTTATTTCCTTGTAACTGCTGGCAGGTTTGAATCTCCCTAAAAATTCGTTGTATTCTTTTTCATTACTGCCATCTTCATTGCGGATAGGGCATTGGTTAAACTGACTTCTAGTAATATCGGGATGTTGAATGAAAAATTCGTTTATTTCATTAATATCAATTTTGTCGGGGGAACGAAATGTTTTGAAACTAAACAAATTCGTTTTGATTTTTGGTATTGCCATATTTTTTAGTTTTTTAAGTTGTTTTTCTACTTTGTTAATTTTCTAAGAACGATAATTTTATCTTTTATTGTGTTGTTCTTTAAGGTTCTGACTAACGTAAATTTAATACCTTTATTATCAATTATTTATACTTTTCGTTAGCGATCGTACTCAACTGTTCTTCCATGGTAGGGGAATTGCCTATATCTCGCTTCTACTTCTTTTCTAGAAGTCAATCACGAGAGTACACATAAACTTATTGCAGACATCCCTCCTCATATTTCTCCTAAAGATCAAGCTGTATTACTCTATTATAAAATTAGAGATACTTTCTTATACGATCCATACCATTTAGATTTGCGTCCCAATGCGCTTAGGTCGAGTGTGATATCACATAAATCTCGTGCTTGGTGTGTTGAAAAATCTATTATGTTGGCAACTGGCTTGAGAGCTCTGGGAATCCCTAGTAAACTTGGTTATGGTATTGTCGTCAATCATATTGGTGTTGAACGACTTACCAAGGAGTTACGTCGCCCTGAGATAGTTTTTCATGGCTATGTTTCAGCATATCTCGATGATAAGTGGGTGAAAACAACTCCTGCATTTGATAAAAAGGTATGCCGAATTTCTAAGGTAGCTCCACTCGATTGGGATGGAGAGCACGATGCACTTTTACAAGCATATCAAGGGGAAAATAAATTTATGGAATATACACATTTTTATGGAGAATTTGATGATGTACCTATTCAACTAATGAATGATGAAATGAAAAAGTATTATCCTCACTTATTTGAAAACACATATAATTCCAAAAGTTTTTCTTTCTTTCATATATAGTTATTAAATTTATCACTTGCAACAGTGCAAGATTTCTATTTCTTTTATGCTATAAAGCATATAAAAGCTTAAAATAATTTTAAATTTGTCTTGTAATTTACAGCACATGATAAAGTTTTCAGATCGTTTAAACAATATGGAAGAATCGGCTACCTTGGCTATGTCAAGATTGAGTCGTGAATTAAAGCAACAGGGTAAAGATGTGATTTCCTTAAGTTTAGGTGAGCCTGATTTTGCAACGCCTAGCTTTATTGAAGATGCTGCTATTGAAGGAATGAAGGAAGGATACACAAAATACCCACCTGTACCAGGATATGATGACTTAAGACAAGCTATCTGTGACAAATTCCAGAGAGATAATAATTTGCATTATGAAATAAATCAAGTTGTGGTTTCTACAGGAGCAAAACAATCTATTGCAAATGTGGTATTAAGTATCATAAATCCAGGAGATGAAGTACTTGTACCAGCTCCTTATTGGGTTTCATATATTGAAATTGTAAAACTAGCTGGAGGCATCCCTATTAGTATTCCATCATCTATTGAGAACGACTACAAGGTAACTGGCAAACAAGTAGAAGAAAAAATAAGTAATAAAACAAAATTATTTATCTTCTCAACTCCTTGTAATCCAACGGGATCTTTATACTCAAAAGAAGAACTAAAAGAATTAGCTAATGTCTTTGCAAAATATAAAGATATTGTCATTATTTCTGATGAAATATATGAGCACATTAATTTTTCAGGCAAACATGAAAGTATTGCTCAATTTCCAGAAGTATATAATCAAACTGTAGTAGTTAACGGATTATCCAAAGCATGGGCAATGACTGGTTGGAGATTAGGTTATATAGGTGCTCCCAAAGAAATCGCAGCTGCATGCACTAAAATGCAAGGTCAATTCACAAGCGGAGCTAATTCCATCGCACAACGTGCCGCTATTGCTGCTTTACGAAAAGAAACTTCCTATTTGAAAGAGATGATTTCTGCTTTTAAAAATCGTAGAGATATAGTATATAAAGGTTTGTTGGAAATTAAAGGTTTGCATGTCAATTTACCAAAAGCCGCTTTTTATTTCTTCCCTGACATATCTGATTTGTTTGGAAAAACAACTCCTAAGGGGCAAGTGATTCAAACATCTAATGATTTATCCACTTATATCTTGGATGAAGTATTAGTTGCCTTAGTTCCAGGAGAAGCATTTGGAAATCCAAATAGTATTCGAATTTCATACGCTACAGATGAAGCAACTTTAACAGAGGCTTTACGTAGAATAAAAATAGCCATTGAAAAATTAAAATAATGACACCTGAGGCACTTTTTAATCAATTCTCACAAAAGAAAATTATCGTTTTAGGCGATATTATGATTGATGCATACATCCATGGGAATGTAGAACGTGTCAGTCCTGAGGCTCCTGTCCCAATTGTGAATTTTACGAAAAGTGAAAATCGCCTAGGAGGCGCTGCAAACGTAGCACTTAATCTAGTTAGTCTTGGAGCTAAAGTTACTATTAATGCAATCATAGGAACAGACAAAGAAGCATCCATATTGCAACACCTTTTAAACGATAATCATATTTCTACTGAAGGACTTATTCAGTCCTCTGAAAGAATTACAACCATAAAAACAAGGGTACTTGGTAATCATCAGCAATTACTTCGTATCGATCAAGAACATACGCATGATATTTCAAAAAAAGAAGAAGAGGCTGTCTTAAAAAAATTGGAAAATCTTCTTCAGCAAGGATATGATGCTATCATCTTCCAAGATTATAATAAGGGATTATTAACGCAATCTCTTATAGAAAAGTCGATAGCTCTAGCACAGAAATACAAGGTGGTTACTACAGTTGATCCGAAGTTAAAAAACTTCATGACTTATAAGGGAGTTACCTTATTCAAACCTAACTTGAAAGAATTAGGAGAAGGAACCCGCACAAAATTAGATTTCGAAAAAGATCGAAAATCATTTGAACTAGCTATCAAAACTTTGCAAGCGCAATTACATGCTGAAATCATTTTCACAACCATGAGTGCTCACGGGGTTTTTATAGATAATGGGAAAGAAAATTACCACATACCAGCCCACATAAGGAATATCACGGATGTTTCAGGTGCTGGAGATACTGTAATCAGCGTTGCAACACTTTGCTTAGCTTGTGGATTAAGTCTTAAGAACATTGCTGAATTTGCTAATCTAGCAGGTGGAATTGTATGTGAGTACCGTGGTGTTGTCGCTATAAACTCGGATCGTTTATTAGAAGAATCTAACCAAATTCAAATAGATGTGGTGGAGTAATTTTAGAGAAAAAGTAAATCTCTCTATATACAATTCTAAAAGATTTGTTCTACTATTCTTTAGGTGGACACAAGCATTAGTTGCTTTATCAATGATAAGTGTCTTGGTTTACTATTATGGTTTTCCACAAACCTCAGAATCCAAAGTATTTCTGAATAGGATAATTGAATTTAGCTTCATATTCTATATCGTTCGCTTTTTTGTTAAAGTAATCTATGATTTTAACCCTATTAACTTTTTAAAAGAAAGGTGGTTTGAAGCATTAGTTGTTGTGTTTTTAATTTTTGAGGGTGTCTCATTTAATATGTTTGGAGTATTAGTGACTTCTGATTTCTTTAAAACTATTGGCTTTAATGATTTTACCGATTTCTCTAATATTGCCATACAAATCATTTTCATGATTTATATATTCATGGAAATATTTCGTAAAAGAGATTTCAAACAATACTTTAAAGTACACCCTGGATTGCTCTTTATGCTTTCCATATTGATTATTATCCTAATAGGAACCGGATTGCTCATGCTTCCAGAAATGTCTATTGAAGGTTATGACATGTCTTTCTTAGATGCTTTATTTGTATCCACTTCAGCAACGAGTTGTGCGGGTATGGATGCAATAGGAATGGGTAGTGTATTATCATTTAAAGGACAAGTAGTTGTTCTCTTTTTGATTCAAATAGGAGCTTTAAATACAATCGCCTTTGTAGCATTATATCTCTTAATAGCAAAATTTGGAATCGGCTTGAAACAGCATGATATAATCGAAGACTATGTAAATAGTGAATCTTTTCTAGATTCTGAATCTATGTTTTTTCGAATCATCAAATGGGTTATTGGAATTGAATTTATAGGCTTTATCTTAATTTTCCTTGTATTGAAGCCGATAGGAGAATTTCACGATTTATCTTCCCGTCTTTATTTTGCCATTTTTAACTCTGTTTCAAGTTTCTGTAACTCAGGTATTATGATGGAAACAGGTGGATTTCAACACCAACTCCTAAGAGATAATTATATTTTACAACTCATTATTATTACCCTTTTCTTTTTAGGGGGATTCGGAATGGTTTATCTATTTGATTTATTTGGTATAAGAAGCTTACGAAAAAGAATGCGATTCCCATGGAAAACTTTACGTTTTGATACAAAAGTAACTCTTTTCACCACTCTCCTACTAATCGTTTTAGGAGCTATAGTATATGCTATATTTGAGTATGACAATACTTTAGAAGGAAAATCACCATTTGGAAAATTAGTAACTACCTTTTATAATTCAATGATTCCTAGGTATACAGGTATTTCATCTGTAGATTTTTCTACATTAGGGTATCCTTTTTTAGTTTTTACTTTATTCCTCATGTTTATCGGGGCCAGTTCTGGTTCCTCGGGCGGTGGTATCCGAGTATCCACTTTTGCTATTTTATTTAGCTCTGTTATTGCCACAATTCGAGGTAAAACCCAGGTTGAATTATTTAAAAGAAGTATAGACAATAGCCTTGTTTTAAAAGCTTACTCCATTTTAATGTTCTTTATCGTAGGAAATATTATTGGGATCTTTGCTTTAACGATTACAGAAGAAGCCGCTATTACTGCAGGTCAAATCAGTATCTTTGATCTTATTTTTGAGCATGTTTCAGCTTCTTGTACAGTTGGATTAACTCTAAACGTCACTCCCATTCTGACAGATCCAGGTAAAATAATCATTATACTTGCCATGTTCATTGGAAGGGTTGGTACACTGTCCATAGCATATTTGTTTAGTAGAAAGTTAATTAGTAAAAGATATAAATACCCTAAAGGGCATATAATTGTAGGATAAGATGAGTGAAGAAATTAGTATAAAACCTTATAACCAAGGGAACAAAGCCAAAAAAGAGGAGGTGTCAGAAATGTTCAATAACATTTCAAAAAAATATGACTTTTTAAATCATTTTCTGTCACTTGGTATCGATAAACTATGGCGAAAAAAGGCTATACGTATTTTAAAGCAATCTCAACCTAAAAATATTATTGATTTAGCTACGGGAACTGGTGATTTTGCTATAGCTTCTTTAAAATTAAACCCTAAAAAGATTATAGGAGTTGACATCTCTGACGGAATGCTTGAAGTTGGAAGGCAGAAAATAAAGAAGTTGAAGCAAGAAAATATCATATCTATGATACATGGGGATTCTGAGAATTTACCATTCGAAAATGACGAGTTCGATGCGCTAACAGTTGGATTTGGCGTTCGTAATTACGAGCATTTAGAAAAAGGATTAGCTGAAATGTTACGGGTAGTTAAACCAAATGGAACCTTAGTTATTCTAGAATTTTCTAAACCAAAAAGATTCCCTCTAAAACAATTATTCGGTATCTATTCAAAGTATATGATTCCATTTTTTGGAAAGTTATTTTCTAAAGATAACGCTGCATATACATACTTACCCGAATCTGTCGCAATATTCCCAGAAGGAAAAGATTTCCTGAATATATTGGAAAAGGTTGGATACCGTAATACAAAGGCAATCCCTGTTTCTGGTGGCATTGCAACAATTTATGTAGGAATAAAATAATTATATATAAATAACGTTGCTACAAAAGCATGATAAAAAAAGGTTTATACATATTTGTTGTCTTTATCTTAGGGTCTAATCTTCTTTATTCCCAAAAAAACCCTAAAACTTTAAACTATAGTAAATTCGATAATAAATGGGTTCACTTTGGTTTTATGTTAGGTGCCAATACAGCAGATTTTACGACAAGATATAAGCCTAATATGTTGGACAAATATAACACCTACTCAATCACTAATAAAATGCAACCAGGCTTTGATTTAGGATTAATTAGTTCCGTTAAATTGGGGACTCCCATTTTACGTCTTCGTTTTATCCCTTCTTTATCATTTATAGAGCGTGTCCTGACCTATACATATCTATCAGACGAACCTGATAAAAAATTTGAAACAAAAGACGAACGAATTGGATCAACAAATCTAGATTTCCCTTTACTACTCCAATTTAGAACGTTGCGTTACAACAATTTTACAGCATACGTTGTCGCTGGAGCCCAATACACACTAGATTTACAGTCTAAAGAGAAATCCGCGCAAAAATTTTCTGACCCATTCCTGAAACTTTATAAAAATGATTTCCAAGGTCAAGTAGGAGCTGGTGTAGAGTTCTTCTTGGTTTTCTTTAAATTTGGAATAGAATTAAAATTCTCTCATGGCTTTAAAAATAATCTTTTTCAAGATAACACGCGTATTTCTACTCCTATCGACAAACTCTATAATCGAGTTTGGTGGATATCGTTCACTTTTGAAGGATAAAACTCCGCTATTTCCTAGAAAACTCAGATAAAAGGATGGCTGTTGCCATTGCCACATTTAAAGATTCTCCTTTTCCAAATTTAGGAATCGTTATAGGATGTGATATGAAGGAAAGCAAATCTGTATGTATTCCATTTCCCTCATTCCCCATCACTAATACCCCTTTTCTTTCTTTTGGAACAGTATAAATATTTTCACCTTCTAAAAGTGCACCATATATAGGCAATGTTATTTGCTTTAATTCTTCTTTTAAATCACAATATTCTATCTGAACATTAAAAATTGCACCCATAGATGCTTGTACAACTTTTGGATTATATATATCAACAGATTCTTTAGATGACAATATATAAAACACTCCAAACCAAGAACATAGTCTAAGTATCGTTCCTAAGTTCCCCGGATCTTGAATAGTATCTAAAACGACATAAAAATCAGGGCGTTTCTGATGAATAGGCAAGTAATCGCAGACTGCAATTATCTTCTGAGGATGTTGTAACATTGAAATTTGAGAGAGTTCTTTTTCACTGATGATATTGATAGGCAATCCACTTTTAAAAGGGAGTTCCTCAGTGGAATATATTTGTTGAATGCTTTGCGGCGCATACATAAGTGCTTCTTCCAATAATTTTGCTCCTTCAATAATAAATTGATGGTGTTGATCCCGAAATTTTTTCTGATGCAGCGTACGTATGTATTTAATTCTTTCTTTCGAAATCATAACTCTAATTTCTTTAGCAAAAATAGGATTAATTTCAGATAGTAGTAGTTACTTTACTATTCAATCCACTGATTTTTTTTATTTCATTCAAAATTCACCTTTGTTTTAAATGCTATTTACGAATCATTCGTATTTTTGAAGGCTGTGAAGAATTTGTTTACATATATATTATTTTTTATATTACTGGCTATGTTACAATCCTGTAATATAAAACGCCATGTTCCAAATGATCACTACCTCTTGGTGTCTAATAAAATTGAAATGCCAAAAGGTACAGATGTAGATAAAGGAGATATAAAAAGCGTATTAAAACAGCGCCCTAATCGACGTTTCTTAGGGTTTCGGCTTCGATTACGTGTTTATAATGCTGTGGATTCCACCAAAACAGAAAGAGACAAAGAGCAAAAATATGAGCGTTACATCCAAAAGAATAAAAAAAGAATACTTAGACAAGATAAAATCAACGAAAAGCGAATCCAGAAAGCACTTAAGAGAGGAAAAACAACCTATAAGCCAAAGAAAATTGATTTAAAAGATACGTTAGATCCCTCTCCAACATTTCGTGAAAGATTAAAATACGTTTATGGCGAAGCTCCTGTTATATATGATTCTTCGCTTACTCGCATATCTAAAGAACAGATTCAACTTTTTATGCAAAAAAATGGATACTTTCATGCAGAAGTTGATACAGAACCTAGCCTAAATTTGAAAAGAAAAAGAGCTAAGGTAACTTATCGAATAACTCCTAAACTTGTTTATTTTGTTGATACTTTTTATTTGCGAACAGATAATAAGGTTTTGGAAAAGGAATACAACAAGTTTATAAAGGAATCTAAAGATGCACTTATCCCTCCTTTCCGTTTCGATTCTGATAAACTAAGTGCTCTAAGAAAATCTCTCGCCAGACACATGCGTAATAACGGTATTTTTGGATTTAGAGAAAATTATATTTCCTTTGAAGTGGATACCTTAAATCGTTCTACACACATAAAGGTGGCTATTGACATTTCTAAAAGGTTGGTAGGTGAAGGAGATATTGAAAAGGAGAAACCTTTTAATTATACCAAAATCAATCAAGTCAACTTCCATTTACAAGATACCATATCATATAAAGGAAATTTTAAAAAGGAACAACTTGACACACGAAATATCAAACTTAAATCGTATGATGAGATTCCAACATTTGACACTTTACAATATGATTGGTATAGAGGTAGAAATAAAAAAGCTCACAGATCAACCTTTCTTTATAACGGGCGCCCCACTACTCGACCTGAACTCATTGAATTTCAAAATTATCTTGAAGAAACAAATTTATACAAAGATTATTTAGTGGATTACTCCTATAGTCGTATGCTTAATTTAGGTGTATTTAAATCTGTTAAAATAAATATACAAGAGAATAACGATAACTCCTTAGATGTGGATTACTATCTTACACCGCAAAAACCAAACATCTTTAGTTTTGAGCCTAAAGGAACTCATTCCAATAGTTTTCTAGGATTGTCCTCTTCTCTTAGCTATATAAATCGTAATTTATTTCGAAGAGGGCAACAATTGAAAATCAGTGTGAGCGGTGGTTTTGAATCTCAACCTGAAGTTTTTGGAAAAAATGATAATGGAACAGTATTGAAAGATGGAACACGAAGTTTTAACACCTTTGAAGTTGTCCCTTCTTTTGAATTAACTGTACCTGGATTAGTTCCTATTGGGTTAACCACTCTTTCAAAGAGTCAAAATGCACGAACAGTATTTTCAGCTGCTTATGGATATCAAAAGAGACCCGATTTTTACCGACAAACAGTACAATGGAAATATCAATGGTATTTTCAAGACATCTATCAGACGCAATATTTTAAAATTGGGATTCCTGTGATTGGAGGTATTCAATTTGTAAACATCAACAAAACAGAAGAATTTAAAAAGAAATTAGAAGCACAAAATGATGTTTTTTTATTAAACGCATATAGTAATCAAGCAATCTATAAAGATTTATCTATTGAATATAGTTTTACAAACCCAAGATTAAAAGATGGAAAAATTGTTTTCTCTTATGGTTTTGATTTTGATATGGCTGGTATGATTATGAGTGCTATTACTCAAAAGAAAGCACCAAATGCAGAAGGATTTAAAGAATTCTTGGGTCAAAGATACTCTCAATTCATTCGTTTAGATAACGAATTTAAATTACACCATGATTTCAGTAAAATACATTCTCTTCACTATAAATTACAATTAGGCGCAGGTATTCCTCTAAAAAATAATGGAATTAACCTTCCTTTTGATTATAGTTTTTTCGCTGGTGGTTCAGTTGATAACAGAGGTTTTCGCGCAAGAAGCTTAGGACCGGGAGTTTATAAATACTATTTAGATTCTATCAGAACTTCCACTCAGATGGGAGATATGCGCCTAAGTGGTTCTTTTGAATACCGTTTTAAAATGAGTAAATTATTTGAAGGAGCTTTCTTTGTAGATGCTGGAAATGTTTGGACTATGAATAACGACCCCAATCGTCCAGGTGGTCAAATTTCAAAAGATTTCTACAAGCAATTAAGCGTTTCTACTGGCTTAGGGCTGCGTGTGAATTTTACCTATTTAATTCTACGTTTAGATATGGGAATACCTATGCGGAATCCAGCGCTACCAGAGGGAGCTAGATGGATTTTCCAAAGTAGAACAAAATTTACAGAAGAAGCTATTGCTAAATGGGGAATCGACCCTAAAACAGGTAGTTATCCAAAAGATAGAGTTCCTAATCCATTCAAACCTCAATTTCATATTGCAATCGGCTATCCATTTTGATTTGCTTTTAATTTTTAAGTAATTATATTTGCTCGAGCAAACAATATAATGTACTCGCTTGTTTAAATCATAAATTCAAAATAATTATCATGCAACAAGATATCTATAATGTCAAAAAAACCATGAATTCTCCAAAAGGAGATTTGTCCTACTACAGTTTAAAAGAACTTGAAAAACAAGGTTATAACATAAATAAACTTCCCTTTTCTATTCGAATTTTGCTTGAAAATGCTTTGCGAAACTACGATGGTTTCACTGTAACCAAAGATCATATTGAGATTCTCCTCAACTGGAAACCTAAAGGAGAAAGGAAAGATATCGCTTATAAACCTGCACGTGTTCTTATGCAAGACTTTACAGGAGTTCCTGCTGTAGTTGATATTGCGTCTATCCGTGCTGAAGTTGCACGAAAAGGCGGAGATGCTTCTAAAATTAATCCACTTATTCCAGTTGACTTAGTCATAGACCATAGTGTGCAAGTAGATTATTTTGCTGCACCTTATGCTTATGACGAAAACATGAAGAAAGAGTATGAACGTAACAATGAGCGTTATAGATTCTTAAAATGGGCACAAAAATCATTTCATAATTTTAGAGTAGTTCCTCCTGGAATGGGAATTTGTCACCAAGTTAACTTAGAGTATCTTTCTAAAGGTATTACATCTCGAAATGGGTATGTATTTCCAGATACAGTAATTGGTACAGATAGCCATACTCCTATGGTAAATGGTATCGGGGTAATGTCATGGGGAGTTGGAGGTATTGAAGCAGAAGCAGCAATTCTAGGGCAACCAGTTTATTTTATTAGTCCAGATGTTATTGGATTAAAATTAATTGGTAATCTGCCAGCTGGAACTACAGCTACGGATTTGGTGTTAACTATTGCAAATACATTAAGGAAATATGGTGTTGTTGAGAAATTTGTTGAGGTTTTTGGACCAGGATTAACTAATTTATCTGTTCCCGACAGAGCAACAATAGGAAATATGTCTCCAGAATTTGGTTGTACAATTACATACTTCCCTATCGACGATAAGACATTGGAATACATGAGAGGAAGTAATAGAAGTCCTGAACGTATCGAAATTGTTGAGAAATATAGCAAAGACAATATGTTTTGGCGTGAGCATGAAGATAAAATTGAATATACTGATGTTATTGAATTAGATTTATCTCAAATTAAACCAACAGTAGCAGGACCAAAACGCCCACAAGATAAAATCTTACTTTCTGCACTTAAGGACAAGTTTGTAGAAATTGAAAAAGAAATTCATGGAAGATATTATATCAAACCTGAAGAACGGGAGAATTATATTAACAGATGGAAAAATGAAGGAGGTACAGTAAAACAAGAGACCGCTGCTGAAACAAAAGAATCTGATGGACTAAAATCTGTTTGGGTTTCTCACGGATCAGAAAAATACTTATTATCTGATGGTTCTGTCGCTATTGCAGCGATTACATCTTGTACTAATACTTCTAATCCTTATGTTATGTTAGGTGCAGGATTAGTCGCAAGAAAAGCAAGAGAAAGAGGTATTGACACCAAACCTTGGGTTAAAACTTCTTTAGCACCAGGTTCTAAAGTTGTAACTGATTATCTTGAAAAAGCCGAAGTAATGGAAGATTTAGAAGCCTTAGGCTTCCATTTAGTAGGATATGGTTGCACAACGTGTATTGGTAACTCTGGTCCACTTCCTCCAATCATTGACAAAGCTGTTAAGGAGCATAATCTCGTTGTTGCTTCTACGCTATCTGGAAACAGAAACTTTGAAGCGCGTATCCATAATAACATCAAGATGAATTATCTAATGTCGCCAATGTTAGTAGTTGCTTTTGCAATCGCAGGGCGAGTGGATATAGATATGACAACGGAACCTATTAGCTATGATAAAAATGATAGACCTGTCTATCTTAAAGATATCTGGCCAACAGATACAGAGATTCGAGAAATCATGAATAGAGTATTATCAAAAGACGACTTCAAAAAGAATTACGACACTATTTTTGATGGAAACGATAGCTGGAAGCATTTACAAATTCCAGAAGGTCAATTATATCAATGGGATAATTCTTCAACCTATATTAAAGAAGTTCCTTTCTTTGAGAATTTACCAAGAGATGCAAGACCTCTTTCGGATATCAAAGGAGCACGTGCTTTATTGAAATTAGGAGAAAGTGTAACAACTGACCACATCTCCCCTGCTGGTTCATTTACAGAAGAATCTGCAGCAGGAAAATATTTAAAAGGAAGAGGCGTTGAATTAGCTGATTTTAACAGTTATGGTTCTCGCCGTGGAAACGATGAAGTGATGGTACGTGGTACTTTTGCTAATGTTCGTATCAAAAATCAAATAGCAACTAAAGAAGGTGGATATTCTGTTTACTTCCCTAAAAACGAAGAATCTACTGTATTTGAAACTGCACAAAAATACAAAGCAGATGGAACCCCTTTAATTGTCTTAGCAGGTAAGGAATATGGAAGTGGTTCTTCTCGTGACTGGGCAGCTAAAGGTACTTATCTACTAGGAATCAAAGCAGTTATTGCTCAAAGCTACGAACGAATTCACAGAAGTAATTTGATAATGATGGGAGTTTTACCATTGCAATATATAGATGGACAAAGTGCTGAAACCCTAGGATTAACAGGAAGAGAGATTTTTAACATCAATGGAATTGAAAGCAATATCACACCACACAAAAAGCTCGATGTAACGGCTACTAAAGAAGATGGTACAGAAATCAAATTCCAAGCTATTGCACGATTAGACTCTGATGTGGAGATTGCTTACTATCAAAATGATGGTATTCTTCAATACGTACTTCGTCAGTTTATGGATAATTAAAATACACAAATCATAATGTTATAAGGCTGTCGTATTTGACAGCCTTATTTTTTTTATGTAAATTATCATTGTTAATCCTATTAGAAATGATATTTTTGCACCTAATTAATTATGAAAGATACATAAATGAGAGTAATAGATTCCATTCCACATCCAAGGTTTAATATTCAAATATATTCCTATAATTCAAAATATACTATAAAAATTGAACTAGGACAGTTCGAACAACACTATAAGATAGGAGAAATGGATGTAATGGGTATCGATGAGGTAAAAGCTATGATTACTACCGAATTCTTAAATAATTGCTTAAAACGTTTTGTAGAAATGAGAGAAGATTGGCGAAAAGCGTTTGAAGGGAAAAATACGAAAACTATTAATGATTAATATAATATGAAAAAAGTACTTTCTTTACTACTCGTAATTACTGTAATTACTTTATCTATAACAAGCTGTAAGGACAAACCTGGAGATAAAGGAAAAGAGGCATACAGCGGAGAAGTGAATATTGCTAGAATTGACACGGGATCAATTGCAATGGCATTTTATGTGCAAGATAGCATTACTACTCAATTCAACTTTTATAGAGAAATAGATTCCATGCTGAAAGCTAAGGAACTTGTATTCCAAAAAGAATTAGAAACGAAAATTCGTGCTTACCAAGCTTTTGAGGCCGATGTTCAGAAAAGAATGGATAACAATGAAATCACAGGTTATCAGTTAGAAGATATTCAACGAACAGCGATGCAGAAACAACAAGCTATTCAACAATTCCAAGAAGAAAAAGGAGCTGCCTTACAAAAAGAATCCTATCAATATACTACAGCTATGATGAATAAAATATCTGAGGCAGGAAGAGAATTCTCTCAAGAAAACAATATTGATTTATTATTCTTTTACCAAAAAGGAGGACAAATAACCTATATCAATAATGCATACAATGTAACAGCAGCGTTTATTTCTTTCTTAAATCAACGTGAAGATGAATTAAAATCAGGATTTGACAATGAAGTGAAATCACTTGAAAAGGAAGCATCACAAGAAGTAGAAGGATTAGGAATTAAAAAATAAAACTCATCTTCTATACATGTTAATTGCACAAGAACGATTTGAAAGCAATATTGCAGAATACATCATTTACATGTATCAAATCGAAGATTTAATGCGCGCTTATACCTTTGATTTAGACCAGATAACAGAAAACATTATTCAGCCTCAAGTTAAAGAAGATGAAGATATTCAACCCATAATTTCTTGGTATGAGGAAATCATTGAGGAAATGAATTCTAGAGGACTTCAAAAAAAAGGTCATTTATACCGAGTGGGGGAAGTTATGACCGAACTAATATATCTGCATAAAATGTTAATGGAAGTGGCTCAAGATGAACAATATATACATCTTTTAAGTCATGCAGAAGAAAATGTTAAAGCCTTCAGAGATAAAAGTGATTTGAAAGACAATCATTTGGTGGAAATATGCTTCCAAGCACTCTATCTAAAACTTTTATTGAAATTAAAAGGCTCTGAAATTGGCAAAGAAACTGAAAAAGCACTTGACACAATGCGAGAAGTTTTAGCTTATCTAAGTAATGCATATCATATGATGAAATCAGGTGATATGAGTATGTTTGAACCGAAAAAAGAAGATTAATTACACATTAAATCGGAAGTGCATAATATCTCCATCTTGCACGATATACTCCTTCCCTTCTACGTTAAACTTCCCTGCTTCCTTTACAGCAGTTTCTGAACCATACTTAATAAAATCTTCATACTTCATAACTTCGGCACGAATAAATCCCTTTTCAAAATCAGAGTGGATTACACCTGCAGCTTGTGGTGCCGTAGAACCAGCATGTACAGTCCAAGCACGTACTTCTTTTACTCCTGCTGTAAAATAAGTGTCTAATTTTAATAATTTATATGCTGAACGAATTAAACGATTCACTCCGGGTTCAGTTAAACCTAGTTCTTCCAAAAACATTTGACGTTCTTCATAGGTTTCTAATTCCATGATATCTGCTTCAATTTGCGCTCCAATTATAAGCACTTCTGCATCTTCATCCTTAACAGATTCTTTAAGCTGATCTACGAATTTGTTTCCATTCTTTACTGAAGCCTCATCAACATTGCAAACATACATAACAGGCTTTACAGTAATTAAATGCATATCGCGGATCATTAGCATTTCTTCCTCTTCCAAATTCAAGGCACGAACAGATTTCCCTTCTTCTAAATGTTTTTTAATGCGTACCAATAAATCATACAATCTCTTAGCATCCTTATCCCCAGTATTTGCTGCCCTGTTAACACTTTGTAGTTTTTTCTCTACTGTTTCTAAATCTTTTAATTGCAATTCAAAATCAATAACTTCCTTATCTCTTACAGGATTGACACTACCATCTACATGAATAATATTATCATTTTCAAAACAACGGACAACATGTAAAATAGCATCTGTTTCACGAATATTTGCCAGAAATTGATTACCTAAACCTTCTCCTTTAGAAGCTCCTTTAACCAAACCAGCAATATCAACAATCTCCATGCTTGTAGGAACAACACGTTCGGGGTTTACCAAGGACTCCAACTTCTCCAATCTTGGATCAGGAACAGATATCGTTCCTACATTTGGTTCAATCGTGCAAAATGGAAAGTTTGCAGATTGAGCTTTTGCATTTGATAAACAATTAAATAAAGTTGATTTTCCAACATTTGGTAATCCTACTATTCCACACTTTAATGCCATTTCTTAAAATTTGTGCAAAAATAGCCATTTTAACTTAATCTTAGGCTAATGTGCTGAAAATTGATTGATTTTTATTCAAAATTGTCCCCCTCCTATACCTTTCGGTATACACAGGACGACTTTCAGTTGATTATTAACTTCTTTCATAAATACAAAACAGATTTCAGATTAACCAGTATTCCACAAACAAACATTTCCAACTAGTAGAACATATAAGTAAATCATTTTTAAAAATGATTTATATCATTTTTTACGCTATTTCTTTAAGAAAATAACCCTGATTTTTTGTAATTTAAGACATATTTGTCTTAATTATGACAATAACTATAAAACTACATTATGGATTACGTAAACCCAAGCGAACTTGTTGACAATCTATCAGAAGCAGGTAAAAATAAAACGGAATTAAAACTTTTAAAAATCTTAATTAAAGGGATTTTATCGGGTGCATTTCTTGGTTATGCCACAACTCTTGCCTACACAGGTGCCACTCAAACAGGATGGGATATTATTGGAGCATTAATTTTCCCTACGGGATTTGTTATGGTACTTTTATTAAATCTTGAACTTGTAACCAGTTCTTTTGCACTGATTCCTCTTGCAGTAATGAGAAAAAAAGCAGCGATGCTCCCAATGTTTCGAAACTTCTTGTGGGGATTTACAGGTAATTTATTAGGTAGTTTGCTTTATGCGTTTATGTTTGTGATATATATAACCAAATATGGTCATGTTGATATTTCAACTTCATTACTTGCTCAAAAAATTATAGCAGTAGCCGAAGGCAAAACGCTAGTTTATAAAGAGCTTGGAGGAGATGGATACATAGTTATGTTTGTTAAGGCGCTATTATGCAATTGGATGGTTACTATGGGTGCTGTTATGGCATTTACCTCCAAATCAACAATTGGGAAGATAGCAGCTATTTGGTTACCCATCTTCATCTTCTTTGCGCATGGATATGAGCACGCAGTAGTTAACATGTTTGTCATTCCTACTGGTATGATGCTAGGAGCCGATATATCATTTTCAGATTGGTGGGTATGGAATCAAATAGTTGTTACTATAGGGAATCTAACAGCTGGAGTTATTTTCACAGCATTCCCTCTTTACTATATCACAAAAAAGTAGTATTTTAAAACAATACTTCAATCTTCATATCTTGTGCATAACTTGTTTATTTTTCACAAAAAATAAGATTCCACATACTACAAAATACTTAATTTTGTCTTTTAAGATGATGCCGTATGGAAGACGTACAAGAAACTGTAAAAAACATATTTTCAGCATATCTGGAGAAGAACGGACATAGGAAGACACCTGAACGTTTTGCTATCTTGGAAGAAATATATAGTTATGGAGGGCATTTTGATATAGAATCGCTATATATAAAAATGAAAAACAAAAACTACCGTGTTTCGCGTGCAACGTTATATAATACCATCGATTTATTATTAGCATGTAATCTAGTTAGAAAACATCAATTTGGTAAAAATATAGCTCAATTTGAGAAATCTCATGGATTTAAACAGCATGATCACGTAGTCTTAACAGATACAGGGGAATTGCTTGAATTTTGTGACCCTCGTATCCAAAATATAAAGTCAACCATTGAAGAACTTTTCGGTGTGAAAATCAACCATCATTCTCTTTATTTTTATGGAGAGCGTGTTAAGGACGATAAAAATGAATCCACTAAAAAATAAGAAGCCTTGAATTTTACATTTGATTTTGACATAGAATCATCCATTGGAATTATTTCACTTTCTGGAGATATTTTATCTAAAGATAAGGATGAAGAACTAATAGAACACGTAAAACAGAGAATGGATAAAGGTCAATTAAAATTCATCTTAAATATTGGTAGTGTCGAATATATTAACAGCAGCGGTTTAAACTTAATGTTAAAAGTATTTACTTACATTCGAAATCGTGGAGGCGAATTAGTTATTACACAACCCAATAAGATGGTTGCCGATCTTTTAAAAATTTCAAAACTAGATACAATTTTTAATATTACAGCAGATAACCAAACTGCTATTAAACAATTTAATGAATTAAGTAAATGAGTAAAGTAGATGTAATTTTAGGTATGCAATGGGGCGATGAAGGAAAAGGTAAAATCGTAGATGTTTTAACCCCAAAATACGATATTATTGCACGTTTTCAAGGTGGCCCAAATGCTGGACATACACTAGAATTTGATGGTATTAAACACGTCTTACACACTATCCCCTCAGGAATATTTAGAAAGAATATCCTCAATATTATCGGAAATGGTGTAGTAATTGACCCCGTTATTTTTAAAAATGAGATAGATAAATTAGCACCATATAATCTTCCTATTAAAGAAACTTTATATATTTCAAAAAAGGCACACCTCATTTTACCTTCTCATCGTTTGTTAGACCAAGCTTCTGAACAAGCTAAAGGAGTTGCTAAAATTGGATCTACTTTAAAAGGAATCGGTCCTACATATATGGATAAAACTGGAAGAAATGGTTTACGTGTAGGAGATATTTTTACCGATAATTTCAGAGAAAAATATAACACACTTGTTGATAAACATAAAAACATACTAAATAATTACCCTGGTTTCTCATACAATGTAGAAGAATTAGAAACTCCTTTCTTTGAAGGAATCGAGCTATTAAGAACTCTTACAGTTATTGATAGTGAGCAATTTATCAACGATGCATTAAAGGCTGGGAAAACAGTTTTGGCAGAAGGCGCCCAAGGGACTTTACTCGATATTGATTTTGGTAGTTATCCTTTTGTTACCTCTTCAAATACAATTACAGCTGGCGCTTGTACTGGTTTAGGTGTAAGTCCACACAAAATAGGTAATGTTGTAGGGATTTTTAAAGCATATTGCACGCGTGTTGGCTCCGGTCCCTTCCCTACAGAGTTAAATGATGAAGTGGGTGCCAAAATTCAAAAAGCAGGTTGGGAATTTGGAGCAACTACTGGCAGACCTAGAAGATGTGGTTGGATTGACCTTCCAGCTTTAAAATACGCCATCATGATTGACGGTGCAACTGAACTATCTATGATGAAGGCTGATGTGTTAGATGATTTTGATGAAATCAAAGTCTGTACACACTATCTGATAGATGGTAAAAAAGTGGATTATCTTCCATTCGATTTATCAGATTTAAAAGTAGAACCTGTATATGAAACATTAAAGGGATGGAAAACAGACATCACTAAATTGACTTCTTTCAAAGACGCTCCTCAGGCATTGAAAGATTATGTGAACTATTTAGAAAAACTACTAGAAATTCCAATTAAAACAATTTCTGTTGGACCTGATCGTTTACAAACGCTAGAAAACAAATAGTTATTGAAAAATAAGTTCAACATATTGAAAATTGCGCTTTTACTTGGAGGCGCATTTTTTTTCTTTTCTCCTATATTATGGAGTCAGGAATATATTGAGCTTTTGGAAGGGTCTGATGAAATAAGATTAGACGGGAAATCAGGTGATTATATCATAAAAGGAAACGTTGTTTTTAAAAAAGGAACTTCAAAACTTTATTGTGATTCGGCATATTACAATTTAGTCAACGATAAAATTCGAGCTTTTGGTAAAATACATCTTAATCAACAAGATACGCTCAATATGTTTTGCGATTCCATTCATTTTGATACAAAAAAGGAATATGCTAAGTTGTTTGGAAATGTAAGGATTCGAAATAATGAGTATAAACTAACAACTGACTCATTAGATTATGATTTAAAACGAAGTATTGGAATATATAAAAACAAAGGTGTTATCTCCAGTATCACCTCTAATGATGAATTGAGTAGTATAGTTGGCTATTTCTACCCTAAAAAAGAACAATTCAACTTTCGAAAAGATGTCATTTATAAGAACGATGATTATACTATAACAACTGACACTCTTCAGTTTAATGGGAAAAATAAAATTGCTCATTTTTTTGGCCCTACTTATATCACAGGTGATAGTATTAAAATGTATTGTGAAAAAGGATGGTATGATATCAATAAGGATATAGGGGTTTTAGAGAACAATGCCTATATAGATCAGCCGAATATATTTATCAAGGCCGATAGCTTATATTATTCCTCTATTGATAGTCTATACATTGGAAGAAAACGTGTTTCGATTATAGATACCTCTCACAACATCGGTTTTCAGGGAGATTATGCAGTAAATAATGGGAAAACCAAATATGCTTTTATTACGGGACATGCGCTTGCTAAACGTTTTGATGAAAAAGACACACTCTACATACATGCAGATACGCTACATAATTATACCGATTCATTAAATGAACCTACATTAATGTTGGCTTATAACAATGTGAAATTATTCCGTGGTGATATGCAAGGGGTTTGCGATTCACTTACCTACAACCGAAAAATTGGCGAAATGAATATGTATAAAGAACCTATTCTATGGGCACGAGAAGCACAATTAACAGGAGATTCTATTACTATTTTTGAGGAAAATGACCGCATCAAACAGGCATATATACGCAAACAAGGTTTAGTCGTCACACATGTAGATTCTACTAATTATTACAACCAAGTTGCAGGAACTTTTATGAATGCATATTTTGATTCTACAGAAATCCGCAAAGTAGATATTGAGTCAAATGCTAAAACAGTTTATTTTCTTGAGCAAGAAGATGAAAATGATTCTACGATTGTTGTATTACGAAAAGGCATGAATCGTATTTATGCATCCAATGTTACACTGCGTTTTAAAGAGGGTGACATTGAAACAGCAACCTATCATGATCACCCTGACGGGAAGATTTATCCTATGGACCAAATCGAAAAAACGGAAGAACGTGTAGAGTATTTTCGTTGGGAAATTAAAAAACGTCCCCTGAGCTGGCAACAAATAATTTTATCTCCGGAAGAAGAAAAAAACTATCGAAAGTTATATTTCAACTATTTCTATCCTCTTTAATGAATATCTCTACTCCATGAACTATCCTATATACATTATTAGCGGTATTGGAGCAGATGAAACAGCGTTCCAGTTGTTAGATTTTGGGGAAATCACCCCGCATTTTATAGATTGGATACCTCCTTTTTCAAATGAATCACTTGCGTCTTATGCGCGTAGATTAGCCATAGATAAAATCCCATCTTCTGAAAAACCTATTCTTATTGGACTTTCTTTTGGCGGTATGATAGCACTTGAGATTGCAAAAATCAGGGAAGTAGAAAAAGTTATTCAAATTTCTTCCATTCAAACCAAACAAGAGATTCCCACTTTCCAGAAAGTAATCGGAAAACTAGGACTCAGTAAAATTTTACCTTTAGCTCCCGTAGCGAGTCACAATCCATTTACGAATTATATGTTTGGGGCGACTTCCAAAAAATCCAAAGAGATTTTATATCAGATTCTTCGAGCTACAGATAAAACATTCCTAAGATGGGCGTTTGGTGCTATCTCTAAATGGAAAAATGAAACAATAAAAGAAAACGTTATTACCATCCACGGAACCCAAGATAAGATTTTCCCTTATCGATCTCAAAAATACACATACACCATTCAAGGAGGTGGTCACATGATGGTTTTAACCCATGCAGAAGAAATTTCAGAAATATTGAAAAGAATATTATAGTCTACTCTACTCCTTGGATATTTATACGTTCTTTATAAATGTACGACAGATTATTACATGTGTACGTTTTCTTCAAAACAAGAATAAAGGTTGATATCTATTTACGCCTCCACTCCTATTTTCTCTAAATTAATTTTAAATTTGTTTATCATTATATATGAAAAACAACAAATTAAATACATAACTGACTTCCTCTATGAAGAATAGAATCTTAGTTCTCCTATTGGTGATTTTGCCTGTAATAGGCTTTTCACAAGTATCTTCTAAAGATAAGAAATATCTGATTAAAGAACTTTCTGCTAAAATAAATAATCTAAGAGTTAGCAAAGGATTAAGTCCACTCTATTTTAATGATACATTAAGGAGAGCTGCTGAATACCACAGTAAATACATGGCACAGAACTTTATTTTAAGCAGTGAAGAAAAATCTGGAAAGTTTGCCACTCCAGAAAAAAGAATTCAAGCTTTTGGTGGTAGAGGTTACCAAGCTGTTGGAGAAAATTTATTTCAAACTGCCTCTTACAAATTCCCATTAAAAAAGAAAGATTTAGAACAAATAGTAAATTCTATATATAATGGCTGGTATAATTCTATCCCACACTATGCTAGTTTGGTAGAACCAGAATTTAATGTGGGAGATTTTGGGTTCAAAGCCAATGAAACAAAAGGTGTTGTTTTCGTTACCTTATTGATGGCAAAGAAAGGATATATTGTTAAGAATCAACTTTCGAACAATAGTTTTGGATTAGAATTAGCAGGAGATGGCTGTGAAAGTGATAGTAAAGAGTACACGAATCTTATGATGAATCTTGGAAATAGTCTTGTCATCGAAGGAAATGAGGTGATAATGTACTACCACAATATTGAAACTTTTAATGCAATTTTCTCTGGCCCAAACGATGGAGTTGCCATAGACTTGGTTTCTCCTAATCAAGTTAAATGTGGTACAGCCAATCAACTAGATGCATCTCCTATCTATGATGGAATTTTACTCAAACCATACTACAGAGATGAAATGTTAAAAAACAACCGTGCAGAGAGTGAATATAGAATTATTACTAAGGTAGGAGATATACCTGCAAAAATGAATGGGAAAGAATATTCCCCATCTCTCATTGTTATCAAAGACAATAAGGCTTGTAAATACTTCTGCCCTGCCATCATTCCCAAAAAAGATTACTCGTTAAAGAGGTTGACCCCAATTCTCAAAGATGTGGAGGTAGATTTAACAGATATTGGAATCATCCGTTCTACACTTGTGAGTTACAACTTCAACACGGACCAGGCTACATCTATTTCCTTGCCCAAAATTGACAAGAGCATAAAAAAAGTTCATTCAATTCAAATCAATTCATTTAGTTCTGTAGAAGGTGACTCTGCTAAAAATGCTCAACTTCATAATGCACGCGCCCAGTTTATTAAAAATCATTTGAAAAATGAATTAAGAGTATCTGACAATCAAATAAGGGTTATTGCTCGTGAAAACTGGGATTTAATGGCTTTTCAATTAAACTACTATATGTTGGATAATTTATCTAAATTATCCCATGCTGCATTTAGGAAATACCTTCCAAAGCGTGACTCTATCATTCCATGGGACTCATTGTTTTTTAACCAACGAAAATCAGATGCTATTATAAACTATTACGGAACTTATTCTGACGTAAAAGGGACTGAATCCTTTGCTTCTTTCAATTTAAGAACTGGAGTTATTATGGATAACCAAAATCTTGTAAATAAAGCTTTATATACGCTTTATAATGAGTCTGGATATGATTCAGATTTATTGTTTGAGGCACAAATCGTTGAGTACGTCCGAACTCATCCTGAAGTTGTGGCGAATTATGCAGCTTTAATGACAAGGAATTATGGATATGCTTCTCAAGCTGTTACTGAATTTCTATTTAATTGGCTAGATCGTTCTGATGAATTAGATGATGATGCGAAAAATAACCTATTAATTTTGTACACGCTTATTAGTGAATATTACATAGATAACTGGGATATCTCAACTCAACGCTTATCTAATGTAATTCACCCTCAGAAAATTGAAAAAATCATTCCACAGAACATAAAAGATGAAGTTTTATTGAACTTAAATTTAGCTTTTATTCAGTATTATGGACAAATTAATGATTCAAAAAACACTTCTAAATCATTCCAATATATCACTAGCTATTTTAAATTTCTTTCGTTTACTCCTGAAGATGACGCTAATTTGGCTCTTTTCTTTAATTATTGGAGTGCTTATAATGAAGCCGTGGAATTTTTACTTCCTCGTTTTGAGAAAGATGAATTAAATGAAGACGGAGTTTTTACCCTTGCACAAACAATGAATTATGCGAATTACGAGAGTGATTCAGAAATTTATTTAAATGTACATAAAAAAGCCGTTAGTTTAAATCCAACTCGCTGGTGTGAATGGGTAAATAAGGATTTTCAGGTAAAGCGTAACTTTTTAATCAAGAGATTATACTGCGAAACATGCAAATAATTATTTGGGCAAGATAGGATTTCCCGATTTCTTCGCATAAAACGACGTATAGGTTGCTCCAATAAAAATAATCTGAGAAGTATAAAATATCCACGAAAGAATTATCAAAATAGTTCCTGCAATACCAATATTATTAGCATAAAAATAATTTATTAGATAATAGTTGATGAGCAACTGACCAAAATATAGTAGAATGGCTGTAAAGAAGGCGCCAGTCATAGCTAGTTTCCATGATACTCTAGCATCATGCACATATTTAAATATCATCATAAATCCAATAAAATTGATAAAGATAATGGATAGATGTTCTATTAAAGATGAAACGAAACCTTTTTCAATCCCAATGTAGGAAAGCAATTCAGTACTGAAGGCTATCAGCAGCGATTGTGCAAAATAAAGGATAATGACTGTAGAAGCTAGTGCTGCCATTACACCAAAAGATATCAATCTCTTTAATAATTGGTTTAAGAAAGCGCGGTGTTTCTTAGTTATTTTAATTCCATAAAACACATTGATACTCTTACTAAGCGAATTAAACATAGCTGTAGAGGTAAATATAACCGCTATAATACCAATTGCTCTATAAAATGTGGTGCTTCCTCCTCCTAAACCTGCTTTATACATTAATTCGGTAAGTGTAGAAATATCAACAATTCCCATATTATTTTTAATGAGCTCACCTGCTATTTCTATAATCCTATCTTGCCCTACAATGAGTCCAAAGAAAGAGATAGCTAAATAAATAATCGGGATTAATGCAAACACGGCATAATATGCCAGAGCTGCTCCATGCATGAAACTGTCTCCTAATAAAAACTGTTGGATACTTTCTTTGCCAAGTTCAAATAATTCTTGCCAAGATAAACTTCTTCCTTCTTCTTTATTTTTGCTAAACATAAACCTTTTGTACAGATTCTAATTCAGAATCTGCATACAAAACTAATTCTTTTCCATTATCCAACTTAAAATAATTAGCATAAAAAGGACCTTTAAATAAAGAATGTGTCCATTTTACATCAATTTCAACCTTATCTACTGAAGATTCCAATGAATAATGATTTGGTCTAAATAATATCTGTTTATCCCCTACATACACACTATTGAGTTCTCCAAAATACCTCCCCTCATACAAATTCTT
The DNA here is from genome assembly GCA_023957385.1 of Brumimicrobium sp. Taxonomy (NCBI): domain Bacteria; kingdom Pseudomonadati; phylum Bacteroidota; class Flavobacteriia; order Flavobacteriales; family Crocinitomicaceae; genus Brumimicrobium; species Brumimicrobium sp. The sequence goes on along the minus strand of JAMLGZ010000001.1, from coordinate 1,803,263 downwards.
TGGATGATTATAGGCTTGTTGAGCTGTATATTTTCGGATTATTTTTCCATTTTTCATAAAAAGAATCTTGTCAGACCAAGACAAGGCTTCTACTCCGTTATGTGTAACCAAAACTACACCCATACCTCGGATAATCGCTAATTTGCGTAGGTACTCACCTATCTTTTTACTGAGATGCACGTCAAAATGAACAAAAGGTTCATCTAACAATAAGCATTTGGGCTCTTTTGCCAATGCACATGCCATAGTTAAACGTTGCTGCTCTCCTCCAGAAATATCTTTAGATGGAATATATGCTAAATCATCTAACTCAAATATGGACAATAATTCATCCGTAAATTGCTCTCTTAGTTCTAACGTAAGATGATGTAATTGATTGGCAATATTTTCACGAACTGTGAAGAAATCATCCATTTTAAAAATTTGATTCACCAATGCAATTTCAGGATGCCCAGGAATCAAGTTTTCCTTGGGACCATGAACCTCCTTATTTTCAAGTAGAATCCGTCCATTTTGAACGTCAAGCACCCCCGCTAAACATTTCAATAAAGTTGATTTACCGGCTCCACTTGGTCCAACAATACTTATAATTTCTCCTGGTTTGAGGGAAAAACTAACCTGCTCAAAAACTGATTTGTTTCCATACGAAAAACCGATATTATCAACTGTTAACAACATCAGATTAAAAATTTGGGGAAATCAAGAATATTAATATATACCCCTGCAACGGGATTTGTAAGAGTTTCTAATTCATCAAGAATGACATTTAAGGTGATTCCATTCTCGTTTTTATCAATAGTATAATCATTCACCAGACTTTCAGAACATGCCAAAGTAGTAGTCTGTTCTTGATTATCAATAAAATGAAACAAAATCATATGAGGAATAGCTTCACTAAATTGCTTTCCATCTTTTTCTCCTTGTAAGGTGTATGTAGCATTTTTTTCAATTCTAATATCTTTGAAATCTCCTTTAATATTCAATTCATCTTCCCAATCATATCTACGATTATTTTCAGACTCTCTACCTTCATGATGTGCCTCTGCAAATTCAGGAGAAAAATCATGATTTAACTTATAAAAATGTGCAATAAATTTCATATTACTAGATTTATAACAAAATTACATTTAAAAATACTATCTCAACAAGGGAGACTGTTGTGTTTTAAACGTGGAGATGTTAATTTAGAAAAAGAGAATTAAAAATCGGTTTTACCAGTACTCCATTCTGAAATCCTAGTATCGGCGTACACTCAATAGGCGTATTTACAAATAACACCTCCATATCTATTAGTAATGGGCCTATCACTATCTCCCACTTGACCTATTCGAAAGGGATTTACTTCCAATACTTTATATCTCAACTTATTCTTTTATTTGATTATATAAATCAAGTAGAGAGCGATTCAAGTGAGCCCATGAATATTTCTTTTTTTCTTCTTCAAAATTAACTCTAAATTTTTGCTCTAAATCATCATTGAAATAGGTGTCTATAGCTTGAGTAATGGCATCTATTTCTGGTTCCACAACGAATCCTATTTTTCCATCAGGTATCATTTCTGGGAGTCCTCCCACATTTGTAACCACCATGGGAGCATCAAATTGATAAGCTATTTGAGTCACTCCACTTTGCGTTGCATCTTTATAAGGCTGAACTACCAGATTAGCTAAACTGAAGAAATATTTTACTTCTGAATTTTTAATAAAATAACTGTATTGAAAAATGAATTCTCTAAGATTCAACTCATCAATCAATTTTTCATATTGTTCTTGATTGGAATAATATTCTCCTGCAATAATCAATCGTACACTACCTTTAGCTTTTGATTGTGCAAAAGCTTTGAGCAATAAATCTAAGCCTTTATAATCTCTAATAAGCCCAAAAAACATCATATATTTTGCCTCACTATCAACCTTTAAAAATTCGGCCGCTTCAGCCCTACTTACAGGTAAACCAAAATTATCAAAAATAGGGTGAGGTGTCAAAACGCGAGGTTTAACTGTATCAAATTGTTTTAGGTCATTTTGTACACTCGAAGCCATAGACACGAATGCATCAATAGGTTTCACAAAATATCTTGTTAACAACTTGTCTCCGATACGTTTTTCGTGTGGAATGATGTTATCTAATAGTGTAATTATTTTAGTTTTTTTATTCCGTTTGATACAGCGTAAAATCGTTCCCAGAGAAGGTCCCATAAAAGGCAACCAATATCTTGTCAAAACTAAATCAGGCTGCTGTTTTCTGATTTCTCTTCCTATTTTAATCCAATTGAAAGGATTCACAGTATTTACTTTTCTTATAATTTTAAGATCTGTAGGGGCTGGGTCTTCGGAATATTGTGTTTTTCCAGGGAAAAGAAAAGCTGGATATTGTACCGTAAATGTATAGATAACTACCTGATGCCCTTCGTTCTGGAGTTCAACTGCCATTCTTTCATTGAAGGAAGCTAAACCACCTCGAAAAGGATATGCTGGGCCGATAATTACAATGTTCATATTATTTATTAAATTAAGTCAAAGATAATTGTTTTACAAAACTAAGAGATGGATATGAGCAGACTATTTCCGCAGAATCCATTTATACTCTAAAATATATACTTTATAACCTGTTGTGCATTTAGAGTAAACCTCAGATTAAAATCATAGACCCAGACACTAATTCGTCCGTCGGGACGACAATACATAGAGATGGGAAGGCGGTCGGCAAAGCCGACCGATAGTCTCCCCTCACAATTTTCACCCCAAGAACCTTGGTTGCTCGGGGCCTATTTTTTTGATAAATCCTATTTCTTATATTTCTACAAATTCAATACAATCCATAATATAGCAGAAATTATTGATTTTACTTATCTTTTGTAAATACACAACGGGTACTTCATACAGAAAATATATATCTTGAAAATTTGTTAATAACTACCTCATTCCGAGTAAATTTAAAGTAGAATAATTAGATACTTTTGTACTCCTTCTAGAAATTATTTAAATTCTTTCATTTAAAATGACCATTAAAAAAATCCTAATTGCAAACCGTGGTGAGATTGCTATACGTATAGCACGTGCCTGTAATGAGTTAAATATTGAAACTGTAGCCATTTTTACCTATGAAGACAGATATTCACTTCATCGATATAAATCAGATGAAGCCTATCAGGTTGGAGAGGAAAATGAACCATTAAAACCATATTTGGATATTGAAGAAATTATAGGAATCGCCAAAGAATGTAAAGCTGACGCTATACACCCTGGATACGGATTCTTGTCAGAAAATCAAGAATTTGCTAGAAAATGTGCCGAAAATGGAATCGTTTTCATAGGACCCACTCCAGAAGTTATGGCTGCATTAGGCGATAAAGTGGCTGCAAAAGAAGCTGCTATTAAAGCTAAAGTTCCAATTATAGAAAGTAACAAAGTAGATTTAAAAGATGATAAAATCGCTTTAAAAGAAGCAAAAAGGATTGGGTATCCAGTTATGATTAAAGCTGCAGCTGGAGGAGGTGGAAGAGGAATGCGCGTAGTCAGAAATGATGACGATTTAATAAAAGGATATAGAGAAGCTAAAAGTGAAGCGAAAAATGCCTTTGGTGATGATACAATCTTTATTGAAAAATACATAGATAATCCAAAACATATTGAAGTACAGATAGTTGCTGACAAATACGGAAATATTGTACATTTATTAGAACGTGACTGTTCCGTACAAAGACGTTTTCAGAAGGTAGTTGAAGTGGCTCCTGCTGCCAACTTAAAAGAAACCACAAGAAAGAAAATTCACGATTATGCTGTTAAAATATGCTCCTCAGTGAAATATAGCAACTTGGGGACCGTGGAATTTTTAGTCGACAAGGAAGAAAATATTTATTTCATTGAAGTTAACCCAAGAATACAGGTTGAGCATACCATCACTGAATTAATTACGGGGCATGATTTAATCAAAGCTCAAATTCATATTGCTGATGGATACAAACTTTCGGATCGGGAAATTAATTTACCTGACCAATCGCTTATAAAGGCTAATGGTTTCGCTTTACAATGTAGAATTACCACCGAAGATCCTGCCAATGATTTCAAGCCAGATTATGGAACCATGGTGACTTATCGAAATGCTTCAGGATTTGGGGTCCGTTTGGATGAAGGAAGCACCTATCCAGGTATGAAAATCAGCCCTTTCTTCGACTCCATGTTGGTAAAAGTAAGTGCTCACGGAAATACAATGGAGGATGCCACTCGTAAAATGTATCGTGCTCTCAGAGAATTCCGTATCCGTGGTGTACGAAACAACATTCCATTCCTAGAAAATTTAGTAAACAATGAAACGTTTATCAAAGGAAATGCGACTGTAAACTTTATTGAACAAAATCCCGACTTATTTAATTTTAAAATTAGATTTGACCGTGGAACACGCCTATTAAAATACTTAGGAGATGTTGCTGTAAATGGGAACCCAGATGTGAAAATCATTAATCCAACTGTAGTATTTGAAAAGCCAGTCGTTCCTTCGTTTAATCATTACGACCCATACCCAAAAGGTACTAAAGATTTGTTAACTGAATTGGGGCCTGATGAATTTTCTAAATGGTTAAAAAAAGAAAAGAAAATTCATTATACCGACACCACATTCCGGGATGCACACCAATCTTTGTTGACAACTCGAATGCGAACTTATGACATGCTAAAAGTAGCTGAAGGTTATGTGAAAAACAACCCCGAACTATTCAGTATGGAAGTATGGGGTGGCGCTACCTTTGATGTATGTATGCGATTCTTGAATGAAAGTCCTTGGAAACGTTTACAAGATATTCGTCAAGCCATTCCTAATATTTTACTTCAGATGCTAATCAGAAGTAGCAATGGAGTTGGATACTCTTCTTATCCAGATAACTTAATCGAAAAATTCATCGAGAAATCTTGGCAAAATGGTGTTGATGTTTTTAGAATTTTTGATTCCTTAAACTGGATGGGAAATATTGCACCAAGTATCGAAATGGTGCGTAAAAGAACAAATGGATTAGCGGAAGCTTCTCTCTGTTATACAGGTGATATATTGGATCCTTCTAAAAAGACATATACTTTAAAATACTATATTCAACTAGCAAAAGACATTGAAAATGCAGGAGCACATATTTTGGGTATTAAAGATATGTCAGGTTTATTAAAACCATACGCTGCCAAGGAATTAGTCAGTGCGCTAAAGGATGCCGTTAAAATCCCTATTCATTTACATACGCATGATACTTCATCTTTACAATCTGCCATGTACTTACAAGCTATTGAAGCAGGTGTTGATGTTGTTGATTGTGCTTTAGGTGCTTTATCTGGAAATACTTCACAGCCTAATTTAAATGCCATTGCAGAAATGATGCGCTTCCATAAACGTGAAAACCCAATGAATATCGAATCATTAAATCAATATTCAAACTATTGGGAAAAGACACGTGAATATTACTATCCATTTGAATCAGACATGAAAGCTGGTTCTGCTGAAGTTTTTAGACATGAAATACCAGGTGGACAGTACACAAACTTAAAGTCCCAATCTGTAGCACTAGGATTAAATGATAAGTTTGAAGATATTAAAAAAACGTATGCTGAAGTAAATGAAATGTTTGGTGATATCGTAAAAGTTACACCAAGTTCTAAAGTAGTTGGTGACATGGCTCTCTTCATGGTAACCAACGGATATACGAAGGATGATGTTTACGCAAAAGGGCATGAAATTTCTTTCCCCGATTCTGTTAAGCAATTCTTTAAAGGGGATTTAGGGCAACCCGCACATGGATTCCCAGAAAAATTACAAGAAATCATTTTAAAAGATGAGAAACCATTTACCAAAAGAGCAAGTGAACTCCTCCCTCCTATTGATTTCGAGAAAGAATTCAAAGTCTTCCAGAAGGAATTTGGAACGGACTTAACTTTTGAGGATTTCCTATCTTACAAATTCTATCCAAAGGTTTTTGCAGATTATTTAACTTTTTACCGTCAATATGGTGATGTTTCTGTTGTTCCTACTCCTAATTTTTTCTTTGGAATGAAACTAGAGGAAGAAATAACAGTAGAAATTGCGCGTGGAAAAACGCTCCTTGTAAAGCTACTTTCTATAGGTCCAGCAGATGATAAAGGTAGTCGTCGTGTATTCTTCCAGCTAAATGGACAAATGCGTAATATTCGAATTCAAGACAAATCTGTTAAAGTAGAATCAAAAGAAAATAAAAAAATAGATAAAAGCGATGATAAACAAATTGGTGCTCCATTACAAGGCTTACTGTCACAAGTGTTAGTTAAGAAAGGAGAGAAAGTAGCCCAAAATCAGCCTTTATTTATTGTGGAGGCCATGAAAATGGAGACAACTATTGTAGCTCCTAAAGAGATGAAAATTAGTCATATAGAGTTAACAGGAGGAGCACGTGTAAACACTGATGATTTGGTTTTGATTGTTGAATAGAAAAAGTTAGTTTGACAAGATTCTGTTGATAAAATAAAATTAGGAAGGATTAACTTCGTATAGATGTCATATATTTGTAACAAATTACAGAAAACATGTTGAAAATAGGGTTAATTGGTACAGGACACTTAGGTAAAATACATTTAAAATTAATAAAAGAACTAACTGATCAATTTGAATTAGTAGGAATTTATGATAGTAGTCCGACACAATTAGCAACTGTTTGTGAAGATTTTAACTGCCAAGGTTTTTCCACTCCAGAAGAGTTACTCCAAGCCGTAGATTGTATTGATATAGTTACCCCAACTATTGCCCATTATGAACTAGCGGCTTTAGCAATTAAACAATCAAAGCATGTTTTCATAGAAAAACCTATTACGCATACTTCCCAAGAAGCTAGAACGCTATTAGCTTTAGCAAAAGAAGCCGGTGTAAAAGTTCAAGTGGGACATGTAGAACGATTTAATCCTGCCTTTACAGCAGCTCTTCCCTATCTCAATCAACCTATGTTTATCGAAGCACATCGTTTATCTATTTTCAATCCGAGAGGAACAGATGTTCCTGTAGTATTGGATTTGATGATACACGACATTGATATCATTTTGAAAGTAGTAAATTCCCCAGTGCGTAAGATCTCTGCATCAGGTGTTGCAGTTGTTTCGGAAACTCCCGATATTGCGAACGTTCGATTAGAATTTAACAATGGGTGTGTAGCTAACCTAACTGCTTCTCGGATTTCTCTCAAAAATATGCGGAAATCTCGATTCTTCCAAAAAGATGCATATATCAGTGTGAATTTCCTTGATAAAGAAATGGAAATTGTACAAATGGAAGAACTTCAAGGAGAAGCTGGGCCTTTTGATATGGTTTTGGATATGGGAATAGACAAACCTGCTAAAAAAATTCTATTCAATAAGCCACAAATTAATGAAGTTAATGCGATTAAAGAAGAACTAAAAACCTTTGGGGATGCTATTAATAATGATACCACTCCTATCGTTACTCTTGAAGATGGTTTATATGCTTTAGAAATTGCCGAACGAATTTTAGACTCCTTTAGACCAGTTGAAAGTAATATTTAAACAACTGCTTCGTTATTGAATTAATATCTATTAACATGAAACAAATTTCCTTCTCCATTTTTCTTTTTTCCATACTCTTACTTGGCGCTTGTGCAAAAGAACAACCCAAGGTTTCTTGGTTAAAGATTGATAAATGGATTTTGGAAGAAAATACAGACGCAGTTAATCCGCAAGGAGAAATGACTCATAATCTTTCTCAAATATTTATCACAATGGATGGAAAAAGTCTAGGAACTTTTGAGTTACCAGTTAAAATACCAGTCATTGGTAGTGGAAAACACAAATTTGTGTTCATTCCAGGCATTATAGAAAATGGAATCAGTTTAACTAAAGTAAGGTATCCTTTTGCAGAGCAGCAAACAACTACTATTGATTTGATGTTGAATGACACAGTTTCATATACTCCAAAAACAAGGTATTATTCAAATCTAAAGTTCTTAATTGAAGATTTTGAAAGCCCAAGCATGCAAATCGACGTATCCACAGAATCTGTTGGCACAGTTGGAAGAAACAACGATCCCACTATATTAAAATGGGGCGATAAATATGGAGAAATCATACTAACTGATCAAGACTCATTGGTGATGTTTGTAACCAATTTTGGTGAATCTTTACCTAAATTTGGAACAAACGTATATCTAGAATTTGACTATATGAATACAAATTCTGCGTTGATTAGTACCATAGCCTATGGAAATGGAGATTTCTTTGTTGACAATTATTTGCAGGTAAATCCACAAACAGAAGGAAAAGCCGTATGGAAACACATGTACATTAATTTAAAAGAAAATATCTCCTATCGTCAGAATGTTCCCAATAATGAGATACAATTTACCTTAATCAAAGATAAAAAAGGAAGTGATAGGTATTTCTACATCGATAACTTAAAGATAATTTACCCATAGCCAGCAATTTACATGAATCAACACCGAATTCGAAATATATTTATTTTATTTGATTTTATTACTGCGGCAATTGCTTGGGCTCTTTTCTTCTATTTTAGAAAGGTTTACATTGAAAATATTCCGTTTGAAGTTTCCGAGCGTTTTATTTTAGGCGTTTTTCTTATTCCATTTTTCTGGTTGACACTCTATTTTTCTATGGGCACATACACCAACTTTAAGAAACTATATGTCATTCCAATTATTTCGATTTCGTTAAAAACATTTTTATTGGGAACCATAGGGCTTTTCTTTTTCCTTATGCTAGATGACAAAGTAATCAATTATAAAGATTACTACAAATTGGTGTTGATGCTATTTTTCATTCACTCCATCTCCACCTTAATCCCGAGGTTATTCATCACAAATTATGTGGTGCAATTAACAAGTAAACGAAAAATAGGTTTCCACACTCTCCTGATAGGTGGGAGTTCTAAAGCAATTAGTATTTATAAAGAATTAGAATCTCAACCAAAAGGAAATGGTTCAATTTTTATCGGTTTTGTCAATTTAAACGGAGTAGATGATGAATTATCTTCTTTACTCACGCACGTAGGACATTTGGATGATTTAGAAAGCATAATTGATAAAAATCAAATTGAAGAGGTCATCATTGCGCTTGATACATCCGAACAAGAAAAACTAAAGAGTATAATTAACCGACTTCAAGGAAGAGATATAACAATTAAAATTACCTCCAACATGTTTGATTTACTCAGTGGACATGTAAAAATGACCAATATTTTTGGTGCTTTACTCATTGAAATCAATGATGAGCTAATGCCACACTGGCAATTTATCGTTAAACGACTCATGGATTTAAGCGCTTCCTTCATTGCTATAATTTTATTGTTCCCCGTATATATTATATTTTCCATTTTAGTTAAATCTTCATCCCCCGGACCTATCTTTTTCATACAGGAACGAATTGGCAAAAATGGAAAGCCATTTAAAATCATAAAATTCAGAACAATGTATGTGAATGCTGAAAAAAATGGTCCTCAATTATCCTCTAGTAAAGACAGTAGAATCACTCCTATTGGAAAAACTATGCGAAAATACAGGTTGGATGAAATACCTCAATTTTTCAATGTAATCAAAGGGGATATGTCGCTCGTTGGACCACGACCTGAACGACAATTCTATATTGACCAAATCGCTGAAATTGAACCACAATTTTTACAATTAACCAAGGTGAAACCAGGTATAACATCTTGGGGCCAAGTTAAGTATGGATATGCAGAAAATATCCAACAAATGCTACAGCGAATGAAATACGATTTACTCTATTTAAAGAATATGTCTATTGCACTCGATATCAAAATATTATTATACACTGTTTTAATAGTTTTCAAAGGTTCAGGTAAATGATTCCTGTCTTTTTTACCTCATTTTTCTTTCTTTTTATCGTTAGTATCTTGTTAATATTAATATGTAGCTGCATGACTTTTTTTCATAGTTAAATCTTTATATTTGTTCTCGATGGAAACGCAAGTAATTCTTAACGAGAAACAAGTCGAACTCACATTGCATAGACTTTGTAGACAACTCATTGAAAATCACGATGATTTCTCAAATACAGTATTAATTGGCTTACAACCACGAGGTATCCAAGTACTGTATAGACTTAAATCCCTTATTGAGAAATTATTAAAGAAAGAAATTCAGTGCGGAACCTTGGATATTACTTTTCACCGTGATGACTTTAGAAGAAGAGAAAGGCCTTTAATTCCTAGCACAACCAATATTGATTTTTCAATTGAAAATAAGGATATCGTTCTGATTGATGATGTATTATATACAGGTAGAACCATCCGAGCAGGATTAGATGCACTACTCACCTTTGGTCGCCCTAATTCTGTAGAATTACTTACACTTATAGACAGAAGATTCAAAAGACATTTACCTATTCAAGCTAATTATATTGGAAAATCAGTTGATACACTTGTTTCGGAAAAGGTATCTGTAGAATGGAAAGAGACAGAAGGAAAAGATAAAGTAGTCTTGTACACATTAGTGAAAGACGAATCAAAATAATACAAAGCTGTATGGATAATCTAAGCGTTGAACATTTAACTGGAACAGAAGAACTTACGACTAGAGATATCGAATTGATTTTCGAAACTGCTGATCAATTCAAACAAGTTATCAATCGCCCCATCAAAAAAGTACCTACTCTTCGAGATATTACTATTGCCAATGTATTTTTTGAAAACTCTACCAGAACTCGTTTATCTTTCGAACTAGCTGAAAAACGTTTGAGCGCTGACGTAGTTAACTTTAGCGCCTCTGGCAGTTCGGTAAAAAAAGGTGAAACTTTAGTTGATACGGTAAATAATATCTTGTCTATGAAAGTAGATATGGTAGTCATGCGACATCCCAATCCAGGAGCTGCTAAATTCTTATCAGAACGCGTAAATGCCAAGGTCGTAAATGCTGGAGATGGAACACATCAACACCCAACTCAAGGATTATTGGATGCTTATTCTATACGTGAAAAATTAGGGACAGTAAAAGGAAAGAAAGTAGCTATCATTGGTGATATTCTTCACTCTCGTGTTGCCAATTCTGATATTTTTGTACTTCAAAAGCTAGGCGCCGAGGTAATGATTTGTGGGCCAACAACCCTTATTCCAAAAGATATGCACAAATTAGGTGTAAAGGTGGAACACGATTTACGCAAAGCCCTTGAATGGTGTGATGTAGCCAATATGCTACGTATTCAATTAGAACGCCAGGATATTCAATATTTTCCATCTTTGAGGGAATATACTATGTTGTTCGGATTAGATAAGAAATTATTAGATAGTTTAAAAAAGGATATTGTTATTATGCACCCTGGACCAATTAACAGAGGTGTTGAAATTTCAAGCGATGTAGCGGATAGTAAACAGTCTATCATCTTACAACAAGTGGAAAATGGGGTTGCAATCAGAATGGCAGTAATTTATTTATTGGCTGCAAAAATTAAAAGATAATTGAAAGCATGATATTTTCGGTAGAACATAGCGCAAATTATCACCTAATAACTTCTTACGTAGAAAAGTTAAATGGAATTTCTGCTCCTGAATTAAAAATTGAAGTACTGAAACTAGAAGAAATGCAGGTTGTAAATGTGATTATTGATTTATCACAAACTCTATACTGCGATTCTACTGGCCTAAATACTATCTTATATTGCTATCGCATGTGTAAAGACAATAATGGAAAGTTCATCATTTGTAATTTACAGCCTAATGTTAAAAAACTCATAGAAATCTCACAATTACATCGCATACTAACTATTACAGAAACATGTAAAGAAGCTGAGATGTTGATGGATCAAGCATAATGGATTTTAAAATCACCATCTTGGGAACTGGAGCTGCTATTCCTACTTTAAGAAGAGGGAATTCAGCACAATTTATTCAATGCCATCAGCGTCAAATATTAATTGATTGTGGAGAGGGTACCCAACTCCAAATGCGAAAATTCGGACTCAAATTCCAAAACGTTCAGATTATCCTTATTTCACACTTACATGGAGATCATATTTTTGGTTTACCCGGTCTTATTGGAACCATGCAGTTATTAGGTAGAAATTCTCCTTTATTGATTATTGGCCCTAAAGGATTGAAAAGTTTTTTACTTTCTCTCTTTGAAATAATTGGCCTCCCTGTTGTTATGCCTATTGAATTTAAAGAATTAGAAACAAAGAAAGAAGTTATAACCGTATTTTCAGATAAAAGCATTGAAATTAAGGCTTTTCCTTTACACCATAGAATTGCCACATTTGGATACCGAATAAATGAAAAGACAGGTAAACGAGGTCTAGATAAAGAAGCATTTGATAAAACGGGAGTAAGCATTGCATATATAGATAAATTAAAGAATGGAGAAGACATAATCGACAATAACGGTGTACACGTGAGGTATGAAGACGTTACCTTTCCTCCAAAACCAACTATTTCATACGCTTATTGTTCAGATACTGCTTACTACCCTACAATTGTTGAGCATATTCAGGGAGTTGATTTGCTATATCATGAAGCCACTTTTGCAGAAAAAGAAAGAAGTCGCGCTGAAGTTACTTATCACTCTACTGCATCTGATGCCGCTAAAATTGCACAGGAAGCAAAAGTTGGGAAATTAATTTTAGGACACCTGTCTGCACGCTACAACACAGATTCTAAACATCTCGAAGAAGCAAGAATACACTTTAATAATACCGTGGTTGCAAAAGATGGTGATATATTTAATTTGTAAATAAACTATGGAATTATTTCAAATAATTCTTTCGCTTTATCTCTTGAATAAGCATTGAAATGCCACCATTCCGTTTCAATTACCCAAAATCCCCCTACTTTCATAACTTCTCTCAATAATTTTCTATTATTGATTTGATACGGGGATAACTCCCCAAGTTGTAAATAATAAGTCTCGAATCGAGGATAAGCAATTTTACGAATATCATCATAACCAGCACCCATGTCTAAAGGCTTTCCTGTCTTCACATCTACTATTGTTAAATCAACCGCACACCCAAAATTATGTAAACTTCCAGATTTTGGGTTACTTAAAAATTTGGTACGCTCTGGTATCGGGATCGTATCCATACCATCCCACATTTCTTGTTGCACAAAAAGTGGTCGCGCACCATCATAAACTAATAAAGACAGGGTTGAATCCTTCTTTTTGAGAGCCGATTGGCATTTTTTTAAACGCTCTGCAACTTCCTTTTGTAAATATACTCTGCTATAATTTGCATACAATACCTTATGCATGAAATTCTCCGTAGTTGCATACTTCACATCTATCCTAATTGTACTATCAATCTTCTGGATATCAACTAATCCATATTGAATGAGAACTTGTTCAATTTCACTAATTTCAGAAACAGATACCTCAGTTTTTAGCTGAGTAGAATCATTAATTTCTATCGAATGAGGAGCTTCTTCTCTATGTTCTCTACATGAAAAAAGAACTAATAAAAAAAGAATGTATAGTTTTCGATAGTTCATACGGTTATTTCATTTTTTTTCTTAATTTTAACGAAAGTTTTCAACAAGTGCACAAAATTGTTGCATGACAAAAATAAAAATAAAATATTTGTACTTCAAAAAATAAACATTGAGCCATGAATGAGGAGAAGAATAATGAAAATGGTCGTGAGGTTCACTCAACGGTAGTTCGTGCTGGAAAACGCACTTACTTTTTTGATATCAAAGCAACGCGCAACAATGACCTTTATCTTACTGTTACTGAAAGTAAAAAGCAATTTCAAAACGGAAGACCAGAATTCCAAAAACATAAGATTTTCTTGTATAAAGAAGATTTTGAAAAGTTCTCTGACGCCCTACGAGATGTCTTACAAAAGATTGACGATTTAAAGGCAGATGGAAGCTTTACAATTGAAGAAGAAAGCAATAATAAAGGTCTATCTGATTATACTTCACTCAACTACGAAGATTTATAAAGAACAACTGTTCACAAGGTAAATTTACTGTTGATATTATTTTAAATTTTTAACAATAAAATTCGATATAATTCAGTATCTTGTTGAATTATTCATCAAATTATTCTATTCAAATGGGGAAAATTATTGCCATAGCAAATCAGAAAGGAGGAGTTGGGAAAACTACTACGGCTGTCAATTTAGGCGGTAGCTTTGGGGTGTTGGAATATAAAACATTAATTGTTGATGCTGACCCGCAGGCAAATGCTACTTCAGGAGTAGGTTTTGACCCTCAAAAAACAAGAAATATCTATGAATGTTTAATTGATGGCATCCATCCATCAGAAGTTATACTTTCTACAGATAATCCTAATCTTGACATTCTTCCTTCACATATTGATCTTGTGGGGGCTGAATTAGAAATGATTAATATGCCAAAACGCGAGTATATGATGAAGGCTATGCTCGAAAAAGTAAAGGACAATTATGATTATATCCTGATTGATTGCTCTCCTTCCTTAGGATTGATTACAGTAAATTCACTTACGGCAGCAGATTCTATTATCATTCCTGTTCAATCGGAGTATTACTCCCTTGAAGGTTTGGGGAAATTACTCAATACCATTAAAATTATTCAAGGTAGATTAAACCCAAACTTAAGTATTGAAGGTTTATTAGTTACTTTATATGACACTCGTTTACGACTTGCTAATCACGTAGTTGAAGAATTGAAAACTCACTTTCAGGATTTGGTTTTTGACACTGTTATTCATCGAAATACAAACTTAGCAGAAGCTCCTTCTTTTGGCGCAACGATTATTATGCATGATGCAGCTAGCAAAGGCGCTATCAACTACTTGAACTTAGCTCGAGAAATAATCCAGCGTGAGGAAATAGAAAAATTATCAAACGACAATCAAAAAATTTCATTGAATGATGAGCTCTAATTTAAAAAAACGACCTGCACTTGGGAAAGGTTTAAGTGCTTTATTGGAAAGTTCATTAACTGATATAACTTCTGACGATATTTCAGATGCTTCTGTATTAGGTTCAGTTGCACTTTTGCCGATTGATTCTATTGAAGCAAATCCTTTTAACCCAAGGTCTAATTTTGAGGAAGAAGCATTGAAAGAACTAAGTGAATCTATTGCAACTCACGGAATTATTCAGCCTATAACGGTTAGAAAACTAGGCAGAGATAAGTATCAATTGATTTCTGGGGAACGTCGTTTCAAAGCTTCTCAAATAGCTAAATTAAAAGAAATTCCTGCTTATATCCGTGTTGCTAATGACCAATCTATGTTAGAGATGGCTTTGGTAGAAAACATTCAACGCCAAGATTTAAATGCTATGGAGGTTGCTTTTTCATACCAACGACTGATTCAAGAATGTAGCCTTACACAAGAACAATTATCTAAACAAATTTCTAAAAGCAGAACATCTATTACAAATCACCTTAGACTTCTTAAACTTCCGGCTGAAATTCAACTAGCAGTTAGGGAACAAGACATTTCTATGGGACATGCACGAGCTCTAGTAGGTATAGAAAATGTAAATAAACAGCTGAAATTCTTTAAGAAAACGCTTTCAGATGCTTTATCAGTGAGGGATTTAGAAGATTTAATCCGTAACGACAAAGATGATAAAGGCACCAACTCAAGAAAGAGTACTCTAAATATTTCCAGTAAACAGGCTGAATTTACTTCTTCCTTTTCCGAAAAAGTGGCGGCAAAAGTTCAAATCAAAAAACAAGCTTCAGGAAATGGAAAATTGATTATAAACTTTAATTCTGAAGTTGATTTAAACCGTATTATCGAAATTTTGAATGGATAACCCATGCGTTTGGTTCTTATCATCTTTCTCTTCTTTTCTTCTGCCCTATACAGTCAAGATAGTTTAGCCGTAAAAGCTACACCCGAAAAGAAAGTAAATGAATCCAAAGAGAAGGATACACTCCATTCACCAAAGAAGGCCGCATTATTATCTCTTCTTCCTGGTGCTGGACAAATTTATAACCATATCGCTATGCCGAAAGGCAAGAAGAAAGCCTATTGGAAAGTTCCTATTATATATGCTGGCCTTGGTGTTACAGGATATTTTGCTGTAAAGAATCATATTACTCAAAAAACACTAAAAGAAGAATATCTATACCGCGTTAAAAATGGAGAACCTAACCCTGAGTTACCTAAATATTGGAGCTATGATAATGAAGGAATTTTACAACTTTTTGAAAGTAAACGAACAAACCGTGATTTAATGATTTTCGCCTGTGTAGCTGTATATGGATTAAATATTCTAGATGCCTTTGCAGAAGCACATTTTGTACGCTTCGATGTATCAAAAGATTTATCCATGTCAATTTACCCTTCTATGCATGATTTCTATACTCCGGGGCTATCGATAAGCCTTAAGTTTCATTAATTAACCATAAAGCTGCAACCTCAGTGCCTAACAGAGCAATACACTTTACCCCCTCTATGTTCCCTATGTGTTTAACAAATAATCAAACACATAGAAACATAGAACACATAGTTAAGTATCCTATATTCCATATGCCCTTTGTGTTTTCTCCTTCAATATTCTGATAAATCTCTAAATAATTCATTGACGAATGTTTTTTGCCCCTCTTTAAAAAAGTTATTACAAAAGAAGTTCATTAAAATTCCTTTTGGGGCTTCTAATAACTTCATATAAGTTAATAGTTGGGATTCGAATACTGGATGCATTTCTTGAACAGCCTTTAATTCAACAACTAAGCAACCTTCTACAAATAGATCACATCGTAAATCTGCTTCAAATTCGATGTTTTTATAGGCAATTGGAACTATTAATTCTGACTGATACATAATACATCGCGAACGAAGTTCTTCTTTTAAGCATTTGTGATATACAGATTCAAGTAGCCCTGGTCCAATTTCTTTGTGTACTTCTATGGCTGCTCCTACATCTTCATAGGTTAAATCGTTTAGGTCGTTTTTGGTTAACATTTTCTTTTTATTATTTAAGATAGTGATATTTATGAGAGAATGAAGAGTTTTTTATTAATTTTTTAAATACATAGATGTAT
The DNA here is from genome assembly GCA_023957385.1 of Brumimicrobium sp. Lineage (NCBI taxonomy): Bacteria > Pseudomonadati > Bacteroidota > Flavobacteriia > Flavobacteriales > Crocinitomicaceae > Brumimicrobium > Brumimicrobium sp. Next base: position 1,786,298 of record JAMLGZ010000001.1, on the reverse strand, counting down.
GGAAATTAGATAAGTCCCCTATGTGTTTAACAAATAATCAAACACATAGACCTGCATTGAACTTGTTGAAATGAACATAGAACACATAGAAAAAGGACTATGTTCCCTATGTGCCTATGTGTTTCAAATAAACACCTCCTCCACAAAAACCTCTGTGACCTCTGCGCCAAAACTTCGCGGTCTTTGCGGTTAAATTGAGGTTAAATTCTCCCTAAATTACAATTAGAAAACAAATAATAGTATTTTTGCTACGTTCAATACAAATCATGAAAGTAATCTTAGTAGGATACGGTAAAATGGGGAAAGAAATCGAAACGATTCTCTTGGAACGTGGTCATGAAGTTGTTGCTAAAGCGGATATTGAGCATCCACTAACTGAACAAATGGTACTTCAGGCAGATGTAGCCATTGAATTTACTACGCCAAGTTCTGTATTAGCACATTTAGAATTACTTTCTAAAGCAAATATCCCTACTGTGGTTGGAACAACTGGATGGCATCAACATTTGGATAAAGTGAAGGATTTAGTTCAATCTAACAACTCTTCTCTAGTATATGCATCCAATTTTAGCATAGGTGTAAATTTATTCTTCCAATTGAATGAACAATTAGCAAAGCTCATGTCACCTCATCCTGAGTATCAACCAAAAATAACAGAAATACATCATACTCAGAAATTAGATGCACCAAGTGGTACAGCTATTTCTATTGCGCAAGATTTGTTACACAACCACTCCGCTTATACAGATTGGTTTTGTCCGCAAAGCGAGAAGAAATCATCCAATCAACCTGCTATTGAGATAGAAGCGATACGAGAAGAAGATGTGAAAGGAACACATATCGTTGAGTACACTTCGGATATAGACGCCATTTCCATTCGTCACGAAGCATTTAGTCGCAAAGGTTTTGCCTTAGGAGCTGTCATAGCGGCTGAATGGATTATAAATAAAAAAGGATTATTCACCATGAAAGATGTGCTACAACTTTCTTAAATTCATTATACATGTTAGCAAAATATTTCTTCATATTTTTTATCGTTTATCCATATCTAGCATTATGGTTTAAGAGTTTCCCAAAAGCAGGAAGAAAATCATGGGAGGCGCTCATTCCAGGATATAACTATGCTATTGCATCAAAAATTGCAGGCCAACCTTGGTGGTGGGCATTTCTAATGATTATTCCTGGAATTCACTTAGTAATGTGGGCTGTATTTAACGTGAGCTACATTCGTAAATATGGTCTATTCTCTGTTGGTGATACGTTACAAGGTATCTTCTTCCCTTTCATTATCATGGCTAAGATTGCAAACGACGACAATCTAAAACCAGATTTTGTTACCAATTGGGAAAACCAAAAACATTTAGAGTTAAGACGCAATAGTGATCATATTGTACTTTTTCTATCCCTTCCTATTGTAGGTCATGTTGTTGCTCTTACACTAGGTGCTATGCAGAAAAAGAAAAAGGGTAAGAAAACGATTATTAAAGAGTGGGGTGACAGTATTTTATTTGCTCTAGTTGCTGCTAGTGCCATACGAACTTATGTATTCGAACCTTTCCAAATCCCAACAGGATCTATGGAGAAAACATTGTTAGTGGGAGATTTTTTAGTAGTTAATAAACTCACGTATGGTTCTAGGGTTCCTGAAACACCTCTTTCCTTTCCATTAGCTCACAACACTATTCCTTGGTTGAATGTTCAATCGTACACCACGTTGGAAAAGGTTAAATATATGCGCTTACCAGGCTGGAGTCATGTCAAGAATTACGATGTAGTAGTATTTAACTATCCTTCCGGAGACACAGCTATTTATGACCCTCGTATCCCTAATGGATTGATGGGACATGATTATCACGGAATTGTAAATACTGAAGCCAGAAGGTTATTTGAAGAGTCTATTGATCGAAACAAAATTCCAAATGGTAACGCTTTATTACAAAAACGAAGAGAACAATTATCCAGTCAATATCAAGGGAAAGAATTAGACAGTGTAATGCAGTTGGAAGCAGAGAAATTGAATATAAAGATCCAAGCAATTGTTGATAATATTTATCAAGAATTTATTGATAACATTGATACATGGAGAAAAAAAGCTAGATATGAGATTGCTGTGAACAAACAAACTTTTTCCAATGTAGAAGGAATGATGATTCATCATAAAGGTATTATTTATAGACCTATAGACAAAAGAGAATTCTATATTAAACGCTGTATCGGTATTCCAGGCGATTCTATTAAGATTGTTCATTCTCAGGTTTATGTAAATGGAAAAGCTGCTCCTATCTTTGATTATCAGAATTTGGAGTATATGGCAACAAACTTTACTAGACCCTCCGATCGAATAATGGATAATAAGTACGGATTAGAATTAAACCGTGATTATTACAAAGGGAATGACTTCTACCATCTGACTCAATCAGAGTTGAAAATGCTTCAAAAAGATTATCCAGATGCGACATTTACAATAGTAGATCCTGAACGTGTTGACGCAAGTAATATGACAGCTTCAGAAAGAGTGAATAACCTAAACTATTACCCTAAGTCATTCAATATCAATAATACTGTTTCTGATTTTGAAACTTTCTGGATTCCTAAAAAAGGAGTAACTATACCATTGACTCCCCATAATGTTGATTGGTATAAACGTGTAATTACAGCTTATGAATTACATGATTTCCAAGAAAAGGATGGGAAATATTACATAGATGGAAAAGAAGCCACAACTTATACGTTTGAAAAAGGATATTATTGGATGATGGGAGATAATCGCTATAATTCTGCTGACTCCAGAGTTTGGGGCTTTGTTCCAGACGACCATATCGTTGGGAAAGCTTCTATGGTTTGGTTCTCTAAATCAGAAACAAAAGGAATTCGTTGGGAAAGGTTATTTACTTTAATTAAATAATGCTCTACTCCACTAATTATTTTGGTTCTATTCCCTATTTTCAATCTCTTGCAAAACACAAAGAGATAGTTATAGATATTCATGAAATATATAAGAAACAGAGCTGGAGAAATAGAACTAAAATTCTAGAGAGTAATGGTCCCATGTATTTGAGCGTACCTGTTTCTCGTCCTAAAGGCAATGAGACACCTGTAGGAGATGTACTTATCACCTACGACACCAACTGGCGGAAAGATCATTGGAATGCCTTAGAGAGTAGTTATCACCATGCACCCTATTTCTTTTACTACGGAGAAATGATCAAAGATTTGATATATATGGAAGAATCAATATTATATCGTTTCAATACAAGAATCTTAGAGCAATTATTGAAGTGGCTAGACCTTGATATAGCTATTTCTTATAGTTCTGAATATGTTCCACCAAAAGACGACCTTGACAAGCGTATCGCATTAGATAAAAAAGAATTTGATATAACACAATCACCCTACATACAAGTTTTCTCTGATAAGTTTGAGTTTTACCCTAATTTATCTATTTTAGACTTGCTAATGAACGAAGGTCCTTTAGCTCGAAATTATCTTATAAAAGAATGAATATTATTTACATACACCAGTATTTTTACACTCCTGCCGATGCAGGTGGGACGCGTTCTTACTGGAATTGTAAAGAATTAATTGCTAGAGGACATCAAGTCACGGTTATTGCAGGAAGCAGTAAAATCGAGAAAGATATAGAAGAGAAAATCATTGAAGGCATCAAAGTCATTTATATCAAAGAAGCTTATCATCAAAGCATGTCTGTAAAGGCTCGTCTTAAATCGTTTATTGGGTTTATGCGAAAAAGCATTAAAGTTGCCAAACAACAGCAGGATATTGACTTAGTTTTTGCTACATCTACTCCACTTACAGTTGGTATTCCTGCACTTTATCTCAAATGGTTTAAGAAAACACCTTATATCTTTGAAGTAAGAGATTTATGGCCAGAAGTTCCTATCCAAATGGGAGCGATTAAAAATCCATTCTTGATTTGGGCAACAAGGAAACTGGAAAAAACAATCTATAGAAATGCGAATCATGTAATCGCACTATCTCCAGGTATGCAAGAAGGTGTTATGCATTATATTCCCAAGAATAAAACATCTATGATACCCAACATGTCTAAAAAAGATGAGTTTTGGGAAAGAGAGAAAAACCTGGAACTAATGAAGGAGATGAAACTCCGAGAGGATAGTTTTAAGGTTATTTACTTTGGAGCCATGGGACTAGCCAATGCCGTTCACACGCTTGTAGATGCTGCCAATCAACTCAAAGATGACAACAACATTGAATTCCTATTTATTGGAGGTGGCTCACAAGAAGCAGAATTAAAAGAACTAGCTGTCAAACTCCAATTACCCAATGTACATTTCTACGGAGAAAAGCCATTAAAAACAGTTTCTGAGGTTTTAAATTTTAGTGATGTTTCCATTGTTTTATTTGAAGATATACCCATTCTATATACCAATTCTCCCAATAAATTATTTGATTCACTTTCTGCAGGAAAACCAATCATCGTTAATTCAGCGGGATGGACGAAGGCAATGGTAGAAGAAAATAATTGTGGTCTCTTTGCAAATCCTAAAATAGATGCAGATTTAGCTCACAAAATAAAGTACATCCAGGAGAATCCAGATCTTGCCAAAGACATGGGAATAAATGCACGCAAATTAGCTGAAACCACCTATGACAAATCAATATTATGCAAAGAATTTGTGGATACTTTAGAAAAGTATGCCTACACTAAATAGTCAAAAAACTAGATAAGAATACTAATTTTTAATGTTTCTTAAAACTACTATCTTTGTACTATGGATTTCAAACTCGTTTCTCCTTATAGTCCAACTGGTGATCAACCACAGGCCATTGACGAATTAGTTAAAGGAATAAAAAACGACGTACAACACCAAACCCTGTTGGGAGTTACAGGTAGTGGTAAAACCTTCACTGCAGCTAATGTTATTCAACAAGTCAACAAACCTACATTGGTACTATCGCACAATAAGACACTGGCTGCACAACTTTATAATGAATTTAAGCAGTTCTTTCCAGAAAACAGAGTTGAATACTTTGTTTCCTACTATGACTATTACCAGCCAGAGGCTTATATATCGCTCACAGACACTTATATCGAGAAAGATTTAGCTATCAATGATGAAATAGAGAAGCTACGTTTATCCGCCACTTCCGCCCTACTTTCTGGTAGGCGTGATGTGATTGTAGTCTCTTCGGTTTCTTGCATATATGGTATTGGAAATCCAAATGAATTTCAGAAAAGTATTATGCATGTAAAAAAAGGAGATGTTATAATGCGTAATAAGTTTTTATTCAGACTTGTAGAAAATCTGTACTCCAGAGCCGGAAATGAATTTAAAAGAGGAACCTTTCGGGTGAATGGAGACACGGTAGATATATTTTTAGCTTATGCAGATTATGCTTTGCGCATTGAATTTTGGGGAGATGAGATTGAAGCTATTTCTACTATTGACCCCATCTCAAATAATAAGATTGAACAATTAGACGCCATCAACATCTACCCTGCTAATATTTTCGTAAGTTCTCCTGAGAATACGCGTGAAGCAATCGAAATGATTCAAGACGATTTAGTGATACAGGTAGAAGCTTTTAAACGAGAAGGAAAACCTATAGAAGCAAAACGCCTATTAGAACGTACGGAATATGATTTAGAAATGATACGAGAGCTTGGCTATTGTTCAGGAATTGAAAATTATTCACGCTATTTTGATAAAAGAGCTCCGGGCATGCGCCCCTTTTGCCTCCTAGACTATTTCCCTAAAGACTATCTTATGCTTATCGATGAAAGTCATGTCACTATTCCACAAATACGCGCAATGTATGGAGGTGATCATTCTCGTAAAATCAACTTAGTAGAATATGGTTTTCGATTACAAGCAGCCATGGACAACCGACCGCTAAAATTCGAGGAATTTCAAGACCTGCTTAATCAGGTAATATATATCAGTGCTACCCCAGCAGATTATGAGATTCAACTATCCGATGGAGTCATTGTTGAACAAGTTATACGGCCTACAGGTCTATTAGACCCTGTTATAGAAGTGCGTCCAAGCATTAATCAAGTAGATGATTTAATTGAAGAGATTCAAAAAAGAGTAGAATTAAAAGAACGTACCCTTGTTACCACTTTAACCAAGCGTATGGCAGAGGAATTACAAAAGTATCTTGATCGATTGGGTATCTTATGTCGTTACATACATAGCGAAATAGATACTTTAGAGCGTGTTGAGATTCTACAACAATTGAGAGAAGGTGTTTTTGATGTGTTAATAGGCGTAAATCTCTTACGTGAAGGACTTGATTTACCTGAGGTAAGCTTTGTTGCCATTTTAGATGCTGATAAAGAAGGCTTTCTACGAAATGAACGCTCTTTAGTTCAGACGGTAGGGAGAGCTGCAAGAAATGTGAATGGTAAAGTAATTATGTATGCTGAAACCATTACAAAATCTATGGATCGCACCATTGAAGAAACTAATCGTAGACGTGCTCTACAAATGGCCTACAACGAAGAACATGGTATCACGCCTACACCATTGAACAAATCCAAAATGAATGCATTGCAAGGATATGGAAATATCGATGACAAGAATCAAATGATAGCTGCTGATCCGGTGGAACAATATATGTCAAAAGAGCAACTCCAGAAGAGCCTACAAAAAGTAGAAAAGGACATGAAAAAGGCAGCAAAGGAACTGGATTTCATGGAAGCTGCCCGTTTAAGAGACGAAATGTATCGTATCCAAAAATTATTGAAATAAATGCTAGGTTAAGCTAATTTGTTTAAACGCTCTAACCATTCTTCATTAATATCTTCAACTTTTTCTACAATCTTTCTGAATTCAGATTTATTTTTTGCTTTGTGGATAGCCGCCATTATTTCATCTTGAAAGTCTGCTGCTTCATCAATAAACTTATCTGTTACTTCTGTCTTTTTAGAGTTATATAATTGAATGCTAAAACACTCATCTACAACATCATATATCATTAAATTAATGCGTTTCTTTAACTCTCTTTTACTAGCCATATACTCTATTTTTTAGATTTTATAAAGTAAATATAGTAATAATTATAAGACTAAAAATATAAAGATTAGGAAAGGTATTATAAATAACAAAAAATCATTCATTTTTAATTGCATACTCTCAGAAAACGTATTAAATTTGAGAGCAATAAAGACAACACTAAATATATATGATAGGAATTCCAACAGACGAATTACTTTTTAGGCTAAGACGAATTACAGAGGATAATATGACGTTCGTTTCTAAAAAATGTAGGCATTTAGGAGAAAATCAATTACATTGGAGAAGAACAAAAGATAGTTGGAACATTCTAGAGGTCTTAGCTCATCTAAACAGTTTAGTTAATTTTTACCACCCCCTTATTTTAAACAAAATTAAGAAAACAAAATTCACCACACCAAGTGATACATTTGTATCTTCACAATTAGGGAGAAGTGCATGGAAATCTATTCAGTTGGGAAGGGCAAATAATATCAAACGTAAATTTAGAGCCCAACGCACACACAACCCTACTATTTTACCTGAATTAGTAGAAAAGAATACTATAGAAAAATTTGAAAAAAATCAACTAGAGCTATTAAATATTCTAGATTTAGCCAAACATGTTAATCTAAAAAAAGCAAAGGTTCCTATTTCATTCAGTAGAATTGTACGTTTACGCTTAGGAGATGTATTACAATTTGTGATATATCACAATGAGCGTCACATTCAACAAATCAAGAATATACTTGAGAATAAAAATTTCCCCGATAAAGTAGTTGGCTAAATGGAAATAGGTGATTATGCAATATGCCATTTAACCGTTGTTCCGGTTAGAATCAGTCCCGACGACACTTCGGAAATAATCACACAATTATTATTTGGTGAAGTTGTTTGTATTCTGAGTATTCAAAACCAATGGCTACAAATTGAGATTACGCATGACACTTACAAGGGTTGGGTAGATAGCAAACAATTCATGCCAATTTCAAAGCAAACAGCTGAATTAATTGTTACCAATCCTCGTCAACAAGATGAGGTATTGCCACTTCAAACTCCTTGGGGAAACCAAACAATATTGGCTGGTTCACCCATTCTATCACAAAATAAAAATTTTCAAATAGAAGATTTTTCTTATAGTTGGAATGAGATGGCACCAGTTATTCGTGAACAAAATATATCAGAATTAGCACTTAAATACTTAAATTCGCCTTATTTGTGGGGTGGAAGAACGTGTTTTGGAATAGATTGTTCAGGATTTACGCAAACTGTTTATCATCAATTAGGCATTTCTTTGAATAGAGATGCTTCCCAACAGGTTCTACAGGGTAAAGAGGTGACTTTTAACAACCAAAGAGAAGGAGATTTAGCATTTTTCCGATCAGAAAAATCTGGAAAAATAACACATGTAGGAATAATATTAGAAAATAACACGATTATCCACGCACACGGGAGAGTCAGAATAGATACACTAAAAGAAGAAGGGATTTACAACGAGAAAGAAAAATATTTTTCTCATAAACTAAACTGTATTAAAACATTTAAATAACCAATCATGAGAATTTTAGTTACCGGAGGCGCAGGATTTATCGGAAGTAATTTAACACGGCGATTAGTCAAAGATGGTCATACCGTGACTGTAGTTGACAATTTATTACGTGGAAATAAATTAGATTCAGACACCTTTTCAAATATCACTTTCATTAAAGGAGATGTGTGTGATGTTGAATTAATGAATAAACTCACTCAAAATATTGATTTAGTTTTCCATTTTGCTGCCATATTAGGCGTTGATGTTGTCGCAGATGCCCCTGTAGAAACTATGGATGTAGAAACAGTAGGTTTAAGAAATATAGTTAAATCTTCCATCGATAATAGTGTAAAGAAAATAATTTATGCCTCGACCTCAGGTATTTATGGTCATTCTGCGCTTACACAAAGTGCATTTACTGAAGAAGTAACTGTTGACCCTAAGACCTCTTATGCAATGGCTAAACGCTATAACGAAATTTATTTAGCTTCTAATTTTGAAGAGAAGGGATTAAATGCAATTTCAGTGCGTTTTTTCAATGTTTATGGTATCGGGCAAGACAACCGTATGGTAGTACCTCGGTTCTTTGAACAAGCTTTGGCAAATGAAAATATAACTGTATTTGGAAATGGAAAACAAACACGCGATTTCACCTATATTGACGATGCGGTAGAAGCATGTGTACGCCTTATGGATATTAGTGGTTATCACATTGTAAACATTGCCAACGAAAAGGAAATAACTATCAAAGATGTGGCTGATGAAATTAAAGAAATAACGCATTCATCTTCTAATATCGTATATATTGAGGCACCCAAGAAACGATATGATTATGAGGTAGAAAGAAGAGTTGGAAGTTCTGGAAAATTAGTAAGTTTAACAGGCTTTAAGCCATCTACATCTTTGAATTATGGTTTAACTCAGATATACAATCAATTAAATAAATAATTTATCGCAATATGAAAAAAGATCAAATCATCTTCGATTTAATAGAGAAAGAAAGAGAACGTCAAACAAACGGAATTGAGTTAATTGCCTCCGAAAACTTTGTAAGTAATGAAGTGATGGAAGCAATGGGTTCTGTATTAACTAATAAATATGCAGAAGGACTTCCTGAAAAAAGGTATTACGGAGGATGTGAAATTGTGGATCAAGTTGAACAATTAGCAATTGATAGACTCTGTCAGCTTTTTGGTGCAGAATGGGCTAACGTACAACCTCACTCTGGCGCACAAGCTAATGCTTCTGTTATGCTAGCTTGTTTGAAACCGGGAGATAAAATTTTAGGATTTAATTTATCTCACGGAGGACATTTGACACATGGCTCTCCAGTAAATTTCTCTGGAAAACTATATGAACCTCATTTCTACGGAGTAAATAAAGAAACAGGACAAGTTGACTATGATGAGTTAGAGAAAAGAGCAAAAGAGGTAAAACCAAAACTTATTGTAGTTGGTGCATCTGCATATAGTCGTGATTGGGATTATGAGCGTGTTCGCCAAGTTGCAGATCAGGTAGGAGCTCTTGTATTAGCAGATATTTCTCACCCAGCTGGAATGATTGCAACCAAATTATTAAAAGACCCATTAAAATACTGTCATATTGTTACTTCAACAACCCATAAAACTTTAAGGGGTCCAAGAGGTGGTATCATTATGATGGGTAAAAACTTTGATAACCCTTGGGGAATTCGCTGGCAGAATGGTAATTTACGTTCTATGGCTTCTATTTTAGATGCTGGAGTATTCCCTGGCACACAAGGTGGACCGCTAGAACACGTAATAGCTGCAAAAGCAGTAGCTTTTGGTGAAGCACTCCGACCAGAATTTACTGAATATCAAAAACAAATTATAAAAAATGCGAAAGTAATGGCCTCTGAATTAGTAAAAAGAGGTTATGACATCATTTCAGGGGGTACTGATAATCATAGTATGTTAATTGACTTACGTTCCAAAGGACTAAATGGTAAAGATGCCGAAACAGCACTAAACAATGCGCATATTACGGTAAACAAAAACATGGTACCTTTCGATACAGAATCTCCATTTGTCACTTCAGGTATTCGTCTAGGAACTCCTGCTATTACAACTCGTGGCGTAAAAGACACTGAGATTCCTGCTATTGTAGATTTAATTGATAAAACATTAATGAATATAGGAAATGATAAAATACAAATGGAAGTTATTGCCGATGTTAAATCAATGATGAGTAAATATCCTTTGTTTGGATATTAAAATTTTAAATTAGTATAAAAGAAAAGCTCTGATTCTGTCAGAGCTTTTCTTTTGTAATCACTTCGATTAATCGTTTCTATTGATCTAACAAATATGCAAAAATCAATGGAGCTACAATTGTAGCATCAGATTCTACAATAAATTTAGGTGTATCGATACCTAGTTTACCCCACGTTATTTTTTCGTTAGGTACTGCCCCAGAATATGAACCATAACTTGTTGTTGAATCAGAAATTTGGCAGAAATAACTCCAGAACGGGGTATCTTCTCTTTCCAAATCTTGATACAACATTGGAACTACACAAATTGGGAAATCACCTGCAATTCCCCCTCCTATTTGGAAGAAACCAATACCATCTGTTCCTGCTGTAGCAGTATAATGATTAGCTAACCAAGTCATATATTCAATTCCTGATTTCATTGTAGAAGGCTTTAATTCTCCTTTAATACAGTAAGAAGCAAATATATTCCCCAAAGTAGAATCTTCCCAGCCTGGACAAACAATTGGTAAATTTTTCTGTGCTGCAGCCAACATCCATGAATTCTTTGAATCAATCTCATAATATTGCTCTAACACTCCAGAAAGCAATAATTTATATAAAAATTCGTGCGGAAAAAAGCGTTCCCCTTTATCTTCAGCATCCTTCCAGATTTTAAAAATATGCGCTTGAATTCTTCTAAAAGCTTCTTCTTCAGGAATACACGTATCCGTTACACGATTCATGTGGTTTTCTAATAAATCCCACTCATCTTGTGGAGTTAAATCTCTATAGTGTGGAACACGTTCGTAGTGATTGTGTGCCACCAAATTCATCACATCCTCTTCCAAATTGGCACCTGTAGTAGAAATTATGTGAATTTTATCCTGGCGAATCATTTCAGCTAAGGAAATCCCTAATTCAGCTGTACTCATAGCTCCTGCTAAGGAAACTAACATTTTTTTACCTTCAGCTAAGTGTTTTTCATATCCTTTAGCAGCATCAACTAACGCAGCAGCATTAAAGTGGCGGTAATTGTACTCAATAAACTCTCTAACTTTTCCCATTACTTTTTAAATTTATATGATAAAATCTTATATACTAATTTAGAAGCCATGAAATCAGGAGAAGGCACCCCTTCTTCAGAAGCTAACTCTACTATATCAAAGCCTACTAAATTTTTCTTTTCAATTAATTTTCTAACTAATGTAATGACATCATACCATAACAAACCTCCCGGTTCTGGAGTACCTGTTGAAGGCATGATAGATGGATCAAAAACATCTAAATCGATTGTCAAATAGACATCTTCTCCCAATTTGCTAATCACTTCGTCCATCCAATTTTCTGTTGCACGAAGTCTGTACATTGTATAGAAATTTTCTTTTTTTACAAAGGGAAGTTCAACCGTATCCATGCTTCTAATACCTACTTGTACTAAATTAGTTGTCTTAGAAGCCTCGTGCATAGCACATGCATGATTACATGCAGAACCGTGAAATTCAGGGCGCAAATCAGAATGTGCATCTAATTGTAAAACAGATAGATTTGTATATTTTTTTCTAAATGCACGAATAGAACCAATTGAAATGGAATGTTCTCCTCCAAATAGCGTTACAAATTTCCCAGTATTTAACATATCAGTAGTAGCTTTTTCTACTGCATCACACATGGCTTCAGGAGAGCTATCCTCAGTTACTTTTGGTGCAAGATAAATCCCTTCCTTATACACCTCACTATCAGTTTCTATGTCATACAATTCCATGTTTTCGGAAGCATCTAACATAGCATCATAACCTTTATCTGCTCCTTTTCCATAAGTGGATGTCCCATCGTAAGGAACGGGGATCATAACAATTTTTGCCTGATCAAATTCACCGAATTCTTCAGGTATTCCAGCGTAAGTTCTCATTTTTATTTGTATCCTAAAATTTTAAGCATTTGTTCAGGAGTTTGATGCGGTGCAAATATTTCATCTTTAATCTCTCCTGTTTCTTCATCTTTATCTATCAAAATATGTTGTGGACTAGGAATCAAACAGTGTTTAATTCCACCAAATCCAGAAATGGATTCTTGATAGGCCCCACAATTAAAGAACCCAACATGCAAAGGGGATCTTTTGCTATATACAGGAAGGTAAATAGCATTGGTGTGCTGTTCTGAATTATAATAATCATCAGAGTCACAGGTTAAGCCACCTAAAAAGACTCTTTCATATTTTTCCTCCCATCTATTAATAGGTAACATGATAAATCGTTTATTAATAGCCCATGCATCTGGTAAAGTCGTCATAAAAGAGCTATTAATCATGTTCCACTTCTCTCTATCATTTTGTTTTTTCTGGTCTAAGATTGTAAATACCATCCCTCCCGATTCAGCCACAGTAAACGAACCAAATTCAGTAAAGATATCAGGGTGTTTAGCATCCACATGATCTGCAGCATTTTTAACCTGTGACATAATCTCTTGGACCATATATTCGTAATCGTAGTTAAATGCCAAAGAATTTTTAATGGGAAAACCTCCACCAATATTTAAATATTTGATGTTTGCGTCGTTTTTGATCAAATTCTCATAAACTCCTAAAAACTTATGCAACTCATTCCAATAATATGCATTATCACGAATACCTGTATTTACAAAGAAATGTAGCATAGAAAGTTTGAATTTCTTATGATCTTTTAACTTCCAATTGAAGAAAGACACTACATCTTTATATCCGATTCCCAAACGAGAGGTATAGAATTCAAATTTTGGGTCTTCCTCTGACGCAATACGAATACCTATTTCTAGCTTCTGATCAATTTCTTCTTCTAGGATATCAAACTCACGAAAATTATCAATCACAGGAATCACTTTTGAAAATCCTAAATCCAATAATTCTTTAATCTTTTTTATATATTCTTCCGTCTTATACCCATTACATAAAATATATGTATTCTTATCTAATTTACCTTTATTAAATAAAGCTATAAGAATATCAATATCAAAAGCAGAACTAGTTTCAATATTGGTTTTATGTTGTAAACATTCCTCTAAAACAAAGTTAAAATGTGAGCTTTTTGTACAATAACAATACTCATATTTACCTTTATATTGTTGTTCTTTCATGGTGGTATTAAACCAATTTCGGCATTTTTCTATTTGTTGACCGATAATTGGAAGATAAGTAAACCTAAAAGGAGTTCCATATTTTTCTATCAAGGCACTCATATCAAGCTCTCTAAAGAATAGTTTGCCGTCTTCTACTTTAAACTCTTCCTGTGGAAAATCAAAGGTTTGCTCAATTAGATCAATGTATTTATTCTTCATTTCAGACCATAAAAAAGATTAATTTTTTAGTTTTTATCGCTGCAAATTTGAGCTAAAAAAGTGATATATTTCACTATTAAATGATTTTTGGTAAAAATTATTGTATATTTATATATTTGTGGTGAAAAAAACTAATTATGGACTATATTGATGAAAAAATACTTGAAATTCTCCAAACAGATTGTTTGAAGACTGCAAAAGAAATGGCAGCTGAATTAGCCCTAACGGCAACCCCTATTTACGAGCGTATCAAAAAACTTGAAAATGCTGGTTATATAAAGGATTATGTAGCTCTCCTTGATGCAGATTTATTAGGTCAATCGGTATTAGTTATTTTAAATATTACCGTAAAAGATCACCATACCACACAGCGAGATAGTTTTGTAGAAGAGATTAAATCGTTAGTAGCTATTACAGAATTTTACCAAGTTTCAGGAACCTATGATTATGTTGCAAAGGCACGATTTAAAGACATTAAAGAGTATAGTAACTTTTTGGTAAATGATTTATCAGCCATTCAAAACATCAATAATATTGAATCACAAATTGTATTAGAGGAGTTGAAATATAGCACTAAGGTGATAATATAAATCCCGATAAGTGTTGACCTAACGGGATTTATATATTATTTTTTATCCATACCTATTATGCGTCCACATTCGCATATTTTGCATTTTCTTCAATAAATTCTCTACGTGGTGGAACATCATCCCCCATCAACATAGAAAACACTTGATCTGCTTCTGCCGCATTATCAATAGTGATTTGGCGCAACATTCTGTGCTCAGGGTTCATAGTTGTTTCCCATAATTGTTCTGCATTCATCTCTCCCAAACCTTTGTAACGTTGAACACCTACTGTAGTTCTCGGAGTATTTCCAGCCATACGTTCCACTAATAAGTCACGTTGATTTTCATCCCATGCATATTCTGCTTTATTTCCTTTCTTCACTAAGTAAAGAGGTGGAGCAGCCAAATACACATAGCCATTTTCAATCAATTCTTTCATATAACGGAAGAAGAAAGTCAGAATCAATGTTGCAATATGCGCCCCATCTACATCGGCATCCGTCATAATTACAACCTTATGGTATCTTAATTTTTCCAGATTTAATGCCTTTGAATCTTCTTCGGTACCAATTCTAACTCCTAATGCTGTATAGATATTTTTAATTTCTTCACTTTCAAAGATTTTATGTTGCATAGCTTTCTCCACGTTCAAAATTTTACCTCTCAAAGGCATAATTGCTTGAAAATGACGATCTCTACCTTGCTTTGCTGTACCTCCCGCAGAATCTCCCTCAACTAAGAAAATCTCACATTCAGCTGGGTCTTTAGATGTACAATCCGCTAACTTCCCTGGTAAACCACTTCCTGAAAGAACATTTTTACGTTGCACCATTTCTCTGGCTTTTTTAGCAGCGTGACGTGCTCTTGCAGCAATAATTACTTTTTCTACAATTTTTTTTGCATCATTTGGATTTTCTTCCAAATAATTAGTCAACATTTCAGACACAGCCTGCGAAACAGGGGCTTGAACATCTCTGTTACCTAATTTTGTTTTTGTCTGACCTTCAAATTGAGGTTCTGCTACTTTTACAGAAATAATAGCTGTCAATCCTTCACGAAAGTCATCCCCTACAATTTCAATCTTTTCTTTAGTTAATAATCCTGAGTCATCAGCATATTTCTTTAAAGTACCAGTCAGACCCCTTCTAAAACCAGAAAGGTGAGTTCCACCTTCATGCGTATGGATATTATTCACATACGATAGAATATTCTCATTGTAAGAAGTGTTATAAATCATTGCTACTTCAACAGGAATACCCTCTTTCTCACCTTCCATGTATATAACATTTTCAATAAGAGGCTCACGGCTTCTGTCAACATATTTAACAAATTCACGTAAACCAATTTCAGAATGGAAAGTTTCAGTTGGATGTTCACCTTTGTCGTTAATTGACTCATCTCTATTATCAGTCAATACAAGTGTAATACCTTTATTCAAGAACGCTAATTCTCTCATTCTTGACTTCAATGTATCGTAATTGTATTTTACCTCTTCAAAAATGGTTGCATCTGGATGAAAAGTAACAATCGTTCCTGTCTTATCAGTTGTGCCGATTTCTTTTACAGAATATTGAGGTGCTCCTTTACTATATTCTTGTTGAAATACTTTTCCATCTCTATGAACTATGGCAGAAAGATGATCTGAAAGTGCATTCACACAAGACACCCCAACACCATGTAAACCTCCTGATACCTTATAATTATCTTTATTGAATTTACCTCCGGCATGTAATACAGTCATTACAACCTCTAAGGCAGATCTTTTTTCTTTAGAGTGCATTGCAGTGGGGATACCACGTCCATTATCTTCAACTGTTATAGATTCTCCTTCATTGATAGTGACAAAAATTTGATTACAATATCCTGCCATCGCTTCATCTATAGAGTTGTCAACCACCTCGTACACCAAATGATGTAAACCTCTCAAGCCAACATCTCCGATATACATCGCAGGTCTTTTCCTAACTGCTTCTAAACCTTCTAACACCTGGATATTATCCGCGGAGTAATCCTCCATTTTCTTGTCTAATTCACTCATATAATTTGTATTATTTTAATGTCTTCAGTAATTAATTTTCACAACGAACAAATATACAAAATCTAGAGTGAAAACATGTTAAAAACACAAGGGTTTTCAACTAATTTATCAACAATTTCATGTAAAGCTGTGGATAGTTTTTTAAACCTATTTTTTGAGCATATTTTCTCCTTTGGCAACTACCATGGAAACCGTAGCATCTCCTGTTACATTAATAGTAGTACGCAACATATCCAGTGGTCTATCAATAGCAAAGATCAAAGCTAATCCAGCCTCTGGAATTCCAGCCTGCGCTAATACAATAACCAACATCACCATTCCCGCACCAGGTACGGCTGCCGAGCCAATACTTGCTAAGGTGGCTGTGGCAATAATACCTATTTGTGTCATAGCACTCAAATCCATCCCCATAGCTTGGGCTATAAAGATTGCAGCAACTGCTTGATACAAACTAGTTCCATCCATATTAATAGTGGCTCCTATAGGTAAAACAAAACTAGAAATTTCCTCATCAACACCTAAGTGATTCTCTACTCTATCCATTGTTACAGGAAGTGTGGCTGCAGAAGAACTTGTACTAAAGGCTAGCAATTGCGCTGGGAATATTCCTTTGAAGAAAAATTTAGGTGATTTCTTTGCAAAGGCATACACCATAAAACCATACACTCCTAACATTAAAGTTAAACCAATGATAACACTAATCGCATACCAAAGTAACGCCATAAATAAGTCAGGACTTGGTGCTTCCACAACTAATCCTGCCAACAGTGCAAATACTCCGATTGGAGCTGCCAGCATAATAACATCAATCAACTTGAGTATAACATCATTAAAACTATCAAAAAATTGCTTTACAGGTCTTGCTTTTTCTTCTGGAATCATAATCATAGCAATGCCAAATAATAAAGCAAAAACGATTACTTGAAGCATGTTTGCATTATCAGATGCAGAGAAAAAGATGTTGTTGGGAATCAAATCTTCAATAGCTTTTAAAGGCCCATTCTCTTTTTGCAGTTCGGCATTAGAGATATTATGACTTGCTTCTCCACTAAAACTATCCATCAAACTGATGCGCGTTTCTTCACTTATGGTTTTTCCTGGCTGGATAATATTTACAACCGCAATACCGATACACACAGCAGTCACTGTAGTAGCTATAAAGATGCTAATTGTTTTTAACCCCATTTTAGACAGCTTTGAAACATCTTTTAAATCAGAAACTCCCTTAATTAGAGAACCTAAAATCAGAGGAACAGCAATCAATTTCAAGGCATTGATAAACATATTTCCAAAAGGCTTAATCCAGTGTTTTACGAACAAAGAGGCATTTGAGATGGATGTATCAACTCCTTTTACTTTAATGATAGTTGTATCTTTCCCCCATGGGGTTTGCAACAAAACTAAACTAAACACAACCCCTAATATCATTCCTATGATAATCTTCCAATGAAGCGCCAAACGTTTTTTCTTCTTTTGTTCTTGAGTCATATTATAGTTTCGTTATTTTATTACGCAGATAATGATCAAAGAGTGTTATTGCGGTCATAGCCTCTACAATAGGAACTGCTCTAGGAACTACACACGCATCGTGCCTTCCCTTCCCCATCATTTCTACCGAATTATATGCTTTATCAATAGTTTGTTGCTTTTGCATAAGGGTTGCAACTGGTTTAAATGCTACTCTGAAATAGATGGGCATTCCGTTACTTATCCCCCCTTGTATTCCACCACTGTAATTCGTTTGTGTAGAAGAATCAGGCAAGAAAGAATCATTGTGCTCACTTCCTTTCATTGTCACACATCCAAAGCCAGAACCATAATCAAACCCCTTTACTGCATTGATAGACAACATAGCTTTTCCTAAGTCAGCTTGTAGTTTGTCAAAAACTGGAGCACCCAAACCAATAGGAACACCTGTCACTCTTGTGAAAACAATTCCTCCCACTGTATCTCCTTGCGCACGAATCCCTTTAATATATTCAATCATTCGTTCTGCCGTGTTTGTATCAGGACACCTAACTTCATTTTCAAAAGCAGGAATATCTAGTTCAATGGGATCTTGCTCCAATATGATTGTACCTACTTGAGTCACAAAGGAATTAATTTGAACACCTATTTCTTTTAAAAATTGTTTGGCAATAGCTCCAGCCACTACCCAATTAGCGGTTTCGCGTGCACTTGCTCTCCCCCCTCCTCTGTAATCACGAATTCCATATTTTTCTGCATACGTAAAATCTGCATGAGAAGGACGGTACACATCTTTCAGATGTTCATAATCTACTGATTTCTGATTGTTATTTTCGATAATAAATCCAATTGGAGCACCAGTTGTTTTCCCTTCAAAAATACCTGAAAGAAATTGTACAGTATCACTTTCTTTGCGTTGTGTCACGATAGCTGATTGTCCTGGTTTTCTTCTATCTAATTCTCTTTGAATTTTATTTATATCTAAGGAGAAACCAGCAGGCACACCATCAATCACACCACCTATTGCTCTTCCATGAGATTCACCAAAAGAAGTCAATGTATAAAGCTTACCCAATGTGTTTCCCATGAATATTAATTGAATTAATTTAAGATAGTTTCTTTAGTAGATTTTAAGATAGCTTGCACCTCACTCATAGTTGCTGCTTCAGCATATACACGTAAAACAGGTTCTGTTCCGGATGGGCGTATCATCACCCAAGCTTCTTTGTCGAAATAAAATTTAAAACCATCTATTGTTTCTATATGCTGAATTTTAAAATCACCAAATGATGTATATTTATCATTCTTACAATTCTCTACAATTCTTTGCTTCAAATTTTCATCAAGGTGTAAGTCATTTCTATCAAAGTAGAAACCGCCAACAATGTCATACACTTCATGGATTAATTCAGTTAATCTTTTTCCAGATTTAGCCATAAACTCCCAAAGTATCATACCCATCCAAATACCATCACGTTCTGGAATATGTCCTTTCACAGCAATTCCACCTGATTCCTCTCCTCCTACTAAAACGTCTTCTGTTACCATGAGTCCCGCAATATATTTAAACCCAATCTTTACAGTTTCATGCTCCAGTCCATAATGTTTACATAATTTTTTAATCTTTGGTGAGCTACTAAAGGCGGTGACTACTTTTCCTTTCAAACCTTTATATTTCACCATATAGTGAATTAGCAATAGCATAATGTGATGAGAATCCACAAAAATTCCATTCCCATTATATAATCCAATTCTATCCGCATCTCCGTCAGTCACTAAAGCAATATCAATATCCTTTTTTTCTTGCAAGAAAGTCTCTAATTCTCTTAAATTTCTAGCAATTGGTTCGGGCGCTTGCCCTTTAAAAGAAGGATTATATTCGCAATGCAATAGTTCGATATTTGGAAATAATCTTCGCATTACATTTTGACCAGCACCATACATAGCATCATAAGCAAATTTCATCCCTGAATTTCGGATAGCATTTAAGTCAAAGTTATCTTGAACTGCTTTTACATATTCACTTTCCAAATCCAACTCCACTAATGTTCCTTTTGAAATAGCAGAATCTAAATCAATATTCAGCATACTTCTGTCAAAATCATCTTGAATCAAATCTTCAACTTCTTGTACTTTATCTGGTAAAAGTGGTCCCCCAAAAGAAGATTTTAGTTTAAACCCTCCATATTCAGGTGGATTATGAGAAGCAGTTAAAATCACACCTAATGCCGCACCATATTTTCTTGTACCCATAGAGACCATAGGTGTTGATACAAAATTTTTAGCAAAATATACTTTTATATCATAATGTAGAAATACTTTAATAGCAGTTTCCATAAATAACTTCCCATTAAATCTACAATCATAGCCAATAAGTACCGATGTATTATTTGATTGTGAAATCCACTTAGCAGTAGCCTCTGCTACTCTACCTACATTAACAACTGTATATGTATCACCAATAACAGCTCTCCAACCGTCTGTTCCGAATTTAATTTTATCAGTCACTTTCAAAAGAATTTAAGTAAATGTAAAAATAATAAAAAATGTAGATTTCAAGCGTTGAATAGCGAAAGATAGGTTGAATTTTGAAAAAGTGCCCAGAGCGGGACTTGAACCCGCACACACAAACGTGCACATGCCCCTCAAACATGCCTGTCTACCAATTTCAGCACCTGGGCGGGGATGGCAAAGATATAAAATTGATTGTAATATATCATCGATAAATAAAAAAAACGGAGAATCTAAGATTCTCCGTTTTTACTAGTGAGTATAAATTAATAAATTATTTCTTTACAGCATCAACAACAGCTTTGAATGCTTCAGGGTTGTTCATTGCTAAATCAGCAAGAACTTTTCTGTTTAATTCTAAGTTGCTTTTATTGTATAATCCCATAAATTGAGAATAGCTCATTCCGTGTTCTCTAACACCAGCGTTGATACGCATAATCCAAAGTGAACGGAATTGTCTTTTCTTTTGTTTTCTACCGCTATACGCGTGAACTAATCCTTTTTCAATAGCATTTTTCGCTACTGTCCAAACATTTTTTCTTCTTCCATAATATCCTTTTGCAAGTTTCATGTACTCTTTTCTTCTTGCTCTGGATGCTACGTGATTTACTGATCTTGGCATATTTATTTGTTTTTTAATGTAAAGTGTTTCGTTGTTTCAGAAAACTTAGATACTTAACATTGGGTGAATACTAACCTCTGTCACCATGACAGATTTTATTTTAAATTAAGCATTAATTTAACATTATTCATGTCTGTTTTATCAACAAGACCTGCTGCTGTTAAATTACGTTTACGCTTTGTTGATTTCTTAGTAAGGATGTGGCTTTTGAAAGCATGCTTTCTTTTTACCTTCCCACTACCAGTGATTTGAAATCTTTTTTTAGCACTGGATTTTGTTTTTACTTTTGGCATATTCTCGCTATTTATTTACTCACTATTATTTTTAATATATTAATTTCTATTTTTTAGGGTTAATCATGATAGTCATTCTTTTTCCCTCAAGTTTTGGCATTAATTCAAGCGTTCCCAACTCGGCTAATTCTTGTGCAAAACGAAGTAATAAGATTTCTCCTCTATCTTGATACACAATTGTTCTTCCTCTAAAGAATACATAAGCTTTCACTTTAGCTCCTTCTTTTAGGAATTTTCTAGCATGTTCCAATTTAAAATTGAAGTCATGTTCATCTGTATGAGGACCAAAACGAATTTCCTTAATTACAATTTTAGTTTGCTTTGCTTTAATCTCTTTTTGTTTTTTCTTCTGTGCATATAAAAATTTCTGGTAATCCATGATTTTACACACAGGAGGTGTAGCATTAGGGGAAATTTCAACCAAATCCAATTCTTGCTCCTCTGCCATTTTAAGTGCTTCACGTGTATCAATAATGAGTGGCTCTTGCCCTTCCAGTACCAATCTGATCTGCGGAACTCGAATGCGTTCATTTATTCTGTTTAGTTCTTCCACCTCTCTTGGGCGAAAATTTCTTTTTTGGTCTCTCATTTATAATTTATAAACTTTAGTTTTTCCCTAATTCTGTTTCTATAATGTTATTAATAACTTTTGAAAAATCTTCTATTGACATAGAACCGATATCTCCCACTCCTCTTTGGCGAACAGAAACTGTATTAGTTTCCATTTCTTTTTCACCAACAATAAGCATAAATGGGGTTTTTCCAATTTCTGCTTCTCTGATTTTCTTACCTATCTTCTCGTTTCTATCATCAATAAAGCCGCGAATATCGTAATTATTTAGGAGATTTAAAACTTTTTCTGCATAATCATTGAAATTTTCACTGATTGGAAGTATTGCAAGTTGTTCAGGAGCAAGCCATAATGGGAATTCTCCACCACAGTGCTCCAATAATACAGCAACAAATCGTTCCATAGATCCAAAAGGTGCCCTATGTATCATCACTGGTCTGTGTTTCTGGTTATCAGCACCAATATATTCCAATTCAAAACGCTCAGGTAAATTATAATCCACCTGAATTGTTCCTAATTGCCATTGACGACCCAAAGCGTCTTCTACCATAAAATCAAGCTTTGGACCATAGAATGCAGCTTCTCCATATTCAATCACTGTATTTAAATCCTTTTCAGCAACTGCTTCTTTGATAGCCGATTCAGCTTTATGCCAATTCTCATCGCTACCAATATATTTACTTGGATTATCGGGATCACGAAGTGAAACTTGAGCAGTAAAATTTTTAAAATCTAAGGTTTTAAAAATATATAATACAATATCAATAACTTTTTGAAACTCCCCTTTTACTTGTTCGGGAGTACAAAAAATATGCGCATCATCTTGTGTAAAGCCACGTACACGAGTTAAACCATGTAATTCTCCACTTTGCTCATAACGATAAACCGTTCCAAATTCGGCAAATCGAAGTGGTAATTCTTTGTAAGAATGTGGTTTTGACTTATAAATTTCACAGTGATGTGGGCAATTCATAGGTTTTAACAAAAATTCCTCATTTTCATCGGGTGTATGAATAGGCTGAAATGAATCAGCTCCATATTTGGCATAGTGACCTGATGTTACATACAAATCTTTAGCTCCAATATGTGGTGTAATTACCTGCACATACCCTGCTTTACGCTGCACTTTACGTAAAAAATTCTCTAAACGGTTTCTCAAATCGGCACCTTTTGGCAACCAAAGTGGCAACCCTTGTCCTACAGATTGAGAAAACGTAAATAGCTCCAATTCTTTTCCTAATTTTCTATGGTCACGCTGACGAGCCAACTCTAATTTCTCTAAATATTCAGTTAATTCAGAATTTTTTGGAAAAGTGATTCCATAGATACGAGTTAGCTGTTTATTCTTTTCATCTCCCCTCCAATATGCACCAGCAATTGAAGTTAGTTTAATAGCTTTAATAAAACTGGTATTTGGTATATGAGGTCCACGGCATAAATCAGTGAAACCACCTTGTGTATAAAAGGTAATCTCGCCATCATTTAATTCACTAATCAACTCCAATTTGTAAGGATCTCCTTTCTTCTCGAAGTAAGCTATTGCATCAGCTTTAGAAACCTCTTTACGTATATATTCGCTATTATTTTTAGCTAATTCACGCATCTTATTCTCAACAGCCTCTAAATCTTTCTCAGCAAAAGAATAATCTCCAAAATCTACATCGTAATAAAATCCATTCTTTACAGGAGGTCCAATAGCCAATTTAACTCCCGGATATATCGCTTCCAAGGCTTCTGCCATCAAGTGTGCAGAAGAATGCCACATAGTAGATTTCCCTCCATTATCATTCCATGTTAAGAGTTTTAGAGTGCTATCCGTATTCAATGGGCGCATGGAGTCAATAATTTCTCCGTTAACTTCGGCTGCAAGCACGTTTCTTGCTAAACCTTCACTAATATTTTTTGCTATATCTAATGAAGTTGTTCCTTTTTCAACTTCTTTAATCGTTCCATCTGGAAGCGTAATTTTAATACTCATCTTAAATTAAAAGTAACTTTTATAGATTTATTCAATCTGTTTTCCTATATTCTATTGAATAGCAATTGCTCTGATAGCATTAATACTTTCAAATATCTTAGCTACTTCATTTTCAGATAGAATTGGCAATCCTTGCGCATTTTGAACAGATTCGAAACCATTATAAGTTGCTTGTAACTCAGACATTTTTCCAATGAAATCGGCTAAATCTGTATTTTCTTTCTGATAAGCCTCTAAACCTTTCATGGCATCTTTTAATAGATTCATTTGGTCAGCAACCTTTACAGATAAAATTTTAAAATCTTTCTTCTCGAACTCATAACTTGCCAAATACATGCCTTCCACCCAAGCACCAGCGAACTGAACGGAAGCATATACACGAATACCATTATCTTGTAAATATTCTTGTAATCTTTCATGAATATCTAATAAAAGATCTTCCATTTTATTTCTATCACCAATATTTGCTTCAACTTCTTTCGCCAGATCTTCTTTTTCAAATATTTTCCCCATTCCTACTTTATCAGCTAATTGTCTAATAGTATTAAAAGTCTTCAAAGAATATTGAGGCTGATTATTAACAATAGAATACACTAAATCAGAACTATACACTCCAAAGTTTAATAATTCTTTTCCTTCGGTATTGTAATTTTTAGCATTCTCCAATGAATTGATTCTAGTAGCGTCAAAAGCAATTCCAGCTTCTTCAAAGGATGCAACTAAAGCATAAGGGTGCGGAAATTTGAAATCAAATTCTTCAGAAGACAATACATTTGAGGTATCTGTATCAATAGTGATTTTAACATCATTATTATTTGTCTCATTCGTACAACTTGCAACAATCAATAAACCTAGGCCTATAAAAGATAAATTCTTTAATATTTTCATATAAATTATAATTAGTGAGTTAGAAAAACAAAAGGCTAAAGTACAAATTTTTAAAAACACACATACTTTTGCATGCTTATTTTTTCATACACCTTGTAAATTCCAAACTCTGATGAGAATTATGCCATCTCTACTTCAAATACAGAAAAAGTATATTGCTCCATCACATGATTTACAAGTAATTTATCGCAAGCTGTTTTTGTTTTCTCAATAGCTTCGTCTTTGCTTCCCGCTTCGATAAATACACGGATATGTCTTCCAATTCTTACATCTTCCACTTCAGAAAGCCCCATGTTTTTTAAACCTTGAGTTACTGCTTTTCCTTGTGGATCTAACAATGCATCTTGTGGCATTACATCAATTTCTGCTCTATATTTCATGATATTTAATTATGCTTTAATTTTATTTTTCAAAGTTAATCTATTTCTTATAATTGACAGTAGAATATATAAAAGTATTATTAACGACAACCCCCACACTTGAAGAGTAATCAATAATACTACTGAAAGTCCCAAAAAAATATACTTAATTTGATTTTCGTTCCAACTATACGTAGAGAATTTTAAAGAAAATAAAGGGATTTCAGCTACCAATAAAATAGAAAATAGAATAACAGTTGGTATAAGAATTTGGTTACTAATTAAAGCTATAGATAGAATAGATTTCCAGCTGTCATCATTAAATCCTGCCCATAACATTAAAGCAAAGGAGGCAAAGAATAAACTATTCGCTGGTGTAGGTAAACCGATAAATCCTGTCGTTTGTCTTTTATCCAAATTGAATTTAGCCAATCGGAACATACTAAAGAACGGAATTAAAAAGGCAAAAAATGGAGCAAACTTATGCCATCCTTCGTAACGAAATGGATTATTCTCCATATTATTTACCACTAAATCATTCAGATACGTATTTATCCAAACTTGAATACTATACCCCATCGTTGTTCCATCCAACCATAAATTAGAAAGACTGCCACCATTGGCAAGTATGATATCTAAGGTGTTCGATAAGATCAATAATACAAAAACAATCATGGCTGGCGCAACGCCAAAGGTAACCACATCAGCTAAAGAATCCAGTTGCTTTCCTAATTCACCTTGTTGTTTGAGTAAACGTGCTGCGAATCCATCAAAAAAATCAAAGATGGCGCCTAGCACAATAGCTGCAACAGCCCATTCGAGTCGCCCAGAAAAAGTGAATACAATACTCAAAACTCCACACAGGAGGTTACTTCCAGTTAATATATTTGCTATAGTAAACATATTTGATTTCATTAGTTCTTTACTGCTGGATATAATATGATTTCTGTTCTTCGGTTTTTTGCTTTACCCTCGGCAGAATCGTTACTAGCTCTTGGGGCAAATTCACCTTTTCCTGAAGCTGTCATCCGTACTGGCTCAATTCCATTATCTTGTAATAATCTAACAATTGAAGTAGCTCTTGCGACACTTAAATCCCAGTTATCGTTAAATTTATCGTTTTTAATTGGAACATTATCCGTATGTCCCTCCACCATTATGAGAAATTCTTTATTTTTTACTAAAACTTCAGCTAAGAATTGAAGCGCTCTTTGACCTTTTGTTTGTACTTCTGTCTTTCCAGATGCAAACATCAGCTTGTCTGACATGGAAACATATACCTTATTTTCTTTTATAGAAATAGTCAATTCATCAGCATCAAAACCGAGTAATGCCTTTCTCAGTAAATATTCCATTCTTTCAGCTGTAGAATCTTTTGCGTTTAATTTATTTTCTAACTCTTTAATTTTTGCTTCACGTACTTCTAGTTCCGCTTCTTTCGCTTCAACTCTTCGCTCTTTATCTCTGATTCGTTCATCATATAAAACCCCTTGATTCAGATTATTGGTAATAGCGGTTGAATAACGCTCTGCTAACTCCAATTTCTCTTCTCTGAGTTTTTCATTCTTATCTTTTAAATCAGAAATAGTTGCTTGTAAATCATCAAATTGTCCTTGTATTTGAATATTTTTTGCTACAATGCTATCATTTATAAAAGTTAATTGTTGTGATTTTTTTAAGAGATAAGCATTCTCTTCTTCTTTTATTTTTAAATGATCACATAATTCGTCACGCTCTTTTACAACCTCCAATAATCGAGAACTTCCTTGAATGCCTCCATCAGGTCTTACGTCCCCACATTTATAAACAGGGGCACATGAAAATAAAATGGCAACTACTCCTATGTATAAAAAAACAGCATAAAATCTCTTCATTTTAACAAAATTAGAATGCAAATATAGTGAAAATACATAATGTATTGTATGATTTTATGTAAGGTTTGGAGGGTGGGTTAACCGCAAAGGTCACGGAGGTTTGGCGCAGAGGACGTGGAGGCATAATAAAATAGTGGATGTTTTTTAAACACATAGGAACATAGGGAACATAGGGTGTGGAGGGGTTATGTGGAGGACGTGGAGGTTTGTAGGGATGCGAAGAGGGTGTTGTATATGTTATCCATTATTTTTCATTTTGAGAGTTATATCGCCAATATTATAACTGTAAACTGATGCCGGTAAGAAGGAAAATAATAGATTGTCAATTTCTTTAACGCCTGTTTGATCTATTGATGTTACCAAAGCTTTTTCAAATTTATTGTTTTTACAAAATGTTATGAGACTTTTTAGTTCATTAGGTTTTTCAAAATAACGGTTACTCCATTTTACCTCAACACCCCAAACTGGTTTATATTTTTTGTCATCGACTAAGACCAAATCTACCTCACCTTCACTTCGTCCTTCCTTCCAACGTGCATAGGTTAAGTCTAATTTTTCACGGTGCATCCATTGGGATAGAACTGCTGTTTCTACCATATTTCCCATTTCTTTGTCAATTTCACTGATGGGTGAAAACAATGCAGTTCGCAATGAAGGATTGGTTAGATAGACTTTGAAACTTGTTACTCGTTTTAAACGTTTGGCATTTACATCAACTTTGTTTAACACTTTAATTAGAAAGGCTGCTTCAAGATATTCTAAATATTTTCTTAAGGTGTCTTTTTGTATGCCACTCTCTTGACTCATTTTTTCATACGAAAATTCGTTACCAGTATTATACGCTATGTATGTAAAAAATCTGTTTAATTCTTGTACATTCTTTATTCCATACAAACTTGGCAAATCTCTCAATAAAACTTTATCAACAATATCGTTTTTGACATATCTACCCATATCATTTTGTATTTTTTCGCTTAATACCACCTCAGGATACCCTCCGAAGTTTAAGTAGTGTATAAACTCTTTGTTAAAAGTTTTTATGTCGTGTGTAAGGCAGTATGGTATTTGATTGTTACCATAGCTTATTTTTCCATCATAAATAAGATGATTCATTCCCTTGAGGTGAATGTATTCTTGAAATGTGAGAGGAGGCAACATAAAATCAGTGAATCTACCAGCTCCACTTTCAGTACTATGCCATTTTAAAGCGGCAGCAGCAGATCCGGATACAATAAATTTTGTTTCAGGATAATTGTCAACAAGTACTTTTAGATGTCGTTCCCAATCTTTAAGGTATTGTATCTCGTCAAAAAAAACGTAACATCCTTTTAAGTCTTCTTGGTTGAGCGATTGCTTACAAAGGCTTAAAATATCTTCTAAACTTAAGTGAACATAAATGGGATTGTCAATACCTACGAAAAATATTTTCTGTGGATTAATCTTTTCATCGATCAGTTGCTGAATACTATGGAATAACATAACGGTTTTACCAACACGTCTTGGCCCCATAAGAACCAAAGCTCTTCGTACTTTCTTTTCAATCACATAAGGATAGAATAAGTCAAAATACAGGCGCTTTGACATTGAGCTGTAGGTTTCGGGTATTTGTTTGTTTACCCACCAAGGATTTTCATACCGTAAGCGTTCTATTATTTTTTCTGTAGGAATAAGACTTGAAACATTCATAATATCTATTTATTTTTACAAATATAACAAAATAAACAGATTTAAATAGTCTTATTTATACATATTTATCTATAATAGTAGAATTTTTAATTGTAAAAATGCTTATTTGTTATAATTAGGTAATTGGTAAAAGGCGGGTTAACCGCAAAGGTCGCGGTGGTATATTGGAATTGTGGATGTTTTTGAAACACATAGGTACATAGGGAACATAGGTTTAACCGCAAAGTACGTAGAGGTTTGGCGCATAGGTCGCAAAGTTTTTTTTTTGTGGAGGACGTGGAGGTTTGTAGGGGCGCGAAGAGGGTGTTATGAGGTTTCTGAAGGATATTACTAGTGAGAGTTAGGCGATTTTTTTAAAACGAAGCAGTAACTTGGAATTTAATAATAACTCGATAGCTATAAAATTATTGATAATAGAAATTTTAGAAAATATGGAATCTTGATGTTAATCCCTTGTCATTTGTTGTACTCTTATTTCTTTTTGAGTTCTTCAATTTGTTGTTTTGCGTAGTATGTGGATTGTTCGTCGCCGTATTTCAATGTTAGTTCGTAATATTTAATTGCTTTTTTCGTATCTCCTTTTTGTTTATATGCAAATGCAATGTTGCTCAACACAATGTAGTCCTTTGGATTTATTTCTTCAGCTTTTAATAAGGCCTCAATAGCTTTGTCATACTGTTCTTGAAGTATAAAAACGATTGAAATATTTGATAAACTTTCAATGTTGTCTGGATAATGTTTTAAAACAGCTTCGGCAATTCTTTTCATATTGTCGAGCAAGTCGTCATTCTCTGTATTGTATAGTTTAAATTGATAATCTTGTATTGCACTAAGCATAATATTCGGGTCGTCGAGTGGTTCGCTGTCCGTCCAAGTCCATTTGTTTTTGTTTACGACAGAGTAGTCAATCGTCTTTATGATTTCATTCGTGAATTTTTCATAGTCTTCAATTTGTCCGAACATATAAATTTTCCCAAATCGCATATCAAGTCTGTTAGGATGTTTTTCAATCTCTATGTCTATGTAATCAAAACCTTTTTTCAAAATATCTGGATCGTAATACATATCACTATATAAAAATGCAATAGGCTCTTTATTCGTACTATCATTGTCCATAACTTGAAGACCTTCTTTACCCTTGGGATTTCCGTCAAGACGAACTATTTCTTTTTCACTCTTCATTGCGAAATAGTTAAAGTAAGCAACATAAAGCTCAGGGTCTTCACTATCTGCTTGTTCCCATTTATCTAAAAGTTGTTGTAGACCTAAGGTGTCTTGTTTAGAAACCAAATCGTCAAATTGTTGCTTATATGTCTGTCCGTAGACTTGACTGAAAGCCAAAGTCAAACCGAGAATTAAATATGTTGCGATATTGTTCATTGTTGCTTTTTTTAGTTGTTGGTAATCGAGTCACGTAAGGGAATTTCACCCCTACGTTCTCACGGAACCGTACGTGAAAGTCTCCCTTCATACGGCTCTTCATGTTACTAAATCACATCAAAAGTAATAACTTTTTACGGATATACCAATAACCAATGCGCAAATAAATTGGGGTTTTCTTTGTACTTGGTTTTCAAGTAGCGCACAGAGGCTTTCTTGAATAAGTCTTTCTCCCATTTTGTCCATTTCAGTAGTCGTGCGTTCAGTTGATTCCACACCATTCGCATATCATCTTTCCAAAACTTGTGGTAATAGTTGATAATCCCACGAATGACGGGGTTGATTTCCTTGGCGATTTCTTCCAAGGATTTTCTGCGCTTGTGTAAATTCATTTCCCTGAACTTTCGCATGATGCTTGTCTTCGACTTCTGACTTACGCAGATACATGGAATAGATTTCACTTTTCCTGTGCCTTTTGTTTTGTAGGCTCGTGGACGGATTGTAAAGCCAAGAAAGTCGAACCCTTTGGAGTATTTCGTTTGTGAAAACCCTCTCAAATTGACTATTTTACTTTTGACTTCATGCAACTGTAATTTACACGATTCCATGCGCTCTTTAATTTGGCGCAACATGAATTGCGCTTGATTCTCGGTTTTGCAATGCACTACAATATCATCTGCATACCTTTCAAATGGCTTTTCAGGGTGGAACTTATCCATCCATTTATCGAAGACTACATGTAGAAATAAGTTTGCTAAAAGCGGACTAATAACGCCACCTTGTGGAGTTCCTGAAAGGGTTGGTTTAAAATCTCCCTCTTTCTGTACAATTCCTGCTTTCAACCACCTTTCCACATATAACAAAACCCAATTGTCTGAACAGTAGTGTTTTAATGCTTTCATCATCAGTTCGTGGTCGATGTTGTCAAAGAAACCTTTGATGTCTAAGTCAATAGCAAAATCATGATTGTATAAATTTGTATATGCTTGTTCAACGGCTTGATGACAGTTCCGATTGGGTCGGTAACCAAATGAACTGGAATGAAATTTTGGTTCTACTATTCGTTCCAAGTGTTTTCGTACTACTTGTTGTGCTATACGGTCTAAAATCGTCGGGATACCGAGTAATCGTTCTCCTCCCCCTTTCTTTGGTATAGCAACTTGTTTGACAGCTTTCGGAAAATAACTCCCTGAGCTTAGGCGGTTCCAGAGCATATAAAGTTCCGTACTTGCGTTTTTCTGCAAATATTCCCAACTCATTTTGTCTATTCCACCACTTCCAGCATTGGATTTTACCTCCTTGTATGCTTGCCAAACCATTAATCTGGTTATTGGCTGTGATTTTGTTTCATAA
Organism: Brumimicrobium sp.; assembly: GCA_023957385.1. Classification (NCBI taxonomy): domain Bacteria; kingdom Pseudomonadati; phylum Bacteroidota; class Flavobacteriia; order Flavobacteriales; family Crocinitomicaceae; genus Brumimicrobium; species Brumimicrobium sp. The sequence continues at coordinate 1,754,674 of JAMLGZ010000001.1, read as the reverse complement.
TAATTAATCATCCCTTTTACGGTTGTAAATTCGTTTGAAACCTAACATGCTTAGCCCTTCGCTCCATGTTCATTACAAACACTTCAACACTACTACGGCTAAGTCTGCCCCCTACATCTCAAGCACATCCCCTCTTGTCTGCTTCCTATTTCTATTTTACAGAACGATGTAGAGTTCACTTGTTCCTTAAAACAGCCTATGTATGCGTCTTGCCCACTTAACCCCGGATGCCGTGTACCCAGTAAATCAGGTGTCCGGTACACTCTTATCATAGGTACAAACGTAACTACCTATTTTTGACATCGTCTATTGCCCTTACGAGGCTTCATCGTTGGGTTCACTTTCGTTCAACTCACATACACACACCTACAGAAGTCGTTGCTTCCGTTTTTCTTTGTCGCTCACCACAAAACCGTTTCCTAATCTTGCAGCACAAAGTGGTTTAATGGCTATTCCTGAAAATCGCCATTGAGAGACCTACTCTCATCTGTTTTAAAGCACCAATCAGCAGACAGCTGATTGTTCAAGTCACACACGTTTTGCAGCTACCCGAAGGTGGCGATTTCGAAGCACTTCACTGTCAACCAAGCAGAAACTTTGATAGAAGCACAAAGCTTGATTTAACCACTGAACCGCCACTTTTGGGTAGGTGCTGTTACCTGCTGGCTTTTTAGTCGTTTATAAATTCTTCTAATCTATTATTCATATTTGTTATTCTAATTTCAGCATTGTGGTCAGAAGTTAATTGTTTTTTTAACTCCAAGTAATAATTAGAACGGGAACTTGTCCAACGATTTCTTACGTCTTTCGCAGCATTACCAAGAGAGGCAATTCCTCCAAGAAAAATACCCTTACTAATTTGAATCATAGTTGAATAAAGGTCGTTTGGGTTTGAATAAATTGATCCTATCAAACTAGTCGTACACACAGGTAAGCCAACATATAATAATGATGGCTTTAGCTCCTTTATGTATGTCTTTAAAACTTCCATTTTACTTGCGTTAAATCTTGTCAATTCATCTTTAAACTTTTTAATTTCCATTAACGCAAAATCAGAATCTTCAATTTTTGTAAGTTTATCATTGAACTCCGAAACACTTTTTCTAAATTCAGTTTTATATTCTGACATTCCCTTATTCAACTTAATCAAATCGTTTATTGACATTGACCTAATATCTGCAGGTATAAGGTTTTCAATTACGAGATTTGAATAGGTTTCACTTGCTTCCTCATCTGTAAACCATTCATCAATTTCTCCTTCAACATCAAAATAGGTCATTGCTGCAAACATATCTGGATTGTCTGTCAGTTTTGGAATATTCCGTCTTTTGGAAACAGTATCTGAAAGGAAAAACATATATCCATTAGCAATTCTTTCAGGAATTTTATAAAAGCCATCTTTGTCAATTGATTTTGAAAATTGAGCAAAGAATGGTTTTAGCCTTTCGTCAATTTTATCCGTGTGAAGTCTTACTTCATACAAGCTTGCATCTAATCCAGCAGGTAAACCATTTTGATTGTCACAGAACTTCTCAAATTCTATTGCAGCTATTTTCAAATCATCTGCGGAAAGAAAAATATCTTCAATCAAACCTTCTTGTTTTGCAATATATATATCATCTGAATCATTTGGATTATAACCTCTTGGCACAATTCGATATACTTTATCCCAAAATGTTAAGGCTGATTTTACCCATGTTTCATCTTGAAACTCTATGGTTGGGTAATAAAGAATTTTATCTTGTTTAAATGAATTATCCATGTATTTCTTTGTTTCGAGTTAATCACTTTGTTTACTTTCTTTATTTAATTCTAAGTTGATTTCAGCGAGATTAAACAATGTCTGCATGATGTCCCACATTGCAATAGTTGTCGTTATGAAAAGTGTCAAATTTGCGGTGTCAGGAAATTTGTATTTTTCCACTTGCCAATTAAAAGGGTTAGGAATTTCTTTTGCAATTGCAAATCCGATGACAATTAGGATTGAATAAAATATCAGCCAAATATCTCCTTTGATTTCACCGAAACCACTAACCAAACTTGAATACATTTTCTTCTTTTGTTCATCAGTCAATTTCTTATGATTGTCAATTTTAGATTTGATATCTGAAACCATTGAAAGTCCGAATGTGTAAATTGTCAATGCAAAACCTATCAGAACACCGAAATAAGTAAACAGGTTTGCAGTTTCAAATATTGTAAATGTAGATACAGGAGTTGTCCTGACCAAGAAATTGGAAATTATGCCAACTGATAAAACAACCAGCATTGTTAAGAAAAAGCGTTTAGTCTTGTTCATCTTCATCTTCCCGGCTTTCCAAGTTGTGAATTGCATTCAATTTGTCTGAAATATTCTGAAGCTCCTCATCCGAATACTTTTCTGTTTTTTTCCTTTCTATGTAAGTTTTGGCAGTATCAGTCTCGCTCGTTTTGGTTTCTCTAATTCCATTCCTTTTAAATTTAAGCAAATATTTTCCACCTACCTCCCTTACATAGTCTATGTAGCCGCCCAAAGCTTCTCTTAGGACCTTAAGTCTTCCTTCTTTGTTTTTAAATGAAATGTCAAACACCTCATTATTTGTTGTTTCTTTTATCTGTTGTAAAACGTCTCTTGTATCTGAATTACCAAATAATGCCATATTTGGAGCATTCATTTCTAACGAGAGTTCATAAATTTCCTCCGCAGTCTCGACATAATTCCAAAATTTCTTTTTAGAAACCAAAGGATAAATATTTACAACATAATCAAAGTCTCTCATTTTACTTCTAAAGAAGTCAGCGAGTATGTTAACTGAACTTTCAATTTGTTGGAACACGGAAACATTTCTTTCAATTAAAATAATCTGATGTTTTGTGTCGATGATTAAAAAAACATACTTAGCTTCTTTAATCCCTTTGATTTCAATGTCATTGTCCCCTTCTATATAAATATTCTCATTAGTCTCTCTCGCAAATTTTATTATATGAATATCGTCCTTCTGCTGAAAACCATAAAACAGAAAACGCTTGCTTCCTTTTGTCCATTCAGATTTTACATTAACAGCAAGGTCTCTAATGATGTCAGTCATTAGTTCCTCTTTGCTTTTGTTTAATTGTTGCACAATAGTGATTTGCTCACTTGTCGGAGTGACCAAATATCTAAATGCAAAAAATGGAGACCTTTTATCTATCATTGTCTGTTTCGTTTTTTAGGCTTGCAGGTAACGGTTGGCAATATGGCATGAAGCGGATTGCGAGTGATTCACTATCAAACCGAGATGAAGTTGAAACGGGCTAAAGACGCCCCAATTACGCACTTCACCGCTTTTTGCTATATTGCGTGTTGGCAACTGCTGTTTTTCAGTCATTTACAATCAGTTTTCCTGTTTTATTTGTCAAAATTGGCAATATTTTTTTTAACTCTGAATATTCCTTGTCAGTCGGATTTATTAAAACTTCAATTTTCCCATCGATTAATTTTAGTTCAAACTGTTCTCTCGATAAAACCATTTCATAATCACTTAATTCCCCAGCAAATTCTTCATTGTGAGTTTCAAAGTATATGTAATCACTTTCATCTTCAAAATCAGGGTATGACCTTTGTATTAACAAGTATTTACCTGTCGAATCAATTATTTCTTGAACTGACATTTCCGCAGCTTCTTCCCCTAAACTTTTATTCTCTGAGAAAGTCACTTGACAGCCTAAATCTTCGTCATTTATTGATATTTCGATACAATTTATTTTCATGTTTATCCACCAATATTTTTGTATGCTTCATTAATCAAATGCTTTGTTTCTTCAAAGTCTTTTAAATCTTTAATTGTCAATTCAAAATCACCAGTGCCAAAATGTCCAATATTTTTAACATCACGACCTTGCTTGGGTATTGTTTCAATTTCGTCAGCATTGAGTTTTAAATATAGAGTTATTTTCTTTCTATAAGTCTGCATGCACACAAAATTTTGACTTGTTTTATATGCCACATAGTTTTTCTTAGGTGTTTCTTCAACAGTGCTGTCCAATGAAATAATGTAATCTCTTGTCGCATTAAACAATTCCAGTATATTGTCATCAAGATTTTCAAAATGCTGTTCCAGTGTATAGGTTGCTGTTTTTCTTGTTAGTGCAGCCTTTTTCCCAGCTTCCACCATAATAGGATTTTTCTCGGAATATTCTTCAGTTTCTTGATGACTGGAACTGCTTGTTCTTTTATATACTTCGTCAATGCTTAAAATGCCATTTTCGTAAATTTTATACTGCCATAATTCAATATTTGCTCCCATAACTTGAACAGCATGCAAGTCATATTTTTTATATTCAGGGGCAAGGCAAATTACTCTGATGTCTGACCAGTCAACTTCTATTTCTTTTCCGAATTTTCTATTTACTGCAACTTGAAAGTCGCCTTTATGGTCTCTAATCCAGTGCAAGTAATAAAGACTTTGATTTATTAAATCAGACGATGCAACTTTCTTATATTCAATAATTACTGGATTATTGTCTTCGGAAATTGCTAAAGAGTCAATTCGTCCAGAATGAATATTTCCTGTAGAAAATTCTGTTGCAATAAAACGGCAATTAAAGATTGTTTCGACATTCTCTTCAACAAGTCTTTGAAGGTCTTTTTCAAGTTTAAATTCACTTAATCGAACTCGTTTTGCTTTTCCTTTATCTATCTCAAATATTGCCATTTTTTTTAGTCTTTCTCTTTTGTTTCTATGAGGTACGGTGGTTCTTACAGTTGTTGCCAACGGGAAGCTACTACTCGCTGGCCGACTTTTAGCATTAAACTTAGATACGAAGATAAGACTTTTTTCTAATGAAAAATGTTAAACGAAGCGGTTATTTCGGCTTGCGAGTAATAGCATGTTAGCGGTATTTATTTTTGTGGGTTAAGCATTTATTATAATCTAAAGAATGATAAAAATTGCTTCACTTTGATGATTTTTTTATATAAATCCGATGTGTTTTTCCAAAATTCTGATGAATCAATTGCGTTTTTTATAAGGCGAAAGATTTCTTGATCATTATTTCTAAACTCTACCTTGACTTTACTAATACTATCTATAGAGATTTCGATGATTTTTTTCAATTCATTAAAAGCTTTTTCAATTTCATTTTCTCTTAACCTGGCTATTGTATAATCTTTAATTTTATCATCTTTTATAGAAAAAAATAAAACAGACGGAGAAGGGAGTTTTTTTGTATTGATGAGTTCTCTACCAATTTCTTTAGCACTGAAATTTGAATTATTATCTATTTGCTCGACTGACATGGTAAGGCGTATAATAGTTTCTGATCTTCTAGCTTGCTCTCTTACATAATTACTGTTCACATAAAATATTGATATATGTTTACCAGATAATTTATCAAGTGCATCCATGTAAAAATCATCAGTTAACAGTTTCCTAATGTGTGGGGCTTCAAAATCATAAATGATAAGAGCAAAAGATAAGGCTAAATTGTTATTTTTCAAATTATTACTTTTGTTTATTATTTCAGAAATTGTGTCTGCTAATAAACCGCCTTCATTTCCATCAGTGGTACTTATCTGAATCATGTTTTTTTTATTTAATAGGAGTGGTTATTTAGTTTATAATCATAGAAACTCAGTCCATCACCCATTTCAATAAGAAAAGTAGGAATTAAATCACTGTCTTTGTGAGGGCTTAATGATATCAGAATTTTATTGTTTAGGCTATCAATTAGTTTCATTTTCTCACTAATAAAAAAAACAGTAAATTCTAATTTAGCCTTATCTGTTTCAATAATTTCAATAAAAAAGTCAGAGAATTTAAAGTGATTAATTGAAAGAACGTCTGTTAAATTAGGTATTGAATTCAATTTTTTAAAATAATATTCTAAGGTTTTTTTAGTATTAAACTTTAGAATATTATATATATCTGGATATAAATTTTTAATCTCATCTATATTGCAAGTACTTATGTTTCTTATTTCTTTTTCTTGCTTAATTTGAGTGGTTAACTCTTCAATAATCGATGAAATATTATCTTTAATTTTTTTTATTTCTGTTATTTTCACTCCTTTTATAAGTTTTATTTCAGCTGATTTCATAATGTTACATTTCTAAAAATTGCCGTTAAAAGTGTTTATTTATCTATAAAAAATTAATGTTTTTTTACTTTACCAATCATTAGACTTATTTTCTTCCTTAAGAAACTTTAATAAATCAACTACCTGCAAGCTAAAATAGTTTTCAATATCTGTTTTAGTTTCTTCTTTAAATAGACTTCCATTTTTCTTATAAATTATATATCCAGACATTAGTCCTCCTGAAAAAAGCAAATGGAAACCTCCTTTCTTTCCTACCATATCTAATGATATTATCTCATATTTCACTTTCCCATCTTTAAAACGTAATTCTGTAGTATAAGTCGCTTGAATTGGAATATTTGTGCCTGAATTATTATAGAATAAAAAATCAGGGACATGCGTATTAAATCTTAAATATTCTCCATTGGTTTTAGCCTTTACAACCTCTTCAGGGTTTTTATAATTTTCGTTAATATATTTTATTGCATTGTCGAAAAGTTGTTCTGCTGTTAATCCATTTGCTTCAAGAACAAGATATGTTTTTGTCGTATCTGATTTATCTCTGAGGCCGTTTGGAGTTACAACATATTTTTGCCCAAAAGATTGTAAACTAAATGCAATTGCAATGATTAAAACTATATTCTTCATATGTCATCAATTTAAATTATTAAATATTAATTATCCTGTTGTTATCCTGTTAATTATCGCTAACTTAATTATAAGGATCGTTCTAAAACCGTTTTAAGTCTTTTCCAATGTATTACAAAAGTGGTATCAGGAAATAAAATAATCATTTTATTTAAGAAATCAATTCCTTTTTCTGCACCCTCATAATTTGAAATATAGTTAGCTGTCATATGTGCTTGTGATAGGTAGTAATGTAAGTTCTCATTATCGGGAGATTTAAATAATTTGTCAAAATTTTCTTTTGCTAGTGCTACAGCTTCTGACATTTTATTCTCAACAACTAATTTAGTTACTCTTCTCGACCTTTCGATAGCCTCTGCCTCTTCTTCTTTGTCCTCTTCAGTCAACTTATCAATATAAGAATAAGATTCATTCTTTTCTTGCTCTTTATCAAATTCTCCCTTTATACGCTCAAATTCAGCTTTATTGAACATTTTCCAAATTTTGCTTTTTGTAATTATTTCTAGATATAATGACCATTCGTTTACATGAATATCTTTGGGATAATCTCTAATAATTTCTTCAAGAAAGTGTATGGCTTCCTTTTTCTTATCTAATTTTTCATATATTTTTACAGTGACAATAACCATATTTAATACTGATTCATATTCTGAATTATTAGGGTTATTTTTAAGAAGTAAAAAATCTTCTAATTGTAGTCTTAACCAGCCCTCAAAATCACCATTCTTAAATAAAGTGACTTTCTCATTAATTCTTTTCATTTTTTCACTATTCATTAAGCTACTTATGTCTATTGACTTTGCCATATTTATGTTTTCTGTTAATTACCGCTAACGGGCTTGGGCTAAAAGCTGGTGGGCAATTGATAACCACTTCATTGTCCACCACCACAAAAGTAGATAAAAAGTACTGAACTTGAATGACCTACAAATGCCCACTTGATTTTAGCCCATGTTAGCAAATCGTGCAATTCTGTCCGTGTGTCGGAGGGAATGCTCTTTTGCAAAGCTTTGGAGTGTGGGCAGATTTTTCGTGGCTTTGCAAATGTGTATGACCAGCATTGGCAATTAGTTTACCTTCGGTGCTACTTCTTGGTTTTCCTCATTTTCATGTCATCTGAATAAATGAATTGTTCCATTAAAATTATGTTTTTTGTCTTGTATATCGGTTACATAGATAATGTAAAAGTAAACACCATCAGAAACTTTTTCCCCTGCCGAAGTCCGTCCGTCCCATAAATCAATTGTCGTTGGGCTTACAGTAATTGTGTTGCTATATTCTGTCAATAAATTTCCCCAACGGTTAAAAACAGAAAATGATATTTCTTTAATACCCTTCACTTTTATAGAGAAATTGTCATTAATGCCGTCATTGTTAGGAGTAAAAACATTTGGTATTTGAATCATTAAAGAGTCGTACACTATGATTTGCAAAGAAAACGTGTCGGCACATTGGGGCAGGTTGTTATAGGCGATGAGCATTATTGTATAAACTCCAGAACTGTCAAAGGTGTAAGAGGTATTGTAAGAATTTGAAAAAGAAATATTGTCAACATACCAAACATAATTATTTGCATTGTTTGATTGATTATTTAAGTCAACAAAAAGGGGTTCAACTCCAATTTCAGGATTAGCGTTAAATAAAGCACTTACCGGATTTATCTCAGGTACAAAAACAGTGGAGTCAAAAGAGCAGCCATTGTTGTCTAAAATGCTAAGGGTGTAATTGCCTGTAGACAGGTTAGCAAAGGTGTTACTATTTTGAAAGCCATTGCCGATTGAATATTGCAATGAATTTGCTCCGCTTGCAGAAATAATTATCTTTCCATCATCATTACCACAAACCGAAGGAGTGATATTAATAGCACTTATTTTAGGAGGTTCATTAACCTTTACCAATACTTTTTCTGTACGGGAGCAGTCTAAACTATCTTCAATACGAACAATGTATAGCGTGGTGCTATCAGGTGAAGCCATAGGGTTGGCAATGTTTGAATTATCCAAGCCCGTGGCAGGCAGCCAATAATAATTAGTACCACCGCTTGCTAAAAGCTGTATGCTATCACCTTTACAAATTACGGTATCAGTTATAATGCTAGTTGTAATAGTATCGCAGGGTGTGGTATAGGCGTTGATGAAAAGAAGATTAGAATTTGGATCACCTCCTAGTATATTAAGATTTAAATTAGTTGTAAAACCAGTTGACCCATTTAAAATATACGAAGAAATATCAGCTAAAGCATCTGCTCCATTCATAGTATTGTTTGCCGTATCATCATCTAAGCCAAATAAGGTATTGTTTTGATAATAAAAATGTCCTTTTGTTCCACTACACGAAAAAAGATTATTAACGGCATCAGGAGTTCCAATAATACCAAGATTGTTACTGTTTAATGTTACAATTGTACCATCATTAGTATTGTTGCAAGCCCTGTCTATCATTAATGATAAACCAACTGGATTAGCAGTATTTATCGGATTCATTCCTGCCATAGAGTAGGATTCATTCCCGTTAAAATCTTTATCATTAATAAAAAGCGATGAAGCAACTTTTGGTAAAGAAAGGTTTTCGTATTCAATGTAAATAAACGCAGTAAACCAACCCCAACCAATAGGAAGTCCAAACTGATTAGGAATGGTTATATTAAAAGTTGAAGTAATGACAGTATTTAAATCTGTTGTGATATCTTTAAAATAAAGTTTTATCGGATTAACAAGAGGACTTATATGAGATGCGGTCATAACACAATTAATTGTATCGAAAACATAAGGAGTGCTGTTTACTGTAATTGGTACTGCGGGAGCGTAGCCTTGCCTATACGAAAACAAATAGGCTTTTCTAATGGTGCTACCTGGTTCAATGTATAGGTTTAAAGTACCTGAACCTTGTCCTTGCCCTGTTGAAAACCCACCAGCCGTAACTCCGCCATAAAAAATATCCTGATGGAAAAGATTTTGGGCAGAAACAAAATTGACTCTTATAACAAGGAAAGAAAAAAACAAAGCGATATGTAAAACGAATCGTTTCATAAAAATAATCCCTGTTCTGCTTGGCAGAACAGGGATTTGAAATTTAATTATTAATCAAGAGTTTTTTAGTTTCGATAAGTTGGGTATTGCTGAACAGTTTTACAAAATAAACACCGGGTATTAATTTGTTGGTGTTTATAGTAACCATTCTGTTCTCACCACTGAACGAATACGAAGCAACTAACTGACCTGTGATAGTATAGATTTCAAGGCTTACATTGTTTAACAATTCATCACCTTTAATTTCTAAGTTTACGATACCACCATCCGAAGGATTCGGATAGATAGATAAAGAACTTTCTTTAGCTGAAACTTTTTGCTGTTCTAGATTATTCTGTCCCATTCGTAAACCGCTGCCGATGGGTTCAAGCGGTTCTATGTTCGCTAAAAATAAACTATCAAAAGCAACGGCAAGCAGGGCTTCTCCACGAACAGCATTGATGCGGTCGTTAGGGTCGTAAGCCACGTATTCTACTTCCTGTTTAATGTTGGGGTCGGTAATAACCGCAAAGCAAGATGAAGGCAAACTAAAAACTTCTAGTTGAACATCAGCCATTTTTACGTAATTATTATATCCATATTCCAATGCTAAAGTATCTCTTGTTTCAGTGGCTTTAACAGTATCACCTTTGCCAATGTAAGTATCACAAAGCTGTTTTTTACGTATTTCCCTTTTTTCCTCTTTTAGGATTATAGCGATGCTGTCCAAAGGATTTTGAATTAACGTATCATTTAAGAATAAACGAATACGCTCATCAATCAGACTATTTCGTTCTGTTGATGCAAAGGATATTTCGTTGTTCAAATACGTCATAGCAGAAACACCTGTTTGTGCATTGTTGATTTGGTTTTTTATTCCGTTTGGAATATTCATACTGTTTAAGACATTCAACACCTCTTGAGATACAGGTGAATTTGCTAAAACAACTTGCTGAATATGCCCTGCTGGCGGATTTTTTGCCAGATATGCTAATAACACTTCATCAGAAAGATAAGGTGAAGCCAATAATAAAGCATTTTTCACATTACCGTTATTTTGTGTAGCAATAACATTCAATAAGTAATTGGTATTACCGCCATCAATCAGATTTTCTTTATTGGTAATAGCTTGTTTTAAAGAATCTGATTGATCCTTTAGCATAGGATACAAAATAATACCACCATCTTTAATTTTAGTAGGACAAGATTTTACATTATCAAAATAAACCGGATTTGCATTACTAGCACATTGCTGTGGAGTTACTACATTAAAATTGTAATACAGCGGAGTAGTGATTAAATCTGCATGATGTGCGTAGTTAAATGCTAAAACAGCATTGTTGGCAGCAATATCATTTTGAGGGTCAAACAAAGAATGACTAAACTTGTTCCCTGCTGGAGATACAACTGTCATAGGATTGGTATGAGGCAAACAATATCCTTGCTGATAATCAATTCTACCGGAAGTTACAGCCAAATCTGCTTGAAAAAGGTCATTGTAAAACGTGTTACAACGGAATTGTAATCCCTGATTGGAAGCGTTAGGGTCTCCATAAACAAAATTTTGACCGTTAATCCCTTGAGCTTGTCCACCAATCTTTATATCATGAAATTGATTTTTATAAATTTCATTGTGCAGATTGCCTGAGTTGTTTACAATCACACCGTAAGTATTACCATTGGCAGAAACATTTACATCATTAAATTCAGTAAATGTATTTTGCTCTACTTTGTAACCTGAACAACCATTCAAATACATTCCATAGGTCTGAAAAGTTTGATTAGGAGTAGCAGAACGATAAACTTCAAAGTCATTTCTTGTAAAAGTGGCAAAATCAGGTCCACCAAGATACGCCCCAAAGAAATTATTGATGAATTTATTTCTGTCAGCTTTTACGGTTCTTAACGCATTGCTCGATAAAGCACGAATACCGAAGTATAAATCCTGAAACTCGTTGGGGTCGAAACTTGAACAAGGAAAAGACATACTTGTACAACGAGCATTTACAAAATAATGTGCATCCACGCTGTAAATCCCCCAACCTTGTTGCCAATAATTGAATAGATTTGGAGTTAGATTTTTAAAATCATTACCATAAAAGCCAATACCAACAACATCATGCATAAAAACATGGTAGAGTGGAGTATAAATCGGATTGTTTAGCAAGCCATTGGTAGTAAATTCGCAATTGGTAAAGCGACTTTGATTGTTTAAATTGTTTGGTGCAACATATCTTCTAAATTCTACATCCTGACGGTTGTTTTTAAAAGAAGAGTTGGTTGCCTGAATAATTCCTCCCGTATAGTTAAAATCATAAGATGTAAAGTTATATGGATAATTCGGGCTTGAATTGATTTTAATAGCCACAGCACCTTTTAAAGCGTGTTCAACCACCGAACCATTGTTCATAATAAACCATCCTTGTTGACTTGTGGAATATGGTGTTTGATTTTGGTTAACATACCCGTAAACCTGAACACCCAACCACATGGCATTAGGGTCGCAGCGGTTGTCAACGGTAAAAGTGGTGTTGTTTAAAATGAGTTTACCTCCCTGTAAAGCTCCAGTACCTCTTTGCAGAACTACTTTTGCACCTGGAGCAAACTTAAACGTCATGTTTTGAATGGTAATGGTTTTTCCTGCCGGAATAATAAGTTCTTTTTCTATTAGAACAGTTCCAGAAACAGAGCCAAAAGGATTGGATAAAGTTCCCGGTGTCCATGTGGCATTTGTAGTCGCTGAAAAAATTTCAGCATCGAAAAAGGTATTTAGTAAGCAACATTGTGTATTGGCAAAAAAATGGGTGGTATAATCCATTCCATCAATTTGGTCGGGTAGGATGTAGGTTTTTAAGTTGTAATCAGGAGTTGAAACACCTTCGTAATTTGCCGTATAACTAATCGGTTGAGCGTTATTTGTCCAATTAGCAGGATTTGGATTGTTAGGATTGGAAAGTGTAGCAAGACGGTTACTTGTTGCCAAATATAGCTTCCCATCTTTACCCAATTCAATTTGCGAAGATTTAAAATCAAGGGCATTGGTAACATTCAATGGTTGTACACCTGAGCCTGTATTGTTGAAATCAAAATATTCAATCGGATTGGGATGTAAAGATGAATTATCGTGAGTGATGTAAAGAATATTGCCATCAGGAGAAAATTCCAAACCATGAATATAAGGACGAAACACATCGTTGTTGGTATAGGTAAAAAGCAATAAATTATTTGTACCCGGAATAAGTGTACCTGAAGCATCTAAATCAGCAGTAAATACAGCATGTTTAATAACTATGGAAGGATAAACGAACTGTTCGTAAATAAAAGGAGCAGCAATTCGATAATTCCCATTGGAAAGTTCTACCAGTTCCATTTCTCCACGCATCGATATTTGGTTGAACTGTGAGGGACCCCAAGGCAGAAAATAATTATCGTAATTGAATCCATTGTTGTCTATTATGTAACGGTATATCCCATAACCATTGGAAATAAAAACCAAGCGACTGTTGTCGTTGCGTATTTTAGAAGCAGCGATAAAAACACCACCCTGTTTAGTACCCTCTACGACAAATCCAGGAGTAATCGCTGCAATGTCCATTGCAGTTCCTGAATTGGTATATTCAAGAACTCCAAAACGTGAAGGGTAATAATTATTCGGTTGGGCTAAATCTAAAGTTGCTATGTATGGAATTTTATTTGAAAAACCGACTGAGTAATTCTGCCTTCCTGCAGCAATGATGTAGTATTTTTGGCAGTTAACAGGGTCAGGTACGAAAGCAATTTCAGCAGTTCCTTTTACCGCTACACTATTGCTGTAAACATAATCAATCAAATAGCCATCCTTGTCAAAAACTTGGTCATCCACCATGAAGAAAAGCAAGTTGCCATTGGCATCCTGCATCGCATTGTGTACGTTGGAGGCTGGTTGACCTGAATAGTCAAAGCCGTTTGGGAAGCTAAAAGGCTGTCCGTTTTTAAAATAATTGGGAGCTAAACTCCAAACGTTGTTTTGTGATTGGGCATTTGTATTGCCAATTGTGGCTACAAGCCCAAAAATAGCTAAGCAACTTTTGCTAAGCCACTTATTTATGTTGTATTTTATTGTTTTCATAATTGTTGTTTTGTAGTTTATAAAATTACGTTATTTTATCCAAAGCTAGATTCAAGTCACAAACGCAACTTTTGGTTAAACAATAACTTATTCATTACAAATATAGGATTTTCAAAATGAAAACGCTTTCTTGGTCTTGAATTTAATTTCTTTTCAATCTGTTTGATTTGCTCCATTGTAATGACTGTAAAATCTGTTGATTTCTTAAAATATTGTCTTATTAATCCATTTAAGTTTTCATTAGAACCACGTTCCCACGAATGATATGGACGAGCAAAAAAGTAATCAATATTTAACTCTTCAGCAACAAACTCATGATAAGCAAACTCCTTTCCATTATCGGCTGTTATGGTTTTCAGATAAGGTTTCCAATCTTCCAATTCTCCTACCAAAGCATTTGCAACTACTTCTGCCTGTTTAGACTTTACTTTTCTCATTTTCAGCATTCCCGAAGGCTCTATCGCAAATGGTAAGAATTGTTTGATTATGATTTTTACCAATGATTAGGTCTATTTCTAAATCTCCAAATCTACCTCTCTCCTCAACAATTTTAGGTCGCTTTTCTATCCCAACCCTGTTTTTAATAATACCTCTATTGTCTTTAGTATTTCCTCGTTTTCTGTATCTTCGACCTTGATTTCTAAGGTGGGCGTAAAGTTTGCCTTTTCGCTTCTTATCAGCCCATATATGTTGGTATATGCGCTCGACAGAAACGGTGTCTTCATTTTGTTTTTTTAGAGTTCCAACAATTTGTTCAGGGCTATAATCTTTCTTAAGTAATGTTTCTACATTCTGTCTAATCTCGGGAGTAAACCGAATTTTCTTTGGTTTCTCCTTTTGTCTTTTTTCATATTTTCGTTGAGCTAAATCATAACGATATTCACCAGAACGCCTGTCTTTATTTCGTTTCAACTCTTTACTAACAACGGATTTATCTTTGCCGATAGCTAGAGCAATATCTTTTTGTTTATATCCATTGCGTTTCATTACATCAATTGTGTATCTTTGTTCTAAGGTTAAATGACTCATATTTTGCAACTTTTGGTCGAGGACACAAAGTAAAGGAAATTTATCCGTTTCGAGCGAAGGGACATTTTTTTGTCCTTTCGTTTGAAAAAAATTAATTTATGCCCTCAAAAAGTTGCATTTATTAGTTGAATTCAAGACTTTTAATTAGCTATAACGTTTTTGCGCTTGGCGTTCGTGCGGGTTTTCAGGGCACAAAACTGTCAACCCAGCACTAAAGTTGATTTGAAAAACTGCACTTGAATTTAAGCACTTCACCCCGCATGACGCCAAACGCATGTTACCAGCTGGCGTTCTTGTCCACCGTGTCTGTAAACCATTGTCTTTGTTGAGTTTTAGTATCATTTTCTGTGTCGTGTTGGTCTGTGCGGTTGCGTGTTTTATTTTTTTTTGAAGCGTTGGGAAAAATATTTTGAAATTCTTTCTTGGGTCGGTGAGGTGGAAGCTCTTTTGCAATTTTTGGTCTGTGCGCTGGCTTGTGCGAATTGCAAATGTGCTTACACCTGTGCGATGGCTTTCTATGTCGTAATTTCGTTTGCTATCATTTCTGCTTGTTTTAAAACGGTCTCTGTCGCCAACATTTGCATGTCGGGCGGATTGTCTCGTCCTAAAAAAAGTTTACACTTTTTCTCTTTAATCCTGTTATAAATTTACATTTTATTTTAATCCTAAAATTCATTTACATTTTATTTATTTTTGCATTATCGATGGAAACGGAAATAAGCTCTGCTGAGGAGCAACTTATCAGGGATAAATCGACGACCGACGAAGTATTAAACTTTGTTATGGGGCTAACTTTTGTTAGCCCTTTTCTAAATACTTTAGAGGTCTTAATGCCTAAAAAAAACCTATACACACTCTTCACTTTTTTGTTCTTGATTTACTTTTCTATAATATGTTTTCCATTTCCTTTCGCCCTTTTCCACCTCTCCTAAATGAACCTTATTAGGAGTTTGATTCCCAATACTCATGTGAGGTCTATGTTCATTATACAGAACAACCACCTTGTCAAATAACTCCTTAGCCTGCTTAAAAGTTCTTACTTTATAATACTCTAAATATTCTTCTTTTAGTATTCCATTAACCCTTTCTGCAACGGCATTTTCTAACGGATCTCCAGATTCAGTCATACTTATTTGAACATCATAACTATTTAAGAGATTTACATATTTATAGCTGCAATACTGACTCCCTCTGTCAGAATGATGAATAAGATTTTGCGACAATATATCCTGCTTTAATGCCATTTTAAGAGCCTTTAAACTCTCAATGGCTTCAAGAGATTGAGCTAGGTTATAACCAATTATTTTATGACTAAAAGCATCTGTAATTAAAGAAATATACAAAACACCAAATCCTGTTTTCCAATAAGTTATATCACTTACCCATAACTGGTTAGGAGCAGTTGGAATAAATGCTCTTATTAAGTTGGGGTATTTTCTCATCCAGTGATTAGACTGGGTTGTTCTGATGACTCTTTTTCTCCTTCTAATCAATAAAGTATGTAGGAAAGCAAGTCAAACAAAGCATCTCTCCCCATTTTTATTTGGTGCTCTAGCAGAAAACTTTCCAACATAATGTACAGCTTTCCTAGTTCCTATTCTTGGATGATTATTTCTAATAGAAATGACTTCTTTTAATACTAAAGCTTGTTCAATTTCTTGAAATTCTGCTCTATAAAAACTCTGATAATATGCCTGACGAGTAACACCAAACAACCAGCATAATTTGCTTAATCCTATTTTAGGTTGACGCATTTTTATCGTAAAGATTGTTTGGTATTGGACTTTTTTAATACTTATTTTTAGCTCCTTTTCTGCAATTTCAATCATTGTTTCATACGCAGTGGCTCTTAGTTCAGAGCTGACTAGTGCCTTTTCTAGCTGTTTAATTTTTTCCTTTAATTGAGTTACTTCTACCGATTCTTTGGCTTTGTTGCTCATAGCTAGTGTTTTAGTCGAAACAAATTTAACTCTTTTCTCTGGAACTTGGTAACCTAGTTGACGCATCCAATTTAAAAGATAACCTTTTTCATGTTCTTGACCGGTATATTTATACCAGATTTCTCTTTTAGTACAATCTGATTGAAGATATTCTTCAATGATTTGCCTCCGTTCTTCTAAATTAAATTCTCCCGAAGATTTTAGTCCTAAATTGACTTTACTTTTTTGCATTGTTTACACTTTTTATGGTTAATAAATGTGTAAACCTATTTCAGGACAAGACAGATAACCGTATTTTCTCAATATTCTTTTTACCGCAACTTTCAATTTGGCCTTTACACTTTCTTTAATTGTCCAGTCGATAGATGCGTTTTGTCTTATGGTTTCTGTCAGCACAACGGCAAGTTCTCTCAATTTGTCTTGCTGCATGAGTTCTCTTGCACTGTCGTTGTTGGCAACTGCTGTGTAAAAAGCAAATTCAAAATCTGATAAACCCATGTGCTTGGCTTCATTGTCCATCTCCACAATGTCTTTGCTCAGGTTTATAAGTTCTTCGATTACTTCTGCTGCTGTCAATATTTTGTTGTGATATTTCTTGATAGAGTTTTCGAGCATTTCTAAAAATGTTTTGCTTTTAACAAGATTCTTTTTAGCTCTTGATTTTATCTCGTCATTCAAGAGCTTCTTTAAAACTTCTAAGGCAACATTTTTATGCTCCATTCCTTTCAGTTCCAACAAGAACTCTTCGGATAAAATAGAAATGTCGGGTTTCTTAATTCCTGCTGCATCAAAAACATCAATTACTTGTTCGGAAACTAAAGCCTTGTCAATGACTTGGCGAATGGTTGTTTCAATTTCTTCATCTGTTCTTCCTGACCCTGTTCCGTCAAACTTTGCCAACCTTGCTTTTACGGCTTGGAAAAACGAAACTTCGTCTTTTGCATCCATAGCTTGGTCATGAGGTATTGCAATGGCAAAAGCTTTTGACAATGCTGTTACTTCATTGATGTATCTTTTCTTTCCATCTTGTAGTCCTAAAATGTGTTCTTCGGCTGCAAGTATTAACGATAACTTCTTTGAAGTATCTGCTTCAAAATAAGTTTCATATTCAAAACCATGATACATTTGAGAAACAACTTCTAATTTCTCCAACATCAATTGAACGGCTTGTTCTTGTAATATAGTTGGGTCGCCTTTTCCGCCTGCATCAGAATAAAATGCCAAAGCTTTTTTCAAGTCTGCTGCAATGCCCAAATAATCTACAATCAAACCGCCTGGCTTATCTTTATAAACTCTATTTACCCTTGCTATGGCTTGCATCAAATTATGTCCTTTCATTGGTTTGTCAATGTAAAGGGTGTGCATACTTGGTGCATCAAAACCTGTGAGCCACATATCCCGAACGATGACCAATTGTAATTCGTCATCAGGATTTTTCATTCTCTCTGCAAGTGTTCTTCTTTGTTCTTTGGTGGTATGATGTTTGGAAATCTTCGGACCATCTGAAGATGCCGAAGTCATGACCACTTTTATCACGCCTTTATTCAAATCGTCTGAATGCCATTCGGGTTTCAGGTCAATAATTGCCTGATACAAATCGGCTGCAATTCTGCGACTCATGGAAACAATCATTCCTTTGCCTTCAAACACTTCCTGACGTTGGCTAAAATGTGCAACTATGTCTTTGGCTATATTCTTAATTCGATTTTCACTACCAACCAAGGCTTCCAATTGTGTCCACTTGGCTTTTGCTTTTTGTGTATTGGTTAAATCTTCTTGTTCTAACTCATCATCAAGGTCGTCAACTAATTGTTTGCCTTCTTCACTTAATTTCACTTTTGCCAAACGGCTTTCGTAAAAAATACGAACGGTTGCTCCATCTTCAACGGCTTGGGCTATATCGTAAATGTCCACATAGTTACCGAAAACTGCTGGTGTGTTTACGTCTGTGCTTTCAATGGGTGTTCCTGTAAAACCTAAATATGTTGCATTTGGCAAAGCATCACGCATGTATTTGGCAAAACCGTAAACGATTTTCTTTCCAACCACATTTCCCTGTCCGTCTTTGGCATCAATAGTTTTGGCCTTAAATCCGTATTGGGTTCTGTGTGCTTCGTCTGCGATTACTACAATGTTTTTTCTGTCAGAAAGCAATTCATACACATTGCCTTCTTCGGGTTGAAATTTTTGCACGGTTGCAAACACTACACCGCCCGAAGCAACTTTCAATAAATCCTTTAATTGGTTTCTGTCCTCCGCCTGTACTGGTTCTTGTCTCAGTAATTGTTTGGATGCTGCAAATGTGTCAAAAAGTTGATCGTCCAAATCGTTGCGGTCTGTAATTACAAGTATGGTCGGATTGTCTAAAGCCAATAC
Source organism: Brumimicrobium sp. (assembly GCA_023957385.1). NCBI lineage: Bacteria > Pseudomonadati > Bacteroidota > Flavobacteriia > Flavobacteriales > Crocinitomicaceae > Brumimicrobium > Brumimicrobium sp. Next base: position 1,735,529 of record JAMLGZ010000001.1, on the reverse strand, counting down.
GATTTTACCTGTATAGAAAACCATCGACAATGATTTTCCACTTCCTTGCGTATGCCAAACCACACCGCCTTTTCTGTCACCAATAGGTTGATTTTTTACTCCCGGCACTCCATAGCTTTCAGGAGATTCCATGACCATACTCAAGGGCGTTTCATTTTCTACGGTAAAACCTGTTGCTCTTAAAGTTGATTCAACGGCTCTGTTTACAGCATAATATTGATGATATGCAGCTAATTTTTTAACGGTGGAAATGGTGGTAATACCCGTTACTGCATCTTCTTTTTTCGATTTTTCAAAAACAATGAAATGCCTGATTAAGTCAATCAAGGTTTCTTTATTCAACATCCCTTGAATTAATGTTTCTAACTGACTTACCAAATGCGATGCTTCGGCTTTTCCGTCTGCCGATTTCCAAGCCATGTAACGACTAAATCCCGCAGAAATCGAACCTGCTTTAGCTTCTAAACCGTCAGAGATAACCACAAAGCCGTTGTAAGTGAATAAACTAGGAATGATGGTTTTATAAGTTTCTACTTGCTTGAAAGCAGAATTAATCGTTGTGTTTTCGTCTGCTGCATTTTTTAATTCAATAACTACCAACGGAATTCCATTGACAAACAAAATAACGTCAGGACGTTTGTTGTTCCCGTTTTCTATGATGGTAAATTGGTTGGCTACAACAAATTCGTTGTTGTGCGGATTCTTGAAATCAATCAGCCAAACTCTGTCGCCCCTGTCATCTCCATCCACACGTTTTGAAACTGGAATACCTTCTGTTAAAAGACGATGAAAGTTTTCATTGTTGGTAAGAAGTTCAGGTGAAGCAATACGCTGAATTTCTTTTATAGCTTCTGTCTGTGCATCGGTTGGAATACTATGATTTATTCGCTTAACGGCATTTTGCAACCTCTGCACCAATAGCACTTGCTCAAAACTTTCTCTTTCAGGATTTTCTGAATCAGGTGCAATATCCGGTGCATAGATATACGCATAACCGAGTTTTTCGAGTAACTCGATAGTGAAGGTTTCTATGGTGTTTTCGGTTATTCTTGTCATTTGCTAACCCTATTTTTAATTACCCAAAAGAATATTTTCCATTTTTTCCTGATGTTCTTTTATATCATCGTAAATCCACTCTAGGCCAGTTTCTCGATTATTTTTCAGTAAATTATCCTTGCACTTTTGCATCATTATCATAAACTTTATGGAAGCAATACTCACCTGTTTAATTTTTCCTCCATCTAAATAATGACTCAGTTTTGCATTTGGGTCCCAATTATTTCCAGAACTATTCATTTCGCTACCAATCATAGCATAATTACCAAGGCAATTTATTTGGTCTTGTGATGGCCTACCTTCTTTTCCATCGCCTTTGGATTGAGGATAGAAATGTTCTAAACTTCTTCGAGTTCTCGAAAAATAGAACTGTTCAAAAATTTTTAAGCCAAAGTCACTACAACCAAGTGTGTCAAAAAAGGCTATTCTTTCAGAACTTCCTTCTTTTGTTTTTTCGCCTCTTAACTCATTAAAGTATTTCTCCCACAATTTATAGTCTAAGTAATTAAATACAAATAATGGAATCCCGTTTGATTTTACTGTACCATCACCATAAATATTAGAAAAATCTAAATTGATATTTTGCAGTTCAGTACCAAGCTTGTTATTACTTAGGATTGTGATGTCAAAACTACCTGGATTGGGCGTATTAATCGCATTCAATTTACTCTGATCTAAATAAACATCAATGAAGTACTTATCTGCCAATCCTTTTACAAATTCATAATAGTTTGCAACATCGCTACCTTCATTAAACAGATGTAATAAACAATAGAACAAGTAATTTTTCCTTTGTCTTGCTGTGAATGAAACTTCAAACATAGAAAGTAACTGCACCAGTTTTTGTTGGATTTCACTTTCAGCATCCAGATTCTTCAAATATTCGTTTTTACCCTCTTTTTGCCAATATTGTAACTTCCATGGATTACTTTCAATTGTGTCGTTTTCATTTGAATGATGCACTATGTAGTTGTCTAGGAAATACTTAGATTTCAATAAATTGAAACCAAACTCTTTTACAAACTTCTCATCAATAGTTAACTTATCAAATTCCCGAATCAGTTCTTTATCATCAAGTGTAAAATTAGATGGATTGAAGTTAGGGTCTTTTATTCTTGTGATTTTAAGTACAATCAGTAATAAATTTGAAAAATCTATAATCGGTTGAAAGCTATCTAAGTTATCATCTTTAGCAGACACATCATCTGCGACTTTTCCTTCTAAAAGTGAAATAATTGACTTTTTTCCTGCCCCAACTTCTACTTTCGGTAATTCATCAAAACTTGTAATTATGAAATCAGAATGTGTTTTTCCAAAAATGGCTTCCTGCCGATATTTCTGCTGAATATGCACATTCATGATGCTACAGTTTTCCCATAATTGGCTGAATGTTACTTTATCTTCTTCATTCAATTGTTCTATTAAACGTGCTTTTATAATTTCGTGTTTTTCAAGTTGTTCACCTCTTGAATTCATTATTTCGAAGTAATGATTTAAGTCTATATCTCTAGGGACATTATAGTGTATAATGTGAACGTTTTCCTGAAAATACTTTTTGAAATTTTCTAAATCCTTTTCCGGAACAATCTTATTTAGTGCATTTTTAGCATAATTGAAACCATTGATAATACCATTGTCTTTTTCATCAATATTAAATAGAGGGATACTTAGAATGGTATCATTAGATTTTTTTCGTGCCCTATAGGTTAATTTGTTTTGACGGGGTACGCCTAGAGCAGAAAGCACAAGGTTAATGGTGGTAAGTCGTTGTTGTCCATCGATTACTTCATATACTTGGTCGCCTTTATGATAGGAAACCAATGTACCAATGAAATAAGTACCTTTTTTACTTAAACTACTATTCAGAAGATAAGCATCGTACACATCTTGGATAAGTGCAGTAATCTCATCATCTTCCCAAGCATAATTTCGCTGATAAATAGGTACTTCATAGGTAACCTGATTACCGTTATATATGTCTGCTATCGACTGTTCTTTGAGTGGTAAAACATTCTTTGCCATATTATTCCTCAATAAATTTATTCACCTTGAAATAGTGTAGGTAATTTTGATAAATTCCGTTCACCTCTATATCGATATCCTCTTTTTTTGCTACGATTTTACTCATTGAGAGTGGACTTAATTTGTCGGAAAGCGAGCTTAACAATGCAATTGGAGAATCTGCCTCTGTTATCATTTTGTAAATGTTGAATGAATTTTTAACCCCGGCTCCTAAAATATAATTTTGAGCAGATTGCCACCCAAGATTATAGTATTGTGCCCTGAGCGAGTATGCCCAAATAAAAGCATACATTACGAATTGTTTTTCCAACATTTCTTTATCCGTTTTCGATGGTCGTTCACTGGGACAGAACCTATCTACATAAAGCAATACAGCTGTATCGAATAACAGACGCGTTATTCCATTGCCGACTCCGTTTTTGTATGTTCGTAAGTTGAGTGTTTTAACGATTTCATTATCATTGATAAAATACCCTTCATATTTATCATTGTTTTGAATGTCTTTTAAGATTTCAAAATAGTGTTTGGCATAGTCAAAAAATGATTTTCCCGAAATTATGGGGGTATCTATCTGAAATGGTTTAAGGTCGTTCATACCGGAAACAAAGGGCATTGAAGATTGATTGACCATATCCGCATAGGCAAAAGCCCCTTTAAAAAACTGCGCATAAGGATAATTTCCGTTGCGGCTTATCCCTTTGAACTTTTGAATATTATGTTCATTAAGCTCCCAAGCTCTGTTTCCTTTAATCCATTCTTTCAGTCGGTAGAGGTAATCGCTGAATAAAAGGGACAACTTCTTCTGGTCCAAATCTTCCCAGTCTTTTACCGTTTTTTCGGTTTGAGCAATATCCAAATTGTTCATTTCTCTTAAGTGATAAGCCTTTAACAAATCATGCGGATATAGCTTTTTACCACGAGCATTTTGAGAATCAAAAAACTGAAATGCTTCGGAAATGTCCTCCGTAATAACAACGATGAGTTCACAATTATTTTTGATGTAATCCTCAAGTTCTAATCGTTCCCGATTATCAGAAATATTATGTATGCGTCTTTCGAGGGTTCTATAGTTATTGGGAATGTTTCTCGAGTTATAAGCATCATCAGTTAACGACTGATTTAAGAAAGGAATTGAAGCTCCGTACTCTTGATTTATAGCCATAAGCAATAGCGAAAAAGTAATGGTACGTTGTTGTCCATCTACAATATTGTACACCGATTGTTTTGCATCAAAATGAAGGATAAGAGTTCCTACGCGGTAAGTCTCTTTATTTTGGTTTTTTGCCTCAATAATGTCATCTAATAGTTGGACAGCATTTTTGGTTGTCCATTTGTAAGGACGTTGATAAGGGGGAATTGCCAAATTGATAGGACTAATAGTCTTCCCCTCCGCATTTTGGCTAATTGTACTATCCAAGAGCAGGTCACCAATTTTGGTTATGGCAAGTTGTAATGCTGTACTCATATTATTTTTTTTAGGCCTTTTCTATTTCCACCCTTACATCCCCACTCATCAACTTCGGCAACAAAGTATCTCGCAATGATGTGAGGGTGCGGATTTGACCTGCATTTTTTTCAATCTTATCAAACAAGGGCACTACTTTCTTTTTAAATTTAGCCATTGACATTTCATCAGGAATAAAGGATGGGTAAGATTTGATTTTGCCAACATTTAGATTTTGTTGTGCTGAACCTGATGCCATCGCATTTAATTCATCTCTTTGGCTTTTGAGAAAGAGATAAATAAATTCTTTGCAACAAATTTTATTATTGGCAACTAACCCGCAAGCAGCTTGATTAAATGATGCTTGATTGCCAAGTATACCAAGTCTTCCAACTGTCGGTGCCGCATAAATAGCAATCAAAACAGTTCCTTTTGGAAATAATTTTGCAGACGAGTTATCCAGACCATCTTGCGTAATTTTTGATATGCTTTCAAATAGATAGTTGTCGTTAAGTTCTTTGGTAGAATACCAATTTATGTTGCCATTGTAATACGATTCTATTTTGGTCAAAGGTGTGCCGCCTGAATTTATTTGAGTGCATAAATCTTCTAAATTGCAATTCTCCCACTCTTCCTTCGCTTCTTCCACAAACCACTGCCTAAACAGCGTTTCAGCCATTTTTTCTAAGGTGGCGTTTTGGCGGTGCAGCAGGTCTATTTTGTCGTCTAAACTGCTGAGGACGGAGGCAATGGCTGTTTGTTCGGGGAGAGGGGGGATTAAAATCTCTAATTCCTCTAATTGATTTCTTGATATATTTGGAAAAGTTGAGCCAGTAGCACTTGCAAGTAAGAGTTCTAAATTATGGTCAATAATTCCTCTTATAAAATACCTGTAGTTATCTCCTTTTTTGTGTCTTATTGCTGCCAATCCTCTACCTATTGCATACTTTTTATCAGACCAATTCATTTTTCCTGTGGTAGAGCCTCTTACGCAAAATAGAATGTCATTTGGTCTGCTTAACCGTTTTGCATCAATTGTATATTGAACAGCTATTGGATTTCTGGCCCCAAATTCTGTAGGTCCATTTAGTAAAGGAATTCCTTGTCCATTAGAATTACAAGTATCACCACTGGGTGATTGTCCCATTTCAATTTCAGCAATTTCTTTTAATGTGCCCTCTTTCCACTCACTCATTGATATTAATCTTTAAAAGGTTAGCAGCAATCATTTCATTCAGTTTTGCTTCTTCTTTAAACTGGGCTTCCAACTCGGCTTTTAAGCTGGCAAAGCGCTCTACAAAATTAAAGTCGTCTTCTTCATCAGGTAAACCCACATATCTGCCCGGAGTAAGCACATAGTCCAATTCTTTTACCTTGCTAATAGGAGCAGAAGCACAAAAGCCAGCAATGTCTTCATACTTGCCATCAAGGTTTCTCCAATTGTGGTAAGTGCTGGTAATTTTGTCAATGTCTTGCTGTGAAAGTTCACGGGTTCTTCGGTTTATCAAATGCCCTAAGTTTCGGGCATCGATAAATAAAATCTCGTTGCTTCGGTCTCTGAATTTTCCGTTTGTACGGTTTCGGCTCATAAACCATAAGGCAGCAGGAATCTGTGTATTTAAAAACAATTTGGCAGGCAGGTTTACAATACAATCAATCAAACCGTTTTCAACCAATGCTTTTCTTATGTCGCCTTCGCCTGATGTTTTAGAAGTCAAAGCACCTTTTGCCAAAACAACACCAGCTTGTCCGCTTGGTGCTAAGTGGTAAATGAAATGTTGCATCCAGGCAAAGTTGGCGTTGCCTGTTGGCGGTGTACCGTATTGCCAACGTCCATCGGTTCGCATTAAATCACCTCCCCAATCACTCACGTTAAACGGTGGGTTGGCAATAATATAATCGGCTTTCAGGTCTTTGTGGGCATCATTCAAAAAAGAACCTTCGTTGTTCCATTTCACTTGTGAACTGTCAATGCCACGAATAGCCAAGTTCATTTTGGCCAATCGCCAAGTGGTTTGGTTGCTTTCTTGTCCGTAAATGGAAATATCGTTTACACGCCCTGCATGGCTATCCACAAATTTCAAACTTTGCACAAACATACCACCCGAACCACAGCAAGGGTCAAAAACACGGCCTTTGTATGGCTCCAACATTTCAACCAATAATTCTACAACGCTTCTTGGCGTATAGAACTGTCCGCCTTTCTTGCCTTCTGCAAGGGCAAACTCACCCAAAAAATATTCAAAAACGTGTCCAAGCACATCGGCACTTCTTGCTTTGGCATCACCTAAGGCAATGTTTCCAACCAAGTCAATGAGTTCACCCAAACTTGTCGGGTCGAGATTTTGTCGGGCAAATACTTTGGGTAAAACCCCCTTCAAGGAAGCGTTTTCTTTTTCAATGGCATCCATTGCATCGTCCACAAACTTTCCAATTTCAGGTTGTTTCGCTTTCGACTGCAAGTAAGCCCATCGGGCATCCTGCGGAACAAAGAATACATTTTCTGCTTTGTATTCGTCTTTGTCTTCGGGGTCTGCACCGTTTGCTTCGTCTGCTTTCAGTCTTGCATATAATTCTTCAAAAGCATCAGAGATATATTTCAGGAAGATTAAACCCAATACAATATGCTTGTATTCGGCAGCATCTATGTTCTTTCGGAGTTTGTCCGCTGCTTTCCAGAGTTGTTTCTCTAAAGGTTCTTCCGTTGTTGCTTTTTGTTTAGCCATTATATTCTGTTAAGTATTAATTCGTTTAAAGTCTGCTAATTTAAGTTTTTAATGCCCATTCTCGTCATTTGGTGCGGTGGCAAAAAATGGCTCTTTTGGTTTTGCGAAGGGTCGGCTTGTGTGTCGGGCAAAACCAAATGTGCCATTTGCGGGTTGGCATTGAATTTCAAAATATTTTGTGCGGTGGGAAAAAAAATAAAACACAGAAGGGTAGGCAATGAGTGTCGGCTTACTCGCTGTCCGTTTGTTGTATCGTTTTTATGTCCTTGGTCACCTGTCAAAATGGTTTACTTTTTCTTGTTTATGTCAGTCGTTTCGATGTTGTCGTGTCGTTCTCTACGCTTGCTGGTAACGGTTCTCAAATAGGCAACGGCCACATTTTTACGTTAAACTTAGATACGAAGATACAATTTAATTTATACAAGAAACGTGGTGCGAAGCATTTATTGTGGCTGGTGCTTATTTGATGTTATGCCATGCCCAGTTGTTATTGCGAAAGTGTTAAACTAAGAAAAAAGCAAATTGAAATAATTACTCTTAAATAGCTTATTCATTGTCAATTAACTTGATTGTGGTTAATAATTTCTTTGTTTGTTCTATGTCAAAATATCTATTTTTCAATAGTTTGATTTGATAACGTTTTGGTAAATAATTTCCCCATTTAGAAAAGTCTAAAAGTGTCGGTTTGGCTTCTATGAGCGTTGAAATATGTGTATCAATATCAGTTAATGGAACCGATAAATAATCCCATTTAGAAATCAATTCTTGTTTAGAAACTTTAATTTCAAATGAGCTATTACCGTCGTCAAATATATTCTTAATTCCAGCGATATTCAAAAGTAATTGTATCGTCCTGTTGACTCGTGTCCCAGTAAATGTGAATAGTTGTAGATATTTTTCTGCAGTTAATAAAGGTCTTTCAGATTGCAAATCCCTTATGTCGAAAACAGCGAAATCTTTTCGCATCATTTCAATTTCATCAAAACTTGGTTTATCAAGAAAGTCATATTCAGTCTTAGAATACAATACCTCAAACATTTTCTCTCTAATCTTTTGATGAACAACCGTGCCACCACCAAAAAACATAGGCTTTTTCCCGTCTTTTGCTGGAATTACTTCTATTTTTTTCGCTTTTTGGTCAACGAATTTAATCTTCCATATTTTTGCAGATAGCAATATGTTTTCATCTTCAATAATTTGGGGCGAAAAAGGCACTTCTCCAATTGTATTTCCTGCATTTACAACTTTAAAGTTCTCTTCGGTTTTGAATACGCTGTAAAATTCACGGCTATTTACAACTTTCTCGCCATCAACACCGATGATAACCTCGTGTTGAAGTTTTTCAAGGAAATCAATTTCAATCAAATGTTGAAGTATTTCTTCAATTTCAGATTGCTCAATTAAATTGAAAGCTGAATTTTCTTTTAGTTGTCTTATCAGTTCTGTTAATAGAATTCCTGAATGACCTTTAGTTATAGACAATGCTTGATGAACTAAAATATCATAAGGTTTCACATTTATTTCGGGTGGTTCAATAAAACCCTCTTTGTATAAAAGCCAGCAAGCTATAGATTGTAGTAAAGTCCATTGAGTAGTAGCATAAAGGAATAATTTACTGCTTTCACCTTCTTTTCTTCCGCTTCTACCAACTCTTTGAATTAATGAAGCAATACTGTGAGTTGCATCTATCTGAACAACTTCATCAACAGAACCTATATCAATACCAAGCTCTAAAGTTGATGTGCATGAAATACAAAAGTTATGTCGCTTATTGTCCTTTGCAAAGGACTCAACATATTCTCTTACTTCTCTATCAACTGAAGAATGATGTGAAAAGTAATTTGGATGTCCATTTACTCTCTCAGATATTTTTTTGAGTTTTACTGCTACTTCTTCTGCCCGTCCTCTGCTGTTTGGGAAGATTAAAACTTTATTGTCTTTGGTTTCAACATATAAGTCTTTCAAAAGTTCTAAAGGCAATTCTTCATTTTCATTTTTAAAAAAGCGGAATAGAACATTGATATCTTTTGCAGTTCTGTCTAATAATACTTTGGTTTTTAACTCATCTCCAGTAAATCTCTTTGCTTCATTGTAATCCCCAATTGTTGCCGAAAGACCTACAACACTAAATGAATTGGAATTAACCCTTTGAAGTCTGCTTAAAATAGATTTCAATTGAGTTCCTCTGTCTGTTCCAATAAAAGAATGTATTTCGTCAATAACAACATATTTTAGATTTGAAAATAACTGTTTAACATGGAATGGTTTATTTACAAACATTGCTTCTAATGATTCGGGAGTGATTAAAACAATTCCATTTGGCTGTTTGATTAATCTATCTTTCAAAGTTTTATTTGCTTCTCCGTGCCATTTTGTAACAGTTACATCAAGGTTTTTGCAAAGTTCTTCAACACGATAGAATTGGTCGTTTATTAAGGCGATTAATGGCGAAACATATAGGACTTGGACGCCAGAATCATTAAAGTTTACTTTAGAAAGTATTGGTAAGAATGCAGCTTCCGTTTTTCCTGATGCTGTTCTTGATGCTAAAATAAAATTTTCATTAGAGCTTAAAATTCTTGAAATAGCAGCGTTTTGAATTGGTCGTAGCTCTTCCCAACCTTTATCATGAATGAATTTTCGTATTGGTTCTGAAAGTAATTCAAAGGAATTCATAATTCTTCTATATTATCCAATTGAGAAAGGTCGTCCGGTCGTTCATCTCTTATTTCTATTTCACCAAACAGATTTTTTTTATCCACTGTTGGATTTTGTCTAATAATATTTAAGATATTTAGAAAATTCCGAATAACATCTCTAGGTGTCAAAAACTCTGACACACCTGGTTTGTTATATATTTCCTCCATAAATTGCTGAATTTCCTCGTCTGAAACTTCAATTACTGTTTTATAATTAAAATCGAAAATTGATTTTAACTTTTTCAATAAAACAAAAATCTCGTTATGATCAAGTGGAAATAGTTTTAATACAGGTTGAGAAAAATCTCTTATTTCTGCTGTCTCATATTTATTGGTTGCAAGTCTTGTTTTTAAAGCATCATAACTGAATAGACCTCTACGCTGATTCTCTAGAAATTCTTTTGTACCTGCAAAATTGAAAAATAAATTAGATACTTTACCTTGAAAACAGTCATTATATATAGTTAAGATTTTTTCATAATTCTTTGCTCTCATTACAGAAGTTGAAATCTTGTAAAGATTTATTGCTTCGTCTAAATTTATCATAAAACCACTATAACCCATACTTACAAATAGCTTACAGAAATTCTTAAGCATATCATAATAATTAAGGTCATTAATTATCTCTCTAACTCCTAAATCTTGTCTTGCTTCTGTTTTTGTACTGTACTCACCTTTTAACCATTTTAAAGCATTCCGTCTAAGCTGCTCATCTCCTATAATATAACCTTCATAATATTTCAAAATAACAGTTCCAAAATCGAAGCCACCTACTTCTGTGATTTCGTTTATAGTTTTCATTATGTTGTTTTGAATGAGTTTCAAATATTGCTCATTTCTGATTTCAACAAATAAAATGTTGTTTTCATCTGCCGTCTTTGTAATTACTTGTTCAATCCATTTTTCTAATAGAGTAGGTAAAGCACCGCCTTCAGGTTTTGTTTGGATTGAAATATTATCCATTATTGCAGAATATAGAGCAACTCCTTTTCCGTCATTAGAGTACAAACGATTATCGGGTGTAAAATCAGCATTAGTAACAACAAACTTTTGTTTTAACGCAACGGTATTAAGCAAGTGAAGCATAAATGATTTGCCCGAACCGAAATCACCTATCCAGAACTTCACCATACTATGACCATTCTTTACATCTTCTAATGCGGATATAACTGCATTAATTTCCTCAGAACGTCCAACTGTTATGTGTTGAATGCCAATCTTCGGTACTACTCCTCCAGTTAAAGAATTGATTATAGAAGTTGCTTCTTTTGGTTTTATATTGTTCATCATATTGCTTTTATTTTTTCAAAATATTCAGGTATTATAGTATAATAATCATCTTCTTCCTCGATTAAAACATCATCTAAAATTTCATAACAAGTTTCATTAATACTATCAATAACTTGATTTTTTAAAAAACCTTTAGTCTTTACAAAATCTTCAATGTCAATTTGAGGAACCGACAAGTTGTTTTTATGAAATAATCCTAAAACAGAAATTTGTGTAGGATTTAAAGATAATTCATTCAAAAACATCGATTGATGAGATTCTTCCTTCTTTTGAGTTAATTCAATCATAATTTCATCATTGCTTATTTCTTGAGACTGGATTGAATTGTTTTCTTCTTCAAAGTCATCACGCAAATATTCATTTAGGAGGTCAACCGTTCCTGCAGATTGTTGTTGTACTTCTTTGATTGAGGTTTTATCCAATTGTATTTTTTTTCGTTTTACTTCATAAATTTTTGTAACAGATTTTAATGCCTTTTCTAAATCTCTATCTAAAATTAAATCATTAATAATCTGCTTAAAATCCTGAATTTGTTCATCGGTTTTAAAAAGGCTTTTTTGGATAGTTTTTGTTAGTTGTTTGTTATCAAAATTGTCAGAGTCTAAATCATGATAAATATATTGAACATAAAATGATAATGACATTAATTTGTCATACTTAGAAATGAACTTTGAAGCTTCGTAGAAAATATTTTCAATATAAGGGTTTCCTTGATTTCTTTTGGCTAAATTTTCAATAGCGTTCTTGTAGTCTTGTAATTTAGTTTTCTGAAAAGTATCGGATAAATGTTTTAGCTTATGTTTATATCTCGACCGACTATAGTTATTTATTTCAATTTCACTTTCAATGTCTATTTCCTTAATTCCGGAAATACTTGAATCGATAAAATCCTGAATAACGATTAATATTTTCTCATTAAAAAGATTAACTGATTCTTTAGTTTTTAAATAGTATTGTATGTCACTTTTTCTCCCAACTTTGAAATAATCACGTAATGAATTTTCACAAGTTTTATAGACACATTGATAGACAACATTGTTAGAGCTAATATTGTAAGTATTGCTGTATAATCTGAAGTTTATATTGCGTTCTTCACCAAGAATAATCTCGATTATGTTAGTTAGTTTCTCAACTCCATACCTTTCTTTGAGTACTTTAATACAACCTAACAGTAGAGTTACTAGTTGAAATTCGCAGAATAGTATTGAATTAAATTTATTATTGGTGTCAACTAATGAATTTAAAATTGTTATTTCATCATCTTTTAAATCCAATTGAAGTCTATATTTATTACCTAATCTATTGTCATTGTAGTAATGTTTTTGAACAGTGTTTTCCTCTTGTGATGATGATTCAAAGAAAATCTTTTTTTCATCATTTAAAAACATTGTACTAAATGTTTTAACTTCGGGGTAATTCTCGCCTAAAGATTTAAGACGATGTTCCAATAAATTAATGTTTTTATGAATTTCAAATTCTTCCAATATGTCAAATAGCAAAATAAAAGCATAATTTGAATTTCCTTCCAAATCAAAGAATATGTCATTTAAAAAATTAATTTTATAGATTTTGTAAAATTTCTTTTGCTGATTTGTTGCGTTTTCGATTTCAGAATAAGAGGAAATATTGCGGGTTTTCCACACAGGAATACCATTTATAAACTTCTTTAAATTATTACTTGTACTTATTTTATAGGATTGTCCTGTTACATCAATAATAGAATCGTCTTTAGCAGCTGTTTTAACATTTGATGACGATATATTTGTTTTTATTTTTGGACTTTTGTTCACATCGTGTTTTTTTACATCTGAAAACGCTTTCTGTGTTTTTATAGGCTTCCTTGTTTTGAATAGTTTATTTATTGAGCGAATTAAAAATTGAAAAACCTTAAATATTAAGAGTATTAATAAATATATTAATAAAATACAAAAACCAACTATTATTAAGATGTCTTCCATATGATTCTTATTCAAATACCAAAGATAATAAAAACAAGTCTTTTGTCCTTAAATCATCTTATTCAAATTGTCTGATTATCTTAAAGATATATTTAGTCGCTTATAATCAATGGTTTCTTTTTACATGGGTTTGGCATAACGGTTCTCAGCTATACGCAGGCAGGGATTTTAACCACTGAACTTCCCACGAAGAACTGAACTTTAAATCTACCACTTTCCTGTCTTACGAAGCACGAAACCCCTGCTTGCGTATAGGTGATGTTATGCACAGGGTTATTTTTCATTTTTGTATGGTTGAAATAATTCAATATTGTCTATCCCCAATTTTTCGTATACAATGTTGTTATATTTTATTATTTCTTTTTCATTTGTCCCTCTCTCAACAGCTTTTAGATACTCATTTCTTTTAGTTTCAAACTGGTTCATAAAGTCGTTATAAATTTCTTTTACTCTATATACATTGTTTTTTGAGGCTTTTAATTTTTCTTCCAATTCTCGTCTTGCAATTTCACATAGGTCAAAGTAAATATTTATAAAGCAATGAGTTTGATTATCTATTGGAAGATGATAAAAACTTTCATAGGGGTCGATTACTGTGGAAGTAATAATATGGGTTGAATCTTTGTAAGAATTAATGTCAAAATAAATTTTAACGACAAGTTTGTATTGTTCTGACTTAAATCCAGTTGTTACATTAATAACAGAAGTGTCTTGCAAAATTTCACGAAATTTTATCCTATTTTTTGACCAACTAACGTAAGGGTGCTCAAAAAGACCGTTTTTTGAAATATTATTGGATTTGAAGAGGGTTATATTAGTTAAGGAGGAACTGTCAGCAAAAAAAAGTTGATTGGCATTGATACTATCGTTCATGCGATATTCATCATTGTAAGTCCAAAAGAAATCATTGTAAGGCATTGTGTTTATTTTTCGATAGTCGCCAATGTTAAAATCTTTAAAATCAAAAGATGGTAGGTTAAAGGAGTTCTCATAATCGTACGCATATAAAACAGCATTAGTCAGGATTGTATAGTTTTGCTCTTCCGTTTTTCCAATTCTGCTTATATAATCAATTTTGTAAATAAAGTCGGTGTGTTTAAATACTACTTGACCACTTGACATATTGAAAGATTGAGTTATGAATAAACTGACATTAGAAATTTTATCTGATGGAAATAAAGGCAAGAATGGATGTTTTAAAGTGTTATCACAATTTAATGTGATTTTTAGAAGATGATTCTTTGTCTTATTAATCCATAGTTTTCCATGAAAAAATAATCCTGTTGTGTCTTTAGGCTTATATTCAATTATGTATATTGAGTCATTAGCCTCGTCAAGATACTTACTATCCAAATTAAGGTAATAGTTTTTCCTTAATTTCGATTTAGTTAGTTCCATTGGATTCGTTGGGAAATGGTCATTTTTTCCAAATATGTTTAACATAAGTAATGCTCTTGAACTTTCTAATGAAGCAAAAATACGGTTGCTAGTAGGGCGTAAAGCTATTCTTCCTGCCTTCAAATGTATGTTCATCAGTTTATATCCCCTCACGTCAATGTTGTAATAACCTTCTACAAGTTCTATTTGACTGTCATTTACAAAACTCTTTAACTCGTAGTACGCTTTCGATTTCCTTTCAATATTTGAAATAGATTTCTTGCTTGCTTGTATTAGTTCAAACAAATACGCATTGTCTTTTGGTGTTACTATTATTTCGTTTAATAAAAGAATGTTTTCCTCTAGAAAAATAAGATAGTTTTTTTTGTCTGCTTTAATCTTTATAGTTTGCTCCTTGTAACCAATGGAAGAAATAGTAATTGTGTCTGTTACTTCATTGATTAAAATTCTAAAATAACCGCCTGTATTACTTATTGTTCCTTTTTTTGAACTTTTGTTGTAAATATTTGCGAATGGAATAGGTTCATTTGTCTCCTTATCAAATATTTTACCCTCTATCTCAATTTGATTTTGACCAAGCATTGATTTACTCAAACCCAGGAAAAAAAGTAATATCCAAAAAAATTCTTTCATTGATTGCTATTTTGTTAATTCGTGCGTTGTCTAACCTTGTGCATAACGGCTGGTGGCTCAGAGAAGTGGCAACTTTTAGAGTAAATTTAAGCACGAAGCATAAATTTCTTTTTTTCGACAATCTTCAAAACGAAGCATTTATCTTGCCATTTCTCTGAACCACGGGTTATCGCTTCGGTGTTTTTCATTTTTAAGTTACATTCTACAAAGATTTAATTTACATTTTTTATTAACAAACAGCATATAAAAAATCAAAATGAATCAATGAATTCCTTTTTTCTCGCTTAATAAATACGCTTTGATAAATGCGATTTTATTTTTAGTGTTTTTTGGAATTAAAATATTAGGAGTATAACCGTGTTCATCAAAATTTTCTCCTTGTTTTACTCTTAATGAACGAGAAGTTGGTATTGCCATTGCCCGACCGTAAACTCTATCAAAACCAACGATGTTTGAAAATATTGTATGATGATACGAGGATGGTAAAAATTCAAAGTATATATTGGAGTAATCCAATGTACCTGATGTATTTCCTGTCCCAAAAGTTATTACCTTATCGCTTAATGTCGCTTCAAGTAAGAATTGTTCTGCACTACTTGCATTTTTTTCATCCGTTAAAATGGCGACTCGTATAGGTATTGGATAAATTGTATCTAATTCATTTTTAACAATATCTGCACCAAATGGATTTACAAAAGAACCTTTATTTGCTTTCATTGCTTTTAGCATTGCTTGTTGTTGTTGTTTTGTATCTTCTGGCAAATTCGGCATTTTTAAAATATTTTCAATTCGAGCAATATTGTCATCGCTAGACCAAAATTCTGCAACATCAATTGCATATGTTTTTTTAGAAAAAATATAAGACAGAATCGGATCATAAGCATAATCTACGCCTCCTTCATTTCCTGTTATGTCAATAATCAAAAATGGTGTAGTAACAATTATTTTATGATTTGCATTAATAATACTGTCGATTTCTTCAGCATTTTTATTTCCATTTATATTTTCAGTAGCGAAAGAAGGCAACGTTAAAAGACAAAAGTTATCATCTATTTTTTGAAAAGACGGAGTTTTAGCTGGCTTATTAAATGTTGAAGGGTCAGAGACTTGCATATATATGTGTCTATCATTGAAAAATGACATATAATCCTTTAACAGTTTATCACATTTTTTAAAATCAGTTGTGTTTTTAGTCTGTTTTTCAATTTCTTCAACTAATTTATTATACTCATCTTCTCTATTCTCTATTTTATCGTGAAATCCTGCATAATTTAATTCAATTTTTTCTTTCATCTTTTTATAGTCCCAAGAACAGTTACATTGGCGACCTAAATAATAATATGATATTCCGCCAACTAAAATTAGTGCAACCGATATAAGAAAAAATCTTAATATTATTTTAAATGTCTTCCTTTTCATTCTTCATCTATGTTGTCGGGTTAATTCTGATTTTACCAGTGGATTAAATAATTTTCCACATCTTCTTTCATTATTATTTTCAATGAAAATTACAAACAAATGTATTGTTTTTATTTGATTAATGATAATCTTAAACTATGTTTACCCTACACTGAGCGATAACGGTTTGGCACCTTGTGCAGGCTGGCTCTTTACGTTAAACTTAGACACGAAGATACAAATATTTTTCTTTCGATAAATGGTAAATCGAAGCGATTTACCCAGCTTGCACAAGATGACTTGTTATGCACTGGCTTATTATCTGTATTTAGTTATTGGAACGTTTATGTCTGTAACTTTGAATTCGTCTGACTCATTAATTTTTTTTCCTAAATAAGAAGGAGATATTGGTTCATTAATCTTTTGATATTGAGACATTATTGTACCGTTAATTATTTTGAAGTTCGGGAAATAATATTGATATTTTTCTACTTTTGGAGTTAGAACAATATTATTAGAATTTAAAATATAAAACTCTCCAAAGGGTTTGAAAAAAGACAAGCCAATAGTGTTATGAGTACCTATTTTACGTCGATTTGAAAATGGAATTTCTTCAATATTAAGATCCCCTATTTTAATATTTTCCATGCTAATATATGAAGTATCTTCAAGATAACTACTTGTTATAGTGAAATTATAGGTGTATGATTGAAGTATATTTGCTTGGTTGGTTTTGATTAAAGAATCAGGTTTATAGGTTGCTATAATTAAACTTGCACCTGTGTCAATAGTGTAAGAAGAAGTATCTCCATTATTTATTACATAAGTATCAATTACTCTAGTGCGTTCATTTTCGTAATGAGTGGGGATGGTAAATAAGCTATCAGAATTAGGTTTATCCTTTTTATCTATACGGATTACTTCCAATTTCTTTAAGTCAATTTTCCAATCATATTTGTTTATTAAATCAGCGCCAATAATACCGTCAATATTCAGATAATCCATAAAAGCAGGCTTATTATTCATAATTAGACAATAACCTTTATTTGCTGCCTTAATCGAAGGTATAGTGATTTTTTTTCTAATTATAGAAACATCAGAAGATTTACCATACACGTCAATAGCCTTCACGGTTCTTGATTTTGATAAGTCAATATTACTTTGATTGAAAATGACACTAATTTGTGCACCTGTATCAAAAATAAAACGATAGTTATTACCATCTAAATTTACTTTTAAAATAATCAGTGTTGTATCATTGTTAGTTTCAAAACTTGTTTTATACTTATTTTGACTAAAACTCAAAGAATAAGTAAATATTAGTAGGGTAAAAGATATAAAATATTTCATGATTATTCAAATAAAAAAGTACAACAATTTTGAGATTGTTGTGCTTTAATTAAAATTAATTACCATTCAAACCAGATTCTAATATAAAATCCACCATCCTTAGACCATCCCACATCTACACCGCCTTTTCTAACTCTTTGTGCTACTGGCAAAGTGTCATCAGTAACAGCAAGTTCTATAGGATACCTTTTTTCGATAGCTCTTGCTATCATTTGTCCGACTTCTTCAAGATAAGTTTCAGAAATACTTTCTAAACATCTTTTTTGTAAATCAGAGAAACAGAAGTTTTCCAGCGCCCATGCTTTCAGGTCAGTTCGAATCATCTGTGCTTGCTTTATTCTCTCACCATCGGAAAGAACATAAAGCTCATCTAGTTTTAATTTGGCATTCTCGCCATTCCAAATACGTCCCATAATGTTCGTTTTTTTATGTTTATTTTTCAAATATTACGAATTATTTTCATAAAATACAAATTTTTAATTGTTAAATTTGCTTGTGCATAACGGTCGGCGCTTTGCGTTCGGGCGGATTTTAGCGTTAAATATTAGTACGAAGATAAAAATTTTTTCTTACGAAAAATGTTAAATCGAAGCAATTAACCCGCCTGACGCAAAACGACAGGTTAGAGGCATTATAATCATTTCTAAACAATGAGATTCATTCATTATCCTCTTGTAAATATTTTTTAAACAACTTCTCCCATTTTCCTACCCTTTCATCATTAGGATAGCTCTTAATAATAGTTTCTAAAAATTCTCGACCCTTTGGTTTCTGTTTAAGTTCAGCAAAGAGGTTTACAACGACAGGAACATCTCTAAGAAATGTCTGATAACCTAAGTTTTCTTTATTTTCTTCAAGTAGCTTAAAGTTACTTAATAACAATTTAAGCGCTTCTTTCTTTTTGTTTGTAAATAACAAATTAGTCGCTTCAATCAATCTTTCTGTAGCAAATGTTAAACTATCGTAATCATCACCATATATATCTTTAATTGACCCATTAACATTGCTGTTATTTGAAGATAAATCTATTTTTTTATTTTTTTTGAACCACATATTAATATAGATTTAAAGTTATTAGTTTTTACCAATCATCCTTTTTTGACATTTCATTTTCAAGGTTTTTAATTAAATTAATTAACTCCGAATCCTCTTTGTTTGTAGGGTTTATTTCTAATTCATTTATTACTTCAGATATTTTATTATCTACACTTTGTTGCCATTCTTCTTTTGCTTTTTTTGATAATCCTAATATTTCATTTTTACCAGAGTAATAATATTTTTCTCCGTTACAACTGAATTGACCAATACATTCAATATAAGAATTATCTTTATCGATAGTTAAAGCTCCATTAACATAACCGTATCTTATAAATGTTTTTCCTTTTACAGAACCAATTTTATTAATATCTTCTAATTCAACTTTTTTTAATTCGATGAAAGGCTCAATAGTTATCGTATATCGATATTTATTATCTTTAACATCAATTGCTATTTTAATATTTCTATTAGCATTGCCGTTTTTTACAATTCCTTTTCCAATAACTTTTCCAGATGTTTCGTCTTTCATCTGAATAACATCATTTGCAGATTTAAAGTTATTTGCAAAAAATGAAAGAGCATTACTATAAAGATTAGCTTTATTCATTTCAGGAACTTCAACTATCTTTTCAATTTCTTTGTTAGTATTTTCCTCTTGGCAAAAGCTAAATAAAGGAATGGATATTAAAAGTATAACCGCTAAAAATTTGTTTGTTTTATCTAACATTATTATTTGTTTTTATTTATTATTAAATCGTTAATTGCCTCTAACGTTTCGCAGCTAAGAAACGTGGGGCATTTTAACACCGCATCGCTCTCGGCCGGGAAAATGTTTGAACCAAAGTACAAAATGTCTCGCTACCTGATTGCGCCCCATGTTTTCTTAGATGCTGTTACAGGCAGTGTTTCTTTTCTAAATCATAAATCTTTTTTTATTTCGATTTCTCCTTGATAATAGTACGGGTGTCGTTTTCTGAACATAGAAAATGTTTGATGTCTCAGTTTGTTCTTATTTATTGAGAATCTCCATTTCTCATTGTCATCTATCCTATAGCTGTCAGGGTAACTCATGCCAAAATAAATACTTACTAAATTATTATCTCTGAGCATATTAGATGTAATGTGAACTGGCCTATTGTCTAAATAAGTTGAATAGACTTTAATAGTGTCAAAATTTCTCGGGAATAATAATCGAACTGTATCGCCAGCGAAAAAGAAATTCTCATGAATTGTCGAGTCTGGATATTCGAATGTTATCATTTCAATAGGGATTTGATAGTCCCAAGTTGAAAATGCGGTGAACATAATGCTGTCTTGAATTTCTGTCTTATCAAAATAAACTGTGTTGACTTTATTTCGGTCGCTATTATCAGGTTGAAAAATGAGTCTTCCATGTTTAATTTCATATGTTCCTTTGATCGGATCTAAGTTCAACTGTCCTGCTACTATTTGGACAAAAGTTGAATCTTCTCCCAAGTAAAGAATCTCAACATAGTCAAATGGTGTCGGTTGTTGATATACTTTGTAAGTTTGTTCACTAAGTATCGGCGGGTAGAACTGTCCATGATTGGACCAGGATGAAGAAAGTATGCGGTAATGACATCCGCTTGTAATCAAGGAAAGAATTGCGAAAATGATTGTTATTCTGTTCATTTTTCGATTAATAAAAATGTTGTAATGTACTGTCGCCCCACATTGCCTGTAACGGGAAGCTACTACTCGCTGGCCGACTTTTAGCATTAAACTTAGATACGAAGATAAGACTTTTTTCTAAAGATAAATGTTAATCGAAGTAGTTATTTCGGCTTGCGAGTAATAGCATGTTATGAGAGGGTTATTTTCCTTTGTCTTTCGGCTTTTTATCCTCATCCAATTGTATCCTTTTATCTTTTGATACTTTAGGTATAATTAATTTTTCAGTAGTCTTTTTGACATTTTGCTTTGTATTTTGTTTCTTATTCATAATTCAAATCATTTTTGATATAATAATTGACACAATCGACAATATGATTCCTAATACAGCTAAATTCAAACCAATGTTAAATATTTTATTTTGTTTACTAACTTTTTTAGCGTTAGCAACAAAGGATTCTCGTTTAGCTCCTATTTCAAATAATATTATGTCTTTAAAATCTTTATTTACAAGAGAATCAAGTTGATTTGGATTAAACCCTTGATCCAGTTTTTCTGACTTTAAAATTTTAACCATTAAAATAATCGATAGAAGAACCGATATTAATGAGCAAATAATTAAATAATTTAAAATACAATTTTCCACTTTTGTATTACTTATAAATAAAGGCGTAAAAATTGATAATATTGAAATGACTATACCTGCTTTAAAATGATGAGTTCTATAGGTAGATATTTGTCTATCTAATAACTCCTTTGATTTTGTCGATAGATAATTTAACTTCTCTATTGTTTCCTTTTCTAATGTGTCTTTTTCTTCTATCATCAGTTCAGAAAATTGTACTATCTAACTAGTGGTAAATCATTATCATCGATTATGATTTCGCCATTTTTATCGAAACAAACAAAAGACATAACTTTATCCCTAACTCCATAAGAGTTTTCTGCACTACCCATAAAAAAAACTTCAATATCATTGTTGTTGGGAACGAAGTATATACTTGCGATTTTTGGATATTGATAAGTCATTTTGTGCTTTATCTTGGCATCTGCATTTTCTATACCTTTATTTGCAATTTCTAGAATTCTACTGTCTGAAAGTTTTAGAGAGTCTTTAATGCTTTTACCAATTGAAAATTTAATTTCATCAATGTCGATTGAATTATTGCTTTTTGTGTTTATTAATAACTCGTACTCATTATTTTCCGAATTAAAAGTTATTTTGTCATATTTATTTCCACAACTAACAAGAAATAATGCTGTAATCATCCCTAATAATACTTTTTTTTTCATTTCCTTAAAATTTAAAATTTTCCTACTCGTTAGCTTTTCGGATTCCGCTCCGTTTTTTAAAATGGTTTCTGAACTCCATTTTAAATTTTTGATAAAATGATTGATTACTCGAAGTCAGAAATTGACCTCGAATTTGACTGTTTAAATAATGTAACGGTGGTTCACGTCCTTGCCTGAATCCGTTACGAAGTGTTGGTTTTAACTCTCTCATAACTCTATACGATTGTATCGTTATTTTTCTTTCAAATTTACATAAAATTAGGAACAAAAAATACCCATCCCCATTTTTTTGAAAATGAAGCCAATAAAGCTAAAATAAAGAAAATTGATGATACAATGAAGTTGAACGAAGCCTGAGTAATAATTGAGCTTGAGATGGTTTTAGGAGCTATGGGCATGGTATTCTCTCGAATAATATTTCGATGATGAAAAAGCGTTTTTAATTGCTTTTTTGGGCTCTGAAAAGAATAAACCCCATTCATTCATATCGTTTATTTTTACAATATGTTACCGATAAGACATACCTATCCCGTTACGGTTTTGTCCCGTTTTAAAAAAAAAACTATCTTGAGTCAAAGAGCGTTTCACTAAATATACTGTCACGAAGGCGCCCTTTCTATCGGCTTTCGAATGACCATGTGCCCCTTCTTACACTTCGGGCATAGCAAAGGATCTTGCTGTTTGATTTCTCGATATACCTCATAGGCATTTAAGCCTTCATACTTCGGAAAGAAACGTTCACTTTTGTTTATGGTGGCACATAACTCTACGTTTTCTTTTAGATGTCGCAAAGCTAAAAAACCAATGTACCTTACCTTGCAAAGACCTGAAGGCAGAATGTGCTGTAAAAATCGTCGGACAAATTCTGATTCATCCAATGTCATTACACTTTTAAGTCCTGCTTTCTTGTAGTTTTTGTAATAAAAAGTGACTTTCCCATTTTTATGACTGATAATTCGTTGATTGGAAATCGCAACTCGATGTGTGTAATTGCCAAGATATTTGATGATGTTATCAGGAGTAGTAAAAGGTTTTTCACTGTAAACAACCCACTTTTTCTGATAACAAGTATCTTTAATTTGCTTAAAATTTTGAATATCATCCGGCAGCTTTAATTTGCCGATAGCATACTCTTTTTCTAACGTTTTCATCAATAGTCCTCGAAAAATAGCACTTAAAACTTTCACTGGCAGAAAGAACTTTTTATGGGATGGCACCCATTCAAAGCCGTCTTCTGTTAAACCTCCCGAGGGAACAATCATGTGAATGTGTGGGTGGTAGGACATAGTTTGTCCCCAGGTGTGTAGCACTGCTACGCCTCCCATTTTAGCACCAAGATACTCGTTGTTTTCTCCGCATTGCATAAGTGCTTGACTGGCAGCCTTAAACAAACTATCATAAGCAATGCGCTGATTGATGTAAAACAACTTGTTGAGTGATTCTGGAATGGTAAAAACCAAATGAAAATGCTTCACTTCTGGTAAATTGCTTTTCAGTTTATCCACCCACTGTATTTTTCGTGTCATTTGACACTTCGGGCAATGTCTGTCTCTACATGAGTTGTAGGCGTTTCTGTAATGATGACAGTGATTGCACTCTGCAACATGTCCTCCTAGTTTTACTGTTCGACAAGCTAAAATAGCCTGAAATGCTTTTTCTTGAAAAGGATGCAAGTCATTCAGATTCAGTCCTTTGTTGAGTACTTCACTAAAAATATCGGACAACTCTACTTTTTGTCGTTTATTTTGCTTTGTTTTCATAAGCGAAGATCATCAAAAGGTGAGACAATGTTTTTTAAGCTAGCATTTGAAAGATGCAGGTAAATCGAAGTAGTTCGGATAGAACTATGCCCCATAAAAGATTGAATAATCTTTAGGTTAATTCCTTTGTCCAAGAGATGGGTAGCAAAACTATGTCGTAGCAAATGAGGGGTTACTCTTCTTTTGATGCCCGCTCTTTGTGCAGCATCATGAATTACTTTATCAAAAGTTCGGACACTCATCTTCTTCCCTGGATGCCCATTTGGTTCAAACAAGTAAACTTTTGGTCTAAAACACTTGTAATAATAGCGTAATTCCTCTAGGGTTTGCTTTGAAAGAATCGTTCTTCGGTCTTTCTTTCCTTTACCTTGACGCACGATAATAAAACCGTTTTCTGAGTCAATGTCCTTCGGTTTTAACTGCAATAATTCCATTTTGCGCAATCCTGCCGTGTACATGGTCATAATCATCACCCGATGTTTGATGTTTTGAGTACGCTCAATCATCAATTTAACTTCTTCCAAGGAAATAATTTCGGGTAGTTCTCGCGGCAATCTAGGACGTTTTATTGCAATGGGTTCCCATTCTTTTTTTAACACATCTTCGGTGTAGATTTTAAACGCACTAATCTTTTGATTGATATAAGATGGTGAAACTTTTTTTGACTTTACTAAATGATGCAAGTATTGTTTCAAATCCTCGCTGGTCAGTTTATCCAAGGTCTTGTTTGCATACGACTCGAAGACCTGCATAGTCTCACAGTAGCTTCTCACAGAGCAATCGCTGTAATTGCGAATCTCCATTTCTCGTTTTAACAGCGCTATGGCTGGGGAAAATTTATTCTCCATAACTTTTTGATTTTTAAAATGAAATCTAAAAGTTATGGAATGTTTTGGGAATTACCGACTTGGTCGGTTTAGTTCAACGGTTTTCGGCTTGCCGAAGGCGGCATTTTAACGCAAAATGTTCGCCCGAAGCAAGAACTACAAACTTAACATAAATCTTCGAATCGAGGCAATTATTGCCGCTTTTGGCAAACCGTTTGTTATGGGCTGGGCTTCTATTTATATGCGTTAAATATCTCATTCAGCAATTTGTTTAATTCTTCAATTTCAGTCACTTCTGTCTTTTTTAATTTCTTTCTAAAAGTTTCTTGAACATAGTTTTTATCCGCAATTTCACCTTGGTACTTCTTTTCTTTTTCTTCAAAGCCTTTCCATTGGATTGGAATGAGTTCGTTGTTTCTTGTTAGAACATCAGCTCCAAAATACATTTCAATTGAGCAAGCAAGACCATTAACATTCATTTTCTTTTTACCTGTTGGTCCAACTGTTGGATATTTTTTTGCAATAGAGATGTCTGGATACTTTAAAATTTTAATGTTTGCTGGAACTTTCTTAGGAGTCAATTTTTTCATCTCTTTAAGACCTGCTGTGTCATTGTCAAATAGAGCAATTATGGGATGCTTTACATTTGCCGCTGAAAAAGATGTTATTAATTTTACCAATGCAGATGCACTGCTTTCCACCTTGTACTCGTCAAAGTCTATAAAGTGATAATAATCCTTCAAATGCGGATATAGTTTTTCAATGCTTTTAGAGATAAATTCAACATCCGATTTACCTTCTGTTAGTATGATTATTTTTTCAGAGTCAACGTTTTTTGCCTGGTCTTCATATACCCAACCGCCATTAATTACATCAGTCAAGTCGTACTCAACAAAATCATTGTCAGACAAAACGCTGAGAATTGAATGTAAATGGCTATCCAATGAGAAACCATATACACCTAATTCTCCCGATGTCAAACTTTCTCTAAAATTTACATTAAGTTGGTCATAGGTAATTTCCTTAGAGTCAATGATGCTTTTGATTTCAGCTAAATATTGGTTGTATGTTATGCTACTTAGAGTAAAATTGTAAAATCCTTCTTGTCGTGATATTTTTTTTGCTTGTTGAAAATCCTTCTTTGCCTTTTTAAAAGATGCTCCAAAAATTTCTAAACGGTCTCTGCAAACCTTAACCGTTTGTCTATAACCTTTAAATTCAAAAGTCCCTTTTTCGTTTTCATATGCATCTCCCCAAACCAAACGATTTCTTGTTGAATATTTTCTTTTTTCACTAATAAAGTCTTCTGGCAGAAAAAGTGCATTTACAATTTCAGGGTAATACCAATTCTTGTTGTCAAAAACTGGATAGTCTGCAAAAGTTATTTGTGAAAAAGACCCCATTTATAAATTCTGTTTGTCGTTGTTTTGTCGGTTTTAGCCTTGCCCATAACGGGCTGGGGCTTGCCGAAGGTGGCATTTTCAGAACCAACTTTGAAACGAAGCACACACTTCAAATTT
This sequence comes from Brumimicrobium sp., assembly GCA_023957385.1. NCBI lineage: Bacteria > Pseudomonadati > Bacteroidota > Flavobacteriia > Flavobacteriales > Crocinitomicaceae > Brumimicrobium > Brumimicrobium sp. The sequence continues at coordinate 1,709,485 of JAMLGZ010000001.1, read as the reverse complement.
AACAATAATCTTTAAAACGAAGAGATGATTGCCACTTTTGGCAAACCACTTGTTGTAGGCTCGCCATCATTCAACGCTATATTTTTATTTTTACGATTCCCCGTATTTTTTATTTTTTTAGAAAGGGGAAAATCAATTTTTTATCGGGTAGGGAAGCAAGCTCTTTTGCAATTTTTGGTTTGTGCGTTGGCTTGTGCGAATTGCTAATGTGCTTGCTGTGTGTTGGTTATTTCGATTTATTGTCAATTTTTTTAATTATTTTATCAAAATCACTTTCTCCTATCATCTTTTGTTGTTGCTGTTTAAACTTGTCATATTCTAATTCTGCATTTGCTTTTCCTAATTCGTGAGAAATACTACCTGCGTTCGTTAATATTTCTCGGTCATTTAGTTGAAGGAATCCATTTAATTTATCAATCCAATCTTTCATATACATTGGGATTCTTCGTTGTGCTTGACCTTGTGCAAAAATTAAATATTGCTCAACCAAATTATTTAAAGCAGATAATTCATTTTCATTTAAATAGTTTTTAGCAATAGAAACATCTGATTTTCTAATTTTATTACCACGCCAATTTGTTAGTCCCATATTCTGTTTTGCACTATCTGCTCTGCTGTTGATAATTTCGGCTGCTGTTTGACCAGTGATAGCCCAATGCAGTTTGTTCTGAACTGTCTTGAAAAATTCTATGCTAATATCAAGCGTAGGGTCATAATCTACACTTGTTGCATATATGTCGGTAATTTTGCGATAAAAGCGTTTTTCTGAGGTACGAATATCTTGTATTCGCCTTTCTAGTTCCTCAAAATAATCGAATGGTAAATCTGGATTTTTTAACCGTTCATCATCTAAGACAAAGCCTTTTACGATATAATCTCTTAATTGATGTGTTGCCCATTGCCTAAATTTTGTGGCAATGTGAGATTTAATTCTATATCCTACTGAAATGATGGCATCAAGGTTGTAAAACTTTTGGTTTCTTTTGACTTCTCTATTACCTTCTTTTTGAACTTGTAAGAAATCCTTACAAGTTGAACTTTCCTCTAATTCACCTTCTTCGAAGATGTTTTTTAGATGAATTGTTATGTTTTGAGAAGTTGTCTGAAACAATTCCGCCATCATCTTTTGCGTCAACCAAACGGTTTCGTCTTGGAAACGAACATCTAATTTTGTTTCTCCATTTTCGGTTTGATAAATGATTATTTGAGATTTATTTTCTTGCATACTATTATTTTTTTACGTCAGCTAAATAGATGTTTAATATGCTATCTATATCTGTTTCAAGATGTTTTGAGTTCAATAGGTTACTTTCAAATTTAACATTTGAAACCTCCTTTGGAATATTGTTAAATTCAATTTGTGGAATTTCCTCTGATTTATAGAAACGTAGTGATTGTTTTGAAAAATCATAATTAAATTTGATATCATTAACTCTTTCTATATCTGTACCTATTGTTGAATAAACTAATAAATGTAATTTTTCTTTTTGCTTAGGAAAAGTTTCTAATTTTCTTTCAATTTTTCGAATGAGATCAATTATTCCCATTCCTGATGGACTTGAATTTACAAGTACAGAGGTAATGATTATATCAGTATTCTTAATTGGGTTTAATTGACCTGAACTAAAATGGTGTGTTCTGGATTTTCCCGTTGAACTTTTTACTTCTATTTGTAATTTTTCAAAACTAAAATCAAATTTCTCTTCGGGAATACTGTGCCATCCGATAATTAATTTTTCGGGATTATCGGATAGGTTTATTAGAAATAATTCGCACCATAAACCTTGAATTGATTTTTTGGGTGGTTCGTTAAACGATTTAAAAAGTTCAATGAATTTATCTACTGTTTTTTTGATCTTTTTATTCGTTGGATTTTGCCCTAAAGAACTGATTAGTACTTGACAAGTTTTGAGAAATATATCTTTAACACTTTCACTTTGTCCAATGTATGATGCTACTGAAAAGTTATTGTGAATTATTTTGTTCTCTGCTTCAATTTCACATTTCACATTGTGAGTAATCTGAATGTTAAATAAATTTTGATTAGCTACAAAAAAATCTTGGTTATCTTCTGAAATAAAAATCAAAAGACTTGGATTGTCATTGGAATCTTTGGCAATTCTATGATTATCAAATCCCTTAATGGTTATTGCAGAGAAACTATTAATATTATTTGACTTTGGCAAGGGAAGTTTGTCGTATATTTTCTTTAAATCAAGCATTCTCCTTTGAAATTAATGACTGTGAAAGACGTGCAGGTATCCATACTGCAATTGTGATGATGTTTTTATAGTCAGTATCTCTAAAATCTAAATTATGGATTTGAACAGTAACAAAATCATTAGATTTTATTTTTTCATCTCCGGGGTAAATCACTTCTCCAGTTCTCGGGTTCTTACCTTGGAATAATTGCTGAATTTCATCTTTTTTAGTTAGCTTTCGTACTCTTGAGTTTCCTTTTGACATTATATACACAAAACTATCTTCTGGTGGAAATTCATCTGTATATAAATCAATAACAGATTTTAAGTTTGTATAAGTAGTGGAGTCTGTTTGTCTTGTAAATTTTAAAAGTTGTAATAAGTCTGTAAATAATTCTTTTAATGGAAGTTTTGCTATAAGATTCTTTTGCTCTTCAGTTCGAGCATTATGTCCAGAATCCTCACTAAATAAATCTCTGTGTTTTTTAATGAAATCATCCACAACCTCTCTGTTGTTTTTAATAATAATTTCACTGTCGTGAGGTGCCCTTATTCTAACCCATTTGTTACCAAAAGTGGTTCTTGTTAGATCCTCTGATAATACATTTTTGCGAGTTAATTTAAACATCTCATCTAAGACAAATCTTCTTTCTAACTCGTCTAAGTGTTGCCCAGAAAGTTTGTGTTCTAATAATTTTTTACGAATATCTTCTTCGTGGTTTACATATTCACTAAACATATGAATATTTTCAGCATCAAGATAGACCCGACAATGCCCAAGATAGTCTCTTTTATAACCAAAAAATCTCGCTCTCTGTTGTAAAGTGTCTGCATTTCCTACTCCCTTATTTCGTGGCATATAAGTAATGGTTAACCCCTCTACAGTAAAACCTCTATCCATTGCCTGTCCTCCAACAAGTATAAAAGAGTAGTTACTGCCCCAGTCAACTGAACTGCCAGCTTGGGAATTCAACTGTTCAACTGCTGTATTATTAATATTATGTCCTAATACTTCTAAAAGTTCATCAAAGGGTTGTACTTCAGGAGCATTTGCTTTTAAATCTTTATAAGCTTCCCTGAACTCTGAAATATATTGTTGTTTTGTTTCATCATTATTTGGTCGTTCCAATAGGACTTTCCCCCATTCGTTTTTAATAAGTGTAACCCATTCATAATAAATGCCGTGGTCATCAACTAAACGAGAGGGGTGAACCATCATCGAGCGGTTTTTGGGATTTCCTTTTTTATCTCCCATCAAATAACCCGAAGTAACACTTAGAAAAAATATTCGCATCGCTTCTTTTAAACTTTCAGGAGCTTCATCAAAAATATTGTCTTCATTGTAAATTTCGGAGTAAGGAATCTCTCTTAATATAAAGTGATTTTCTAAACAAAATTCCCGTCCTCCCGTATATTTCTCTCCTGGAGTTAGTAATTGAATAAAATTAGGGGAAAGGTTGTCTAAAATATTTATGAATAAGGGGGCTTGAGGTGTAGCAGTGTATTGAATAAAAGTATGGTGAGGTAAAATGTTTTTCAAATCTCTTATTCTACTATATATTGTGCTCATTTCTTGTTCTGTATGAACTCCGGTTTCTTTTGCTCTCTTAGCATTGGAACTCGCCTTCGTATTCATACTAGCTTGGTCACCTTCATCATCAATTATTAAAGTAGGAACGTGTGTTAAATCAATACGTCTAAGCACAGCGAGTAAATTTCTGAGATGACTAGTGTTTTTCATTACAGTAATTAGGAGAGTTTTCTTGAAATCAGCAGGGGTATTAGGTTTTCTCCAATTTTGAAGTTCTCTGTCGATTGTATTTTTATCTTGTGGATTTCGACTAGGATCTTTGGGATTATTGAGCATTACCCATTTTCTATGAAAACCTTGATTTATTCCTAAATCATTTTGTAGTCTATTATAGGATTGGTCAACTAAATTTGTTGAAATACCAGCCAAAATAATTACAATTTGATAATTGTTGTCTCTTGCTAAAGCTGTTAATGCAGTAAAAGATAATGTTTTTCCACTTTGCACATATCCGAAAACTAACCCTGTGTCATCATTTGTTGGTAGGTCTGGATTACCACATAATTTCATTATCTCATATGCTTCTTTCCTAACTTTATCTTTTGATTCTACGTCGTTGTTGAAAACCTTATTTAAAAGTTTTTCCGTTTCCTCTCCATATTGAGGTGTCCAATTGTTATTATTTGTAGCGTTAGACATTATATTGATGTTTTCGATTTCTGACATACTTTATAGTTTTGATAGCGAACCGAGCAAAAGCTCATTCATATTATTTCTTAATTCTGTTATTGGTGCGCCAGATTTTTTGACGATTATTTCAGACAAACCTAACGCTACTACCATTCTTAAAAGAGGTTCTATAACTTTATAGTCATCTCCTGCAAATTCCACCATAAATGGATGAATAAGTGATAATCTTACACCTATATTCTTGAAATTTGGTGTGCTTTCAGGTATTAAGTGGTCTCCGACTTGGATTAGCTCATCAATTGCTTCATCATAAGACAACTCTATATGAACCATATAATCAATATTCGAAATATTTAATGGAAATTTTTTGTAATAGGATTTAGAAACTTCCTCTAAAGTTGGCTCTTCAACTACATTTGAAATTGGTCTAGAAATAACATTTTGAACATCTTGGGATATGTTATTTTGAATTTTATTAGTAGTATTGTCAACTACCTTTTTTGAGACTTTTTGATAGTTTTTTGCACTTTCCCTAACCCTGTATCTGTCGGCTTGTTTTAAAATAGGAATTGAATCAGTTCCTTCTAATTCTTCTTTTAATATTTCTAAAAAGGCTTCCATATTATCGTCCCATTGAAAACCGTCTTTTGTATGACTTACTTTAAACCCTTCGAGATGTAGTTCCCCAAAGAGCCTTTTATATCTATGGCTTCCTAAAGAGCCAGATAGGGCAGGTGGTCTAAAACCTTCATCATTATCTGCACTTCCTTCAATCACTCTTCCTCGTCTAAATAACGCAAATCCACTATCACTAACAGACATTGTTTCCATAATGGCAATAAATCCTTTAGCCCTTAGTTTTCCTCCATTTCTATCATTACCAAAATCAAAATCAACTTCTTGTTTCCAATAGATGTTTTCACCGTCTGGTGTTTCATAATATGGTACGTTTAAAATTTGTGGTGAAGTATAGGTTAGTTTTTCTCCGTTAATATATAGATCAAGTATTTCTTTCCTAAAGAAGTCCCTATAAATACTTGCCAAATGCCTTTTTACTTTACCTAACCCTCTCCTTATAGGCATTTTTTCATCCACATCATAAAGAGTTATTACGGTATAATGAGAATTAGGATTAGCATTGTTGATTTCAATTTGCAATTCTTCAATCTTATCCTCTACAATTTTTGAAATATCAAAAACTACTGTACGTTCTATTTCTTCACTTAAAGCTTTTGATTTGACCTGCCATTTATTGGAAAACCAACAAGCGGCTGATTTCATACCCATACCAAATTCAGATAATCTGGAATTATCAGGAGGTAATTCTGCCGCTCTAAAAGCTCTCTGATAATCTCTGGAATGAATACCAGCAGCGTTGTCTTTTATTTGAATACGATTGTTATGGTTGTCGAATTCAATATCAACTCTTAATCTAAAATTTTCTCCTTCAATCTCTTTTAACTCATCTTCATTTTTTAAATAACTATCAATTGCATTATCTACAAACTCAGCTAAAGCATAATACGATTTATAGTTAAGGTGTTTTAAAACTGAAAGGATTGTTACACCTGGTCTAATGCTTACATTATTTAGTTCCTTCATATACCAAGTCTTTTTTATTTTGAGAGTTAATGATTACTCCATTAAGTGTTTTTACTTTAGTTTCAGTACTAATAAAATCAGATGGATTTTGAATTAGTTTTTCAGCAATTAATCTGACTATTTTAGAATTAACGGCATTTCCCAAAGCTCTAAAAGCTGCATTATCGTTTTCGGGTAGTTGAATGCCTTCTAGGGATTGTAATCTTAGTCCTTCTTCTCTAGTTATATAACGATTTTGCCAGCCAATAATCGGGATTTGTGTATTTGTACAAACGAGTGACGGGAAAAAGTCGGCTTTTTTTACTCGTATGCCAGATGCTCTGAATTGTATAATATAATTTTCTATTTTTCTTTCTCCATCACCAACATTCCATTCCAATTTTTGCCAACTCTGGGATGGACTTTTTGCTATTTCAGAAATTACTTTCTGTATGTGTTTTTTGTTTTCTTCGTAGAACTCTCTATTTTGTCTAATATAATTCCTTTTCCAATTAGGAAAAGCTTTTTCAACTCTTGAATAACTTGGCAAATTGGCTCTCTGTTCTGCTTTTGACATTCCATCCAAACTAACTCCAAAATTCCCTTTGTATTTACCAAGATTTTTTGCAGATAATTTTAAAGGGTACGATTTATCATAAGGATATGTTGCTCCAAACTCCATTCCCCAAATTGGAAAGCCTGGTAATTTGGTGTCTTTTGGTATTTGGTCAATAAATGTTTGCCAAAGTTTTAAAAATTCCTGATTGGGTTTAGGTAGTTCTTTAAATACAGCTGGTTCTTCTTCTACGAATTGATGAATATCTATTAATGGAGACTTTTGTTTGTCAATATCATCAAATGAGAAATGGTCTAATCCATTTAATGAACCTACAATAAAAATTCTCTTTCTGTGTTGTGGTACTCCAAAATCTTGAGGAGAATAAATTTGGTAATTTACTTCATAACCCAATGATGAGAGTTCGTCTTGCATATATTTCCACGTCTCTTCATTATCGTGTTGTTTTATAAAGGGAACGTTTTCTAAGATGAAATAATTTGGCTTTCTAAAATTAAGGATTTTAATTATTTCATCGAATAATGTCCCTCTGTCATCTTCTCTTCCTAATTGCTTACCTGCTTTTGAAAAGGGTTGGCAAGGAAATCCAGCACACAAGATATCGTGTTCGGGAATAGATTCAATTTCATTATCAACTATTTTTTTTATATCTCCCTGTGCTTCAATACCCCAATTTTGTTTATAAACACTTCTTAAGGTTATATCAAGTTCACTTGCAAATACACACTCGTGTCCAAGTTCGTGTAATGCTTTGTGAAAACCACCAAGACCTGCAAATAAATCTATAAATTTTAATTTCTTTTTAATCATTCGTTTTTGAACTTTTCATTAACAAATCTCTCGCATCAACGTTTAAAAGTTCAGCTATTTTGTATAAGTCCTCAATGCTTGGTTGTCTTCTGTTTTGCGCATATGAGTTTATCATATTGTAGCTTTTGCCAAGTTTTTTGGCGAGCCAAACTTGTTTAATTCCTTTTTCTTTTAAAACCACTTTTATTCGGTTCATTTTAATTGTTATCTAGTATTTCATCTGTTACAAAAATAACTTAATTTATTAATCTCATCTCATTAAATGAGATAAAAAAAGCTCATTTAATGCAATAGTATTGGCAAAAAAATGGCTCTTTTGGTTTTTTGCGTTTGGCTTGTGTGTTGAAAAAACCAAATGTGCCATTTGAGCGTTGGCAAAAATTGTTTTCCCGTGCGTTGGCAAAAAAATAAAAATACATTTCTGTCAAAAATCTTCATCTACTCTGTTCGTCTGGCTTGCCTACAACGGTTTGGCGGCTTGACGCAGGGCGGATTTATCGACAAATGTTGATACGAAGATAATACTTTTTTCTTTTCGAAAATGTTCAATCGAAGCAATTATCTCGCCTTGCGTTCAAACCGCTTGTTATAGGAAGCTCTATTTCAAAAATTAAATAAGATATAGGATTTTTAGCGTTGTGTACCATATTTTTGCGAATGACCTTGTGAGATTAAAAGACGGTCATAAGTTGCTTTTTTTAGCCAAGTAGCATTTTTGATTTCTTCTTTGGAATCAACAACTTCAGACGCTAATTGATAAGCTATTTTGAAATCACTTGTTTTTTGACCATGATGAAAAATCATTGCTAAATAGAATTTCTCTTGATTATTTAGATTTAATTCACCATTTTCATATTTGGAAAAGTATTTTTTAGCTGTTTCTAATCTTCTTATATCTCTTTTATTAACGATGTCGCCATATTTTTTAAAAACATATGATTTTAAATATTTCCTGTCCGATTGGTCTGTGTTATACAATAATTTAATTTTTGTTGTTATGGAAAGAGAGCTATCATTTAAAGGATTAAGATTTTTATAAGGCAGTAATGTATTAATAAAAACCCCTAATAATAAGAAACAAATTAAAACCAAAGATGCCTTAATTTTTTTTGATATGTTTTTTCTTTTGACTATCCATACAATTGATATCGATAATATAAATAATAAATTTATTATAATAATAACAATCCAAATAAAACTAGAGTATTCTAGAAGAAAGCTACACACTAATATTATCGTAATAACAATTAACGAAGTTAATAAATTTCTATTCATTTTGATACGATTAATAAATTCATCCAACGCCTCGTATTTATTTTAATATTCAAACGTTGGATGAATTTAGGTTGATTTTTAGTTATATTGAAGACAAACTGTAACCGAATCAATTGGAATACGAACACTAATAAAATTTAAGTTATTTTTTGTTTCTACTATGTAGTCAATATCTTCAGAAAGATTATGTTTGTTTCCATCAGGATCAACATATGACAGAACTTCTAATTTTTTATTTGCTGGCAATGTAAATACTCCAAAATATCCATTTGAGTATTGCTGATCACCTGTTGGGGATGTAAAAGCTTCAATTATTTTATTTTCTTGATTATGAATAATTGAAAAAACTGTTGCCCGAGTGTGATAATATTCAGCGAGAATTGAAAATTGATAAGCCTGAATATCATTAACATTTGGTGGGTAGTACTCGTATAGACTAACTTTATCTAGCTCTACTTTAAGCGGTAGAGAAAGAGGAATAAAATCATCAGGCAAATTAGCTGGCTTAATATGATAAAGCCCTTCTTTTATTGCGTATTGAGGCCAATAATAATTTGATTGAATTAAATCACCATTGATAGCTCTTAACTCAGATTGAAACGGCTCCTTGTTGAAAGTGTCAATTATATGCTCTTTATAATTTGCTTTTCTAATACCTGCTAATTGCAGAGAGTCATTAATTTGCTCAAATTTATAATCAAACTTGCCTGGATACAAACTACTGGAACTACCAAAGCTTCCTGTTAAGTTAACATTTGGGGGAAAACATATAGACCAATCCAATGAAGCGGCTGTAGTGGTAGAACTTATTGTTGCTGAATTTGGTCTATTGGTCAAATTAATGTCAACCCATACTCCAATGTCAACTATTTTTCCTTCCTTAGCGTCAATATTCCCTGTCAAATGTTTGTTTTCCGCATCCCATTTCCACTTTAATTTCGCTTCTGCATCTTTTTCCTCAAAAATAATGTAAGGAGTTGTCTGCTCAACTACTTTTGAACGATCCAAGCAGTGAAATATAAAATCATATTTCTTATTTGGTTCTAAGTTTAAAGGAATTTGCTCCATAGTGTCATAACCGCCTGATGTCCAAACAACTCTTATACTTGAATTAGAAGGAATTTCAGCTATAATCTTATTTACATTCCTATATTCTAGAATTGTATCACCATTAGAAATAACCACTCTTTTTGTTATAAATGGATTCATATTCTCATCCATAAAGGATAAATTAATTTTAGAATTTGTTGCTTCCATAATAAAAAAATTAAATTAAACAATAAAATACATAGCTAATTTACATTGTTTTTTTCATTTAACCAAAAAAATAAAAAAACAAGTTTGTTTTTATTAAATCTATGTTGAAAATATTGTATTATTAGTTATTAGTGTTTATTCAGAGTTTCCTATAACTCTATACGATTGTATCGTTATTTTTCTTTCAAATATACATAAAATCAGGAACAAAAAATACCCATCCCCATTTTTTTGAAAATGAAGCCAATAAAGCTAAAATAAAGAAAATTGATGATACAATGAAGTTGAACGAAGCCTGAGTAATAATTGAGCTTGAGATGGTTTTAGGAGCTATGGGCATGGTATTCTCTCGAATAATATTTCGATGATGAAAAAGCGTTTTTAATTGCTTTTTTGGGCTCTGAAAAGAATAAACCCCATTCATTCATATCGTTTATTTTTACAATATGTTACCGATAAGACATACCTATCCCGTTACGGTTTTGTCCCGTTTTAAAAAAAAAACTATCTTGAGTCAAAGAGCGTTTCACTAAATATACTGTCACGAAGGCGCCCTTTCTATCGGCTTTCGAATGACCATGTGCCCCTTCTTACACTTCGGGCATAGCAAAGGATCTTGCTGTTTGATTTCTCGATATACCTCATAGGCATTTAAGCCTTCATACTTCGGAAAGAAACGTTCACTTTTGTTTATGGTGGCACATAACTCTACGTTTTCTTTTAGATGTCGCAAAGCTAAAAAACCAATGTACCTTACCTTGCAAAGACCTGAAGGCAGAATGTGCTGTAAAAATCGTCGGACAAATTCTGATTCATCCAATGTCATTACACTTTTAAGTCCTGCTTTCTTGTAGTTTTTGTAATAAAAAGTGACTTTCCCATTTTTATGACTGATAATTCGTTGATTGGAAATCGCAACTCGATGTGTGTAATTGCCAAGATATTTGATGATGTTATCAGGAGTAGTAAAAGGTTTTTCACTGTAAACAACCCACTTTTTCTGATAACAAGTATCTTTAATTTGCTTAAAATTTTGAATATCATCCGGCAGCTTTAATTTGCCGATAGCATACTCTTTTTCTAACGTTTTCATCAATAGTCCTCGAAAAATAGCACTTAAAACTTTCACTGGCAGAAAGAACTTTTTATGGGATGGCACCCATTCAAAGCCGTCTTCTGTTAAACCTCCCGAGGGAACAATCATGTGAATGTGTGGGTGGTAGGACATAGTTTGTCCCCAGGTGTGTAGCACTGCTACGCCTCCCATTTTAGCACCAAGATACTCGTTGTTTTCTCCGCATTGCATAAGTGCTTGACTGGCAGCCTTAAACAAACTATCATAAGCAATGCGCTGATTGATGTAAAACAACTTGTTGAGTGATTCTGGAATGGTAAAAACCAAATGAAAATGCTTCACTTCTGGTAAATTGCTTTTCAGTTTATCCACCCACTGTATTTTTCGTGTCATTTGACACTTCGGGCAATGTCTGTCTCTACATGAGTTGTAGGCGTTTCTGTAATGATGACAGTGATTGCACTCTGCAACATGTCCTCCTAGTTTTACTGTTCGACAAGCTAAAATAGCCTGAAATGCTTTTTCTTGAAAAGGATGCAAGTCATTCAGATTCAGTCCTTTGTTGAGTACTTCACTAAAAATATCGGACAACTCTACTTTTTGTCGTTTATTTTGCTTTGTTTTCATAAGCGAAGATCATCAAAAGGTGAGACAATGTTTTTTAAGCTAGCATTTGAAAGATGCAGGTAAATCGAAGTAGTTCGGATAGAACTATGCCCCATAAAAGATTGAATAATCTTTAGGTTAATTCCTTTGTCCAAGAGATGGGTAGCAAAACTATGTCGTAGCAAATGAGGGGTTACTCTTCTTTTGATGCCCGCTCTTTGTGCAGCATCATGAATTACTTTATCAAAAGTTCGGACACTCATCTTCTTCCCTGGATGCCCATTTGGTTCAAACAAGTAAACTTTTGGTCTAAAACACTTGTAATAATAGCGTAATTCCTCTAGGGTTTGCTTTGAAAGAATCGTTCTTCGGTCTTTCTTTCCTTTACCTTGACGCACGATAATAAAACCGTTTTCTGAGTCAATGTCCTTCGGTTTTAACTGCAATAATTCCATTTTGCGCAATCCTGCCGTGTACATGGTCATAATCATCACCCGATGTTTGATGTTTTGAGTACGCTCAATCATCAATTTAACTTCTTCCAAGGAAATAATTTCGGGTAGTTCTCGCGGCAATCTAGGACGTTTTATTGCAATGGGTTCCCATTCTTTTTTTAATACATCTTCGGTGTAGATTTTAAACGCACTAATCTTTTGATTGATATAAGATGGCGAAACTTTTTTTGACTTTACTAAATGATGCAAGTATTGTTTCAAATCCTCGCTGGTCAGTTTATCCAAGGTCTTGTTTGCATACGACTCGAAGACCTGCATCGTCTCACAGTAGCTTCTCACAGAGCAATCGCTGTAATTGCGAATCTCCATTTCTCGTTTTAACAGCGCTATGGCTGGGGAAAATTTATTCTCCATAACTTTTTGATTTTTAAAATGAAATCTAAAAGTTATGGAATGTTTTGGGAATTACCGACTTGGTCGGTTTAGTTCAACGTTTCCTCGGCTCGGCGTTCGGGCGGATTTTTACAATAATCTTAGACACGAAGTTAATAATTTTTTTCTTACGAAAAATGTTAAAACGAAGCGATTAACCCGGCTGACGACCGAACCGAGTGTTAGTGGCTGCTCTTTCTAGACCAATCAATAAATTTATTCATAACTTCTATCCAATGTGGCTTGTCATAAACTGGTTCTTTGTTTTCGTTTATTTCAAAAAAGTTATGTTCTAATCCTCCGTATCTTTTAATGGTCAAATTATCTTTGTTTTTTTCGGCAAAATGAAAGGGCAATAAATCACAGTTTATTGAGCCAATATCATTCGAACCATATGCAATATAAATTGGGATTTTCAATTTTAGTAATTTTGGAAGACTAGGTTCATTAAATGATTTCCAACTATAAGAATATAATCTGTCTAATTTATCGTAATCGACCAAAGTGCTCTTGTAATATTCTAACCAATTTAAATTTAGCGAGTCAGCTTCTTCCCAAGAAATTTTTCCAGCTTCTGCTCTTTGTCTATTTCGTTTTATAGTTTCCTGATACCTTCCGTCTGGGCTATAACTAAACAAACCTATTTTAGTAACATCTTTGTTGTTAGATGCAATTTCTACGGCTTCTCTTGAACCTTGGGAATGACCAGCAATTATAAATTCACTTTTATCCACCCATTTTTGTTTTTTAAGAAAATCCCAAACCTTATTTACTCTTCTACTAGTGATTTCTTTAGTATCACTTTTTAAATAAGAAGTATCATAAGAGTTAGGATTATTATATTTATCTGTAACATAATTATACACTGAATTTATTTCTGAAGTATCCACTATTATTGGCGTAAAAGGTCGAGAAACAACAACTAAATTATATTCCTCGCTAATATATTCTAAATCGAAGTTAGATAATTGCAGATTAATTGTGTCATTATTGTCTTTCAAAAACAAAGGGACAGGTTGAGAGCCTTGACAAAACAGTAAGGTTGGTTTTTTAATATTTTTATTTTTTCTAAGAACAATGAAATCTATATTGTCTTTTTTATCTGAAATATTGTAATGTTCAAATTCTTTTATTTTGTTCTGTGCAATTGCATAAGTACAAAAAATTAGAATTAAAAATGTGAATAATAATCTCATCGAATTTCGTTTTTTCAAGTTGCCACTAACTCTATACGATTGTATCGTTATTTTTCTTTCAAATATACATAAAATCAGGAACAAAAAATACCCATCCCCATTTTTTTGAAAATGAAGCCAATAAAGCTAAAATAAAGAAAATTGATGATACAATGAAGTTGAACGAAGCCTGAGTAATAATTGAGCTTGAGATGGTTTTAGGAGCTATGGGCATGGTATTCTCTCGAATAATATTTCGATGATGAAAAAGCGTTTTTAATTGCTTTTTTGGGCTCTGAAAAGAATAAACCCCATTCATTCATATCGTTTATTTTTACAATATGTTACCGATAAGACATACCTATCCCGTTACGGTTTTGTCCCGTTTTAAAAAAAAAACTATCTTGAGTCAAAGAGCGTTTCACTAAATATACTGTCACGAAGGCGCCCTTTCTATCGGCTTTCGAATGACCATGTGCCCCTTCTTACACTTCGGGCATAGCAAAGGATCTTGCTGTTTGATTTCTCGATATACCTCATAGGCATTTAAGCCTTCATACTTCGGAAAGAAACGTTCACTTTTGTTTATGGTGGCACATAACTCTACGTTTTCTTTTAGATGTCGCAAAGCTAAAAAACCAATGTACCTTACCTTGCAAAGACCTGAAGGCAGAATGTGCTGTAAAAATCGTCGGACAAATTCTGATTCATCCAATGTCATTACACTTTTAAGTCCTGCTTTCTTGTAGTTTTTGTAATAAAAAGTGACTTTCCCATTTTTATGACTGATAATTCGTTGATTGGAAATCGCAACTCGATGTGTGTAATTGCCAAGATATTTGATGATGTTATCAGGAGTAGTAAAAGGTTTTTCACTGTAAACAACCCACTTTTTCTGATAACAAGTATCTTTAATTTGCTTAAAATTTTGAATATCATCCGGCAGCTTTAATTTGCCGATAGCATACTCTTTTTCTAACGTTTTCATCAATAGTCCTCGAAAAATAGCACTTAAAACTTTCACTGGCAGAAAGAACTTTTTATGGGATGGCACCCATTCAAAGCCGTCTTCTGTTAAACCTCCCGAGGGAACAATCATGTGAATGTGTGGGTGGTAGGACATAGTTTGTCCCCAGGTGTGTAGCACTGCTACGCCTCCCATTTTAGCACCAAGATACTCGTTGTTTTCTCCGCATTGCATAAGTGCTTGACTGGCAGCCTTAAACAAACTATCATAAGCAATGCGCTGATTGATGTAAAACAACTTGTTGAGTGATTCTGGAATGGTAAAAACCAAATGAAAATGCTTCACTTCTGGTAAATTGCTTTTCAGTTTATCCACCCACTGTATTTTTCGTGTCATTTGACACTTCGGGCAATGTCTGTCTCTACATGAGTTGTAGGCGTTTCTGTAATGATGACAGTGATTGCACTCTGCAACATGTCCTCCTAGTTTTACTGTTCGACAAGCTAAAATAGCCTGAAATGCTTTTTCTTGAAAAGGATGCAAGTCATTCAGATTCAGTCCTTTGTTGAGTACTTCACTAAAAATATCGGACAACTCTACTTTTTGTCGTTTATTTTGCTTTGTTTTCATAAGCGAAGATCATCAAAAGGTGAGACAATGTTTTTTAAGCTAGCATTTGAAAGATGCAGGTAAATCGAAGTAGTTCGGATAGAACTATGCCCCATAAAAGATTGAATAATCTTTAGGTTAATTCCTTTGTCCAAGAGATGGGTAGCAAAACTATGTCGTAGCAAATGAGGGGTTACTCTTCTTTTGATGCCCGCTCTTTGTGCAGCATCATGAATTACTTTATCAAAAGTTCGGACACTCATCTTCTTCCCTGGATGCCCATTTGGTTCAAACAAGTAAACTTTTGGTCTAAAACACTTGTAATAATAGCGTAATTCCTCTAGGGTTTGCTTTGAAAGAATCGTTCTTCGGTCTTTCTTTCCTTTACCTTGACGCACGATAATAAAACCGTTTTCTGAGTCAATGTCCTTCGGTTTTAACTGCAATAATTCCATTTTGCGCAATCCTGCCGTGTACATGGTCATAATCATCACCCGATGTTTGATGTTTTGAGTACGCTCAATCATCAATTTAACTTCTTCCAAGGAAATAATTTCGGGTAGTTCTCGCGGCAATCTAGGACGTTTTATTGCAATGGGTTCCCATTCTTTTTTTAACACATCTTCGGTGTAGATTTTAAACGCACTAATCTTTTGATTGATATAAGATGGTGAAACTTTTTTTGACTTTACTAAATGATGCAAGTATTGTTTCAAATCCTCGCTGGTCAGTTTATCCAAGGTCTTGTTTGCATACGACTCGAAGACCTGCATAGTCTCACAGTAGCTTCTCACAGAGCAATCGCTGTAATTGCGAATCTCCATTTCTCGTTTTAACAGCGCTATGGCTGGGGAAAATTTATTCTCCATAACTTTTTGATTTTTAAAATGAAATCTAAAAGTTATGGAATGTTTTGGGAATTACCGACTTGGTCGGTTTAGTTCAACGGTTTACGGCTTGCCGAAGGCGGCATTTTAAACGTAAAATTTTAGCCCGAAGCAAGAGCTACAAATTTAACATAAATATTTAAATCGAAGCAGTTATTGCCGCTTTTGGCAAGCCGTTTGTTGGCAGTCTGGGCTTTGATATACTTTATTACTCGTATATTTTTCGTTGACCAATAATTTTTGCAACAGTATTAGAAATTTCAAATGCCGTTCCTAACTTTAACTCTACCATATCACCAACATAATTTGGTTTCCTAAAAATACCTATCACATCTCCCTCAAAAACATAATGAGGTTTAGACAGTTCAAACGCAAATTTTCTAAACTTTTCAAATTGATTATATGTCTCGAATTTTATAGAAAACTTTTCTTCATTTATCCGATTATAAGTGATTTTCCATTCTTTTTGGAAATTAGTTAGTATCTTTTGTATTTGAATTTCTTGTTTTTGATAATGACCATCAATTAAATTGCTATCATCTTCATTGTAATGATAGCTCATTATACGTTCTGGATTTATTGAAATATGCTTTATAAAGTCAAAGTCATATTGCCCTCCTAATCCATCAATCCCTTTTAATAAAGACTCTATGTTATGAATTATACCATCTTTTAAAGTTTGTACAATTGCAATTATCGGTGTATCTTTAAGGTATTCTTGTGCAAATTTTTCTTCTTGTTTTATGCTTCCTAAAATTTCTTGACAATGATAATCAGCACACGAAGAAAAGTATTTCAAAATTTGACCTGATAAATCAAAAAGAGACTCCCCTTTTTCTTTCAAAGCATACCTCAAAAGTATATCGTTTATTTGCTCATAAAGGATTTTATGGTTACTATCATTTTCTAGATCAAGAGATTCATACCAACTTTTTCTTCCATGACGCCTACTTTCATATTCAAACTTTGCTTTACACAAAGCGTGAATTTTTTCCTGCATATATAGATTGAATAAAAAATCATCTACCATGTAGCCAATTTTCATGTGCCAATTATGATTGTATTTACTCAGTTCTTCTACAGATTTTGATGTAAATAACATTTTGCCAAAAAGAATATCTTCACTTGCTCTTTGTATAACGGTTTTTAATACCGATTCTTTCATTTTTGGGAATTGAGTTCGCTCTTTAAGATTGTTTGCAATATCTTCTATATTTTTCTTGATTTTATTGTGGATGTATTTTATTTCTGTAATAACTGTATAAATATTTGGTCTATCAATGGGATTTTGTCGTATCATATTAGCTACTAAATCATCAAGACTGGCATATAATGGATGACTATCAGCAATAAGTTTAAAATCAGAACCCGAAGGGTTTTGCTTTGTGAAGCATTCATTGATTATTAGTCCTAGTGCAAATATATCAGCATGCTTTTCTATTCTATCGGCTCTACCTTTTTCTCTTTGTTCTGGTGATGCATAA
The DNA here is from genome assembly GCA_023957385.1 of Brumimicrobium sp. Classification (NCBI taxonomy): domain Bacteria; kingdom Pseudomonadati; phylum Bacteroidota; class Flavobacteriia; order Flavobacteriales; family Crocinitomicaceae; genus Brumimicrobium; species Brumimicrobium sp. Next base: position 1,691,873 of record JAMLGZ010000001.1, on the reverse strand, counting down.
TCTCGATTCGCAAGTAAATCTGCTTTTTTAGTAAGTTTAAAATCTTTAAAATGGGCGATGCCAAAGTCAGCTAATACTAAACTATCCCCGTTAATTAAGATATTTTCTGGTTTGATATCACGGTGAAAAACATCCTTTCCGTGAATGTATTTTAATGCTTTGCATAACTCTAAAATAAGGGTGATCAATTTAATAGCATTTTTTTCTTTATTTATCAAATCCCTAAATGTTTGAGGGTAGAGAGGCATTACATAACAAGGTTTACCATTGTGTTTGCCATCAGCAATTATCTTGATAATATTTTCATTATTACTGGTTTTGCAGAATTCTATTTCATTTTTAAATCGTTCTATTTTGTTGGTTTCACCCGAATTAATAATCTTAATCGCATATTCTTTTTCATTGAATAGTGCTTTCCAGACAGTAGCACTTCCTCCGTTACCAATTGTTTCGATAAGTTGATAGCTTATTTGATTGATGATTATTTGCTTTCCTTTCTTCATTTTGGCACTTTAGTTTCTTATTGTTAACAAAAATTAAAAAAATATTCAATATGTTTATAACATTGGATAAAGTTAGATAAAAAATTAAAATAATTATTTCCCCAATTTCCTCCGATTATCTTCTCGACACAACACTTGACAGTTTTGTACTATTCATTACCTATTCCCTTTCGCTCGATTATGTGTTTTACACAACATTTCGCAGTTTTTAATATCAGTTGCACCGCCTTTACTCCACGCTGTAACGTGGTCGGCATCCATATCTTTTAGATTCCAAATTTTGGTTTTATTAGAATCGTGTCCGATGGCACAAAGTGAACAGTTTGAAATTCCTTTTTCTTCCGCTTCAGCAGTTTGTTTTGTGTAAACGGCTTTTTTGGTTGCTTCGTCAAAAACTCGAACATCTAAAAGTTGTGTGGCGGTGGAACCGCCCAAAATAAATTCAAAAACTCCACGTCTATTTTTTACATAAGGGTCAGCGTAAAGTTCCCGAACTTGTTCGGAAACTTTTTGAGGATTGTAAGGCTGTTTTCTGTACGTTTCATACAATCTTCCCCATTCTAAACCTCGCATTTCGGTTTCAACGTCCGTAAAAACTGCCGAAATCCAATCAATCACGCTATTAAAGTAGTTTTTGAGTTCGTTTATGTTATCATCAAAACGGTGTCGGCTCATATAATCGCCTACGTTTTCTTTGCTTACCCATTCCAACGCACGTTCTAAAAAGTCTTGACGATTAGCATTTCCCGAAACATAAGCACTCCATTTTTGAATATAGGCGTTTTGAGAATTTGAAAACTCTTCTTTCCCAAGTGTTACGAAAGGACCAGAATAAACAGCGTTTAAAAGTTCTTGGTTGTTTAATGGAACTCCAGCAATATTGATAGTTCTAAACCATTCTTTGATTTCGGTTTCTGTTCCTTCGCATTCGTATATTAAAAGCTTAGTTTCTAAAATAATTTGCTGTTTATCTTTTGGTAACTTATCGAAATAATGAGGATAACCATTATCATCAATAATAGCAAATTTTCCAGTTACATATCGTCCAAAGCTTGTAATTCTCTGTTGTCCGTCCAAAACCTCAAAATTATCATCACTTACTTTGTTGAAATAGATTAAACCAAGTGGATAACCTTTCAAAATTGACTCGATTACGGCAACATCACGCTTTCCGTCTGCGTAAATATAATTTCGTTGATATTCGGGTTGTATCGTTAGCTTTCCCGACAATCCAAAAAGTCCTTTTCCTTCCAATTCGTTGTAAACGAATCCATCACAAATGTCTTTAATAGTTATTTCTGTTCGTAATATTGTTTTCATCTTTTTGCTTTGATTAAAATTCGTTGATAAACTGTTTTTACTTTTCCATTTGTTAATAGATAGGGATTTTGTATCCTCCAAGTTTTATCCTGTTTCTTATATTCAGTAGCCCTCTCGATATTTGGAGGTGTGAAAAAATCACACTCATTTTCAGCCCATTCAATATCTCCCCCTCTCCAAATAATTTCAAATTGCTCAGGACAATATTTATCTATAAAAGTGATAGGGACACCCATAACTCCATCATAATCACTTGGAATAGAGTCCGTAAATGGCACATCAATGGCGTCATAATTGTCATATTTCCTATATTCTTTTCCCTTAATTTCTTTGTGCTTACTATACCTTAAATTATCATTCATAGTCATTAAAGGCAAAGGTTGATGACGTCTTCCATGGTCGATATTGGTAAACCAACAAACACCAGGAACACGATTTACTTTTTCCCCATTTTGCTCTTTCTCAAATTTATATGATTTAGCATATTTAAAATCTTTGGGTACTCTAAAATACATTCCAGTATTAAAATTAGTCGCACCCAGCCATACTTTATTTTGTTGAATAAAAGGGAATAACTCTCGATATGTGATTGCATTGATATTTCCTATAATTAGGAACTTCTTTTCAGCTTCAACAATCCACGCAAAAAAATCTCGAAAAAGAGAAAAGGGAGGATTAGTTATAATGATATCAGCTTCGTCTCTTAGTTTAATAATCTCTTTACTGTTAAAATCGCCATCTCCTTTTAAATAGCTCCATTCTAAATCGTCTATATCAATTATTCCATCTCCTGTTTTATCGTGAGTAAGTGTAAATATTTTTCCTTTTGTAATTGTTTTCTTTTCGTCAAATTTTGGGTCAGAAGTCTCAAATAGGGTTGGTTGATATCCACCTTTATATTTTTTGCTATCGGGTGCGTAGCTTGTGCTAATCAATTTTTTTATTCCAAAATTCTCAAAATTTTGAGCGAAGTATTTTGTAAAATTGCTCCATTCAGGGTCATCGCAAGGTAATAAGATTGTTTTACCACGAAATATATTTGCATCATAGTCAAGATATGCATTTATTTCTTTTTCGATGTCATGATATTGAGTATAGAACTCATCATTTTTTGCATTTTTCGCCTTTGTTAAATTACTGTTTTTTGCTTTTTTGTCCGCCATTTGCCGTTACCGATTTACGGCAACAAGTCAAAACGGACTTTAATTTATGGCATAATGTTTATTCTTGCCGATTCCGTTAGCCTTGCTGCCAACGGTTCTCAGCTATACGCAGGCAGGGATTTTAACCACTGAACTTCCTACGAAGAACTGAACTTTAAATTTACCACTTAACTGTCCTACGAAGCACGAAACCCCTGCTTGCGTATAGGTGATGTTATGCGGTCGGTTTTCATTTTCTCTTCTTTCTCGTTAATTTGTCAAGCAAAGTTACTAAATTTGCAGTCAAGCAATTTCAATTTTTGAATTATGTATTTCAGCAGACCTTGGACTTCTATCTAAGTGATAGGCAGTCCTGAAAATTCCAATCTCTTTTAGGTCAAGACAATTAGTCTATGGGTTTCGTGTACCGACTTTTTTGTAAAGGCGTTACGTTGTCATAGTTGCTCTGTCGGGTAATACTGTCTATTCACTTCTCCACGATTTGAATTCAAGTATTCACCTGTAAGAAGTTACTAATGACAAAAAAGAAATTGCCCGTTCGTTTTACGGGTCAGCACTTTACTATTGATAAAGTGCTAATAAAAGATGCAATAAGACAAGCAAATATAAGTAATCAGGATACGGTTTTAGATATTGGGGCAGGCAAGGGGTTTCTTACTGTTCATTTATTAAAAATCGCCAACAATGTTGTTGCTATTGAAAACGACACAGCTTTGGTTGAACATTTACGAAAATTATTTTCTGATGCCCGAAATGTTCAAGTTGTCGGTTGTGATTTTAGGAATTTTGCAGTTCCGAAATTTCCTTTCAAAGTGGTGTCAAATATTCCTTATGGCATTACTTCCGATATTTTCAAAATCCTGATGTTTGAGAGTCTTGGAAATTTTCTGGGAGGTTCCATTGTCCTTCAGTTAGAACCTACACAAAAGTTATTTTCGAGGAAGCTTTACAATCCATATACCGTTTTCTATCATACTTTTTTTGATTTGAAACTTGTCTATGAGGTAGGTCCTGAAAGTTTCTTTCCACCGCCAACTGTCAAATCAGCCCTGTTAAACATTAAAAGAAAACAGTTATTTTTTGATTTTAAGTTTAAAGCCAAATACTTAGCATTTATTTCCTGTCTGTTAGAGAAACCTGATTTATCTGTAAAAACAGCTTTAAAGTCGATTTTCAGGAAAAGTCAGGTCAGGTCAATTTCGGAAAAATTCGGTTTAAACCTTAATGCTCAAATTGTTTGTTTGTCTCCAAGTCAATGGGTAAACTGTTTTTTGGAAATGCTGGAAGTTGTCCCTGAAAAATTTCATCCTTCGTAGTTCAAAGTCGGGTGGTTGTCAAGATGATTTTTCTGGTTTGGTGTCGTCTTTTAAGCTGCCGCATAACGGTTTGCAGCTACCCGAAGGGCGGGATTTTTACCACAAAACTTGATTTGAAAATCTAATGTTTGATTAACCACCAAACTATCTTTGGAACACGAAACCCCGCCTTTTGGGTAGGTGCTGTTAGCACCAGTATTTCTTCTGTCCACTGTCATAACTTCTTTAACTTATTAGTTGCTCTTCTGTGTCCAAGTTTACTCGCTTTTAAATAATAATGTCTTGCCCAACGAATTGATTTCGTCACTCCGTCTCCAAATTCATAACACAAACCTAAGTTGTAAAGAGCTTTGTCATCATTTTTGCCAGCAGCCTTTTTATACCAATAAATTGCTTTTGAAAGGTCCTGTTTTATACCTTGTCCATAAAAGTAACAATAACCTAAATCCCTTTGAGCTTCAGTGTCACCCTGAATTGCCGCAAGTGAATACCAATGAACTGCTTTTTTATAATCTTGTTTTACTAATTCACCTTCTTTGTAAAAAAAGCCAATGTTATATTGAGCTTCCATTTTTCCTTTTTTTGCAGCTTTCAAATACCAATTAAATGCTTCTGAAACGTCTTTGTCAACACCATTTCCAAAGTCATAACAAGTTCCCAAATAGAATTGTGCTCTTGTATGTCCTGCCAGAGCTGCGGTTTTCCACAAGTCAAAAATTTTGTCCCAAGGTTTTAATTTCTTTTTTGTCTGAAACGCCAATTCATAGCCTTCGTCAAAAAGTTTTTTCGCTTGAAATATGGTCGTTTTGATATTTGATTTTATTTCAGTCACTTCTGTCGATATCGTGTCGTCTGTTAATATTGGTGCTAACGGTTTACGGCTTGCCGAAGGCGGCATTTTAACGTAAAATTTTCGCCCGAAGCAAGAACTACAAATTTAACATAAATCTTTAAATCGAAGTAGTTATTGCCGCTTTTGGCAAACCGTTTGTTATCGGTTTGTTGTAGTTCTTTAAATTAAATTCAAACTCATCACATAGACAATCAATGCTGTTACCGCTGTATATACAAGTCCTCCGAAAGTAAGAATACCTGTTTTCTTATGAAATTTAGACAATTTGCCGGGAAGACTTTTGCGGTAGCCGATGTTGGAAATAACGATTAAAACAAACCAAATTAAATAAGTCAACAAAGCAACAATAATATGAGAAAATAAGGTGTATTTAAAAAATTTAGTATCGTAATACACACTTTCGGATGCGATGCTTCCAGAGCCACCAGCAGAATTAATAAGTCCTTCCAAAGCCAAAACGCCCACCACACAGACAATAAAGATAATGTTCTGAATTTTACGATGGGATTGATAGTCTTTTTTCTTGGCTAATTTTATACCATAATAAACTCCAAATGGCGAAAAAAGAGTGATAATCAGAACAAGGGTCATAATGATAATGGCTACATTCATATTTTTAGTTTTATTAATTATTACACGTCAAAATTGGTTCTAATATTTTGCATTTTAAAATTTATTCGGTGAAGTGAGAGTTTTTCTCGATGATTTAATTTTTTGATTTTATAATAACAGTTTACTTTGTAAATAATTCTGATGGACAAAATGAAACAATTCTCAGTTAGAAATTATGGTTTAGAGATTATGGGATGGTTAACTTTAGCCATTGTCTTATTTTTTGTAATACCTTTACTTTATCCTGCACGTCTTCCCGTGGCTTACCATATTTATCACTTTGTGTTTTTTATTGTTTTATTGGGTGCTTATTATTTCAACATTCGGGTTGCGATACCGAGAACGGTCAAAAAATCCATCAGTTTGCCTTATATCTTCTTATTTTTAGCCATTTCGGGCAGTGTGATTGGGTTGATGAGCTTAACCGAAATCGCACTCAATTTACAAGAGAAAGTGTACCATAGTTTATATCCGGAAAAAACCTTCATTGCTTCGGAACACAAGTCCTATGTCAATTATTACGTTTTCTTTGTAACCGCTATTGTTTTGGGAGTAGGATTTACCAATTTTCTAATCAAAAAATGGAATTTAGAAGAACGTAAAAAACTGGCTTTACAAGAATTAAAAGCGAAAGCCGAATTGGGTAATTTAAAAGCACAAATCAACCCTCACTTTTTCTTTAACACCCTGAACACCATTTACGCACTGACGCATAAAGACGTAGAAAAATCTCAAAACGCCATCCTAACACTTTCCAAAATGATGCGTTATGCGATGAATGAGGAAAATCAGGATTTTGTTTCTTTAAATGACGAATTGAATTTTATTCGTAGTTATTTAGAATTGATGTCTCATCGTTTATCTTCTAATGTAAGCTTGGAATATACCATTACTGCACCTCATTTAGAGGCAAAAATAGCTCCCATGCTGCTGCTTACTTTTATAGAAAATTGTTTCAAACACGGGGTTAGTTCGGAAGAGGGTTGTATTATCAAAATTGGTACGTATATAAAGGGAAATACCTTGGTTTTAGAAACAGAAAACCATTGGTTTGAAAGGACAGATGAATCAAAAGGTATAGGAATTGAGAATACGAAAAAACGCCTGGATATTTTGTATGGAGATAACTACAGTTTGAAGCAAATTCAAACAGGTGGCAAGTATATTACGACTTTAAAAATTAATTTAAAATGAAAATAAAATGTATCGCCATTGACGATGAACCCTTAGCTTTAGAATTGATTGAAAAAGCGATTGAAAGAGTTGATTATTTTGAATTGCTAGGCACTTTTTACTCGGTTTCAGAAGCACTTCAATTTCTGGGAGAAACAAAGGTGGACTGTGTATTTTTAGATATTGAAATGCCCCATTTAAACGGAATAGAATTTAGCAAAATCATTAACCAATTTAGCGAGAAGCCCGCAGTTGTTTTCGTAACTGCCTACAACCAATATGCGATGAAAGAATACCAGATTGATTCCATTGGCTTTTTGTTGAAACCATTTAGTTTTAAGGACTTTCTGGAGATTGTGGAAAAGGTGAAGAAAGCGATACAACTTCAAAGAAGTCAGACACAAAATATCGAACCTTTTTTCATCAAAGTAGAAGCCGAACAGGTTAAAATAGTACCGCAAGAGGTGATCTATTTAGAGAGTATGGGAGATTATGTGAAAATATATTTAGAAGGACAACGAAGACCTCTCATTCCGTTAATTACCTTAAAAAAAATAAAAAACTATTTTCCACCGTCCTTATTTTTACAAATTAATCGCTCGCAAGTCGTCAACATTAAAAAAATTGATTCCTACACTACAAACGGTCTTTCCATCAGTGAAAAAGATTTTACGGTAAGTAATTCCTTTCGTGACGAATTTGATACGATTAAGAAATTGATGTTGTGAGGTTTTAAATTCAATAACCGATAACGTTTTGCAGCTTGGCGAAGTGGCGGAAATCGAAGCACTAACTTTCAATTTAGCACTAAAGTTTATTAGAATTCCGAATGTTCAATTTAGCACTGAACCCGCCATTTTGCCAAACTGATGTTGTGCGTTCGGTTTTATTGCAACTTTTCCCCTGAAAGAACATCTCTCAAAAAAATACTGCAAATATCATAAACACTTAAATTAGAAGCATCTTTTATATGTATTGATGGTAAATAATTATTATTAAGTTGTCTAATTTCTAATTCAACATTTATTTTATCTTTTTTATAAACATTTAGTAAACTATTTACTGATTTATCAATAAATACATTATAAGCAGAAAGTATCTTGTATAATTCTATAGTATTTTTTTCATTATCTAAAAAAGCGTTTATATCTTTATCTTTATGGCGGAATTGTTTTAAAATTTGTGATTTAAGCTCAGAATAATTTCCTGTATTTTTTTCGGAAAATAAAGTGATAATTTTTTTATGTAATGTATCGTTATTCTTATACACGTATCTAAGCCAATTAAAAGAATTAGAGGATATAAAACCAATTTGATTGTCTTTTTGGACTATAACTTTGCCATTATCTGTAAAAAAATCAAAAGAGGTATTTAAAGTTACGATTTCTGGATAGAAAAAATTGAACTCATCGAGTAAAGACTGAAACATTTTTTCGTAATATTCATCATTACTCAATAAATGAACATTTATACCATTTTGCTTCATTAAAAATACAAAATACTCTTCAATCTGTTTTTTTGAAAAATAATTGATTGGTTGACCGTTTAAATGTTGCGTTAATCTTTCAATACTAAAATCTTTAGAAATCTTAGAAAGAGAAAATGATTTAATGTATATTAATCTCGCTTCTGTATAAGAGAGTTTATTGCTTGTTAATTGCAATAAAAAGTCTATACCAGTTTTTAAATCTTTTTCTCCATTTGGAAACAAATCTTTATAAATCTCATCAACTGTATTTTGCAATTCAGTTTTTTTTGGTTTTCTAAAAAAGTTTAATAATCCCATATTTATATTTTAATTTTAATTGTTTTTTTACGACACATAAATTCGTTCAAGACCCTTGTAATTAACATACATTCCGTCACCTCTGTATAAGTCAGGAGTGAATTCTGTTACTCCATTCCAGCCAACTGAAGGAATTATTTGAACAGACGCAAAATATCCGTCAAAAGGTTTCAATTGTGGACTTTTATCTTCAAGACCTACCCATTCCCTGTAGTCCAAGTCATTATCATTTTTAATGTGTTTCACAATTACCCAACCTGTCTCACCTTTTTTGTTTTTAAACCAAATTTGTGGATTTACTTCTGGTAAGTCGCAGAATGACAAAACTTCATTTCCTTCTTTTTCCAAATCATTTCTCACAATTTGAATTGCAAAGTTGCTTAATTCCCATTTTGACATTCTTGTCTTTTCATTACTTGCAATATTTAATGGATTTACTTTTTGATTTGTCTTTACGTCATACAAGTTCCAGCCTTGTTCTAATGGTGTCAACTCATAGTCAAGCTGGTCTTTATTATCAATCAGTTTTCCTAAAAAATTGTCCGTTTTTTCTCTGAACTTAAGTCTAAAAGTGCAAGGAATTAAGTTATTTTCTTCGCAAGCTTTCAAAAGTCGGTCTTTTTGTTGTCTTGTCATTGAACTTCCTTTGTCGTCTATCAATTCAATGACAACTGAAAAAATTGAATTCTTATAAGCAAATGTTAGGTTGTCAAATGAAGGGTATGTCAATTCTGCTTTTATCCATTTGAAACCGTCATAACTTGAGTTGACAGTCTTGTCGTTGTTAGCACTAAATTGTTCTTGTAATTGAACACCTGCCATATGTCTTGCCCGAAGGAAGATTTCACTTGGTTCAGGTCTGTCTATTAAATATTGAATGTCTCCGTATTTGCTCATATTATTTGAATGGTTTGTTTTAAACTGACGCACAACTTATTTATACACGCAACATCATTTCGCCTTAATAACAATTACTTGTCAACTTGGCGCAACTCCGTTTCGTTTATTTTAAACCAAATATAATCAAAATTTTGGAGTAACTAAATGTTTTATTACAAATCATCAAAAGGACTTCTAATCTGCTGTATATTTCTGTTACTTACATGTGTATAAATTTCAGTTGTACGTGAACTATTGTGCCCTAATAGCTCTTGAATATACCGAATGTCTGTCCCTGATTCTAATAAGTGAGTTGCATAGCTATGCCTTAACCAATGTAGTGTGGCTGGTTTCTTGATTTTTACTTTTATGAGTGCGTTTTTAAAGACCAATTGTAAACTTCTCGATGAATACTGCATGCCTGGCTCCTGCCCCTCAAACATCCAGATTTTAGGACGATAAACTCGATAATATTCCCGAAGCATTTCAATAATCTTATCACTTATCGGAACTATTCTATCTTTCTTCCCTTTTGATTGGTAAACGTGGATTAAATGCCTGTCGGAGAGTATATCCTCAGGCTTTAAGTTGAGTAATTCACTTCGTCTTAACCCACAAGCGTAAATCAAACTTAACATTACCCGATGTTTCATATTAGAATGAGCCGTGAGAATGGCCTTTACTTCTTCTTTGCTTAAAACATGTGGTAATTTTCGTTCTACCCTAGGTCTATGAATAAGTTCTAACTCCATCTTTTTATTTTCTACTGTTTTAAAAAATAACTTCAACCCATTAACAAATTGATTCTGATAGGTACTCGATAATTTTCGTTTCAATATATACTCATTGTTAAATCGAATAATATCATCATTAGCTATCTCTGAAATAGCTTTGTCTTTGAAAAAGATCAAAAAAACTCTTACTACATCTATGTAAGTTTTAATAGTATTAGCACTATAACGCTTTGATAATAGCCATTTCTCAAAATGAGTAAGCTTGTTTACACTAGATATTGAAAGTATTTCTTCATGATATAATGGCAATCTAAACAACTTACGATATTCAGATGTGTCTGGTATATGCCATGCTCGTAAATTATAACTCCATTTTGCCCCTCGCAATTGTTTGATTTCTTTAATCTTCTCTATATCATATTCGAAATAAAGCGCAATACGCTTCTGCTCATGGTGAATAATAGGTTTTGCTTTCATATTTGGTGGTTTATATCTTCTAATTTACAAAAATTATTCAAACTATGCATAAGCTACTCGTTGTTCATTTAAAATAAAATACAGATTATGATGTAAGTTACTGATAGAGAAAAATTGAAAGCGATATACAGCTAACCAATTATCATACTGACAACTATCAACTTTCCTACCAGTAGCTATCAGTATTCAACTTTCAACTTTCCTACCGATAGCTATCGGCATTCAACTTTCAACTATCAACTTTCCTACCGATAGCTATCGGCATTCAACTTTCCACTTTCAACTTTCAACTAATTCCACTATCTTTACCCCCTAATTCTCAATGCATGTCCACAGTACAAGAACTACAAATACACATTCAAAAAGCACTTGAAAAGCAATTCACGAATCAAGAATTGAGACAGCTTTCTAAGATGTGCTTGATGAAATATTTGGATTGTGATGCAAGTAGTTTGTTACTCAAACAACAAGATGAAGTTTCTAGTGAACTAATTCAGAAAATAGAAACTGACATTCAGAAGATACAAGCAGGTGAACCAGTACAATATGTATTCGGTACTACTTACTTTTATGGTTTGGAATTGAACACAGACCGTAGGGCATTGATTCCACGTCCAGAAACAGAGGAACTTGTGGATTGGATAGCAAATGACTGGAAAGGTAAAAATCCTGCTACATTGGATATTGGAACTGGTACAGGCTGCATTCCTTTGGCTCTTAAAAGCGTATTTCCATTGGGAGATATTATGGGAATCGATAAATCTCAGGATGCACTTCATTTAGCTCAAGAAAATGCTGAGAAATTAAAACTCTCAGTCAGTTTTATCCAAGGAGATGCACTGCTTACCACTACCCTTCCCAATCGTACATGGGATATCATTGTTTCCAATCCACCTTATATTCCACAAAAGGAGAAAAGTTTGATGGCAGACCATGTGCTTAATTATGAACCTCATCTGGCTTTATTTGTCAGCAACGAGGATCCTCTTATTTTCTATCGTAACATTGGAGAATATGCCCTCAAACAACTAAAACCGAACGGTAATCTCTATGTTGAAATCCATGAAGACAAGGCTTTATCGGTGAAAGAATTATTCCAGCAAATAGGCTTCTCTCACCTCGAGATACGGGTAGATTTACAAGGGAAAGAAAGAATGATAAAAGCTGTCAAATAATCTAATGAGTGATTACCAGTTTCTTTTCAATAACTTGTTCTCCCACTTTTAATTGAACCACATAAACACCACTCTCTAAATGAGATACGTCTGTCTTGTGGATTGTGTTTTTTGTCTCAAAAGAAGACACTAACTCTCCCTGTAAGGAATAAATCTCTCCCTTAAAACTTGTCCCTTCGGAACTAATCCAAAGCTCTTCATTCGCCGGATTAGGATAGATTTGTATATTTAATGGGGTTTCCTTGGTGAGTTCTAAAGCCAAATCTGGACGAGAATACTGACTAAAAAATCTCCAAATTTCTTTACTTGCACTAAAATCCATACAGGTATTTCCATTTGTTATAAGTGGTATTGGAGATCCTGGCCACGTGTGTCCACCGTTGGTTATTTTATAAAACTCAACCGTATTTCCATGGATGCCTCCTGTATATACATAGTGCTCTGCCGTGGCATTGTCTGAAATATTTATATCGGGAACTGGAGTAATTGTTGGCGTAGAATTACATTGATTCCAAGTTACCCACTTCCCTACTGTTTCCTCAATTGGACGCATTGTTATATCACCATTGTACGGCACCACAATATCAGCTGTTCCATGAATTTGCATCACTGGAATAGGAATTGCCGGCGAACCATTCTCAGATTTTGCCATACTTCCTGTTACGGAAGCAACAGCTGCAAATTTATTAGAATATAAGGCCATATAGTAACTCATAAATCCACCATTAGACATGCCAGTACAATACACACGACTCGGGTCAATATTTACATGAGAAGACACTGTATCAATTAAGGCATTTAAAAAACCTAAGTCATCTACCGTTTCTTGCCAAATGTTGTAATTCCAAAATGGTGCTCCAGAATATACACTGTTGGTTCCTTGAGGATACACCATAATAAATCCAGCTGTATCTGCAATTGGCTTAAAATTGGAATACATTTCCTGCTGCGAATTGTTAGACGTGTGTCCATGCAAATTTAAAATCAACGGCGCAGCTACTGATGGATTATAATTGGTAGGTAAATAATAAAAATAAGACCTGTTAATTCCATCGTACATGAATGAACCGTTGATGTTTTGAGCATTTAGTCCTAACACAAAAAAAAAATGGTGCTAACTAGTAGTATTGTGGATTTCATAAGCCTAATAATTAAGTCGAAGAATATTACCAAGAAATTATAATTTTCCCATTTACAGGTTCCGGATTATTATAAATTATAATAGTTTCTTGTATTTTTTTTCGAGATCTGGATGCGAAACGCAAACTATACTTCCCTTTTTTATTAATTATTTTATATACACAAGAAACAGGATATTTATCAATATCTGAATTAGGCTCTGCAATTTGTAGAAATTTCTTCTCTATGGATGGAATAGAAGCATCTTCAAATTCTATCACAGCATTAAAGTAATCCTTGTCTGTATCCACAATTTGAATATTAGAAACAGGAGTTTCATTCATCTTTCTACCATTCAGAATCAAAGTGAATTTTTCACCATTTTCGGAAAAAATCTCTAAATCATGTGCAATTTGAGCGTTCAAAGTAAATACGCTACTCATTAAAGAAAGAAATAATAGTATTTTCATGGTTTTTTGTTTTAAATATAAATAAATCAACTTGTGGTTTCAAATATAAGGATTTCTAGTTTTAAAAGTGAATAATATTTTTGATTCCGTATGCCTCGGACTCTCATTCGCTGTTACAGAAAGGATTAGATTAGATTCCGTTCCCTGCAGACTAACAATCACCATTACAAAAAGGGTTAGATTCCGTTCGCTGCAGAATAACAACCACCATTACAAAAAGGGTATTAGATTCCGTTCGCTAAGGACTAACAACCACCATTACAAAAAGGGTATTAGATTCCGTTCCCTGCAGAATAACAACCACCATTACAAAAAGGGTATTAGATTCCGTTCGCTGCGCTCCGGAATGACGCTTAACCCTTAAATAATAAGGGAGAGGGGGCGGCGTAGCCGCCCCCTCTCCCTCTAACTACGTGACGGTTGTCATTCCGGAGCGCAGCGAACGGAATCTGTTCTTCAACCACTTCTCGGTAATCGAAGCGCAGCGAACGGAATCTGTTCTTCAACCACTTCTCGGTAATTGGAGCGCAGCGAACGGAATCTATTCTGTCTCGTCCTAAAAAAAGTTTACACTTTTTCTCTTTAATCCTGTTATAAATTTACATTTTATTTTAATCCTAAAATTCATTTACATTTTATTTATTTTTGCATTATCGATGGAAGCGGAAATAAGCTCTGCTGAGGAGCAACTTATCAGGGATAAATCGACGACACTTCTCGGTAATCGAAGCGCAGCGAACGGAATCTGTTCTTCAACCACTTCTCGGTAATTGAAGCGCAGCGAACGAAATCTGTTCTTCAACTACAATCTTCAATTAAATGTTTATATCTTCCCTAAATACGCTTCAGAAAATGGCGAATTTTTAATTAATTTTACGCCATTCAAGAATGACAATGACTAAACAAGAAGCTGAAATACGGGTACACAAGTTAAGTGAACTACTTAATCATTTAAACCATCAGTATTATGTAGAAAACATTTCAGAGGTTTCGGATTTTGAGTACGATAAGATGCTCAAAGAATTACAAGATTTGGAAGTGATGTTTCCTGAATTAGCCTCCGAAAATAGTCCTACAAAACGAGTGGGTGGTGATATCACTAAGAAATTTGCCACGATAGTTCATGAATACCCTATGCTTTCGTTAAGTAACACCTATTCTCAAGAAGAAATTATAGAATGGGAAAATCGCATTCATAAATTAGTAGGGAACAACATCGAATACGTATGTGAATTAAAATATGATGGAGTGGCTATCGGTATCCGTTATGACAATGGTACCTTTACGAGAGCTGTTACACGAGGTGATGGAACAAAAGGTGAAGATGTTTCAGCAAACGTTAAAACCATTCGTACAGTTCCTTTGCAATTGCATGGAAATTTCCCTCCAACCTTTGAAATTCGTGGTGAAATTATTTTCCCCTTTGAAGCTTTTAACAAACTCAACAAACAACGTGAAGATGAGGGTGAGGAATTATTCGCTAATCCACGAAATACGGCCTCAGGAACGCTGAAACAACAAGATTCATCCATCGTTGCAAGTCGTGGTTTGGATTGTTTTTTATACGGAGTATATGGAGTTGATTTTGAAGAAGGGCATTACGAAGCTGTATTAGACGCTGGAACTTGGGGATTTAAAATTCCAACTCCACAAAAAAACTATATCACAAAAACAAACTCCATTTCAGGCATCATGGATTTCATTCACTATTGGGATGAAAAAAGACATGATTTACCTTTTGCAGTTGATGGTGTAGTTATTAAGGTGAATAGTTTTGCGCAACAAGAAGAATTGGGTTACACAGCTAAATCTCCACGTTGGGCTATCGCTTTTAAATTCGAAACAGAACAGGCTATAACAACTTTGGAAGAGGTTACCTATCAGGTAGGAAGAACTGGAGCTATTACTCCTGTAGCCAACTTAACTCCCGTTTCTTTAGGTGGTACAATTGTAAAACGAGCTTCTCTCTACAATGAAGATCAGATGAATAAACTCGATTTACATGAGAAAGATGTTGTATTCGTTGAAAAAGGAGGAGAAATCATTCCGAAAATTGTGGGAGTTGACATAAAACAACGAAAACCCAATGCACAACGAATCAATTATATTACTTCCTGTCCTGAATGTGGCACTGCTTTAAAGAGATTCGAAGGAGAGGCTATACATTATTGCACCAACGATCTCGGTTGTCCTCCTCAAATCACAGGACGCATCATCCATTTTATTAGTCGTAAGGCTATGGATGTTGAAGGGTTGGGAGAAGAAACTATCGAACAACTCTTTCGTGAAGGACTTATCCACAACAGTGCTGATTTATATGAATTGACTTTTGATCAATTGGTGAATCTGGAACGAATGGCTGAAAAATCAGCAAATAATTTATTGGAAGGTCTCGAAAAATCCAAACAAGTACCTTTTGAACGCGTTTTATTTGCTCTAGGAATTCGATATGTAGGAGAAACAGTAGCAAAGAAAGTAGCAAAAGCACTTAAAAACATGGATGCTATTATGCAGGCAAGTTACGACCAATTAATCGGAATTGATGAAGTTGGAGAAAAAATAGCCATTGCCATCCAACAACATTTTGAACAAGCTGAAAATAGAGAAATCGTCGCACACTTACAACGAATTGGTTTAACCTTCGAAATAGAAGAGAAACAATTGGAGAGTAATGTGTTAGAAGGGAAATCCATCGTTGTATCTGGAGTATTCCAGTCTTTCTCTAGAGATGAATTAAAGGCAATCATCGAAGCACATGGAGGAAAAAATGTAGGAAGCATATCTGCCAAAACTTCGTTTATCGTGGCAGGAGAAAACATGGGACCTTCCAAATTGCAAAAGGCTCAAGACTTAGGGGTTCAGATATTAAGCGAAGAAGAATTTAAACAACTAATCGAAGGAAAATAATGGGAAAGCATATTGTTGTTTTATGTTCCTGGACAGGTAAGGAAACTTTTAAAAAGCTAACTCATGAGCTGGAAAGCAACATGGTTGGTGGTCATTCCTTTACCTATCTTATAGGTGTTGAGAAGAAAGAAAATTTGGCTGATATTATTGTTACGGATACACATTTACCTTTTACCAAAAAGGATTTTACTCTTTTTGGCAAAATTAAAAACCCAGACATTCGACTTGCTTTACATAACAAGAATGGGGTTTTATTAATCTTGGAAACGAAAAATTCTTTTACAAAAAGAATAGCAAAGAATTCCAAGCTTGTAAGTGTTGGACCTGAAAATCAATTACCTTTAGATATTGTGCTAAAAGGTACGTTCGCTGACAATCAGCAGTTGTACCAGAAAATAAACGAATATATTACTAAACTTAAATAATATGAAATTACAAGGAACCGGAGTAGCGCTAGTGACTCCTTTCAATGAAAATGGAAGCGTGGATGAGAATGGTTTACGAAAATTGGTTGATTATCAAATAGAAAATGGGACCAACTTTCTAGTTGTTCAAGGATCTACTGGTGAAGCTGCCACTTTAACAGCTTCAGAGAAGGAATTGACTTTAAAGATTGTCATCGAACAAAACAAAGGTAGACTCCCCATTGTCTTAGGTTTAGCAAGTAATAATACAGCTGAACTTGTTGAGGCATATAAAAACATAGACGCTACAGGAATAGATGCGTTTTTATGTGCATCACCACATTACAACAAACCAAGTCAACGAGGAATAATCGCACATTTTACAGCGCTTGCCAAAGTTGCTCAAAGCCCCATAATTCTATATAATGTTCCTGGACGAACTTCGAGTAATATGACAGCAGCTACAACACTTGAATTAGCAAAAGTGGACAATATCATAGGGATCAAAGAAGCTTCTGGTAATATAGAACAGGTGATGGATATTTTAAAAGACAGACCAAAAGATTTTGCTGTAGTTTCTGGAGAAGACGCTTTAACAATGCCTTTAATGGCTATGGGCGCTGATGGTGTTATCTCTGTGGTCGCTAATGGTTTACCAAAAACGTATTCTTCTATGGTTGATGCAATGCTTCAAGGGAATATAGAAACAGCTCAAAAACTACATTTCAGTATGCTAGACATTACCAAAAGTTTCTTTGCAGAAGGAAATCCATCAGGTATAAAATGCTGCTTAGATTTATTAGATATATGTAGAGATTATGTACGTTTACCTCTTACATCTGTGAGTAAAGAGCTAAGACTCAGAATGGAAAATGAACTAAAAAAGTTCAAATAAATCCTCTTAATTATTTTTATTCACTATATTTGATTTCGATTTTAAAATTTACATATGATTTCTAACTTTAAATTATTCACATTACTATTTGCAGTGTTAGTATTTTCAGCATGTACAAATGATGCAGGAAAAGAAGTTACTGTGAGCGATGAAGATCTAACGGAATTAGATGAATTACCTAAAAATGATGTGGTTTATTCGATTCCTTCTCCGAATGAGCAATACGACTTATTATACACCTTAACAAATCAAGTAGATCAAACGATTGTTAACGATTTGGCAAGTGCAAAAAATTACAATACAATCGAACAAAAAGCATTGAATTTTGGTGTTTACTTATCTGATGCTGCCTATTTATTGAAGTATAATCAAGGAAAGAAAGTGTTTATAAACTATGTTTCCGTGTTAGATAAACTTGGTAGTGAAATCGATATTACTAAAATTTATGGAGAAGAATTGCTAAAAGAGATCGAATCTGCAGAAGGAGACAACGACAGATTATATGAGCTTTCTTCTGACAACTATTTAAAAATATTCGACCAGTTAATTGAGAACAATAAAGGTGCAGAATTGGCATTAATTCTAACAGGATCATGGATAGAAACTTTTCATATCTTATTCCATTCAGCTGGAGAATTCAATGAAAATTTAGATATTCAGGAGTATATCCTAGATCAGCGCTATATGCTAGAGAATCTTGAAGGATTCGCTCAAATGTATGGAGATAACGAGAATGTTAAGAATTCATTAACTAATTTATCTGCAATTTTAGATATGTATAATCAATTAGATTGTAGAGATTCTAAAATTGAAATCAAAGAAAAAGAAAACGTGAAGGTTTTGGACGGAGGTATGTCTTGCGTATTTAATGAGAAATCGTACGACGATATGAAAGCCAAAGTAGAAGAAATCAGAAAGTCCATAATTTCCATAATTTCATAAAAATTATCCCCATGAGAAATCTAAAAAGTATTCTTGTTTTAATTAGTATCGTGTCAAGCGTATTTATTTACGGTCAATGTCCTGATTTTACACAAATATTTTCAGTAAATACTAAAGAAGGTTGGTCTATTAACTCCCAATCTAAAAAAGGCTATCTAAAACCTGGTGAAGCATACGAAATGGTATTTATTTTACAACCTAAAATTAAATACAGAATTAGAGTTGCTAGCGGGTTTGGAACAAAATTCTCTGAAGAAGATGTCTCTTTTCAAGTAATTGGAAAAGAAACCGGAACCGTAGAAAAAGATGGCCAAAAGACGTATGTAAGTCAAGATGTTGTTTTATTTGATAGCGAAAACAGAGGGAATGACGAGCCTGTTTTTTATTCTGAAAGAACTAGACGCTTATCTATTAAGGTAAGAGTATCGGGAGAAACAAACTCTACGCTCGATTCTAAATGTGGTTTAGTGCTTATTGAAGCTAGACGTCCAAACGAAACTGGCTTACAATAGTTAGATATAAAATATGCAAACATTTGATGAGCAACGTATTGCTCATATAAAAGATTTACTAGAAGTCAAGCAAAAGGTAGTTATTGTTGCCCACAAATCTCCTGATGGAGATTCTATTGGTAGTTCTGTGGGATTGTATCATTATCTCCAAAAAAAAGGAGTGGAAGTTACTATTTGTCACCCCGACCCTGCCCCCTACTTCCTTCAATGGATGAATGGCACGGAGACTATTCTAAATGCAGAAGAACAAAGAGAATTAACTTTCCAAAAGATAAAGGAAGCTACTATTCTTTTCTGTCTAGACTTTAATACGCTAAATAGAACAGGAATT
This sequence comes from Brumimicrobium sp., assembly GCA_023957385.1. Lineage (NCBI taxonomy): Bacteria > Pseudomonadati > Bacteroidota > Flavobacteriia > Flavobacteriales > Crocinitomicaceae > Brumimicrobium > Brumimicrobium sp. Next base: position 1,672,302 of record JAMLGZ010000001.1, on the reverse strand, counting down.
TTAGAACAAGCTTTAATGGAAGCCTCTGCCACCAAAATAATGATTGACCATCATTTATATCCTGGACATGGGTTTGATTATACTTTTTCAGAAGTAGCCTCTTGTTCTACGGCACAACTTATAACTGATTTCATTCACGCCATGGGTGATGATGAATTATTAGATGAAAATATTGGCAATGCTTTATATTGTGGTATCATGACGGATAGTGGATCTTTTAGATTCCCTAGTGTGACATCTCATACGCATATAGTAATTGCTCGATTAATGGAACATGGCGTGAAGCCTCACATGATACACGAAGCAGTTTATGATACAAATTCATTTGAGAAACTTCAATTATGGGCTTTTGCTATCGATCAAAAAACTGAAGTGCTAGAAAAGCATAAAACTATTTTGATTACTTTATCTCAAAATGAGTTAGAAAAGTATCATTACACCAAAGGAGATACAGAAGGACTGGTAAATGAAGGTTTATCTATTACGGGAATTAAAAAATCTATCTTTTTAATGGAACAAGATGGAATAATTAAAATTTCTTTTCGTTCAAAAGGAGAAGACAATCCAGTAAATACCATGGCAAGTAAATATTTCCAGGGAGGTGGTCATTTAAATGCTGCTGGTGGAAAATGGGTCGGAAGTATGGATGCTGCAATTGCTAAAATTAAGGATGTTTTACCTGAGTTCGATTGATATGATAAAGAATTGCTTATTATTTTTTATTGCTATTGTTATTCTTCTTGCTTGTAAAAGTAAAACCGAAGAAAAAATACAAAAACCTAAGTGGACAAAAGAACAATCTACGCAATTGAATAGTAAATTCTCAAATGAAGAAGAAATTAAAATCCGCTTATATCTCAAACAACATGCAAATGCCAATTTCAAAGAAACAGGTTCAGGATTGCGGTATTGGATTTATCAAGATGAGGAAGGTCCTACCGTAACAAGCAATCAGGTTGTGGATGTAAAATTCAAAATGAGTCTTTTAGACAATACGCTCATTTATCAGACAGAAGGAAATGAAGTGAGTCAATTTAAAGTAGATAAAGATCATGTTGAATCTGGACTTATGGAGGGAATTAAATATTTATCTGAAGGTGATAAGGCGCAATTCATTATTCCCAGTCCGCTAGCTCATGGATTATTAGGAGATAGAAATAAAATTCCACCGCTAGAAGTGGTATTAGTAGATGTTGAACTTATAAAAGTATATTAATATGAAATATGTTGCTATCCTACTTGTAAGTGCCATTCTCTTATTCTCTTGCAATCTGCAAGGGGTTAAGAAAAATGAAAACCCTCCAAAGAATGAAAAAGACACAACTACTACTGAAAAAATTAGCACCAAAAAGCAATCTACTCCTGAAATAGCTAGCGACACTTTACGACTTCCTAATGGGATAACTATTACCTATTTCAAAAAAGGAAAAGGAGAATTGCTTCAAAAAGGAGATATGGTGAAGATAGACTTTCGCGAGAAATTAGAGGATGGAACTGTTTTCGACGGAAACCATATTGTCAAAAAACAATTTGTTCCCTTCATCGTGGGATGGCACCAACAAACAGAAGGCTGGGATTTAGCTATGACACAATTACGTGTAGGTGATGACGTAGATATATTTATTCCAGCGCGCTTTGGACGAGGTGAGAAAGGAATAAAAGGAATTATTCCACCAAATTCAAATACCATCTTATCTCTTAGAATTATAGATAGATTTGAGCCTACTCACTCAATTGATGGTGTGGAAGTTTGGAAATACGATGAAACAAATAGTGAAGGAGATTTGATTGATACTGGAGATGAAGTATATATCAACTATTTTGTGAGCTCAGAAAGTAAACCACGTTACGACAACAACTACCAGAGAGGTTCGACCTTTAAATTAGTCATGGGTGATATTAGCGTAATGCCTGGTTTGGAAAAAGCGCTACGTGTCTCTAAGTCTGGCGACCGTATTATGGTAAAAATCCCTTCCAAATGGGCATACGGAAATAAAGGTTTGATTGGGATGGTTAAGCCAAATGAAGATATCTTTTACGATATTCAAATTGCTCGAGTCATAAAGAAGGCTAATTCTTAGGCACTCTCATTTTCCGCTTCTTCATTTTTTTCACTTCTTGGTTCAAAATCTAAGCTAATAGAATTCATACAATAACGCATATTAGTCGGCTTTGGACCATCATTAAACACATGCCCTAAATGAGAGTCACAACGTGCACATAAAACTTCTATGCGATGCATTCCATGACTATGGTCTTCCACGAACTTAACGGCACGTTTGTTAGCTTCGAAAAAGCTAGGCCAACCGCAACTACTCATGAATTTTGTATCAGAGCGAAACAGGTGATTCCCACATACTGCACAGAAGTACTCTCCTACTTCATCAGTTAGATAATATTTTCCAATAAAAGGGCGTTCAGTTGCCGCTTCTCGAGCTACGGCATATAAATCAGTTGGTAAAAGTTGTTTCCACTCTTCATTAGAGACTTGTAAGGCGCCTTTATCCTTACGTGAATAATACTTACTTTTCTCCATCATCATACTTTCAATCTAAATAAATAACCATCAATAGTTTCATTTGTTTCAAAAATGAAAAATAATTCACAAATAGACCCCGAACAAGCAAGGCTCTCGGGGTCTAATTGTAAGTGACTATTATCGGACGGCAGCAAACCGCCCCACACTCTCTTAATAATGTTATACCAACGAAGGAAGAAGTGTTAGGGTCTCAATTTTCAAAAACTATTTTGCTTTTTCAACCTGATAAGTAAATGTATATACTCCGATATTTTCAGTTGTAATAGGAACTTCCTCTGGTCCTCTAGTTGAATTATAAGACCTTTGAATAAGTGCTTCAATCGGTGAAGAACCTTCTGACCCGCCTCTTGTTCCAATAATCTCTCTTAAGTTTAAAGGTTTGTCACTCATGATTAGCTTAAGTACCTCTCCTCCTTCTGGAGCACCAGCACGGAAAAAATTTGTTTTATCAGAAACACCAAAACCTTCTAATTTAAACTCGCTTGGAGTGTGTTTAGCATCTGGATATACGGCTGTTATATTATTGTTTGGATCAATATCAATAAGTGCATAATATAGTTTACTACTAGAATTATTTCTCACTTTAAAACGAATATAAGTACCAATTGGAACACGTACAATACCGTTCGCATCTTTTAACGTAGCTGGATCCAATTCTTCAGTATCTCCATCTTTCAAGTTTTTCATATCTGCACCTTCTCTAATTTTAATCGGAACAATAATTACTTCTCCTTGCATAGAAGAATTTTCAATTTCAATTCCTTTAATTAAATTAGCTTGCGCATAATTAGCCATTGATTTTACAGCTGCTTTTACTTCATCTTCTTGCACTCCTTTAGCATCAGCCAAGGCTTTCTCATAAATCACATTATCGGTTTTGGTTGTAATGGTCACTAAGCTTGCACCTCTTGTGCTTGCACCTGTTCCAACTTCCAACAATAAATCAGAGTTTGGTTTATCCGTAATTACCAAGGTTGGATATTCAGCCATTATTTTACGAACTACTTTCGCATCTTTAGATGAGGCAGAAATTTGAACTGTTAATGGTTTTTCTACCACACTCTTTTCAGTGATGTAGCACCAGCTTTTTTCAGCATCTTCTTTAGTTAATGCTCCACTTGTTAATTCTATCTCTGAGCTAGTCCAGCCTGCAGAAACAACCTTCCCTGTAGCAATAGGTTTCGCAGGTGCTTTCTTAGAATCTGTACCTAAACGGGTGTCTGGAGGATAAAAAGATACGATAGACCCGTTGTTAATGGATTGAAGTTTACCTACATTAATTTCCACTTTATTAGTAGCTTTCCAATCAATAACATTATAATAAGATGGTGCATCTAACAATTTACCTCCTAAGATTTCTTGATCAATCACACCTTCTACTTGAGGTACTTGTTTTGGGGCAATTACACCCATTGTATTTTTAATATTTTCAAACAAAGCTCGGTAACTAGTTGTGCTTTTAGATTCTGTCAATGCTTTACTCAAGGCATAAGATAAAGAACCATAGCGTTTACCATCATTATCTTCATATTCATAGTTTAATTCGTCTTGGCTGGAACCAAAGAAACAAACCATTCCTGCTTTATTTTGTTCAACTGTTATCAGACCAAATCCAGTTTCAGTTTCTACTGCGCCTCGTGAAGAAGCTGATGCAGGTGCTTTCCATCCATCAGGAACGTTAGGTTCGCTTGTACCTCTAGCCAAACCAATCCCACGAGTGGCAGAACCAGAGTGACATGCATCAATAACTACCATGACATTTCCTGTTGTTCCTAATTTAGTACGTAACTTATCCAAAATAGCACCTAAATCATCGTCACGTAAATGCTTGCTTCCATCATAGTTCACGACTTGCCCCGTTTTCGGGTCTTTATATCTATTTCCCACTGGAGCATCTACCGGTACAAGTGCCTCATCTAATCCATCTACTTCATCATTATTATCATCAGCTACTTGTTGTCCATGACCCGAATATTGAAAGTAAGCCATATCTCCAGGCTGTACTTTGTCTATTAAATCTTTTTGAATAGCATCTAAAATACCATCTTTAGTTAGTCCGTCGCTATGAACAATGATATTCTCTTCGGCAAATCCTTTTGCAATCAAAGCATTCTTAATCAATTGAACATCATTTGCTGAGTTAATATTTCTCCATCCTGTTTCTCTGTTGTACTCGCTTAACGCAATAATTAATGCGTGTTTGTTGTTCTGAGCTAAAACTGGAAAAATAAATCCTATGCTCAGAAATGTAAATAAAAGTGTTTTTTTCATACTTGGGTCTTTAGTGATTGGTATATTTATATCAACGAAAATACTAATTTTAAATGAAGTTAATTTAAAATCGATTCCATTTTTCATAAATTATGCCAAAATAACTTCCTTAATATTTGAATCTCATTCAATAATTAATTGGAAGCACTATCTTTGTGGAAAATTAATAATATGATACAGCGTATTCAATCTGTTTATCTTCTCTTAACACTCTTGTTTTTAATCATTTTAAGCGTTGGCACTTCTGTGTACACAGCTAAGATTCAAAAAGAAGGTACATTTGAAATGATAGTGTATTCCAATGTGTATGGTGTGCAAAAAGACCTTACCATGCAAAATTCTCTTGACGCAAAAGATACAGAGATACTCCAAGATAAAATGCGTACTTCCAAATTGCTTAACAATATGAAAAGTATTCCTACTTTTTATTTTCCCTTTTATTCTATAACCATCTTACTATCTATGTTAGCAATTATCGTATTGCTTGGATATAAAAAGCTAGCACGCCAACTAAAATTAGGACGACTCCTATTTGTATTAAACCTTCTTTCAGCTATTTGTGTATTGATTCTTTACGCATACTTTAAGGACTCAGTTTCCATAAATGAAGAGTCTGTTAATAATTCTATTCAACTTGGTTTTGGATTTTATTGCATTATCTTATCGCTTGCTTTTTCATTTTTAGCAAATCTTGGAATTAATCGCGACTTAAAATTAGTGAAATCTATAGACCGAATCCGTTAAAATATGAATTATCTTTCGGTAGAAAATTTAACAAAGACGTACGGGGAACGTACCATCTTTAAAGACCTTACTTTTGGAATAGAACAAGGTCAAAAAGTAGCATTAGTTGCCAAAAACGGTACTGGAAAGTCCACGTTACTACGCTGTCTCATTGGTTTAGAGCCCTCAGATAGCGGAAGAGTTGTTTTTCGAAATGATATTGTAATTGCTTATTTGGAACAAGCAGATGAATTAAATCCAGAAAATACGATTTACGAAGAGATTTTTAATCACGACTTACCAAAGCTTAACACTTTCAAAGAATATTCCAAAGCATTGAATACTCACGATGAAGAGAAAATTGCCTCTTTATTTGAGAAGGTTTCCGAACTCAATGCATGGAATTTAGATAGCTTAGTTGAACAGATTTTATCAAAACTAAAACTAAATGATGTTCAAGCTAAGATTGGTCAATTATCTGGTGGGCAACGCAAAAGAGTTGCCTTAGCAAAAGTATTAATTACAGAACCTGACTTTCTTTTCTTAGACGAACCAACCAATCACTTGGATTTAGATATGATTGAATGGTTAGAGGAATATCTATCGCAATCTAAATCTACCATTTTTATGGTAACACATGATCGGTATTTCCTAGAAGTTATTACCGATACGATTTATGAATTAGATAATCAACAGCTTTATAAATACCAAGGAAATTTCTCCTATTTCTTAGAAAAGAAAGCAGAAAGGGAAGAAAATTTAACGATTGAAGTTGGAAAAGCAAGAAGTCAATTTCGCAAAGAGTTAGATTGGATTCGACGTCAGCCCAAGGCGCGTGGCACCAAGCAGAAGGCTAGGATTGATGCTTTTCATGAAACAAAAAAGATTGCTAGTCAAAATTTAGCCAAAGAAGAACTGGAAATCAACATCAAAATGGAGCGTTTAGGTACTAAAATTCTTGAATTGCATCATATTTCTAAAAGCTATCCACAGCTCCAAATCCTACATAAATTCAACTACAACTTTCAACAAAGGGAGCGCTTAGGCATTGTAGGTGTAAATGGGGTCGGAAAATCTACTTTCTTAAAAATAATTACAGGTTCAGAAGATGTAGATCAAGGAAAAGTTGTAATCGGAGATACCGTTGTTTTTGGATATTACTCACAAGAGAATATTGAAGTTAGCGACGATATGAAAGTAATTGATGTGATTCGAGAAGTAGCTGAATATATTCCATTGGAAAAAGGAAGAGAAATGTCGGCTGCACAATTCTTAGAGAAATTTCTTTTCCCTCGGAATATGCACTACAATTTTGTTCATAAGCTAAGTGGTGGAGAAAAACGTCGTCTAAAACTCATGAAGGTATTGATGTCAAATCCAAATTTTCTTATCCTTGATGAGCCTACTAATGATTTAGACATATATATTCTAGGAGTATTGGAAGATTATCTTAAAAATTTTCCTGGATGCCTGATTGTAGTTTCCCACGACCGTTATTTTATGGATAAAATGGTGGATCATATTTTTGTATTTGAAGGAGAAGGTAAGATTGTGGATATTACAGGAAATTATATTTCTTATAGGGAATTTCAAAAAGAAAAACAGATACCCAAAAAAAATGAATCTACTCCTACTCCACCACCTGTTATAGCCAAAAAAGAACCTCAAGAAAAGACAAAACTATCCTTCAAAGAAAAATTAGAATTTGAACAATTGGATAAAGAAATTATTTTATTAGAAGAAGAAAAAGAACAATTAACACAAATTCTTTCAGGAGATGCTACAGCGAATGACCTTAATCAAGCAAGCAAGCGATTGGGAGAAATTATTCCCGAATTAGAGTCTAAAACAGAAAGATGGATGTATTTAGCTGATTTTATGTAATCAGTTATATCTTCATTTGTAATATATATGGTGTATTTTGAATAAGATACAGATTACCATGTCAGTCCTAGATACCCTTCGGCAATCTCAGGGTAGGAAGGACGGCTCTGCCGATCGATAGTAGTCCCAAACAATTGTCACCCCGAGAACCTTGGTTGTTCGGGGTCTATTTGTAAATTATTCATATATCCTAACAATCGAATACAATCCATATATACTAGAAATTATTGATTTTATATATTTTGTAAATACACAACGGGTTATATATTCAAAATTATTTCTAATTTAGCTTTACTAAAATTAAAATTATGAAAAAAATACTTACACTATGTGCAATCACTTTAGGTGCCTTTGCATTCAATACTAACGCCCAAGGGTTCTATTTAGATTTTAATGCAGGATATGGATTTGGTTTCCCAAAAAATGTGCTAGGAACTGAAACGCATACAGACATTGTTAATGGTGTTGGATCTGTAACAACAAAAAATTTAACAGGTTCTATTGGACAAGGACTTAATCTACAATTAACCCCAGGTTACATGATTAATGAGCATATTGGTATCGAATTAGGGATTAATTATTTCATCGGAGGTAAAACACTTATGAATAAAGTAACTAGATCTATTAATAATGGAGGTGCCATCGTAGATGATGAATATGAAAAAAGAGAAGATATTGCCCATTCTAGTCAACTTAGAATTGCTCCTACTGTTTTTCTTTCAACAGGTATAACAAATAAAATTTCTGGATATGCTAAAGTTGGTATTATTCTTCCTGTTTACGGTTCAACTATAGTGAATACGGAATGGATTCAAGGAAGTATTGACAATGGAGCTATTGTAAAAGAAAAGCATGAAATTGTAACTAAGATTAATGGAGATCTATCTATGGGATTCAAAGGTGCATTAGGTATTAACTACAACATCACCGACAATCTTTCTATATTTGGTGAAGTATTTGCTCTTTCGTTAAATATAAAGCAAAAGAATAGAGCTTCAACTTCCTATAAAGTAGATGGAAAAGAAATTTTAGAATCTATTCCTGTAATTAAAACTCAAATTGAGTATGTAGATGAATTGACACCAGAATCTAACAACCCTACATACAATACTAAATATGATACAAGTAAACCACTAAATGAATTATACCAAAAGACAAGCTTTAGTCAAATGGGAATTCAAGTTGGTGTAAAATACAGATTCTAAGCATTTAATAAGATGTATAAATCGCCTACCTAAAATAGGCGATTTTTTTATTCATTTAGAAAAATAGAACTATGAAATATTTGTTGCTCTTTTCCACATTCTTCCTTTTTGGTTTTATCTGTGCACAAAAAGAAAAAGAAGTAAAAGTTGATATTCACGGTGAAACTATGTATGGAACACTTACAAGTGTTTCAGGAGGCACAAAAGCTCCAGTTGTGATTATAATTCCAGGTTCAGGACCAACAGATAGGAATGGAAACAGTGGCATTATGCAAATGAACACTTACCGAATGCTTGCTGAGTCTTTTGCTGAACACGGAATAGCTTCGCTTCGCTATGATAAGTTGATGATAGGTAAAAGTCAAACCAAAAATTTAAAAGAAGAAAATCTTACATTTGAAAACAATACAGAATGGGTGCTTGCTTGGGTAGATTTTTTAGCTCAAAAGAAATACCAACATATTATCTTAGTGGGTCATTCTGAAGGTTCTTTAATTGGCATGCTAGCAGCACAACAAAGGAAAGTTGACAAATATATTTCATTGGAAGGAGCGGGGCGACCAATAGATGAAATTCTTTATGAGCAAATCTCTGCTCAATCAGAAGAATTGGGTCAAAAATGCAAACCATACCTAGATAAATTAAAAACGGGAGAATTAATAGATGTCGTTCCTAAAGATTTAGAAGCAATCTTCAGAAAGAGCGTACAACCATATCTGATTTCTTGGATGAAATACGATCCAAAAATCGAAATAGCTAAATTAGATATTCCCACGCTCATTGTTCAAGGAAGTACAGACATTCAAGTGACTACCAAAGATTCCGAACGATTAGCCGAAGGGGCACCAAATGCTCAATATGTCTTAATCAACGGAATGAGTCATATTCTCAAAGACGGTCCAGAAGAAAGAACAGCGAATATACTTACGTATTACAATCCAAAACTCCCATTAAACAAGGATTTAATTGATACGCTGATACGTTTTATTCAATAAACCTACTTCCGAAAAGCTAGCACATATCTACTTTCCACCACCCAATGCACGGTATAATTCTACCATGGCATTTAGTTGCGTTAATTTTAAATTGGTAACAGCTAATTTTGCATTCAATACATTTTCTTGAGCAGTTAATACTTCCAAATAATTTGCTAAACCATTATTTAATAATTCCTGAGCATATTCTTCAGCTAATGATAATGATTCGACCATTTTATCTTGGAATTGTAATTTTTCAGAAGCAGATTCATAATTGTACAGTGCATCTGAAACTTCTTTACTGGCATTTACAAAAGCTTGTTCAAATTGAATCAAAGTTTGTTCTTGCTGTGCGCTCGCCACTTCATTCTGTGTACGAATCTTTCGTTGATTGAAGATAGGCTGAGTTAATCCACCCAAAATATTTGCAAATAAAGAGTATGGATTCAAAAATTTGCTAAAATCAATACTTTGAAAACCTCCTGAAGCTGATAAAGTAAATGATGGATAATACAAAGAACGAGCAACATTCTTCATTTCAAAAGCATTGCGGTATTTATACTCAGCCATCAATACATCTGGTCTATTCGTCAACAATTGACTAGGAACTCCCACCTTTAAATCAGATGAAATCACTTGATTATCTAAACTGGTTCTTTCTATAGTATGAGGAGCTTCTCCTAGTAAAATAGAAATTACATTTTCCACTAATTTTGCTTGTTTTTCCAAGTCTATCAAGATAATATGAGCGTTGTAATACTGCGCTTCTGCTTGTTTTACAGCTGCTGCATTTACAACTCCAGCTTCTTGTAAGGCAGTCATAGTTTCTACACTCTTATTACGTGTTTCAATAGTCTCTTTGGTTAACTCTATTTGCTGGTCAATAGCAACTAATTGATAATAAGAAGAGGCCACATTAGCAATTAAACGAGTTTGAACAGCTTGCCTAGCCGCTTGGCTATATAAATAATTTGCCTCCATTGCCCGTTTCTGACTCCTAATCTTTCCCCAAATATCAGCCTCCCAAGATAAACCAACAGATAACTCAAAGTTATCGATACCATTCTTAAAAAAAGAACCCATTTGTGAATTTTTTGACAATTCCTGATGCCCTGCTGAGAGATTTCCGTTAATCGTTGGATAATATCCCATTTTACCTTGTTTTAGATAAGCTTCAGCAATATCTATCTGCTTAATTGCTACACGTACATCAAAGTTATTTTCTAAGCTTTTTGAAATATAGCTTTTTAAGGTTTGGTCATTAAATAGTTCTTCCCATTTTACACCTGCTATGCTTAGAGTGTCTCCTGAAATAGAATCTGCTTTATAAGCTAGATTTTCTGCTGAAATATCAGGTGTTTGATATTTCTTAGCAACCAAACAAGAAGACAAGATAAAAGGAGTAATCCCTAGAATAATAACCTTATATAAAATATTTTTTCTCATTATGCTTAATTCAAATCAATCATTTAATTATTGGATGTTACATCAAATTTTGGAGGAGATACCTTCTCTTGTAACCACTGGAAGAATATATATAAAGTAGGAATAACAAATATGGCAGTTATAGTACCTATCAACAGACCACCAACCGCACCTGTTCCGATAGATCTGTTACCAATCGCTCCTACCCCATTTGCAAATACCAATGGCATCAAACCTAAAATAAAAGCAAAAGAAGTCATTAAAATAGGTCGTAAACGCGCTTTTGCTCCATCTATGGCTGAATCTACAATACTCTCTCCATGACGTCTTCTCTGAATGGCAAATTCTACAATCAAGATAGCATTCTTGGCTAGTAACCCAATCAACATAATCAAAGCAATCTGGAAATAAATATTATTTTCCAAACCAAACATCATCGTTGTAAAATAGGCTCCAAAAATACCAAGAGGAACAGAAAGCAATATAGATAAAGGCAATAGATAACTTTCATATTGTGCTGATAACAAGAAGTAAACAAAAACAACAACTAACATAAAGATAATCCATGTTTGACCTGAAGCATTAACCTCTTCTCTCGTTAATCCAGAATAGTCAATACCATAATTGGCTGGCATTTCGCTAACTACCTCCTTAATTGCTTGGATAGCATCTCCTGAACTATACCCAACATTTGGAGCACCTGTCACCTTAGTTGAGTTATACAAATTAAACCTAGTTACAGATTGCGGTCCATATACTCTTTTTAGCGTTACAAACTGAGAAACAGGAGCCATTTCACCACTTTTGGTACGCACGTACATTCTATTCAAATCGCTAGTTTCAATACGTTTTTCAGGTGGTGCTTGAATATATACCTTAAATTGTTTTCCAAATCGAGAGAAATCTGCCGTATAAATCCCCCCTAAATATCCTTGCATTGTTTTAAAAATAGAATTGATATTCACTCCTACTTCCATAGCTAAAGGAACATTGATATTCATCTGATATTGTGGATAATTTGTAGTAAAAGAAGATGATGCATACTGAATTTCGGGGCGTTGATTCAATTTCATCAAGAATAATTTAGTTTGTTCGCTTAACTCATCAAAACTACCTCCATACTTATCCAATAAATTCACTTCAAAACCACCAGAGGCGCTAAATCCTGGAATACTTGGTGGACCAAAGAATAATACTTTTGCTCCTGGAATAGTAGCAGCAACACCAAACAATTTCTTAACTGTATTATCTACTGAAAGAGAATCCGCTTCACGTTCATCCCATTTTTTCATTTTTATAAAGCCCAAACCAAAATTTGGTCCTTGTCCATCAATTAAGCTATATCCAGCAGTAGTAGAAACAGTCTCAACTCCAGGTAATTTATGAATCTTATTATACAACTGTCTATTAATCTCTGCTGTAGCATCTATGGAAGAACCTTCTGGCAATGCAACGTTCATCATAATAATTGCTCGGTCTTCACTCGGTACAAATCCAGATCGAACGGTTGAGGAAGTCCACCAAATTCCAACTCCAGCCAAAATAATCACTAACGGAGTCATCCACTTATGACGATAGAAGAAAGTAAGTGATTTAGCATACTTATTTAAAGTGGCATTAAATCCAGCGTTGAAGGTATTTTTAAACCCTTTGAGTATATCCACCTTTTTCCCTTTTTCAGTATGTGGTTTTAAAAGAAGGGCGCATAGAGCCGGACTTAAGGTCAAGGCATTTATTGCTGATATTAAAATTGCTGTCATTAAGGTAATCCCAAACTGTTTATAGAACACTCCTGCTGGTCCACTGATAAAAGTAACCGGAATAAACACAGCCGCCATAACAAGAGTAATTGAGATAATAGCTCCCGAGATTTCATTCATTGCATCATGTGATGCTTTACGAGGATTCTTTTCCCCTCCATCCAATTTCGCATGAACCGCTTCTACTACCACTATGGCATCATCCACCACAATACCAATTGCTAATACCAATGCAAACAATGTCAGCAAGTTTACTGAATACCCAAAAAGGTTTAAAAAGAAGAAAGTACCAATAATAGAAACCGGAACTGATATAGCAGGAATCAATGTAGAACGAAAATCTTGTAAGAAGATAAATACAACTAAGAACACCAATAAGAACGCCTCAATTAAGGTATGCACCACCTTGCTGATAGAAGCGTCTAAGAACTCGTTTGTATCAAAGTCAATATTGATTTTCATACCACGTGGCATCGTTTCTTCAAATTCGGCAAAATGCTTGTGCACTTGCTGGATAATCTCTCTTGCATTCGAGCCAGCTGTTTGGAAAATGGCAACAGAAACACTTGGGTGTCCAGCTGTTTTGGTAGTTACCCCATAATTCTCAACTCCTAAATTAATATCTGCCACATCTTTTAAACGCAAATAATTTCCATCACCCAACGCTTTTAACACAATATTTTTGTATTCATCTACCTGACTCAAACGACCAGAATAACGAATAGTGTAAGAGAACGCCTGTCCGGCATTTTCACCTAAATTACCTGCTGCTGCTTCTTGTGATTGCGTATTAATTGCGTTAGCAATATCTGCAGGTTCCAATTCATACATAGCCATCTTATCTGGATCCACCCAAATACGCATTGCATAAGTTTTAGAACTATATACACGAACATCTCCAACCCCAGGAACACGCTGAAGAACAGGAACCACGTTAATATTCAAGTAATTGGAAATGAAATCTTCATCGTGTTCTGTATTTTCACTATAGAAACTTAAATACATTAAAGAACTCGTTTGTTGCTTTTGGGTAACCACTCCAGTTTGTCTTACCTCCTGAGGCAACAATGGATTTGCCATGGCTACTCTATTTTGTACGTTTACCGTAGCAATATCCGGGTCGTAATTTTGTTTAAAATAAACAGTAATCATTGCCATACCACTATTAGAAGCAGTAGAACTAATATAGTCCATTCCTTCTACCCCATTTAGTTTCTCTTCAATGGGTACGATTACACTTTTCAATACTGTTTCTGCATTGGCTCCTGGATAAGTTGCTCGCACTTGCACAGTAGGCGGGGCAATATCAGGATATTGGGTAATAGGTAAAGTATATAAACCCAATACTCCAAGAATGACAATTATAATGGAGATTACAGTGGATAAAACCGGTCTGTCTATAAATTTATTGAACATAATTTTTGAATATTATCACTAATTATTTTTGAAAAAGTACTGGTAAAGGTTTGGCTATACTATCAAATGGTACAGGTCTGGATACCACCTCCATTCCATCACGTAAAGTAGTTACTCCTTCCCCAACTATTTCTTCTCCTTTCTGAACATTCACAGCATTAATCAAATAAAAATCAGCTGTTTGGTCAATTATATCTACCGCACGAGTCTCTACCGTTGTTTTATCACCTGCTTTCACAGTAACCATTACATAAGTAATACCTTGTAATTCAAAGGTTGATTTACGAGGTACATACAATACATTCGTATATTGAGTTGGAATTTTTATAGTTCCTGTACTTCCATTCGTTAAAATCTGATCTGGATTATCAAATGAAGCTCTAAAAGAAATAGTTCCTGTAGCTTTATCAACTTGAGAATTGATAGTTTGCACTTTTCCTTTATATGGATATTCATCTCCATTAGCCATAAGCAGCGTAATTTCAGGGAGATTCTTAATTTTTTCCTCTTTTGTTTTTCCTTCTGAATTCTTTAGAAAATCTAAATAATCTCGTTCATTCATAGTGAAATACGCATATATTTTACTGATATCAGAAACTGTAGTTAGTGGATTACGATCAGCAGGACTCACCAAATTTCCTTTACGGATTCTAACTTGTCCAACATATCCATCAACTGGACTTACCACGTTTGCATATCCAATATTTGCCTGTATAGCACTATATGCAGCCTTAGCTTGTGCTAATTTAGCTTTAGCTGTTTCTAATTGTGAAGCACTTACAATCCCTTTTTCAACTAAAGGGGTCAATTGATCCACTTGCACTTGTGCTGCATTGATATTGGCTTGTGCTGCAGAAGCCTCTTCGTTGAGCGAGGTTGTCTCCAATCGAAATAACAATTGACCCTTATGCACTCGTTGTCCCTCATCTACTAATACATCTGTGATATATCCCGAAACTTTAGGTCTTGCTTCACTATTTGTAATTCCTTCCATACTCGTAGGGTAAGATTTTGAAGTAATAAAATCTCCTGAAGGAATATTAATCACTCCTACCATCTGTTGTCTCTGCGCCTGACTTTGGTCATTCTTACCTCCACAAGAACTCAATATAATTCCTAATATTACTATACTAAAAAAGTTTCTTTTCATATTTATTATCTAATTAAATTTGGTCATTTCATTTCTCAAGTGCCGGATAGATTGAATAACTTCTCCAGCATATTTTATAAACTGTATTAAGAAATCGACATCAAAGTTATCTTTACTCACCACTCCTTGTAACATACAATCCTTCTGAAAGTTTAATACTCTTTCAAAATTTATTCTTCGGGTAGTCCATTGTTCCTCGAGTTTAGCAAAGGATGTATTTAAAGAATCTCTCTTAACTATAAAATAGCGTTTTCTATCGCCTTCTTTCATATAAAATTCAATTCTTTTTCTTTTTTGCAGGTCTTCTAAATAAGAAGAAGCCGTGCTCTTTCCTATAGATAATTCAGTGATTATATCTTCAAAGGTCACCCCTTGTTTTCCAAATAGAATAATCAAAGCCAAGATACGCCCTTCAATTGGCGTAAGATGTTCATCCTCTACAAAGAAAACTCCTAAGTAGTCAATTAATTCTGCTTGTCTTTTCTTTAGTTTCTTATCCACCGATTTTTCTTAAACAGATACAAATTTACACTTAGTTCTGAAATTTCAGAACCAAAATTCTAAAAAGAATGTTAATTCTGCATTAATTTAGACAAACACAGTGTTTCAAGAGACAAATGAACCATATCTATACTCAAAAAATAGTCGCGCCATATATTGATTTTAAAATATAAAATTATTTTTGTATTAACTAACTGATTTATACATGAGATTATCTTTCATAGCTTTATTCATTTTACTTGGAAATATAATTTCCCATGCTCAAAATCATGGATTTATTGCAGGATATAATGTAGGACTTTACACATACAGTGAGGCATATATAGAAAATTTAACATCTAAATTTAATCACGGCTGGAGTGTTTTACCCAGTGATAATCATAAATTATTGATTGTTAAACCTAATACTATTGTTCCCGGAACACTTACTAAAGCGATGAAATGGGATCGTATAAACACGGGAATTAAATTAGGTTGGGCAATGCGTGTAGGAGGCATGGGTAGCCGTATGTTTACTGTCAATCTATATTTTCAAGGAGCCACAAATTCAGCAAAAGGACAACGTGGGGATGAAGAGTTAGAGATAAAATCAAAACACGGCGGAATATATGTAGATGTTAATGCATCATTGGCTACCATATTCAGATCCAACAGCAACTTTCTAAACCATATTTTAATTGGCTATGAAATGGGTACAACGGTATATAAATTAAAATACAGTTATAAAAGTACAACGTATGACATTAAGAATGTTACTATGGGAAATAAACATGCATTTTTAGGAAGAGGATCAAAATCTAAATCATGGAATTTCTCATTTGGGTTTGGTTTAACTATTCGACTGCTGGAAACTAGACATGTAGCTTTAGATATTAAATCCTCTTATCTCATGCCTGCAAAATTCTATGACAGATATTATGAAGTTGATGATGACTTTTCAAAGGCTAATCACATGTTTCGTCTAAGTTCCTTAAATAATTCATTTAATTTATCTATCTACTTATGAGAATACACATCATACTCATAGTCGTATTTTTAGGATTGATTCCAGTAGCAAAGTCCCAACGAATAATTGAGGCTTACATTGACGCTGGTGGGTTAGTTTCTGTTATGCCTTTTAAAGAGTTTAAGAATTTTGCAGATTCATATAATACACAAAACAGCCCAAGCAAACCATTAAAGTATAATCCCATTGGTTTTGGTGGAGAAGTTAGCGCAGGTTTGAACGTTTGGTTTTTATACACAAATTTTGGATTTAGCTATGCAAAGAGTATGTTGAGTTATGCTGATAATGTTGATAATTCTCGCTATTTTAACTTTTCTACCTATAATACAAATCTCATTATTGGAGGAAAAGCAGGTAAAGAAAAATTCTATGTTGCCTTTTATGCAGGAATGTCTATCAATAACCAGCGTATTAATTCCTATCTGCAATATGCCAATGGAGAAAAGAGTTATGGCTCAGACTCTAAATACAGTGGCATATATTCAACGTACAGATTTGCAGGTGTTTTTGGGCTTAAATTATCAATTACCTTTAACGATATTATTGGAATGTATTTTGATGCACGTGCTTATCCCTCCTTCTCTAATCTGGTAAAAGGAAAAAGAGGGTACCAAAAATATCCCACAGATTCGATGAACAACTTATCTTCATTTCCTGCAGATGCCAACACCACAGGATATATTTATGAAGGAATGGATTTAAAAGAAACATATAACCAATTTACATTTGGTTTAGGACTTACATTTTACATATTTAGATCAGAGTAATATGAAACGTATTTTAACCCTATTATTGATTACAGTTCTTTTTATTGGTTGCAAAAAAGAATTTGCCAGAAAGGAAAAAGCAAAGATTGCAGGAACTTGGAAGATTGAAACTGTTGAAGTACAATATTACGATATTTCATCAAAAGACTCTATCTACAAATCCAGCAAAGATCTAGGATATCTTCATTTTTACTTAAACGATGATGAAAAGATTGATAATAGCTTCTCTTTAAGCTATACCAATAATTATAGTACTTGGGGAATTAACTCATGTATTATCCCTATCATTGATGGCGCTACTTCTTGGTGGGCCACACCCGGAGGGAAGAGTCTTGGTTTTAGCTATTATTATCAATATAATACACAAACAAAGGGTGTTATAACCATCGTAAAAGCAACTACAAAAAAATTGACTTTACGCCATTTTTATAATAGACCAACTGGACAATTATACTTCTACGAAACATGGAATCTTTCCAAAGAAAAGGTGAAATAAAAAAAATATTCATTCTTTTCGTAAACATTTTGCTATCTTCATTGTTTTGACTGTTTAATTTAAAAATAAACTGTATGATGAATTTATTAACAAAAGAATGGAACAATGGCAAAGATGCCGGAATTTTACTATTGAGATTTATGCTAGGTTTTTTCTTAGTATATAATCATGGATGGGGTAAGTTATCAGTAATATTTAGTGGACAAGAGATTCAATTCATGGATCCAATCGGAATTGGTGCTTCATTATCTTATTACCTAGCTGCATTTGCTGAAGGAATTGCTGGGTTACTTATTTTGATAGGATTATTTACTCGTCCCGCAGCTATCATGTTGATTATTAACTTTATGGTAATCATTTATTTCCATACAACTATGGGAGATAAAATATTAGGTCTTGAATTGCAACTCTTCTTTTTATTAGGATTTGCAACACTTCTTATTTCTGGCCCTGGTAAATTCTCTTTAGACAGCAAACTCTTTGCTAAAGAAAAATAAGAAATTAGAATATGTCGCTTTTTTAACAAAGCCCATTACAGATATTAAAACGCCTTATAGTCGCAATTTCAAGAGATTATAAGGCGTTTTTTATTTTGTGAATTGATAAGAGATCTAGGATTTATTATGAGCATATAATACTTTTCCTTAATTTTGCACTTTCAAAAGACGAAACATCATCATGATTCAATATAAAAGAGTAGCTTTTTATACCTTAGGATGTAAACTAAATTTTGCGGAAACAAGTACAATTGCGCGCAGTTTTGAAGATGCTGGATATGCCAAAGTTGACTTCAATGATTCTCCCGATATTTATGTCATTAACACTTGTTCTGTAACAGATAATGCAGATAAAAAATGTCGCCAGATAGCTAGGAAAGCAAAGCAAATCAATCCTGAAAGTTTTTTAATCATGATAGGTTGCTACGCCCAATTGAAGCCAGAAGAAATAGCCAAAATGTTTGGGGTAAACATGGTATTGGGTGCAAATGAAAAATTTGATGTAGTAAAGCATTTTGAGCAAGCACAGAATGGAACAGAGAAGACAGTAGAATATGGAAAAATCAAAGCTGTTAAAGAATTCATTCCTTCCTTTTCGTATGGAGATAGAACACGTTCCTTTTTGAAAATTCAGGATGGATGTGATTATTTTTGTACCTTTTGTACTATTCCATTAGCACGTGGAAAGAGTAGGAATGCTTCTATTGCAGAGACTATCATTGAAGCTAAGCGAATTGCTTCTACCAATGTAAAAGAAGTCGTTTTAACGGGTGTGAATATCGGTGATTTTGGACAAGGTGGAGATGAGAATTTCTATGGCTTAATCAAAGAATTGGATAAAGTTGAAGGAATTGAACGCTATCGTATTTCTTCAATTGAACCTAACTTACTAACGAATGAAATTATTGATTTTTGCTTAGTAGAATCTAGTCATTTCGCGCCACATTTTCATATTCCTCTACAATCAGGTTCGGATGAATTACTAAAGAAGATGCGAAGAAGGTATTTACGTGCAACTTTTACAAACCGAGTTGAAGAAATTAAACGCGTTTCACCTAATGCATGCATTGGAGTTGATGTAATCGTAGGATTCCCGGGAGAAACGGAAGAACATTTTATGGAAACATACAATTATCTTCGCGATTTAGATATTTCCTATTTGCATGTATTTACTTATTCTGAACGTGCTCAAACAACTGCAAACAAAATGGAAGGAGTTGTTCCTATGGACGTAAGAAAAGAAAGAAGCAAACGTTTACATATTCTATCCGATAAGAAAAGACGTGCATTTTATGAATCCCAAATCGGTAAAACAGGTACCGTTTTATGGGAAGCAGAAAATCACAACGGCTTTTTACATGGTTTTACAGAAAATTATATCCGAGTAAAAAGACCTTATGATATTTCACAGGAAAATCAATTACAAACTGTAAAATATTTAAAAATTGATGAAGACGGAGTGGTTTCCGTTGAAGTCATGGAAGACGCTTTCTCTTTGTTGAGTAAATTACTGAATTAATTCTCGATAGGTCCTCGCATAAAAGGTGATTCCTTTTTTCGCAAGTTAGGGAAGAAATACTTGACATCAAACCCAAATACGGAACCACGAATGCGATTAAATGCAACCACTTTCTGTGTGTCATATCTGTATTCAGTAGCTACATAAAGTTTATAAGATAAGGGGATTCGTGTAGAAATACCCAAGTAAAAAATCCCCGCTTTTTCTGTTCTATATTCAAATCCGATATTAGCATTCACATTAAAATCAAAGAAGTGCAATCTTCTTCCTTCAAATATAAATAGATGTTTATCAGAAGGGTTAATTGGCTTAGGAGAACGAATATTGGATGGATTAAAATTGCCCGACATCCCACCGCTTACATTCATATAAAATTGTTGGCCAAGTCTAATATAGACCAATAAATCGAGTGGTACTTCAAAGCTTACAAAACCTATTTTTTCTTTTGCTACCAAACTTGAATCAGGTACACGGTATTCTACATTATAATTTCTTCGTACATAGCTAATTCCAGTCTCTAACGCCAATAATTTAGTTAACCCTACACGAACCACTCCTCCATAATAATAACCAAAAGTAGGTTTTATAGTTGATTCAAATTGATCTTTATTTAGTTGAAGTGTTTGATCTCCCACGTATCTAAAGGGAATTATTGGTTTAAACTGAAAGCCAAAGAAATTTTCGGTTAATTTAGGTGTATTTGCATTTTTCTTTTGCTTCTTTTGAGCAAAAGATACGGAGTGGATTCCAATCCCAAAAAGCAATATAATTACCCAATATTTATTCATCTACCGTATTCACTGTATCTGAAGTCATCATATCGGGGCGTGTGCAATATCCATACATAGCTAGCGACATAACTCCCAATACAAAAATCAATAAGACCCAACGAAATATATTGTTCTTTATTATAAAACTACGCATTTTAGCTTCTACTTCATAATTGATTTTCTGCACAGCATTATAATCTCTTTCATGAACACCAAACAGGTAGTATAGTCTTTGGCGTGTTCTTGACTCCTCCTCCCCTTTTTCAAACCAAATATTAGCTTCCGTTAAGCGTCGTTCAAATTCATTCGCCTTTTTAATATCCGTAAAACGAAAAACCACATAATCTGGGTTTTTAGGATGGGGCACATAATTCACCAAGCCTAAATCAATTACGCTTTCAACTTTATGTACTTTATCTATTTTTCTATCCATTCAGTTACATATTCAATTGGTTTTCTATGACCTTTAGGCCATTCTTCAGCGGGATATCCTACATAGAACAAACCCAAACAACGGTCCTTTTCTTCTAATCCCAAAAACTGCTTCATTTCATCTGAATATACAACTTTTGGAGTGGCCCAGAACCCACCCAAACCATAAGCCGTACAAAGTAAATACATATTTTGAACACTACAGGCAACTGCTTCAATTTCTTCCAACTCTGTGATTTTTTCTTCAGGTTGGCGTTTCATACAAATAGCAATTACTGCTGAGGACTTGGCTGGTCGACTTGTCATACGATCTAATTTAATGCTCTTTTGTTGTTCAACCGGAGTCAATTGAAGATATAAATCACGCAAAAACTCCCCCAATTTATCCTTACCTTCTTCCATAAAAACCTTAAATCTCCATGGTTGAGTTAACCCATGTGTAGGAGCCCAAACTGCACCATTTAAAAGTAGCTCAATCTGTTCTTTCTGTACCTTTCTACTACTATAAAATTCAGGGAAAATAGTTCTTCTATCTTTAATTAATTCAACTATCTCACTCAAATTATGTCTCATTATTTTCTGTTTATGAAATACAAAGATAGGATGAATATTAAGTTAAACCCGATGCATATTTATAAAAAAACGCATAAAGTCACTAATTACTCATTGATAGTCAATTCTAGATGCATTTCGTGGGCTACAAATGGCAGTAGGTTTAACACCATAATCTGTATTTTAATTTAAATGCATAACGGTCTGGCACTAAAAGCTGGCCGACTTTTCAGTCGAAATTCAAGCTCGAAGCACAAATGTAAATTTAAACAAAAATTTAAAATTGAAGCGTTTATCGCGGCTTGCTTTTAATGTTATGTGATATACCTATTGTTACTTTTTGTAAGGTCCGAGGAATTTATCTCCGTTAAAATGCACCAAATGGTCAGGATTATCAGCAATCCAAACTTCGGTTTCCCAAGCAATGTCAGCTATAAATTGTCTGAACTTTGATCGGGTTAAAAAAGCAGTAACATAAACAATATCAGCCTTGCAATCTTTCGTTAGCTTTTGAAGTTGCAACAGTCTTATTTCTGAAATTGGGCCCGACGAATGAACGGCTTCAATTAAATAAAGCCAATTCTTCTTCTTGGAATAGGCAATAACATCAGGCAATTCTTCGTGTGAAATTTCAAAGAAATTCAGCTTTTCTAATTTCTCTTTTTCAAGATAAAGATATTTGTCCGCTGTATCTCCAATATACAAAACTTCTGCTCCGAAGCCATATCTTGGAAGAAAATCTTCAATAATTGCTTTTTGTAAATCATTATGTTCTCCTGCTGAAAATGTCAATTGCCCTCCTGACGGAAGTGTAACTTCAACTTTTGAAATTTGTCTTTCTCTTTTCAGTTTTTTACTTAAAGGCTCAATATTTTTTAGTTTGTCTTTAACCGTTTTTCCCCAATCTTTCTTTCCAAAACTTCTTATCAATTCCGCATAAGTTGGATTGATTGAATAGCCACGAGTTGAGTCATTGGTAGCAGAATTTGGACTTGATTGTAAAACTACTTCGGCAATTGTCAAAAGCTTTAAATCTTTTCTTCTGATGTCGTCATACGAACCTGAACTGATACTTTCGTTAAAGTATTCGTTTACATAATTGATTATATC
The DNA here is from genome assembly GCA_023957385.1 of Brumimicrobium sp. Classification (NCBI taxonomy): domain Bacteria; kingdom Pseudomonadati; phylum Bacteroidota; class Flavobacteriia; order Flavobacteriales; family Crocinitomicaceae; genus Brumimicrobium; species Brumimicrobium sp. The sequence goes on along the minus strand of JAMLGZ010000001.1, from coordinate 1,649,302 downwards.
TCTTGTTTTAGAGCAAAACCACTATTCAAGTCTTTTACTTTTGTAAGGTCTTTTAGTGTTTTTATATCTCCGCTTGCTAAAAATGCAATTGCCATTCTTTCTAATCTTCGTGGTGTTCCTTCAATAGGAATTCCGAAAGTGTCAAGAATGTAAAGTGCTGTATTGATGAGTTCTTGAATAGCTTTAGGCTTTTCACTAAATGTTTTTGAACTATCTGAACTGATATACTGCTTCATTCTCGAATAATTTAAGTTGCTCAAATTCTGCTACTGGATAATCTTCTGAAGAAGTTTCCATAAGATGAGCTTTTATTTTTTTAGCTAAATGGAATGCGAAGTTTGGGGCAACAGCATTACCAATTTGTGTATATTGATGAGTTTCAGTTCCCTGAAATTCAAACCAATCAGGAAAACTTTGAAGTCTCGCAGCTTCTCTAACTGTAATTCTTCTTCTTCTTCCATCTTTAAGTTTTACTCTGTGCATATCTCCTGTTGCACCTGCAAGGTTGCGACAAGTTAAAGTTCGGGCAGGTTTGTCTAAGTACAAATCTCTCGGATTGATGCATTTGGATGCTTTTTCATAATTTGCCACATATCTGTCCATAGATTCTGTAAAAAATTTAGAATTTTCATCGAATTCAAATGCTAAATTCCCTAATGCTTCTCCTGCCGTAACTTTTTTATGTATTGGGTTAGGTAATTTTATTTTCTGTTTTGAACCAATTACAATTACCCTTTCTCTGTTTTGGGGAACTTCATAATTTACAGCATTTAAAAGTGCGTAATCAATATAATATTCTAAACTTTCAAGTTCATCAATTACTTCTTTTAAATACCATTTATTTTTGTACAACATTCCACGAACGTTTTCAAACATAAAAACTTCTGGATTTAATTGTCGAACAGCTGAAAGAAAGATAGGAAAACCGTCTCTCGAATCTTTTAATCCAAGTTGTTTTCCTCCAACGCTAAACGGTTGGCAAGGCGGACCTCCAATTACAATGTCCGCTTTTGGATAAGTTGATTCAGGGGTAAGTTTCCCTGTTATACATTCTCCTAAAAGATTTGTGTTGTATGTGTTTGAGGCATTTTCGTCCATTTCATAACCAATAGTTTTGAATCCATTGGCTTCAAACCCAAGAGACAAACCTCCACAACCTGCAAAAAGGTCAACTACCGTCTTATTTAAGTCGGTGTCAATCCAAGGTTTTAGTTTATTATTTATCTCTTTCCAATATTCCATTCGGTAAATTTACGAAAATTTTCTTTTGGAACGAAATGTGGTCTTGGCATATCACATAACTGGTTATATTATTAATCATATAGCGGATTTAGTCAAATACAATCTAGGTAAATAAAAACTAATGTTAAAGATTATTTTTGGTATATTATAGTACTGAAACTTATAAAGACAACTATAAGTAACTCTTAACTAATTTGTTAAAATTTAAATTTTAATCTATAAAATTTATTAATTTAATTTATTTACTCTATATTTACTTTGCATTAATCAATATTGAATGTCTAAAAGTACTAATACTAACCGCTACGAGAGTGATATCTCTACTATTCATATAAATGAAGAGGGCATCTTTATTGTTCGTTTAAAAAATACAAACTTACCCTATGATGTTAAAGAAATATCTGCACAATTAGTGTTTATACTTCAACATAGAACTGATGATTTTCATAAAGTAATTTTAGATACCCGAGGAAGTTTGGCTCTCCCTACAGATGAAACGATTGATCATTTTCAGAAACACAATAAACTGGAAAATAAATACGCATTAGTAATTGATAATTTACCAATGGAATTAATGTTGCGATTTACTCTCCACAAGAACTCTTTTTCAAATACAAAAATATTTCGATCTTTTGATTCAGCTAAAGATTGGATTATGAAAGATTAAGGAGTTTTATAATATCCTTCTCATTTTGATTCTCTCGTTCAACAATATAACTAGATTGTTTATAAAACTTTTCCCTATCCATCAAAGTGGTTGTGATAAAATCAAGTAGTTCTTCATCTTTCTTCCCTTTTAATAAAGGTCTATCCCCTGGCGTTTCGCGCAATCTATTGTAGAGTTCTTTAATGGTTCTTTTAAGATAAATAGAAACACCATATTTATTAATCGTTTGTAGATTATTGTTAAAACACGGCAAGCCACCACCTACTGAGATTATAGCATTGTCATCTTTCAGAACAATTGCATTCAGTATTTCTGTTTCTTGTTTACGAAATTCATCTTCTCCGTACGCTTGAAAGAATTCACTAATTGACATTTGAAATTGGCTTTCAATTTCAGCATCAATATCATAAAAGCTATAAGTAAGTTGCTTGGCTAATTTCTTTCCAAGTTTAGTTTTACCTGATCCCATAAAGCCAATCAAAAATATTTTTCTATTGGAGGATGGTAATATATCCCTATTCTTCATGACAAAAGTAGAAATACTACTTCTTTTTACATTTTAAAAGAGTCTGACTAATACCAATTCTATCATGAATTTCTTTAACTTCAAAACCAGCCTCCAGAACATTTTTAATAAATACATCTGAGTGATACATTTGGCTATTTCCATTAGCTAAAGCTGTAAAATAAAGAGAAGTTTGTTGTAATGAGAATGCTCCTGCTTTAAATCGTTGACGATTCCAGAATGGCTCCAAAATATACACAGTATCATCTTCTGTAAGTGCTTCATAACATCTTTTAAGAATAGAAACAATTTCCGCTTCGGAAAAGCAATCTAAGAACTGGCTCATCCATATAGCATTATATCCTTTAGGAAGCTTGTTATCTTCATTCAGAATATTTAGTTCATGGAAGGATACACGATCAATAAACCCTTGACTTTCTATGTTTTTCTTAGCCATATTAATTTGACCAGGAAGATCTACAATACCCATTCGAACATCTTTATCATAGTTCATACAAGCCAACGACCATTTCCCAGTATTTCCACCAATATCAAGAATTTTAGCAGGTTTATCTTTAAATACTAAAGGTAAAACCTGTGCTAAAGCATCATCAGAATAATAATGATCAAACGCAAACCAAGATTTTTGTACTTGGGAAGGCAAAGAAGAAAGTGCTTCATAAATTGTGTTCCATTTCTCTCCAAATACTTTTAGTCCCTCTGGCTTTCCATTAAGTATAGATTCCTCCAAATAAAACATTCCTTCATAACAAACATCATGAACAAAATCCATATTGATGCGAGTCATCTTATCGTTCATAATAAAAATTCCCGTTTTTGTCAAAGTATATTTCCCATCATTCTCAAGGATTAGTCCAATTCCTAAACCTGCCTCAACTAGAACTCGTACACCATAATGAGACACATCTACTTTAGACACAATATCCTCTAAGGTAATACCTTCTCGCCCTGCTTTGATGATTTCATCTAAAATTCCCAAATTTCTTAATGAACGGGTAGCCTGAAATGCTATTGGCGCATAAGCTATCAAGTGTCCATATTCGATTGCATCTAATGCTGATTTACTTTCTTCGTTAAAAAACATATTTCTGATTTGCTGGAGGGTAAATTTAATAATTTGTGTATACTTCTATATAATAATATATTATTTATTTAAAAACCTGATATTTTTCAGGTATTCTTTGTAATGCAGTTTAAATTGAAGAATAGGGATTTATTTCATTTTTATTTTGAAAACAATTCAACATGTTGATACCATTTACCTATGACTTCATCTTTTTCATTAATAAATCCCATATTCTTTTTAGAAGATACACGAGCTAGACCATCGATAAATCCTTTGTTAAAACCGTTAGAGAACAATCCAGAGAAACCAAAGGTTATTTCATACTGAAAAGGAATTACAACCTTCCCCGTTTTATCAACAAAACCCCATGATTTAGATTCTTTCACAGGAGCTAAACCATTATCTCCAAATATTTCCGCATCAGCATATTTCAATTCAATCACCAACTCTCCTTTATCATTTACATAACCCCATTTTTTAGATTTATAAACTGGTGCCATACCAGCATTAAATGCTTTGACTTTATCGTATGTGGGTTCTATCACCCACTTACCTTTATTGTCAATAAAACCAATTTTCCCATTACTCTTTGCATAAGTAATCGTTGATTGTCCTGTAAAATCCCAGATTTTTTCGATTCCTTCAAGCAATTTGAAATCATCATTCATAAACAAGCCAAAAGAAGCACCCTTTTTCGCCCAATAACCATTCTTGTTATAATCTCCTATTTCATCATATTCTGCCTTGATAACTACTTTACCTTTTGTATCAATCATTCCCCATTTTGCCCCATCTTTATAACGAGCTCTTCCGTTAGAAAATGGTTTAATTACTTCATATTGAGGTTCCAAAATATATTTTCCAGATCTATCAATTAGTCCTACTTTCTTATCTACAGTTGTAATAATAGCAATTCCATTTTCTTGAAAGTCAAAATACTTATCAGCAGAAGGAACTTTTAATTTTTCATTTTTAGAATTAACATACGACCATTTTACACCATCAAAGACAAGTGCCCAACCTGAATTGAATTTTTTTGCTTTTTGATATTCAGGCTGGATAACCCACTCTCCTTTCACATCTATATATCCCCACTTCTTGTCAGAAGTCATTGCTGCAGCATAACCATCTGAAAAGCTTTCTGCTTTAGCAAATTTAGGTTTAATAACTTCTTCACCCGATTTATTGATATATCCAAAAAGGTCCTTTTCTTTAACTAAAGCTAGTTCTTGACTATAAGAAACCATACTCAATAGAGTAAAAGACAAACAAAACAATAGAAACTTTTTCATAATAATTAAAATTTAGAATGTAGTAGTAAAAATAAAATACCTCCCAAAGTTAGGAATTTATTTTTTCCAAAAGTTAAAATAATTAAACCATTGATATGGATATTTATCCAACATATTAGCCACGCTTGACACATAAGATTTCAATAGAGCCTTTTCATCTCTATGAAAATCTTGAGCTTCTCTTGCATACAAATGATAATGAGAGGTCCCCTCTTTCATGACATAAACAAATAGAACAGGTACTTTCATCCGTGAACTTAAGAGGAAAGGTCCAGCAGGGAAATAAGCAGGTTCACCCAGAAAAGTTTCTTCTAAATGTTTACTTCCCGGTAGATACCTATCTCCCGTTATACACACCAATTCATTATTACTTAAAGCTGCATTTAAATCGTAGATGTGTGACATATCATCCTTAATCAGGATAAATTTAAGGCGAGATTTTAAAGATAATTTTTCTAAGAAATGCTTGATTTGCTCTTTTTCCCTGTCTGTTGTGACAATATTTGATACAATATCCTCTCCTAAATCATCAAAAAAATACTCGGAAAGTTCGAAATTCCCTACATGAGCACTAATTAAAATAGCCCCACCCCCTTTTTTCATTGCATTTTTAATGTTTTCTATCCCATCAAACTCATAGGTAAATCTATTCCTATTACCAGATGAGACCATCAAGCGATCAATTAAAGTTTGTCCGAAGATGTAATAACTTTTATAGATAGAAAAGAATGATTTTAGAGAAGAATAATTTTGGCGTTTACGAAAATAACTATAGATACTCTTGCTACTTTTCCAAGAAAATAAGAAGTAATAAAAAGCTACAAAATAAAGTAAAAGATAAGAACTCCTTAATCCAAAAGTGCGGATACAAAAAACAAATATTCTATATCCTAATAGACTTCCTTTTGAAGAACCGTCCCATTCAGACTCAGACATGGTTAGAAATTAATTTAGGCTAATTTATTTTCAATTATGTTGTAAAAGTCTTGAAAGGTTGTAATTTGTTTGAAATCCGCCTCTCCTAATTTTACTCCACTTACAGATTCAATTGCCACCACCAGATCAACATAATCTAGACTATCTAAATCTAAGGTGTCTCGAAGATTTGCATTAGGTGTTATTGTATCTGCATCAATTTCAAATTCATCAACCAAAACATTGTTTAATTTTTGTATAATTTCATTCATGGTCATATTCTAATCGTATTTTTTTATTACTAAGGCTGAATTTGTTCCTCCAAAACCGAAGGAATTGGACAAATATACATCAAATTTTTCGTCCACTCTTTTAGGAATCACATTAATTTTACTTGTAACCTCATCCCCTTTCTCAAAATTGATATTTGGTGCCATAAAGTTATTCTGCATCATCAAAGTGGAATAAATGATCTCACTGGCTCCTGCCATCCAGCATTCATGCCCTGTCATCGATTTTGTAGAACTCACATAAGGCTTATCTCCAAAAACATCAAATATAGCAGATGCTTCATTCGCATCCCCTACAGGAGTGGAAGTAGCATGTGCATTAATATACTTTATTTCTTCTGCTGAAAGTCCTGATTGTTTTAAGGCTCTTTGCATAGCTGTTGCTGGTCCGACTGTATTAGGAGTAGAAATATGTCCTCCATTCGAAGAAAAACCATAACCTAGTACCTCTGCAATAATAGGAGCTCCTCGTCTTTTAGCTGATTCTAAACTTTCAATAATAAGCGTAGCTGCTCCACCACTCGGAACGAGACCACTTCTGTTAGCATCAAAAGGCTTAAGCGCCATAGTTGGGGTATCTTCTTCTTTAGCAAAGACTCCTAAGGCGTCAAAACTACACATGCCGTAGAAATTCACCTCTTGAGCACCTCCAGCTATCACGACATCTTGCAAACCATTCTTAATCATTAAATATGCTAAGCCTATGGAATGGGAGCCACTTGCACAAGCAGCGCTAGCCGTAAGATTTATCCCACGTAATCTAAAAATAGTAGATAGATTCATTGTTACGGTGGAATTCATCGATTTAAAAATAGCACCTGAACCAATTAACGCTGTATCTTTTCTTTTTAGCATGATATCAATAGCCTCATAGGTGGACTGTGCAACACTGTCATTCCCATAAATGATACCTACTTCATTCTGGTCTATATAATCTTGGTCTATTTTAGCATTTTTTAGAGCTTCTATCGTTGCCATATATGCATATTCACTCTCCTCTCCCATGCTAATACGCTGTCTTCTACTCAATAAATCCTTTAATTCAGGCTTATCTAATTTTCCTGTTAATGCAGACTGGTATCCATAATCCTTTCGTATTTGCTCGAAAACAATTCCTGACTTCCCTTCGAATAAAGATTGTTTTACTTCCTCAAGATTATTTCCTAAGCAAGACCAAATACCCATTCCTGTTATAACTACTCTATTTTCCATTTTTATGAATAGATACCTCCATTAATATTAATTGTTTCTCCCGTAATGTAAGAGGCTTTTTTTGATACCAAAAATTCTACTAAATCAGCCACTTCTTCGGGTTCACCAAATCTGTTTACAGGGATTAACTGAATTAATTGTCCTTGATCCAATTCTGCAGTCATATCTGTATTTATAAATCCAGGGGCAACTGCATTCACTGTAATATTTCTTTTACCAACCTCTTGTGCCAACGCCTTAGTAGCTGCCACAATAGCTCCTTTAGCAGCAGAGTAATTCGTTTGTCCAGGAGTTCCTTTCACTCCTGAAACAGATACCATATTGACAATTCTACCATAGCGTTTACGTAGCATTTTCTGTATTACAAATCGGGTTACGTTATAAAAACCATTTAAACTAGTATCTATAACATCTTTCCAGTCGTTTTGTTCCATCCACATAAAAAGACCATCTCTGGTAATACTGGCATTATTGACCAATACTTCAATCCATGCATCCGGATTTCTATCCTGCCAATCTGTTAGCACCTTATCAACTTCTTCTTTATTGGAAACATTAAAAGAGAGAATTTCAGCCTTTTTTCCATATCCTTCAACAATCTTCTGAGTCTCTTCTGCCGCTGCCTTATTGGAAACATAATTAATCAGAATGTTGTACTCCGAATTTTTAGCCAATGCTTCACAAACAGCCTTCCCTATCCCTCTTGATCCTCCGGTAATTAGTGCATATTTCATACGTAATCTTTATTTACTTTTAAAATAATAGAAAACTATTTCATTAAAAAATCTTTGGTTCTCTGAATATATGGATAAACAGGATTATCTTCAATTATATCAGGAATAACCTCCCCTAAAGTAGCAATAATTTCTTGACTTTTAGGAGAAAGTTTTTCAATTTTATTTGTGAATTTAATTGCTTGATAAATGGTGATTAACTCAATAGCCATTACTTCAAATGCATTCTCTATTACTTTATGTGTGATTTGAGCAGCATTTGAGCCCATACTCACAATATCTTGGTTGTCATTATTACATGAAATAGAATGCACATACATCGAATTAGATAGCATTTGATTTTCAGCAGTTGTAGAAGTTGCTGTAAATTGCGCCCCCTGAACACCGTAATTCAGTCCTAAAACCCCTCTGTTAGCAAATGGAGGTAGTATTTCGTTGATTTTCGCATTTAACAAATAATTTAACTGTCTTTCTGCCAACATAGAAATACGTGTCACCACTAATTTCAGCTTATCCATTTCTAAAGAAACATAATCTCCGTGGAAATTACCTCCATGGAACACCATTTCTCTTTCATAATCAATAATTGGATTATCATTTGCCGAGTTTAATTCATTCTCTAGCACACGTCCCACATTTTGGATGGTGTCATAAACAGGACCCAAAATTTGAGGGATACAACGAATTGAATAATATTCTTGCACTTTCTCTTTGAAAATTTGCTCATCATTTTCACCTGAATAAAGTATCTCAGCACGGTTCTTCATCAACTTAGTTCCTTTGATTTGATCTCTCATCAAAGAAGCTACGTGCATTTGTCCATCATGTAATTTTACTTCATTTAATTCTACTGAGATATGGTCGTCATAAGCCTCAACTAACTCATTAATTAATGCTGATGCAGCAATAGACCAATGTAGAAGTTTATTAGATTTTTCAAAATTAATCAACCCTATTCCTGTCATAGCAGAAGTTCCGTTAATCAATGATAAACCTTCTCTTACCGAAATCTCAATAGGCTGAATTCCTAACTCTTTAAAAACTTCTGAAGTGTTTCTTCGTTCTCCTTTGTAAATCACCTCACCTTCACCGATTAGACCTAAAGCTAAATGAGCTAATTGTACTAAATCTCCACTAGCTCCTACCCCCCCATGTTCAAAAATGATTGGGTAAACTTCTTTATTAATCAACGTCGTTAAGACTTCAATTACACTTGCGTGCACGCCAGATTTTGCTTGACAAATTGAATTTAAACGTGCTACCATAGCTGCTCTGATAAATGGAACAGGCATAACCTTACCTGAGCCAGCAGCGTGACTACGGATTAAGTTATATTGCAACTGCTTTTGGTCCTCCTCAGAAACACGATATTGAGCCATAGGCCCAAATCCTGTATTTACACCATAGATTACTTTGTTTTTGGAAAAATTCTTAAAAAAATTGTGACTATTATTTAACTTGGTTTTTAAGTCGGTATGAATAGCTAAAATTTCATTATTATGTACGATTGTGTGGAAATCTTTAGCAGTAAGGTATTTGTTTAATTCAATCATTTAAATATATTTGTTTTTTTAAATCTAGTGCCTATAAAACGGTGCAAAGATATATATTTTTTAATTAAATCTAACTATTATGAAAATAGAAAACGTTGATGTATTAGTGATTGGTGCAGGTCCTTCTGGAGCCGTATCTTCAGCATATCTTAACCAACAAGGAATCAAGGTAAAAGTGGTTGAAAGAACTAAATTCCCTCGCTTTGTTATTGGGGAAAGTTTGATACCAAGAGTTATGGATAATCTAGATGCTGTTGGCTTTATACCTGCTATAGAAAAAGCAGGTTATGAAAAAAAATTATGTTCTCGCTTTCTAAGAGATGGCGTTAACTGTACTTTTTACTTTGATAAAAAATTTGGAGATGGCTGGGACTGGACCTGGCAAGTTCCAAGAGCTGAATTTGATAAATTATTAACTGATGAGGCGGAACGTCAAGGAGTTGATATTGAGTTTGAAACTTCTGTAGTTGGTATCGAGTTTAATGGTAGCGACTCAATTACTACTGTAGAAGATAAAGATGGAAATAAAAAGCAAATTCATGCAAAATTCGTTATTGATTCAAGCGGTTACGGTAGAGTTTTACCACGTTTATTAAACTTAGACGCGCCTTCTAATTTAACTGGAAATTCTTCAATCTTTACACACACCAAAGACATAAATCGTCCTGCTGGCGTGGAGGGAACTCAAATTACATTTGAAGTCATTGAGCAAAAAGTTTGGTTCTGGGTAATTCCTTTCTCTAATGGAACAACTTCAATTGGAGTTGCTGGAAATACAGAAATTCTAGAAGCATTATCTCCTACGGGAAACGGAGAGGAAGCTCTTCGCAAAATCATTAATCGTTCCGACCACTTCAGAGACAGATTTATCAATAACGAATTCTTGTTCCAACCAAATATTCTTAAAAACTATGCGTGTACTGTAAGTAAAATGTATGACAAAGGGTTTGTACTTACTGGAAATAGTTCTGGCTTCTTAGATCCTGTATTCTCTTCTGGAGTATCATTAGCAACTACTTCAGGATTACTAGCTGCGCAATTGTACGCTAGACAATACAAAGGAGAAAATGTTGATTGGCAAACAGAATATGTTGATTACATGAACAAAGGATATGAAGTTTTTTCAACCTATGTAAAAGAATGGTACAACGGAAATCTTCAAAAACTATTCTTCCATCAACCAGGAAACGACGATGTGAAACTCAAAATCTGTGATGTGTTAGCTGGTTATGTATGGAATGATGAAAATCCATTTGTAACAAAACATGAAAAAATCATTAGCAATCTAGCCTACACATTAGATATGTAATTATGCTGAAAGACGATTTTTATACAATAGATAAAATAGATAAACTAAGTGAAAATGAGTATGATGCCTTTATTCAATTGAATAGGAATCATTCCATTTTTGAAGGGCATTTCCCTGGGAAACCTATAGTTCCTGGGGTATGCATGCTTCAAATAGTGAAGGAAATAGTATCTTCCTTAGTTAATAAGAATATTTCGTTAAAAGTATCAAAAAACATCAAGTTTACAGCTTTGATTGATCCTACTATCAATTCATACTTGAGATTGAATCTACTTATTGATGAATTGGAAGGAGGAGAAATAAAAGTGAAGAACACAAGCTACTTTGGCACGACTGATGCAGTAAAGATGGACTTAAATTATGTAATCGAATAACATGAGACTTTTAGCCTTTCTTTTTTTGGGGACTTTTTTTGTCAATGCACAGTATATTGAAGATGTACGTAATTCCTTCAAAAATGCTCGATTAAACGAAGAAAACGCTATTGTTTTTAATGAACTCATGCAAAAGGAAGTGAAGATTGATGCCAATCTTAAATTAGCCTATTTTGGTGCTTCTGAAATCATGCTCGCTGATTATGGTGTGAATATTCCTAAAAAAATAAGTCTATTTAAAGTAGGAAGAGATCATTTAGAAGATGCTATAAAAGCCAGTCCAAATGATGTAGAAATAAGATTAGTTAGATTAATTATTCAAAATCAAATTCCTAGCTTTTTAAAATACAAACAAAATATTGAAGAGGATAAAAAATTTATAATTGCCAAGTATAAGAATGTTTCCAATAGTCTTAAAGCATATATAGATCAATCTGCTAGAGATTTAAAAATATTTACCAAAGAAGAACTCAACCAAAGCAAATAACCAAAATGGAAGATGTAAAATGTGCGCCTATTAATTACTGTATCATTATTCCTACCTATAACAATGAAAAAACACTCAAACAGGTTATTGATGGTGTTCTAAAAGTGGTTGTTTCTTCTAAAGTTATTATAGTTGAAGATGGCGCTACTGATTCTACTAAAGAAATACTAAAAGAATATACAGAACTCACACAAGTCCATCATGATAAAAATCGAGGGAAAGGAATGGCACTCCGTAATGGTTTTAAAAAAGCACTTTCCATGGGGTTCACACATGCTATTACCATAGATTCTGATGGACAACATTTCCCAGAAGATATACCACTGCTTATTGCTGCATCTGAAAAAGAACCAGAAGCCCTGTTTATCGGCTCTCGTAACATGCAACAAGATGGCATTCCTAATAAGAGCAGTTTTGGAAATAAATTTTCTAATTTCTGGTTCTGGTTTGAGACAGGAATTAAATTACAAGATACACAATCTGGTTTTCGTATATACCCCATTTCCATCATGCCTAAAAAATGGGTGACATGGAAATTTGAGTTTGAAATAGAAAGTATTGTACGTTCAGCTTGGAAAGATATTCCAGTAAAGAACATTCCAATTCAAATTAAATACGAGCCTAAGGAAACCCGCGTTAGTCATTTTAGACCTTTCAAAGATTTCACGAGAATAAGTATTTTAAATACAGTTTTAGTAAGTATTACATTAATCTATATCTTACCTAGAAACTTCTTTCGCAGCTTTAAAAAAAAAAGCTTTAAGAAGTTTATTCTAGAAGATGTACTAGGAAGTAATGATAGCCCTAAAATAAAAGCATTATCACTTGCATTAGGAGTTTTTATCGGCATACTTCCTATTTGGGGATTACAAACATTAGCTGTTATTGGTTTAGCAGTAATATTACGACTCAATAAATTATTGGCTTTTGCAGCATCTAATATTAGTATTCCCCCTATGATTCCTGTGATTGTTTTGGCATCGTTGAAAATTGGAAGTATGTTCTTAGGACATGAATTTGTAACGAAAGATTATTTGGATTTCTCTAATATGGGAAATAATTTGATGGATTATATTGTCGGGAGTATTATTTTAGCATCCGCAATGGCTTTTATCGTTGGATTTACTAGCTATGGTGTTTTAATCTTGATGCAGAAAAGAAAGAATGGATAAGTTTTTTACATACCTATATTTTAAAGTTAAACGCTTCAGAATCCTCTTTTTTGCAGGCATTGTCCTATTAGTATCTTCTTGTATTTACCTGGCTTTTCAAATTAATTTCGAGGAAGACATTACTAAAATCTTACCTAAAGATGAGAACAACGATGTTACAGCAAAAGTAATTGGCCAACTGAATTTTTCAGATAAAATCACCGTGATGATAAAGGCTAATTCTCCTGAAAACAAGGATCAATTAGGTGAAATTGCACAAGATTTTCTCGTCAAGTTAAATCAGGATTCCATCTATTACAAAGACATACAAGGAATCGTAGGTGCTGAAGAAATAGGAGAAACCTTTTCATTTGTTTATGAACATCTCCCTTTATTTTTAAATGAAGAAGATTATAATCTTATATCTCTAGATCTAAATAAAGATAGCATACAACAACGTATGCAACAGAACTACTCTACGCTCATTTCACCAACAGGGATTGTTGCTAGAGATTTCATCTTGCAAGATCCACTAGGTTTTGCGTTTAAAGGATTAAATAATCTACGTGCTATCGGCGTCTCAAAAGACTTTATTATCCATGATGGCTTCTTGTATTCTGCAGATACTTCAACTCTCCTATTATTTATTACTCCAGAAGCTTCAGGAACAGATACCAAAAGAAATGAGGAATTTGTTGAACATCTACTCCAATATCAATCTGAAATAAACACTGATTCTCATACCGTAGCAAATATCACCTACTTTGGGGCTCCCTTTATTGCAAAAGCTAATGCTGACCAAATTAAATTCGATATTACAAGTACTGTTTTTATTTCTTTGAGTATTCTCGTTTTAATTCTCATCTTCTTTTATAAACAGGTTTATGTCCCTATCCTACTCTTTATACCCGCAGTATGTGGTGTATCTGTAGCACTAGCCACACTCTATTTGACTCATGATTCTATTTCAGCTATATCTGTTAGTATTGGTGCTATTCTCATTGGTATTACAGTCGATTATCCTTTGCATATTATTACACATTTTAGGCAACATCCGGATATTAAGCAGCTTTACAAAGGAATTACACAACCAGTTTTAGCAAGTAGCATGACTACAGCTATTGCATTCCTATGTTTAAAATTTGTCAATTCGGATGTACTCCAAGATTTAGGTGTTTTTGCAGCAATTAGTATTATGGGATCTGCACTAGGAGCTTTAGTCATTATTCCACATTTATACATTCCTAAAATAGTCAAAAAAACCACGATTATTGACCGAATCGCACAACATAAATTTGAAAAGAATAAAGTTTTGCTAGCCATCATTCTAGTTGTTTTAATCCTTGCTCCTTTCTTCTTTTCAAAGGTAAAGTTCAATGATAACATTGCAGATTTAAATTATGTGCCACAAGATATGCAAGAAGCCCAAAATCAGCTCGAAAGTTTGGGGAGCATTGGAGGAAGAAGCATTTACCTATCTGTATTCGGTGAGAATGAGGAATTTATTCTAAGTGAAAACCATCAAATAGAAAAGAAACTAACAGAACTCAAACAAAAAGGTGTCATTGAGGATTATACATCTATTGGAAGTATAGTTCTCTCTAAGGAAGATCAACTAAAAAAAATCCAGCAATGGAATGACTTCTGGGCAGATTCTTTAAAACAGCAAACCATTCAAAATGTACAACAAGATGCAGTTAATCTAGGATTTAACAGCAATGCATTCGATGGGCTAACTCATACATTAAATAAAGCATTTTCACCTATTTCATTAGCAGAATACCAAAGCCTTAAAATTCTTCAGTTAGATGAATTTTATGCTGAAAAAGATGGGTTTTACACGATTTCTTCAATTGTTACCACAGATAGCTTACATCGTATGGAAACAATCCAGAGTTTAGAGAAAGAAAACGTGATTCCTATAGACAGAAAACATCTCAATGAACAGTTCTTAGGACAAATCAAAGACGATTTCGTAATGCTGATGAATTACTCTTTCTTTGCTGTTTTACTGATTATGCTGTTTTACTTTAGAAGAATAGAATTAGCCTTATTAGCTATGACACCCATCGTTTTAACTGGATTTTTCACAACTACGCTTGTTTATCTTTTAAACTTTGAGTTGAATGTTTTTAGTACTATTGTTACAACATTAGTTATTGGATTAGGTGTTGACTTTAGCATCTTCATGACAAGCGCCTTACAAAAGAGATATACAACAGGTGAAGATGAACTAAGCACTTACAGAACTTCCATTATTTTAGCAGTTTTAACTACCGTTTTAGCTATTGGCGTTCTCATATTTGCTAAACATCCCGCATTAAAGTCGGTATCTGCTATAGCCTTAATTGGGATCACTTCAGCTATGGTTATTACTTTTGTGTTATACCCTAGAGTCTTCAGATATTTTATAGAAAAACGTCCTGAGAAAGGTAAATCTCCTGTGAGTCTTCGTTTGCTAATATCAGCTATCCTTTCGTTTGGCTACTTTGGCTTTATCAGTGTAATGACATCATTATTCGGAATGATTATTCTTCCAATTATACCATACAATAAAGTTAAAAAGTTAAAAATATTTAGAAGAGTGATTGCCAAACAGACAAAGTCTGTCATGTACTCAAATTACGGGGTGAAAAATGTATTAAACAACCCTTATAATGAGAAATTTGATAAGCCTGCTATTATAATTGCCAATCACTCCTCGTTCTTAGATACATTGTCCTTTGGTTTTATGCCCGTTCCTTTTATTTTCATGGTGAATGAATGGGTATACCACTCTCCTATTTTTGGAAAAGCTGTTCAAGCCGCTGGTTATTTCCCTACTAAAAATGGAATCCAAGGAGATGAAGAAAAATTAGCCGAAATCATTAAAAAAGGTTCCTTCTTAGCTGTCTTCCCAGAGGGTACTCGTTCTTTAACTGGTTCTATTGCTCGTTTTCATAAAGGAGCGTTTCTATTAGCTCAAATACATCATATAGATATCATCCCTCTCTATATTCATGGAAATTCCAATCTCTTGCCAAAAGGAGATTTTATCATCTTTGATGGAGAACATTACTTGGAAATTGGAAAGAGAATTACTTTCGATGAAACCACAGAACAGAGAAATCTAAAAGAACTTACTAAAGAAATTAGTCGTGACTTCCACAAACGATTTGATGAAATTCGAATTGAAAAAGAAGGTGTTGACTATTTTAAACAAAAAATATATCTCAATTTCTTATATAAGCTTCCTGAAATTGAAAAACAAGGAAAGGCTGAGTTTGAAGCAAATAAAGAAATTTATTATAAACTAAATTCAAAAATTGGAGATCAAGCTGAAATCCTAAGAATAGGCAATGATTTAGGTGTGTGGGATTTAATGCTAACTCTTCAACAACAGAAAAGAAAAGTATATACTTACATTGAAAATGAGTATTTCAGAAACATTGCAAAACAAAGTTATCTCGTTCATAAAAGGAAATTACACTATATAGATTCCTTAGATGCGCATAAAACTAACACACTTCTAATTTCTTCGGAACTAGAAGATTTCCAGCCTTTTGAAGACCTGCTAAACAGCCATCGTTTTGATAGAATTGTTTTAGTAGGAGAACTTCCATATTTGGATATTTTCACTACATTCGGGTACGAAATAGAAGAACAGACTTCAGATTATACGATATTAAAACAAAGCTCTTGAATCAGCACTACGACATCATCATTATTGGCAGTGGCATGGGAGGTCTAACTTCCGCTGTTATTTTAGCCAAGGAAGGGTATCGCGTATGTGTACTAGAGAAAAATAATCAATATGGAGGCTGTTTACAAACTTTCTCACGCGATAAGACTATTTTCGACACAGGTGTTCACTACATCGGCAGTTTAGGTAAAGGAGAAAACCTTTATAACTATTTCAAATATTTAGGCATTATGGAAGAGCTTAAAATCGCTCCCATGGATGCTGATGCTTTCGATAAAATTAGTTTTGGAGAAGAGCCAATTGCCTACCCCATTGCTCAAGGATATGATAAGTTTGTGGAGGAACTGAGTCGATATTTTCCTGACGAAAAACGAGCACTTACCGACTATTCAAAGCGGATTCAAGAAATTTGCAACACTTTTGCTTTATATGATATCGTCAAAATAGATGCAGATAATGAGGTAGGATATAATATGGAATATTTCTCGCAATCGGTGAAAGAATTTTTAGATTCCATAACTGATAATGAAGATTTAAAATGTGTCTTAGCTGGAAATAATCTGCTATATGCCGGAAATGCATATACAACTCCTATTTATGTACATGCTTTAACGGTTAACTCTTACATTCAAAGTGCATGGCGTTGTATGTTGGGAGGTAGTCAAATCTCCAAATTATTAGTCAAACAACTTCGAAAATACAATGGCGAAATTTTCAAACGTCAAGAAGTAAAACAATTTATTTATGAAGGAGAAAAACCAATCGGAGTTACAACGATTGACGGTGTAAATTACTACGCTAAACAATTCATCTCTAATATTGATTTAAATGCTACCATTAAATTGGTTGGTAAAGGTCATTTTAGAAAATCATTTACTAATCGTATAAAAGAATTAGAGCTTACTCCTTCTTCTTTTAGCGTTTATATCAAATTTAAACCGGAGAGTTTTCCTTATCTCAATTACAACATTTATCATTTTAGAGATAAAAAAAGTGTATGGGATGCTTCAAGCTGCCAAGGGAAATGGCCTGAGATGTATATGCTCTCCATGGGACCAAGTTTAAGCAACAGGGAATATGCTGATAATCTATCCATTTTAACATACATGTCTTTCAAAGAAGTTGAAAAATGGAAAGAAACGATGAATACCATTGTCAATGAAAATGACAGAGGAACAGAATATCAAGCATTCAAAGAAGAGAAAATCGAGCAAATTATTGCTGAAATAGAAAAGAAATTCCCACGAATTCGTACACATATTCAATCAGTATATGCCTCTACTCCACTTTCTTACCGAGATTATATTGGTAGTAAAAATGGAAATATGTACGGTTTTGCAAAAGATGCAGATAATCCGCTTAAAACCTTCGTTTATCCAAATTCGAAGATTTCAAATTTGTATTTGACAGGACAAAGTATTAATATGCATGGGATTTTAGGAACAACTATAGGAGCAGTAGCAACTTGTGCTGAAATTATTGGTAGAAAGAAGCTTATACAACGTATTCAAAATGAAATTAAAGGATAATATACAATTTGGTTTAATCATATTCATTGTTGTTGGAATTATAACAAGCTGCAAAGTTCGACAAACAATTGAGCACTATCCTGATTTCACAGGTTATACTAGCGAAGATTTCAAACCAGAGATACAAAAAGTTCATGACAGTTTATTTACCTATCATTCCAATTACCTTCTAAAGAATCGATTCCAACAATGGGAACTTTATCTTGAAGGTGATGCCATGGAACGAGGAATCATTGGTGGAGCATTAATGGATTCTTTAATGCGCTATCAAGAAGATGCCTTTGTAGAGAAAATTGATGATTTGGTACCCAATAAAAAGAAGCAAATGCGTTTGTTAAAGTTTTTAGGATGGTACAACCGTAAGATTTACAAATATTTCCCCAATGAATATCAGGTAGAACTGTATGGACTAGCCAAATATATGACTTCTGAGTATAATTACATAGGTCCTGCTTATCTACGAAATTTATATTATCATGGAGCACATGATATTGGACATGCTTTAGTCGATTTTTCTATGGTTCAATGTACTTCAGCCGGACTTTGGGGAAGTCGTAGTGCTGACGGAGAACTCATTTTGGGCAGAAATCTTGATTTCTATCTAAGCGACCGTTTTGCAGAAAACAAAGTGGTTTTATTTGTAAATCCAAAAGAAGGAATTCCTTTTGTTTCTGTGACTTGGCCTGGCATGATGGGAGTAGTATCTGGAATGAATTATGAAGGATTAACCATTACTATGAATGCCGGGAAATCTAAAATTCCATGGACGGCTAAAGAACCTATTTCCATCTTAGCAAGAAATATCTTAGAACATGCTTCAACTACAGAAGAAGCTATTGCTATTGCACAAAAAAGTGAGGTATTTGTTTCTGAAGCATTGATGGTAAGTAGTGCCAAAGACAATAAAGTAGTTATTATCGAGGTTTCACCTAAAAACTTTGGTGTTTATGAAGTCAGCGGAGAAGAAATTATTTGTTCGAATCACTTCCAAAGTGACTCATACAGAAAAGATAAACGCAACAAAAAACGTATTGAAACTTATCATTCTATGTATCGCTATGAACGTATGCAGGAGTTGTTAGATGAAAACAGTCCTATTACTCCCACAAAAATGGCAGCCATTTTACGAGATAAAGATGGATTGGGAGGTAAGAAAATTGGCTATGGAAATGAGAAAGCTATTAACCAATTAATTTGTCACCATGGAGTAGTATTTAAACCTGAAAAAAAACAAATTTGGATTTCTACTAGCCCATATAATTTGGGTGCCTTTACTGCCTATGATTTAAATGAAATATTTGGAAATAAAAACACGGATTATAAGTCTCACCATATAGATTCTTTAACTATTCCAACAGATTCTTTTTTATATTCATCAGAATATGCTAACTATGAAAAATACAGAACTTTAGATAAAGAAATATCCAGATGGCTAAAGGATAAAGAAGCAGTAATCAATACAGACATGCTCGAAGAGTATCGTCAATTAAATCCTGATTTTTGGTATGTACATTATAATGCTGGAGTCTTATATTACCGAATGGAGAAATATGAGAAGGCGAGAGATGCTTTTAAAATAGCTTCCGATTTAGAAATCACTACTACTCAAGATAAGGAAGAGGTGATGAAGATGTTGAAAAAAGCAACGAAAAAGGTGAAGTAGCAACAAACCTTTCATTTTCTAGATTGTTTTATTTAAAAAGAAAGATTATGGCATCAGTAAATATTTCCATAAAAAGAATCTACGAAGAAAGCTCACCAACAGATGGGTACCGAATCTTAGTTGACCGTGTTTGGCCAAGAGGCGTTTCCAAAGAAAAAGCAAATATTGAAGAGTGGATGAAAGAGATTGCACCATCGACCCCGCTCCGTAAATGGTTTAACCATGAAGTAGATAAGTATGCTGAATTTAAGAAGAAATATTCCGAAGAACTAAAGAGCAATAAAGAACTATTAGAGAAGATTCATGCAATTGCAAAAAAGCAACAAGTTACTCTTACGTATGGGGCAAAAGATGAGGAACACAATCAAGCTGTTGTTTTGAAAGAGGTAATAGAGAGGATGTAAATTAATTATGTCGTGCTTGGGTTAATAAAGCCAACGTAAGGAATGCATAATTATCGCTAGACTTAAAAGCGAATTCATAGCAATCGATCGCTTCTTGAATAAGTCCATTTTCTTCATATTTCACAGCCAATTCAACAAGCTGATCTATTATGGAAGCTCCTTTATCAATACTATCCTGTAAAGAAATGCGTAAAGTACTGTATTTCTCAGAATCCATAATTTGAAATTCTTTTCGTTGACAAGCTGCCTGTCCTTTTATATTAACTCCCCAATACATAGGCTGTCTAACAAGCATAATATCAGAGGATAAATCACTATATCTAATAAGCGTATCATTAGTTATGTGGGAAAATAAGATTCTTTCAGAATTCAAATCATTACTGTTGGAAATTTTAAATTCATATTGCGAATCAGATGCAAAACTATTCCATTTAAATAAGAGATTATCATTTGCCATGACTTGCCCATTTAAAGGATAAATCTCATCAAAATTGATACAACCTCTAGATACACCTCCCTTTTGTTGCATATTTCTTTCTGCATATCTCTCTATATCACCAGTTGAATTGACAGTTTCAGCAACAATAAACTCATACACTGAAGAAGCAAAATTTTGTTTTATTTTACTATCATTATATATCTGTCGCACATCCTTTTCAGTATATTCTCCTTTTTCTTTTATAATAAGCAAATTGTATGATTTATCTCGAATAATTAATTCCGCATTTTGCTCCAAAATAAATCGAGTTGTGGGTGCAACAGGATAATTGTAAAACACAATGGATTTTGCATTTAGGTTATCAACAAAATATACTTTTCCTGTAAAATGATAAACAAAATAATCTTGTGCTAAAGAAGAAAATGAAAAAAGCATCCAAACAAGATTGATCACCAATAATTTTACTCTATTCTTCATATTATGACTAATTAAAATAGGTTCTAAAATTAAGTTTATTAGCAAGCCAAAGTATAACTGAACGATATATTGATAAAATTTCTAAAGAAAAAATTACTACTATCAGCAAGAAAGCAGGTTCAACTTTAATCCTAAAATAGTAAAATAATATTAAAGAAAAAAGGAGTAACAAACTAAATGATATAATTCTCACCAATTTAGTTATAAATGAGCTCCACTTTTCATGTCGAATCATTACATATATAAAAAGGAGCATGTGAAGAAAGGTAATTAATAAAATCAATGGAAAATTAACGTAGGAAGGTATCCGATTTATATAATTCTCTTTTAGTATCATACTAATAATATGTGCATGAATTTCGACTCCATATTTATCGGGAATAGCATGACCTCCATAACTTTTATTCAGAGGAGTTAGGTGTAAATCTTCCAAATCCTGATCTCCTAAATAATCTCCCATAAAACCCATCAATACAATTTTACCTCTAATAATATCTTCTAGATAAGGATTGTGATTTAAATCTTCAACATCTATCTTGATGAAATTTTCATTTTGGTAATGTATAATTTCAGCCTTTCTTCCTCTTTGTTTAAGTACTTGATAAGCATGTGGAGAATATTTCTTTACAATTTCGGAGCTAAAAGATTCATATTCATTCCCGTTAAGAGTGATACTTGGCGCAACCAATCGAATCGTTTGATCTTTCTTAGATAAAAAATTTGCAAACCCTTGAGATATCCCATGAGTAAATAAAGGAAGCGAAGAAAGGATAGTAGATTCCTTAGTATCATTATTATAAAATTGTTCATTTATAAGAACTATATTGGTAGCATCATGAATCATTTTCGTAAGAAATTCATCCGTAGCAGAATCTTTCAATTCAGTAAATAATGCATCTAAACCAATTACTTTAGGTTGATACTTATTTAATATTTCAATTTGTTTGGCAATCGACTGCCTACTTTCTCGCCCAATATTTACGAGAACAATGTCTTTATTAACTAATAATGATTTCTCTCTCAGATTAGAATAGTATAAATCTGTGAATTCAAAATCTTCGAAAGATTTGGTAATTGGATTAAGGTAATTAATACTAAGAATAAGTGTTTTAACTAAAAATAAAACACCAAAAATGAGTAGAGATGCTATAAAAGCATCTCTACATAATAATTTAAAAGACTGTTGATTTTTAGATTTCATTCAGCAGTCAATTATTCTTACTTCAAGTTTAAAGTATAAGTACCTGAGCAGTTTCCTGAACCTTCCCAGTAGTATGTACCACCAGCAGTTTCAGCGTACCAAGTAGTATAACCGTCACCTACGCATAATCCATCATAATCGTATGGAGATACACGTCCTCTGTATGTACCATCAACCCATACATCAACATAATAACCAGTATAGTTGTCAAAATTTAAACAACAAGAACCACGGCTATTATCTGGTTGTGGTGCAACAACGTCTGTTGTAGGACGTTCATACTTTGAAGCTCCTCTAGTAGCTTCTACTTTTTTTCCTGTTACGCTTACAGGTGCTTGTTTGGTTTGGCCGAAACTTAGGCTAGCTGATAAAACAACTAAAGCTACAACCAATCCTAAATTCATCATTACTTTTCTCATAAGAAATAATTTAAAGATTGTTATTAATTTAGTTAAACGTAAGCGAATATAAAAGTTTTCTTTATAAAACTAACTATAATGCTTACATTTTTTTATTTTCAATTACTGTGCCAAAACATACTTTGATAACCTGTTGTGCATTTATAATAAATTAATAAAACCATGATTTCTACTATATATGGATTGGGTTCAATTTGTAAGGATGTCAGAAATAAGAATAATTCACAAATAGACACTGAGCAACCAAGGTTCTCAAGGGCTGACATCATAATCTGTATTTTACTTTCACATAGAAATTTAGGTATAGCTTTTGTATATCTATCACACAATTTAAAATATTCATTATATTTATCACTTTAAAATAAAAGACAATGAAAAATAAATTCCTAACACTAGCCTTATTATGTATGGGCTATTCGTCATTATTTGCACAAACTGCAGTATCCGTTTCAGATAAAATTGAATACGCACTTAGTGCAGTAGTTACAGTTGCTGTTGAGAAAGCTCAACCCATAGGCAAAGTTCTAATGGGCTTCCGAGGAGATATTACTGAAGAAGCATATAATAAATCTCTTGAATTATCTGATGCATTAGGGTCAGGTTCAGGATTTATTATACAAAAAAATGGAAAAAAATACATTATTACAAATGCCCACGTTGTTGAAAACGCTGCAGATGAGTCTGGAAGTCTCTATGTATATTCTTATAATAGAAAAAAATATGAGGTGAAAGTTCTTGGTGGAGATTCATTCTACGATATAGCCGTTCTAGAATTCAAAGACACTCCGGGAAAAGAATTTAACATCCTCGAATTTGCAACTAAACTACCTCAAATCGCATCAAAAGTATATGCTATTGGTAATCCTCTTGGGGAATATCCTTATACAGTAACTGATGGGATTGTTAGTGCGATCAACAGATTTAGAGATGGTGTTACGGGTAAATATGGATTTATACAAAGTACCGCAACAGTTACATGGGGTAATAGTGGAGGCCCTTTAGTTAACGAAGAAGGACAGGTAGTTGGTATTAATTCTCAAATAGCATTTGCTCCCAAAAATGGAACTGTTTTCTTAATGCAACAAATTAATTTTGCTTTAGAATCTCCTTTAGCTCTACGTATAGTAAATGACATCATAGAAAAAGGGAAATTAGCACGTGCATATATAGGAATAGAGCTAAAACAACGTTATAAAGTAAGTAAAAGTGAAGATGGTTGGTATCCTTCCATGCAAATTGATCAACTACCTGTTTTATCTAACGTTATGAAAGGTTCAGATGCAGCAAATAAATTAACAGCATTTATAGGATGGAGTATTACTAAAATAAATGATATTGAGGTTAGATCTGTTGAAGAAGCATTAGGTGAATGTGAAAAAATAAAACCTAATACCAAAATGAAAATATCACTCACAGATGGTACTTCGTCTAAAGATGTTACAATTGATGCTGTAGATTTGAAACCTACTCACTTGGAACAATTAGGATCTTATATGTTACATAAGATTCCAAATGTTAGTGTTGATGAGTCATCTCAACAATTAAAAGTGTATAGTGTTAGTGAGAATGGATACAACAGACAAAAAAATGCATTCTACTTAATTGGAGGAGGAAATTCAGATGCTGATGATGTTTGGCGCATTACCACTTTAGCTGATTTAGGTAGTTTATTGAGAATATATGGACCTAAAGGAGGTGTTGAATATTTCTTAATACAAGAATCGAATTACGAGCAAGAACCTCAAATTTATACGCAAAACTTTGATGAAAATGATAAGTTTTATCAGCCAATGTTGTGGTATTAAATATGGATAGTAACAAAAAAGGGGAATACAAATTCCCCTTTCTTATTTAAAAAAAATTAGATTTTTTAGTTTAATTTTGACTAATCCATTTATCATCTCTTAGCTCTCCAAGTACTACCACATCCTTAATTCTTTTGTATTCCTCTATAGCTAAAAGCATTTCCTCTTTCGTGTCTCTTCTAATTTTGATAGCACTAGAATTGGACCCTTCGTTTTTCACTTCGATATAATATCCATCTCTTAATCTTGCGGGTCTTGTTGAAGGTCTTCCCATATTATATATTTTAATTTAATTGAATAACTTTGACAAGTTACGTTATTTATACCTATAAACCAAATAATTAGATTTTTGTTTTGGATAATTATTATTTTTTAACATATCAATTAAGAAATTTATTAGTTTTACATTTTATAACTTATCTTTTAAATAAACGTATAAGCCAAAATATCTAGGCACGATTATTGAAAATGATAACTAAATTGTAAAATTTAATACCATGAAAAAATTATTCGCATTAACCTTAATTTTCTTTGCTTCAAGTTGGACTTTTGCACAAGGAAGCTATGATGATTTAGTAATTATTAAAGCAGATAAAAACTGGGATAAACTAATCAAAACGGCTGAAAAATACACCTTATCAAATAGCACTAAAAATGATCCTACACCATACTATTATCTTGCTTATGGCCTTTATAAAATATCTTTTATCGGAGATAGAGATGAAAAGTATAAGAATGCATACAAGGATGCGTACAATGCTATAGGTAAAATGATTATGTTAGATAAGAGTGGTGACGTATCAGCTAAGTTTGAAAATTTTATTGAAGAAATGAAAATGTCTCTACTTGAATTGACTCAAAATGAATTAGACGTAAAGCAATATCCAAGAGCTTTTGGTTGGGGAATGAGATTCTATAAATTTGGAAGAAGTTATGCTCCTGCTTACTATCTTGACGCTGCCTTAAGATACCGAAGAGGAGATAGAACTACAGCCAATATAAAATGGCAAGATGGTGAAAAACTCCTTAATCAATTAAACGTATCAAAATTAACAGATGCAGATAAAAAGATCTTAATGACTGGTCTTTATGAATCCGCAGATGCATTAAAAGACGACAGACAAATGGATGGTGCTAGAAAAATGTTGAATTTAGGCGCACCATACTTTGAGAATAATAAAGAATGGAAAGAATTGTACGATAAAATTGTAAATTAATATTATAAATTATTTAGAAAAAAGCAGTTCAATTGAACTGCTTTTTTTGGTATTTTAAATAAAGACTATCTACTCTCCTATTACATCTTCTGGCTTAATTCCATCCTCTTTTATATCTTTTCCAGCTTTAAAATATTTGTCAGGAATAGGGATTCTATCATCCTCTTCTTCTTGTATTTTAACCCAATTTTCTTTTTTTCTAAACATATTCGCAAAAAATTGGAATAGCTTAAAATCATGTAAACTATAAAAATCTTCTCTATAACTTATACCAACACCTTGAGTGAATTGTCCTCTACCTTCATTTTGTATAGAATAGTTGTTATTTGATTTATTAAATACATTCAATCGGAAAGTTCCTTTTTGATTCAATAAATATTCAATTTCCACATCTCCTAAGAATTGACTTTCACTTGCCGTTTCGCCTGTTGTGACATCTTCACTTTTCTTCGTCCCTACTCCAACTGATCCAGAAATCAACAAACGGTCGTCTAAGAAAGATTTTGAGATACCTAATTCTCCAGAAAACTGTCCTGAATAATCGTCATTATCCAAGTTTACATTCATTTTATACCCATCCGTCATTCTATTTAAAATAGCATTAATCTGAGATGAAGCTAAATCAAGGAATGCACTTCCTGTGGCTCCACTTGAACCTGAAGTTCCACTAAGTGGGAGAAAAGATTTTGAAACCACCAAAGAGAAAAATTGTCTATTCAGTTCATCTCTATCACTTTTTATTCTTGCCAGAACGGCACTCCCCGCATCTGTCACTTTAGGAGCTTCTATATCAAAGGAAATTGAAGGTTCCATTAATTTTCCAGTTAAATTTATATATGCAAATACTTCTTGGTTTGAAGATGATTTAGCATCAGTAACATCAGGCATAACAGTAGAAAAATTTGCATTTGTTTTATAATATGCAGACACATCTATAAATGCATCATAAGGATTCCCTGTCCATTGTAAGATACCTCCTGAATTAATGTTAAACGTCTGACGATATGGACCCATTACAAAATTATACGACCCTCCTGCAAGTGTATATACTCCTTCCATCGCTAACTCATTGAATTTATCCACAGACATACGGATATTTCCTTCTCCACGAGCCGTCAACTCATCTCCTGTCTTATCATCAAAAATAATTTTGACTTCCGCCTGATCTGTCACATCTATATTCATATTCAAATCCACTCCTGTAAGATCCACCTTCTTCTCTTTCTCTTCATTTCCACCTTCTTTCTTAAAGGTAATGAAACCATCTTCTTCTATAGTTGTTGGTCCATACATCGGTAAGACAATTCTCGTTCCTTTCTGTGTTTTTGCATTCACATTAATAGAAAGATTATCCAAATAACCAGAAATTGTCGTTATTCCCGTTACATACGCTTTGCCATAATATGCTCTATCAACATCGTAGGTGTTATTCATTACTAAAAATCGTTCAACTGGCAAGGGTTTAGATCTATCATTAGGCATACGTTTATACGGATGCTCCTCCATGTTAAATAGTAATTCAAAAAACATATCTTTAAATCCTTTATGGAACAAAGAACCTGTAATTGAACCTACATTTCCTTCTTCGTCTGTCATTGGCATCTGATTCACAAATATTCCATCTGCATAGGATTCAATTCCTCCTTCAAAATAAAAATTAGATCCTAACAAAGAGAGATTAGCCATTCCTTTTTTAAGCATCAGTTTACCCGTTAAAATAGGCTCATTTGGTGTCCCTGTTAAATGTAACATACCATTTAGCTTTCCCTGAATATCTTTCATGACATCCGGATCCATAAACTCATTAGCTATTGAAATATCTGTAGAATTAAAAATCATATCAAAATCTAGATTTCCATCCTTCCTTTCTTTATCAATATAATAATCTCCCTCAAATTGAAATGTTTGCTCACCTATAGAAAAAATATCTCCAATCATATTTATTTTCTCATCTTTAGAGAGATAATTAGCGCTAAACGAAAGGTCACCCACATTGGTACTATTTACAGCTAAATCTCGTATTATAGCATCACCATAGAATTTAATTCCTTTTGTAGGTGAAGTAAGATATCCTGAAATATTAGCTATACCAGAATATTTTGTTAATGGGTTCATAAATTCAGAAAACTCATCTAATTGAAAGTCCATTATGTCAACATATAACTTATCACTCTCGTCATTCGATAAATTTCCATACGCATAAATATATTGATTATCATGTTCCATCTTTAATTTTCCTAAATAGAAACATCCTTCAGAATACCTCATAAAAGTTTGGTCTTGGATATTCCATTTATGTGTTCCCACGGTTAGAAATGAAGGGAAAAGATTGGCACTAATAACTGATTTATCCTGCATGTTTATCATCATTTCAATATTCGATGGCAAATTTTTAGTATTATCAAACATTAATTGCATATCTAACATACCATTGTATGCTAATCCGGTTAAATGGATTTCTTTAAAGAAAGTAGAATCTCTATGCTCAAAAGAATTAGCATTTACAAGTAATAATAGCTCTCCGTTTGAGACTTCATGGTTGGCTACGATTTTATTAAATCGAATTGAATCAAACGCTATATAATCAGAGTGTATATTAAGATTAACCTTATTTTTAGCTTCTTGAAAATCACCATCTATATGCGTATAATCTGCTATTTGTAATTTAGGGTAAATTACATTTAGTAAAGGATTAATTTTTTTAATAGTTAAGTCATACTCAAAATGAGATGGAATAGATTTTTTTAAATCTCTACTATCTGGAATTACTAATGCTGGAAATATCTTTACTATTTGACTTCCTAATTGATCAATTATATACTTATAATCAATCTTACCATAAACTTTAGCATTTATCAGTTTAGATTCTATTTCTATACTATCTTTTTCTTTTTGATGAATTACAAAGGCTGTGAAATCGGAAGTTTCTAACACCTTTCCCGGTTCTTGATAATACATAGAATCAATAGATAATTTTCCAACAAAATCATCCAATCCATTTCCTTTCAACTCCACTGAAATAGTCGTATTAATCTCTGCTTCACGTTTTACAGTTGGGAAAATCTCATTCAATCGGGCGCATTCCAAATCAATATCACCTATGATTTCCATTTTATTACCTACATTCGCATACCCCTTAAATGTTAAATCAAGATTTTCATCTCGCACATAAACATTACCTTTAAGGATACTTTGAGACGAATTCTTATGTGAAATGAAACGATAATCTACTCTATCCAAAATAACATAATCATAGGAATAATCATATATCTTAGTATTTCTAAGAATACCTGATATTTGTTTTACTTGTATGCCATCTTTGTTAATAGTTGCCGAATTAATTCCAATATTCCCATTGATATTTCCATATTTATTTTTCCCTAATATTGTATTGATATCGAGATTTTCAACTTGAAGTTGATTATTAGTATTAGCTATAGGAATTATTTTAATTTCTTTAAAATCTCGATCAGATATAAAATTAAAATCATTCGTAAAATGGACAGTACCCAAATTTGTAACTAATGTTGAAAATTTTAAGTGAATATTGGTAGAAGAACCTGTTGCTATAAAATTATACCCTTCAATTTTATTTAATTTTTCTAAAGTTTCAGGCCATTTTATATAGGTGGTAGGGCTAGAATCCGGCAATCTTAACTTTTCTAAATCTTCCTTATAGACTAAAAAATAATCTAAATGTTGATAAATATCTGCCTCAGATAGAATTCTAAAATCGGGTAGTGAAAAATCTCCTTTGACAAGAGATCCTTTTCCATATTTCAAATAGAGGTTATTCATCTTCATATCCTTTACAGGGTGAGAAGTTGACGCCGCGATTGTCACAGTTTCGTCCATTCCCTTTAATTGAGGAGCGAAATATGCAATATCTTTCAAAGAAACAAATGAAGTATCCAAATCTCCTTCTATGTAAACGGAATCTATGAAATATTTAAAACTAGTAATATGCTCTCCACGTAATTTAAAAGAGTTTAAATAGATATTTGAATTATTAGTTTTTAGCTCAGCTTTTCCCATATTCAGTCCTTTCTCACTGAATACAGCATATCCATCTAAATCTGTTAATCTAAAACCGCTTTGATCAATAAAAGAGACTTCTTTAAAATTTGCTGCATAGCTATCTTTTTTAATTTGTACGTCAAATGCTTCTACATTAATCTCTTTTAGTTCTATATAGTTATAATCAACACCATATAAAACTCTTTCCTTATGTTCATTGATATATGAAAATGTGGAATTTCTCAACTTAAAATGTGTTGCGTTAATTAAAAAATCAGGCGTTGTTGTTGTTTTATCTGATTTGAATGCGTCTATAATAAACTGGAGGTTCAATACTTCCTCATCGCGATATTTTTTTAGGAAAAATACAGCTTGATTTATTTGAACATTATCTAAATCAAATTGCAAGTCTGCTGATTTTGATAAATCAAAATTCACATATAATTCTTGAATATATGCCAAAGTATCTTTGTGCTGATCTTCAATAAATAAATTATCAAAATATACTTTATCAAAAAAAGCAACATCAACTTTACCTATTGATACTTTAACTCCTAGATATTCTGTTAAATAATTTGTTGCATAATGGGCTAATAAAGTCTGAAATCCTGAAGTACGTATAAAAAAAGCAAATGCAATAATAGAAACAATTAAAAACTCAAGTAATATGAGTATTGAATTGCCTATTATTTTGAGTACTTTTGTCATCGTTATAGCAAAGATATTTAAACTTGTCAAAAAAAGATATAATCATACTAGGTATTGAATCATCTTGTGATGACACCTCTGCAGCCATCCTCAAAAATGAAGCCATTTTAAGCAACGAAATTGCTGGTCAAAAAGTACATGAAATATACGGAGGAGTAGTTCCTGAACTAGCATCCAGAGCACATCAACAAAATATTGTACCAGTAGTATATGCAGCTATCCAGAAAGCCGGCATTCAGAAAAAAGATATTGATGCTATCGCATTTACACGAGGTCCTGGACTCCTAGGAAGTTTAATCGTAGGTACCTCTTTTGCAAAATCTTTAGCTTTAGGGTTGAATATCCCTATGATGGAAGTGAATCACATGAATGCGCATGTTTTAGCTCATTTTATCGACGATGAAAATAAGGATAAACCTTCGTTTCCATTTATTTGTTTGACAATTTCAGGAGGGCATACGCAAATTGTTCTGGTGAAAGATTACTTGGAAATGGAGATAATAGGTACTACCATTGATGATGCGGCTGGAGAGGCCTTTGATAAAACAGCCAAATTATTGGGAATTCCTTATCCTGGCGGACCCATTATTGACAAATATGCACAAGAAGGAAAACCAAATTCCTTCACCTTCACACATCCACAAGTAGAAGGATTTAATTACAGTTTTAGTGGATTAAAAACCAATATTCTTCAATTTTTGCAAAAACAAACTCAAAAAGATCCAGATTTTATTAAAGATAATTTAAAAGATATTTGTGCCAGCGTTCAAACTACCATTATAGATATACTTTTCGACAAACTCATTATGGCAGCACAGCAGCATCATATTACCGAAATTGCAATTGCAGGAGGTGTGTCTGCTAATTCAGGAATACGAAAACGCCTACAAGAAGAAGGTCAGAAAAGAAATTGGAAAACCCATATACCCAAATTTGAATATTGTACCGACAATGCAGCTATGGTAGCCATTACTGGAAGGTATCTCTATCTTAATGGTGAATTTGCCTCACAAGATATTAGTCCCGAAGCGAGACTGAAATTCTAATTATGAAATCCTCCATTACTTCCTTCGAGCGAATTGTTTTTTATGATGGAGATTGTGGCTTTTGTAGTGCTGCTATTCAGTTTATTTTAAAAAATAGAAAACATTCTTTTTATTTCATTGCACTACAATCAACCGAAGCAACCAAATTCCTTTCCACCTTTCATACAAAGATAGATATGAATTCTCTATTTTATTATGAGAAAGGGAAGTTATTTAATCGTTCTACCGCTATCTTAAAGATCTGCCGACATCTCAAAACTAGATACCTTCTTCTTTCTTATTTAGGCTGGATATTTCCTCGTCTAATACGTGATTCTTTTTATAATTTGATTGCACGTAAAAGATTGCAGTTAAAAAGTCCCTCTTGTATTATTCCAACAGAAAATGAACGGAAATATTTTTTAGACAGGAAATAAATGAGGCTATTTATGGTCTATACTCTTATAATAGCGGGTAATATTAATCAACAAATTATCTATGGTATTGTAGTTGCTGTCAGGGCGTGGACTCAACGCAGGAGCAGCCACTATATATGATGCTGCATCTATCAAGATATAATATGGATATTTAACCACACTTATTTTAGAAAGTAACTCATCATCCTTATCAACTACAGCCAGATCCCAACTGATTTTATATTCCTTTATAAATGAAGTTGCATTTTTTAGTAGAGGATCATTTTTATCTACTACCAAAACCGTAACATACTGAATATATTGACCAAAGCGTTGTTGAATTTGTGCTAAAAGCTTAATATCATCCAATGAAGCTTTCATTTCTTTAGAAAGAAACTGTATATACAAATGTTTTCCCTTATAATCTTCCAATGTTTTTACTTTCCCATTTACAGAGAATTGAATTTTTGGCATACTAGATCCAGGCACAAGATCAAGCAGTCTAAATTTAATATTTGAAGCAATTTCCATATGTTCAGGAAATAGTGATTTTACAGACAAACTATCCAAAATATGAATAATACCTTCTTTATCAAATAAATTTGTATGATAAATATCTGATAATATATCAATCATTACAAGCTCACGGATACGAACATTTTGGAGCGTATAATCTTTACCAAGAGCATTCATCACTACAGAGGGACTCCCAGCATGAATCCCCTTCTCCAATCCTTCATGTGCTTCATTGGATAATTGAGCTTCATATTTCTGGTAGTAATGAGTGAAATAATTCATATACCTATCGTTGTCATAGCTGACCGGGTATTTTTTTAGGTAGAAATCATATTTCTCATATTCATTTCTTTCTCCCAAATAAGCCAGATTATCTAAATCAGCAATAGAAAATCGAATATAAGTTTTCAAAAATAGACTAGTATCACTCTTATATTTGGTAGAAATATCTTCTTTAAATTTCTCTAATTGAACTACAAAAGAAGTGGGATTTACAGATTTTTGTCCATAAAAATTTTCCAGAAAAGCAAGTTGCTCATCTTCAAAAACTAAGATTTTATAGTTAATGTCATCAGGAGATAATTCGAGGAAATAAAATTCGGCATCTACACCAATGGTGCCTTGTCCTTCATACGGTGTCCCCGGAGTTACAAATAAATTGTATTGTCCTTCTGGTTGAACATACATGGAAAAGAAATTTGGGCCAATCTCCACGTAAATCTTTTGCGTTTTATAGTTAGAGAAATTGAGTTGGAATGTAGAATCAGTTTTCACTTCCGTTCTGGCTACTTCTGTTTTTAAAAGACTTAAATAATCTTTATAGAAATAAACCTTAACTTCTTGCCCTACATACGCATTTGCTCTTCCTGAGATCGTATTTGTTTGAGTAAATCCAACTACAGAAATAAAAACAGATAAAATAAAAACAAGCATCTTATTCATACACAAAAAATTTACTGTGTGCTACAAACTATTTTGTAACGAGCAATTCTGAATTTGTTACAAAAGCATCAATTTTTCCACCGCTTTTATATATCTCACGTACAATTGTAGCATTTATTGCAGCAAATTCTGGAACGGTCATAAAAAATACACTTTCTATGCCAGAAATTTCAAGATTCATTTGCGCAATACTGCGTTCGTACTCAAAGTCTTTGGTGTCACGGAGGCCTCTCACGATAAATTCTGCACCAACTTGTTTACAA
Organism: Brumimicrobium sp.; assembly: GCA_023957385.1. Classification (NCBI taxonomy): domain Bacteria; kingdom Pseudomonadati; phylum Bacteroidota; class Flavobacteriia; order Flavobacteriales; family Crocinitomicaceae; genus Brumimicrobium; species Brumimicrobium sp. The sequence goes on along the minus strand of JAMLGZ010000001.1, from coordinate 1,615,761 downwards.
AAATCAACTGTCATCCCTGTATATTCTTGCACTTTTACTTTTGACTCAAGTTGAAAGATTGATTGAATATGTGTTTTACGTTGTTGTAGGTCAAATAAATAGTTTTTAGATGTATTGAATCCTATTCCAATGATTACTTCATCGAATAAATCGACAGCTTTTTTTACCACAGATTCATGGCCTTTGGTAAAAGGATCAAAAGAACCTGGAAAGACAGCAATTTTCTTCATACTTCTTTAAAATTAATGGCAAATTACGGATTATGTTCGAAAAAACTAAAAACAATATGCCCATATTTTCTACTACTCCTAAATTTAGGGTGATTAGAAAAATCATGATGTGGATCATGTTCCAAAATAAATAAACCATCTTCACTTAAAATCTTACTAGCCAAGATAGCTTCAATCAACTCTTCATACTGCTCAAAATTAAAAGGAGGATCTGCAAAAATGATATCATTTTCTAACCTCGAGTTTTCAATATACCGAAAAGCATCTGACTTCAACGCAGTAAGATATTCATCTAACTTATGATTTTTGGCAAATTGTTGAATAAATTTTATGCTTCTAAAATCGCTATCTACTGCTATAATTTTCCCAGCTTGACGAGAAGCGAATTCAAAAGAAATATTTCCCGTTCCTGCAAACAAATCCAAAATATTCAAATTTTCTAAATCAAATTCATTTACAATCAAATTGAACAAGCCTTCTTTGGCAAAATCTGTTGTAGGGCGAGAAGGGAATCCTTTGGGTGGATTGAATCGATATCGCTTTAATAAACCACTAATTATACGCACAGTGTTTGAAGTTTTATAGAAGAGTCTGCTTCAGTGAGAGCTAAAGATCCTAATTTGTGTAAATTTTTAATTGTATTTTGAGCAGCTTGAACAGCATTTAAAGTTTTCTCGTTGGAATATAGAAAAAAAAGTTCTCCTTTTTCGGTGTTCAGCTTTTCCTTTTCAATTACATACAATACATGATAGACGATATCATCAGCAGTTTGACATTCAAATGTATTAGAGAATTTTAATTCATTGTGCTGAATCACAGCTAAATTGATATAATCATCACAAACACTAATGATTACCTTTCGATTAAATGTATTTTTCTGAAATAATGCTCGTAATGTAATAGCATGTTCATGCTTAAACACAATAGTTGGAAATTTAATCACAAAGAATGATTTAACCCAATCAGGAATCTCATAAATACTCACCATACTCAACTCCATCAAACGACTAAAATCAATCATATTTGCATCTACAGTATCTCCAAATAATAAATGATATAAATCAACAGATGTTGATTCATTAAAGAGTGTTAGTGGTATTAATGCTTGTTTTGGGGAAGACCAAGCTAATGAATAATCAGAATATTCTGAAGAAAGATCTAATTCACTAAATATTTTTGTTAGCTGGGTTCTATAACCTTCTGCATTACTCTCCAATAGCTCAAAATCCTTCTGCCAATGGATAGTTTGATTAGAACGAAAAACCTCAGCAATACTTACTGAGGTTTTTGAAATAAATATGGCTAACTGAATGTTACTCAAAGTTCAAAATTATTCCCATGTTCCTTTATCAGAACTAGTTTTCAAATTACCAAAGCCTATTATATTTCTCTTTCCACCCTCAAACTTTGGAACTGCCTCATGACCATAAACGTGGATAGTAGCAATCGTATCACCATTCAAATAAGGGAGTTTATCTACTGTTTCTATAATCCATTCTTCTTTTGGATTAGTCATCGGCACATATCTTAATTCATCAAAATTAAACTCACCTAATCCTAAACTCTTTCTAGCTGCTTGTCTGGTAGTAGAAGCTAAAAACTCATCTTTGTAATATACTTGAATTGTGTCACGTTTAAAATTAATTAAGTCAGCGCTATTTCCAGGGTTACCATTTGCTACAAGTAAAGCTGCTTCTCTTTCTGTCATGTTCTTATCCAATGCTCTTTTATCTTTGTATAGAGCATCTCTTTCTGGAATAGTCATTTTACGTGATGGAACAGTTCCTGAAGCATCAATTTTTGTAATTTTATCATTCTCAAAAAAACGTTTTAATTCATCAAAATTAGAAGCATACACTTTATTGGTAGCTTTATAAGCTCTCTGAATATCTCTAATTTCACCTAGAACATAGATATTTAATGCTGAAGACACCTTATAATCTTCCTCGTGCTGTATTGTATCCTCAACAGATTTAACAGACATATAACCTGTAATAGCTGTTATAACGATACATAGAGAACCAATTGCTAATACAATATTTTTTTTCAGAATTCCACCACTGAATAAGATAGCTAAAATACCACCAATAAATAAATTCACCGCGGCTACCATAAAAAGAGCATCTTGATGTGTTCTTAAACCAAAAAAAATCATTCCAAGACCAATTATTGCAATAAAAGACGCTACTAAATAGCGTTTTACCAATACAGATAGTTTATTATTCATCTTCTACGTAATTAAATTCTAATTCTTATCTTCACAAAACTACAATAATTTTGAAATGTGGGTGATTATTCGATTATATTTTTTTGAATAGCTTTTCCACAATCATTTTTTAGGTAATTATTGCTTTAACACTTTTACATTAGCAAAACTTCCTTCACTTTGAATCTTAACGAAATACATTCCATTAGGCAAAATGGATAAATCAAACTCATATTGATTTACATCCATTTCTGTGTTAAAATATTTTACTTGGATAATTTGCCCAGTAATATCATATACACTAACCACTAGATTTTTCCACTGATCCTGTATATTCAACTTAAAAGTATGTTGCGTTGGATTTGGATAAAGTACTGCACTTAATTCCTTAGACTCCTTAAAAGATGGCACATTTAATACAAATGGATCATTACTGTATTTTATTAAATATCCTCCAACATGATAATATGGATTGTATCCATCATTACAATCGGGGCAGGTTGCGCCTGAGATACAATTAGGATTATTTGGATGGCAAAAATCTTTGTAATCTTCTTGGAATACATAACCCAAACTAATTGTATTATTATTCAAATAAGGTTTTAAATTATAATTAAATATCATTCCCATACTACCTGGACACCATCCCGCTCTATCGTATTGCCAAGTTCCACTTTGAGGTGAGCAACTAGCAGGGTTTGGATTGCATTTTTGCCATAAATCCTGATCAAATGTATTCACTCCATTCACATCAATATGATGAATCGCATGGTAAAATTCTGCTGCATTTAAGGAGTTATTTTGTCCCCAACCATGTCCTGTAGAAATCAAACGAATCAAAGCAGAGTCCACCTCATGTTGAATAGAGGATGAGATAACAGGAACTGGTTGTAAATCTGCTGGATTTCCAAATGAAAAATCTCCATGCCACAATTCTTCTACACTTGAATATTTATATTTTGGAGTTCCTGCTCGGTAATCTAAGGACAAATTAAGCTTCCAACCACCTGTTCCCCATGTTTCTATATACATTCTAAATTCTACTTTTCCTTGTAAAATAGAAGCTAAATCAGTTACATCAGCAAAGTCACTACAAGCCTTTCCATAAGGTGTGATATAACGGAATATTTCCATCCAATCTCCATTAGGTGCTTTTACTTCCACCCAACCCAATCTATCCCAGTCATCACATCCTCCAGGTACACCAGGACACGAGATAGAAAAATCAGCAATAATTTCATCATAAGCACCTGTGAATTGCGGCATATCATAAGTTCCAAAATACCATTGTGATCCAATAGTACCCATATCTATCACACCATTTGTAAAAGTCATAACAGAACGATCTTGGATATCATTTGATACATTTAATGTATATGTTTCTGTAGTTACTGTGCCATTACTTGCTGTGGCTATTACTTTAATTTCATTTGGTCCAAACGCACTTGGAGTCCACCAATACTGATAAGAATTATCAACTAAAGTTGCCAAATATTTGGTTCCTTCTATTTCATACTCAACTTTACTTATTTCCAAAGCATCTGGCTCATCAATACTAGCGTAAGCATGTAATAAATAAGCACTTAAAGTAGGCATTTTCACATCTTCATTCTCTATAAAACGTGTTGTTATTACAGGAGAAATAGTAGTTAAATCAACAACATCAAAAGTTTGGACAGCTTCCCATGGGTAATAAGTGGCATCTCCAGCCTGAGAAGCTTTTATAGTTACTTGACCTCCTGTTCCAGTTAAAGTCACTTCATTTCCAGTAATAGTAGCTGGACCACTTAGAATCTGGAATGTGATTGGTAAACTTGAATTTGTTGTTGCTACAACTTGGAATGGAGCATCTGTAGTATACTTCTTAGATATAGTTTGAAAACTAGCTAATTGATTAACCTGACCTGTTGCTGGACAAGTTGTACTTTCATACACATCAATTTCTGAAAGTATTGTATAATAGTTATTATCGTAAGGAGTCAAAAAATTAAAACGAATATACTGTGCAGTTACCGCTCCAAAATAAACATAGGTACGTTGAGCTGCTGCATTAATATTTGGATACGTTAGTTCCCCTACAGACTGTGCCGTTTGCCAATCACTACCATCCATACTTAAATAAACTTCATAATCTTTTGGTTTTCCATAAGGATTATCAAATCTACTAAGAAGAGAGAAGCCACTTACATCGTAAGAATTTCCTAGGTTAATTTGGATTTCATGAGGATATCCTGGTTGAGCATTTTGCCATTGGGTATGCCAGAATTTGGTGGTATCTCCATCAATTGCATAGATGGCTTTTCCATTATTAGCACCTTCACCCGTAGTTTCTTCACTATCTACATAATGAATAGTCCAAGCTGTTTTTGGAATAGGCAAATTATCACATTGAGCGTAAGTGTAGGTAGTGATTAGTGTGGTTAAAATAAAGGTTATTACTTTTTTCATGATTTAAATTTATAGATTACAAATATAGAGAGAATTTGTAATATACTCAACACTCTTTTTATTATCTTTGAATAATGGAGTTTCAGCAGGAATTATATAGGGAAACCATTCGTCAATTTCCGCACGAAATCGTCGAATCTCAACATATATTATTACACAATCTCTGTGCTTTTTATGTTTCTGAACGAAACTTTCCTTTATTTATCTTGAAAGGATATGCTGGAACGGGTAAAACAAGTTTATTAAGTGCCTTTGTAAAAGCTTTAGTTCAACTCAAAAAGAAGTCAGTATTATTAGCCCCAACTGGACGAGCAGCTAAAGTTTTCTCACACTACTCTGGAAAAAGTGCTTTCACCATTCACAAAAAGATTTACCGAAAAACAAAACTCGATGGAGGGATGATCCAATTAGGGATTGCTCCTAACCTTCATACAAATACTTTATTCTTGGTGGATGAAGCCTCCATGATTGGTGATTATACAATGCAAAATGATGGCTCTATTAGCCCTAGAAATCTCTTAGAAGATTTGATTAATTATGTGTATCAAGGTAAAAATTGTAAACTTATTTTGATTGGGGATGAAGGGCAGTTACCTCCTGTTGGTAGTGATTACAGTCCCGCATTAAATGCAGAGTACTTAGATAATCATTTTCCGACACTAAGCATAGAAGAGCACCAACTAACAGAAGTTTTGCGTCAAGCAAATGATTCAGATATATTGATGAATGCTACCCTACTCCGCTCCAGTACGGAGAATAGATATCCTCATTTTACATTGCGTATGCATAACGACCTGATTCGTTTAAATGGAGGGGATTTACAAGAAGAACTAGAAAATGCTTTTTCTCATTACGGGCGTGAAGAAACTATCGTTATTACCCGAAGTAATAAACGAGCAAATCTTTTCAATCAACAAATTCGTAATCGCATCTTTTGGTATGAAGAAAAGATAGTGAGTAGTGATTTACTCATGGTTGTAAAAAACAACTATTTCTGGTTAGGTGATAAGGCAGAACATGGGTTTATTGCTAATGGAGAAATTATTGAAGTTACTCGCGTTAGAAACTCAGAAAATGTATATGGATTTGATTTCATGAATGTTTCTATACGCATGCCAGACTATGAGGAATATGGAATCATAGAGGTTAAATTATTACTAAACACATTAGAAACAGAAACCCCAAATCTTTCTCGAGATCAAATGAAGGAATTATTCTTTGAGGTTGAAAAAGAATATGCTTATGAGAAAAACAAAAAGAAACGGTATGAATTAATCATGAACGACCCATATATGAATGCGTTGCAAGTGAAATACGCCTATGCTGTTACCTGTCATAAATCACAAGGAGGACAATGGGGCTGTGTATTTGTAGATCAGGGCTTTTTGACTGAAGATATGTTAGATAAATCCTTTTTCCGCTGGTTATACACTGCACTAACTCGAGCAACAGAAAAACTATATTTGGTGAATTTTAGCGATGAATTCTTCAAATAACATTTAGTTAAACTCCTTGAGTGGAATTACCCTATCTCCTACTTGTAATACTGCTTTCTTTATTCCTTTCTGCAAATTCTTTAGAGCGCTATTAACATCTGCATTTTTATTATATTTTGCAAGATTATCTTGTGCTTCCAATACAAATTTATCTAGTATTCTTTTTGCACGATAAGCTGTAAGCACTTCATTATTACTTAATTGATATTTACCTTTTAGAGCAATCACTTTTGGATTGCTTGGGTTAAATTCAGTTTTCACCGGCAAAGTAAAACTTGAAATATCTATTAGCGTTTTTCTTGCAGTTATTACATGTATAAAATTGTTTTTAAACAAGATATCTTTTCCGAGAATTTTTTGTTCATCATCCCGTACAGTATTTCCTTCATAGTCTTTCCCAATACCATTGGCATGCAATTGTATCACAAGCGGCTTCTTTTTTTCCTTCAATGAATTATATAATTCTACAAAACCAATCGAGTCATTAGCATTAAAAAAAGTGCCTCCTGTTAATTCATAACTATCTTTCTTGAAAAGCTCATCTTCTTTTTCTAAGCTTAAGACAGAGTTATAGAAAACTGGCGCATCCACAATCCCTACATGAAGCATTACTTCATTAAAATTCACATCCGCATAAGTATCAGGAATAGTCAATAATTTCACTTGGAAGTCTTTATTATCTCTAGCAGCGGGAAACACCAAATCTTGTGTCTGAATATCAAATGTAGTTCCATCTTCAAATACATATAAACCATCCTTCTCAGTAAATTTCATCCAAGTTTCTCCTATTAGTGCATACATATCATGCATTTTGATTGTAAGTGCTTGAATTTTGTCTAATAGCTCCTCTTTTTGTTTCTTTAATTCTTTAATTGCTTTTTCAACTGCTGCTAAAGCACCATACATACTTACCACTCCTTCTTGTCTCGGAACGCGAACACCTCTATTTTTATCCGTTTTCAAATCAGGAGGACGTGTGCTATATTGCTCCTCAACACTTGGTTTTTTTCTTGGTTTTGGAGTCTTTGTAGTAATTGGTTCTTGACGAATTGTTCCTATATCTTTTTCTGTTTTATCTATATTTAATTTGATTCCATCTCGCTGCTTTTCATAATATTTAATCCAATATTCGATTCCTTTTTTACCATAAATCTGATCATTCATAAAGAGTATATCTTTTTTCATTTTATGAATGATTCCCATATAGGATTTACCACCTGCCATACTTGAGTCAGGTGATAAGAAACGTGAATCTTTTATACCAAAAAGAGGGTAAAAACTTCTTCCTTGCTGCACTACAACAGTAGTTTGTTTTTCCTTACTATATCCCCACACATCAAAATGTACGATAGTTTGTCTTCCCTTTCCAAAACTTTCATAGTTTTCAACAAGATGATCTTTTGCAACTATCTCTTCATTTTTCTTTTCTAGTTTTTTATCTTCTTTCAAAATTGGCTCATAAGGAAAAAAACCAGAAGCATTAGGTAAACCATTGATTAAACGCCCTCTTTCATCTTGTTCTCTAGCTACAAAATTTTCAGAATTAGTGCCCTGACCTTTCCCAGCAGCCATCAATTTATTTTCAAACAAATCAGCTTCTCCACCTAATGCGAGATAAATTGTATAAGTTTTTTCTTTTACCCATTCATTGATAGCGTAATTATAGGCTTCAATGACCTCCATCTTATCCTTTTCAGACCAAGTAGAAAATGCATTAAGCATTGCTACCTTATCATTTAGCGTCAACGCTGGATTGGCTATTTTTTCTATAATTCCAAACGAAGGCATATTATTATCTTTGAAACGCTTTGCTTCCAGAGGAAGCTTGGTGTAAACTAACTTATTAAACCTTTCTATTTCAACTGGATCTATCTTTAAAAATCCAGAATCAGCAGGTTTAAACTGGAGCATTCTGTTTAATTTCCAAAGTGCTACTTTATTAGCTAATTCATTCACAATTCCTTTAGATGCAGTACGTATCGCATGGGTATATATTACCAAGCTATCTGGGTTATGCATGGTTAATTGTTCCATGGAATCTAGGTTTAACTTACCACTAGGAAATAAAATTTTCTTTCCAACATAATCAATATATCTTCCTAATTCTTTAGAAAATAAAGGGGTTTTAACAACCGAGTGATAAATATAAGCCTTTTCGACTCCACTCAATTCACCTCTTTCTTGCGCAACGGTCCAAGAAATAAATTGAAAAAATAAAACAAAATAAATTAACCAATTCTTCATGGAACAAATATAAAAAGTTCCCTTAGAATGAAAAGATTTATCCATAGGATTGAATAAATTTTATATGGATTCGTTTCCAATATATCGGCTAGGTTTTAAAAAATCAGTACATTCGCACTGGTAAGAAAGGAATGAAAAAATTAAGTGTCTTTTTTGTTAAATCCTATATTGGGCCGTTTTTAGCGACCTTTTTTATTTCTATGTTCATGCTCGTTATGCAATTTCTATGGAAATACATAGATGATTTAATGGGTAAAGGACTAGAAGTCAGCATCATTATGGAGTTATTATTCTATGTGTCTGCTAGTTTACTTCCATTAGCCTTACCATTAGCTATACTACTTTCTTCCTTGATGGTAATGGGGAATTTGGGAGAAACCAATGAATTAACAGCCTTAAAATCAAGTGGACTTTCTATTTATAAAATCCTACGACCTTTAACTATTGTTACCATTTTTATAGCATTAGGAACTTTTTATTTTGCAAATTATGTCATTCCGGTTGCAAATTATAAATGGCATTCCATCATTTGGGATATTCAAGAAAAGAAGATGGCTTCTTTCTTGCGACCAGGTAGATACACGCAGGATATACAGGGTTTTAGTATTAAAATTAATGAAGGAAAAAACAATAGTTTTAAACGGATGATTATTCACGACCGTAGGATGACGAACGAAATTAAAACAATTGTAGCAGATTCGGGAGAATTTTTTCAATCGGAAAATGGAGAATTCCTATTCTTTAAATTATACGATGGGAAGGTTATTGAAGAATTAAATAGTTCTCCTGACTTCATAAAAGAAGGAAACAAAAATACATTTCCAAGTAGAAAATCTGATTTTAAGGCAGCTACCTACAAAATGGATATGAGTGGGTTTAAGCTTCAACGAACCAAAGACGACCTATTTAAGAATGATTATGAAATGCTTAATGTCTTTCAAATCAACAAAATTGTTGATTCATTACGAAAGGAATATGCTGATATGATGCAAAATCTTTCGTATAATACAAAAATTAAGCATTCTTATTTCAGAGCATCAAAGAAATATACCACAGGAGATGAAAACTCTCCAATTGCAGCATATATTTTTAATAAAAATCAAGAAAAGGCTAAAGGAAATCAAGACACTGTCGTAGCGAGTGACACCACATTAGTTAAACTTTCGGCACCTATATATTCATTTTCTAAAATGCCTAACAACATACGCTCATCTGCCATTGAATCTATGAAAAGTCAGTTAAGAGTAAACATCGAATCCTTGGAAGGGCAAAATGGAATTGTCGAATTGCGACGTCGAAATTTCAGACGATATGAAATTGAGTTTCACCGCAAGTTTGCTCTTTCATTTTCTATAATTATTTTGTTCTTTATTGGTGCGCCTTTAGGAGCAATTGTACGTAAAGGTGGTTTTGGTGCACCTGTAGTTATTGCCGCCCTACTCTTCATGCTTTATTTTGTGTTAATCACCATGGGAGAAAGTATGGCAAGTAATGATGTGATTTCTCCTGCATTAGGTATGTGGGGACCCAATTTGTTTCTAGCTCCATTTGCAATTTTATTGCTACGAAGTGCAGCTAATGATCGTAGTATTTCTGTATCATTTAAATTTTTTAAACGTAAAACAAAGAGCGGTGCTTAAGATTTTTCATTTATCTAATAAACCCCCTTTCCCACTCAAAGATGGTGGATGCATTGCTATTTCAAGTATCTTAAAGTCATTATTATTAGCTCCTCAAACAGAGGTTTTTCATTTTACAATTACTACCCAAAAACACCCTTTTAGACTAGAAGAATACCCCGCCGAATGGAGAGCCAAGATGACTATACATGCTGAATATATCAAAACAAAAACAAATATATTTGGCGCCCTCATTCAGCTTATCAAAAATAAATCATATAATATCAGCCGTTTTGAAAGTAAAGAGGTTGAAGAATCAATTAAAGGCTTCCTAGACGGAGTTGACTTTGACATAGCCATACTCGAAAGTATTTATATGCTGCCATATCTGCATTTATTCAAAGAAAAGGGGATGAAGGTAATTGTGCGAACCCATAATGTAGAACATCAAATATGGGAAGGGATGTCTAAAAACTCCAAGTCATTTTGGAAAAAGAAATACTATGGTAAATTAGCAGAGCAGCTAAAGATATATGAATTAAATACGCTAGCTCAAGCAGATGGAATCATTGCGATTTCTGAAGAAGACGCTCATTTTTTTCAAGCAAATTTTCCTACGTTAAAGCTAAAAACAATCCCTACAGCAGTTAAAAGCAACTACCCAATTCCAGATTATTCAAAAGATGATTTCTATTTTTTAGGTGCCATGGATTGGAAGCCAAATCAGGAAGGAATCAAATGGCTACTCGAAGAAGTCATTCCGAATGGAATAAAAGATTCTAGCTTTCATTTAGCGGGGAAAGGATTGAAAAACAATCAATACAAGCACCCTTCTGTGCAAACCTATGGAGAAGTAAAAAGTGCCCTTGAATTTATCAACAATCATGGAATTTGCCTTATCCCCTTGCATTCAGGTGGCGGAATCAAGATAAAATTGTTAGAGAACATGGCAATGGGAAAACCTATTATTACTACTACTGAAGGAGTAAGAGGCATAGATTTAACACATGAAAAAGAAGTATTAATTGCCGACGACCCTATAGCGTTTACAAAATGGATGAACATTTTACACCAAGACAAGGATTTACGCAGGTATTTAGGAACAAATGCTAAGAAATACGTACAAACCAATTTTGACGAAACACGATTAACTAAACGACTCATTGAATTCATCCGAGACATATAAGAAATTGGTTGTTATAACTTCTCGCTTTCCCTATCCATTAGAGAAAGGAGATAAGTTACGTATTTACCAGCAAATTAAGCAGTTATCTAAACATTTTGAAATTCATCTTATTTCTACAAATGAACATATCGTATCTCAGGCCCAGAAAGATGAATTAAATTCATTCTGTAAGAGTATTCACATCTTCCCTATCTCTCCTTGGCAAAAAGCAGTTGGTATATTTTGGCGATTTTTTGATGAAAAGCCTTTTCAAGTTGGCTATTTCTATCATTACACCATTCAAAGAAAGATTGACAAATTATTAAAAACTATTCAGCCTGATCGTATCTATTGCCAGCTTATTCGTTCAGCAGAATATGTAAAAAACTACCATAATTGTCCAAAGACTATCGACTACATGGATGCTTTTTCAAAAGGTATGGAAAGACGAGCTAAATCAGCTTCTCTCTTAAAACGAATGATCTTCCAATCAGAATGGAAACGTTTGTCGTCATACGAAAATTCTATCTTTGAATACTTTGAACACCGCACTATTATTTCAGAACAAGATAAAAACTATATATTTCACAAAAAGAAAGATACAATTCAGATTGTACCAAATGGTGTGGATGAATTATTTTTTGAAAAAGAAAATAAACAAAAAGATACCGATATCGTATTTATTGGAAATATGGGTTATCCACCAAACATAACAGCTGTACAATTTCTTGTAAACAATATACTTCCCCTATTACCTACTAAAACAACTGTAAAGATAGCTGGCTCCTCTCCTACTTCAGAAGTGTATAAGCTCGCTTCTGATAAAGTAGAAATCACAGGGTATATAGACGATATTAGAGATGCCTATCGAAGTGCCCGCTTATTTGTAGCTCCAATGTTTCTAGGTACAGGCTTACAAAATAAATTGCTAGAAGCAATGGCATTAGGAATTCCATGTATTACAACTTCCCTTGCCAATAATGCCTTAGGAGCTATACCAGAAAAAATGATCTTAATAGCCAATACACCCGAAGAATTTGCCCAACAGATACAAAGACTCCTTTCCGATTCGGATTTGTATAAATCAATATCTCAATCTGCACAAGACTATATAAGTCAACATTTCACATGGGAAACAACTACCCAAAAACTTATTGATTTAATTCGTTTATAGACCAGTCACGCAAAACTTCTACTTCAATTTTTACTACAAGATAACTTTCTACTTTAAGTATTCAGATTCAACTAAAAATATCGTATCTTTGCACAAAATTTAGATATCATAATGGAAGATCGTAAACTCAATACAATCGAAGAAGCCATCGCCGATATAAAAGCCGGAAAAGTTATTATAGTTGTGGATGACGAAGGGAGAGAAAATGAAGGAGACTTTGTAACTGCTGCCGAAAATGTGACACCTGAAATCATTAATTTCATGGCAACGCACGGGAGAGGTCTTATTTGTGCACCACTAACACAAGAGCGTTGTGATGAATTAGACTTACAGCCAATGGTCAAAAACAATACTGTTTTGCACCATACTGCTTTCACCGTTTCAGTTGATTTAATAGGAAATGGCTGTACTACTGGTATATCTGCACATGATAGAGCTAAAACAATTGCAGCTTTAGTAAATGAAAACACCTCTGCCCATGAATTAGGAAGGCCAGGACACATTTTCCCTTTAGCAGCTAAAAAAGGTGGCGTGTTGAGAAGAGCTGGACATACAGAAGCTTCTATTGATTTAGCCCGTCTTTCAGGAATGAAACCCGCAGGAATATTAGTAGAAATACTTAATGAAGACGGAAGTATGGCACGTTTACCCCAGTTATTTAAAATTGCTGATAAGTTTGATTTAAAAATCATCAGTATTGAAGATTTAATCAAATATAGATTAACAAAAGAAACTTTAGTAGAGCGCCAGGTAAAAGTGCATCTTCCTACCGAATGGGGAGACTTCGATATGATTGCTTATACAGATAAAAATACGGGAGAAGAACACCTGGCTCTTATCAAAGGTGAATGGGAAAAAGACGAACCAATTCTAGTACGCGTTCATAGTTCCTGCATAACTGGAGATATCTTTGGCTCATGTCGTTGTGATTGTGGACCTCAACTCCACAAATCAATGCAAATGGTACAAGAAGCTGGAAAAGGAGTTATTATCTATATGAATCAAGAAGGTCGTGGAATTGGTATGATGAATAAGTTAAAGGCCTATAAATTACAAGAAGAGGGCTATGATACTGTTGAGGCAAATGAAAAGTTAGGGTTTAAACCAGATCAACGAGACTATGGTATCGGAGCTCAAATCCTTAGAGATCTAGGCGTTACCAAAATGAGATTAATGTCTAATAATCCCAAGAAAAGGACAGGTTTAGTTGGTTATGGATTAGAAGTAGTAGAAAATGTTCCTATTGAAATTGAGAGTAATGAATACAATCAGTTCTATTTAGAAACTAAACGTGATAAAATGGGACATACTATAAGAGTCGAACATCATCACGACAAAAAATAAGATCTATCAAAAAAAGAAGAGATTATTTCTCTTCTTTTTCAATAACTTCATCTCGTTTTTTAAGAATTTTGCTGGACCATTTCCTGGCGATTATAAGTACTATTACTAAAATAACAGTAATAATGATAATATCCATAGATTCCCAAAAGTTTACTTGTTTCTTATCTACTTGCTTAATCTCTCGAGGAGTTTGTGCTAACAATACAAAGAAACTCATAAGGAAAGTTACTGTTAAAGCTAATTTATTTTTCATATTTCTATACGATTTAATTCATTATTAAAACAATTAAACAAATGTAAAGTTTAAAATCGTTAAAATAGTATATTTGTACCCGCTATTTAAATATATGATTTTAACAAGTGAAAATATCTTATTAATTGGTTCTATTTTGCTTTTTGCAAGTATTATGCTAGGCAAGCGAGCTTATCAATATGGCGTTCCAGTTTTAATCTTGTTCTTATCAATCGGTATGTTAGCGGGTCAGGATGGCTTATTGAAGATTCAATTCAATGACCCCAATATTGCACAATTTATAGGAGTAATCTCTTTAAATTTCATCCTATTCTCTGGGGGACTAGATACCAATTGGCCTTCCGTAAAACCCATTTGGAAACAAGGTGTAGTGCTATCTACTTTAGGCGTTTTACTTACTGCAATAACTCTAGGACTTTTCATTAACTTCTTAATTGAAGATTTTACACTTTATGAGAGTTTATTATTAGGTTCCATTGTTTCTTCTACCGATGCTGCCGCAGTCTTTTCTATTCTACGTTCTAAGAGTATTGCACTTCGAGAAAATCTCAGACCCACTCTTGAGTTTGAAAGTGGAAGTAACGACCCTATGGCTTATGTCTTAACCATTTCCTTTCTAACGCTTGTTACTCATCCAGACCAAGGTATCTTATCAATTATACCATTATTTCTAACTCAAATGGTTATTGGTGGTATTGCTGGATTTGCTTTTGGAAAACTTAGTAAATTAATTATTAATCGTATAGAAATAGGCTTAGAAGGATTGTATCCTGTTTTGGTTATTGCTCTCATGTTTATTACTTTTTCAGCTACTGATTTTATAGGAGGTAATGGATTCCTTGCTATATACATTTGTGGTATTTTTCTTGGAAATTCAAATCTTGTGTACAAAAAGACCATCCTTCAAGTTTTTGATGGAATTGCATGGTTAATGCAGATAGTGCTCTTTTTAACGTTAGGATTACTAGTTACCCCATCCAATTTAATTCCTTATCTCGGCGTTGGATTGATTATTTCTGTATTCTTAATCTTAGTTGCCCGTCCCCTTTCTGTTTTCCTCAGTTTGATTCCCTTTAAAATGAGAATACAACGAAGGTTTTATATCTCTTGGGTCGGATTAAGAGGAGCTGTTCCTATTGTATTTGCTACTTATCCTCTCATTGCTGGGGTAGAAAAGGCTCCAATTATTTTCAATATTGTATTTTTTATTTCGGTAACTTCTGTATTATTTCAGGGAACAACCATTGGAGTTTTTGCTAAATGGTTACGTGTAGTAAAAGAAGATGGTGTAAAAGAAATTAATGAACTTGATCGTTTAATGGCAAATTCTCCAAAATCAATTATGCAAGAATTTTTTGTAGAAAATCACCGAGAATGTATTGGTAAAAAAGCCGTAGAAATTGGATTTCCAGAAGATGCTATTATTACAATGATTAAACGCAAGGATTCCTATATAAATCCGGATATTCACACGATAATAGAGCCCTACGATGTTATTGTTGTGCTATCAGATAATCTAGAAGGATTTGATGAAGTCAAAGAACGTATGAAATCTAACGTTATTAACTACTAATCTTCTACAGTAAAGATCAAATCCGATTGTTTTTCTTTGGGAAAGTAAATTTGTGAAACACGTTGGATATCCTTCCCTGATATACTATCTATTTTTTGGTAAGTATCGGACAAAGTATCTAACTGGTTATACACTAATAGATTTTTAGCTAAATTGAGCATCACATTGACATTATTATCCATACTCAAAGCCAGTTGCCCTTTAATTTGCTCTTTTACCTTCTTTAATTGTGTGTCTGAAAAAACTTCATTCATGAAGAGAGCTATTTCCTTCTCTATTAATTGTATAGTTTTCTTTTGATATTTAGGATCTGTTCCAGCGTAAACATTCCAATATCCAGTTTCTTCAAAGGCATTGTAGCTAGATTCTATATTGTATGTGTATCCATATTTCTCTCGAATTCCCAGTACTAATCTAGAATTTAAAGCTGGTCCTCCCAACACATTTGTTATCAATGCAAAAGCAGTTCTATCGGGATCAAAATAACTTGGAGCTTTTCCTCCCAACATGATATGTGATTGATAATTACTCTCGGCTAATTCAATATGAAAAGGTTTGCTATCGTTAGGTAAGCCAATTTTGGGGAGTGAAGATTTCTTCTTAAAAGCACCAAAAAAATGATTCAATTGTTTAAGAACAAAATCTAATTTTAAATTTCCCACAAAAGAAATAACCATATTATCAGGAAAAAGGAATCTTTCTAAATAGTTATGTAAATCGTCTTTTGTAAAAGATTCTACCGATTCCACCGAACCTAAAATATTATGACCTAACGGATGGTTGGGATAGAGATACATTTCAAAATCATCAAATATTTTCTCCGAAGGGGAATCTAAATAAGAATTGATTTCATCTATAATAACTGCTTTCTCTTTTTCAATTTCCTTAATAGGGAAAACGGAATTAAATAATATATCAGATAATAGCTCAACCGCACGTACAAAATGATTGTCCGTAAAAGAACCATAAACACAAATTTCTTCTTTGGTTGTATAAGCGTTCAATTCCCCACCTACTGAGTCTAATCGCGACAACACATGGAAAGTTTTGCGATGCGTAGTTCCTTTAAAGAAACTATGTTCTAGAAAATGAGCTAATCCGTATTCGTTCTCCCTTTCATATTTGGAACCAGCTTTCATCATCACTCCTAAATGAGCTACTATGGAAGAGTCATGTTTATACACGACCCTCATGCCATTATCCAATTGATATATTTCTGATTCCGTCATTATTTTCTTCGAAGAACTATGGATTTCTTCTGTAAACATTCCATTGTATATCTTCTATATGCTTCTTTTCAAAGCAAATTCTATCGTGTAAACGACTTTCTCTACCCTGCCAGAATTCAAAATAAATTGGTTTTATATAATATCCACCCCAATATTCAGGTCGCGGAACTTCTTTCCCCTCAAATTCTTTTGTAAGTTGAATTACTTTATCTTCCAGTGTCTTTCTATCCAAAATAATCTCACTTTGTTGAGAAGCCCAAGCACCAATTTGACTCTCTCTCGGACGTGAATTAAAATATTCATCAGATAATTCAGTAGGTACTTTCTCTACAATTCCTTGCACACGAATCTGACGACTCATTTCCCTCCAAAAGAAAAGTACAGAAATATGTGGGTTTTTAGTTAAGTCATGACCTTTATGACTATCATAATTGGTATAGAAAACCAATCCATTGTCATCCATTTCTTTTAAATAAACATATCGAGAAGATGGCATACCATTCATATCAACAGTACTAATAGCCATCGCATTAGGTTCTTCACATTTATTTTCTACTGCCTCATTCAACCAACGTTTAAATAAAACAATAGGATTCACCTTTTTGACTTGATCCTCTAGCGAACCCTTGTCAAAATCAGAATGATCGTTACGTAAAGACTCTAAAAATTCTTCCATGTCTATTCTTCCTCTGATTCATCTTTAAAAGAAACTGCCGCTTCAGTATCGAGCTCATGAACAACCTGTTCTTTTTCCATAGATGTTTCTGATTCACCATCGTAGGGAATAACTTCAACGATAGAGGTCAACATAATCGATGGAATTTCAAAAGAAACAGTCATATCACTTAAACTTTCTTTAATTCGGTCAAAAGCTTCTTTCACATTTTTGGCAGTCACCAAGAAATTATTGGTTATTTTCTTTTCTTTTTCACTGTCCGGATCATACGAAACATAACTTACTTTACATTTATACCAATCTTCAGAATCTTCATAATAGAATATATCAGCAAATTCTGTTTTTGAAATGCCTGTAATTAAAAATTCTCCTCGGATATATTCTCCTACTTCTTTGTAAATACGTGCTTCTGCATCAGTAAAAGATGCTGCATCAATCAAGTATGGCTCTGTAACTCTTTGGAATCTTCCGTCTTCCGTTTGTTTCGTATATTTTACTTTAACTGTAAACCAATTCATACATTTAATTTTCTAAAATTTTGGACAACAAAAATAGCCATTTTTAATGGATAGTTCATCAGATAATAATGGATAGTTATCCACAGTCTATTATTCTCATTCATGGAAAGAAATAGCATCTTTCACCTTTTGATTGGTCAATGCGATATTCAACACTTCTTTCATTGTATTCACATAATGGAATTTTAGTCCTTTTAAATAATCTGCTTTAATTTCTTCAATATCTTGTCTATTCTTCTCGCACAAAATGATTTCTTTAATAGAAGCCCGTTTAGCAGCCAGAATTTTTTCTTTGATTCCCCCAACAGGTAATACATCTCCTCGAAGTGTAATTTCCCCCGTCATAGCTACGTATTTTTTTACTTTACGCTGTGTAAACAAAGAAGCTAAAGAAGTCAACATGGTAATTCCTGCAGAAGGACCATCTTTTGGTGTCGCTCCTTCTGGAACATGAATATGTACATCATAATTCGTAAATACATCTTGTTTAATATTAAACCAATCTGCATGAGATTTTAGGAATTGCATAGCAATGGTAGCAGATTCTTTCATAACATCACCTAGATTCCCAGTCAACGTTAACTTACCTTTTCCTGGTGCAATAGACGATTCTATAAAAAGAATATCTCCTCCCATACTTGTCCAAGCCAATCCAGTTACAATTCCAGCAGTTTCATTCGTGTCATACTTAGTTTTGGCATGACCTGGGCCAATAATTATTTTCAAATCATCTGCTGAAATCGTTTTTTCAAATTTTTCCTCCATAGCAATCTGACGCGCTCTATTACGTACTAACTTAGCTATCATTTTATCCAAGCCTCTTACACCCGACTCATGTGTGTATTCTTCTATCAGTTTTTCAAGCACGGAACTACTAATAGAAAAATCTGATTTTACAATTCCATGTGCTTTTAGTTGATTAGGAATTAAATGACGTTTAGCAATTTCAATCTTTTCTTCAACAGTATATCCTGAAACCTCAATTAATTCCATTCTATCACGTAGAGGTCCTTGAATAGTTGATAAATCATTGGCTGTAGCAATAAACATTACACGTGATAAATCATATTCAGTTTCTACATAATTATCGTAAAACTCATTGTTTTGTTCTGGATCTAATACCTCTAACATTGCACTGGAGGGATCTCCATGATTGGAATGTGAAATTTTATCAATCTCATCTAAAACAAACACTGGGTTGGAGGTTCCTGCTTTTTTAATATTCTGAATAACACGCCCCGGCATGGCTCCAATGTAAGTTTTTCTATGTCCACGGATTTCACTCTCATCATGAATACCACCTAAAGACATTCGTACATATTCTCTCCCCAATGCTTTTGCAATAGATTTTCCAAGAGAAGTTTTACCTACTCCAGGAGGTCCATAAAAGCATAAAATAGGAGATTTCATATCATTTTTCAGTTTTAGGACGGCTAGATATTCTAGGATACGTTTCTTCACCTTTTCTAACCCATAATGATCTTGATTAAGAATTTTTTCTGCTTTCTTTAAATCTAATTTATCCTTAGAGAATTTACTCCAAGGTAAATCTAATAACAAATCCAAATAATTTAACTGAACAGTAAACTCAGCTCCTTGCGGATTCATACGTTCCAAGCGATTCAATTCTTTATAGAACATTTTTTCTACTTTCTCTGTCCACAGCATCTTTTGGGCACGTTGTCTCAACCCTTCAATATCCTGACTAATAGGATCATCTCCTAATTCTTCTTGAATGGTTTTGATTTGTTGTTGTAGAAAATATTCTCTTTGCTTCTTATCTAAATCAACCTTTACACGTGACTGAATTTCATTTCGCATTTTTAGTTGTTGCGCTTCTTCAGTCAAATGTTGTAAAATAAACATGGCTCTTTTTCTCCAATCTAGTTCATCCAAAAGCTGTTGTTTCGTTGAAACATCGGCATTCATATTAGATGAAATAAAATTGATTAAGAAACTAGGGCTATCAATATTCTTAATTGCAAATTGAGCTTCCGAAGGAATTTCAGGCGATTCTTGAATGATTTTCATGGATAATTTCTTCATAGACTGAATCATAGCTGTGAATTCCTTATCGCTCTTTGGCACTATTTGCTCATTACACAACTCTATTCTCCCACGTAAAAAAGGCGTATTTTGGGTAATTTCTTTTAACTCAAATCTTCTTTTTCCTTGAATAATAGCGGTTGATGTTCCATCTGGCATTTTTAACAAACGTATAATCGTTGCTACAGTTCCAATTTTATGCAAATGTTCCATTCCAGGATCTTCTACATCAGTACTCTTTTGAGAAACTACACCTATTACTTTATCTGTTTTATTAGCAAATTTGATGAGATCAATGGATTTATCCCTTCCCACTGTAATAGGGATTACCACTCCCGGAAATAATACATTATTTCGCAATGGTAAAATAGGGATATCAGAAGGAAATATTGCCTTTTGCATATTATCTTCTTCCTCTTCTGTGATTAATGGAATAAATTCAGCATCTGAAATGTCAGCGTCTTCTGGAATTCCAAAACCAATGCTTTTTTTGTTAAAAATATCGTCCATATTATTTTTCTTCTTTCTTATATGTCATTATGTCAGCACACCTACATATAGACTCTTGAAACAGCTCCAAAAGTGCATATATTAAAGCGACATGCATATTGTCAATACTTATGCCAATATGAGATATCTGAAAAAATGGCTGTTTATTGAGTTGTATGCAATTTATTTCTTTCGGGCAATATATAATATTTCCTTCTCGATCAAACGATAGCGATCAATCAATTCTTTACTAAACTCCTTGCTTGTAACAAACTCCTCTACTTCAAAGCCTGCTCTCCGCAACCAATCAGGATAATCCAATCCAAAAAGTCGGACATGATCTTTCTGCCAAAAATGCTTTTCTCTTTCTTCAGGAGAAGTAATGCTTGGATCTTCATAGGTCTTATCTCTCGTTAAATCTTGTGGCACTTGAAAAATACCCCAACCTCCGGGCTTCATAACACGATACAATTCACGCATACATTGATTCGCATCCTCCACATGCTCGAGCACGTGATTACAGAATATTACATCAAAACGATTATCCTCCAATGGAATATTGTGTAAGTCGAAGTGTAAATCAGCAATGGGAGATTCAATATCACCTGTTAAATAGGTTAGATTTTTTTGTTTTTTAAAAAGTCCATGAAAACATTGTTCCGGAGCAATATGTAATAATTCAATTGGTGCTTCAAAAAAATCAGTTTCTTGATTTAAATACAACCACATCAAACGATGTCTTTCTAAGGTTAAGTCGTAAGGACATAACACATTTTCTCTGTGAGCTACATTCGACCCATACGATAAAAACTTTCGAAAAGTATGTTCACAAACCGGGCATGCCACTTTATTCCCTTGATAGATGTAGGGCGCAAAAAATTTAAATACATAACTTAATCTAATTAAAAGTGGTCTGGGTAAGGTGTTCAGTAGAAATTTGTACAGTTTTTTCATTGTGCTTTTAAAAAATCTTGCCTAAAATCGGTATAAAAATGTAAAGTTACACAATATATCTGTTATTTTGTTTGATTAAGTTATATTTGGATTGTGAAATATATACTATTTATTATAATCATTGCTTTTGTTGGCACAGGTTTTTCTCAAAAGAAAGAGAAAAGAAAGGAAAAAGATACTACTGATACTCTTCCTTTTGTTTTGTACAGAAATAAATTAGTTCTACATACAGCTATTTCGTATAAAAATGCCCCCTTTTACTTACAAGATAAATTTGGTACTTTCAAACAATTAAACTATCAACCAAACATGAACTTGATTCATGGAGTTGGTATTGCATATAAATGGTTTTCGCTTAATATAAACTATAAACTTCCTTCCTCGCTTGAAAAACCTTCATATTATGGGAAAACAAAATATTTTGATACAAGACTCCAATTCTCATTAAAAAAATGGTATTTCCGCATTGATATGCATAATTACAAAGGATTCGGAATTCGAAATGCAACAGTAATATCAGATTCTATTCCGTTAACTCCGAAAAATGTTTTTGTGAATGATGGTTTAACTACTGCATCCGTTGGATTTAATGCTTTCTATTTCTTTGATAAAACGTTGAATATAAAAGCCGCTACCGGTGTTGTAGGTAGATACACCCGTAAGGCTTATGGATTTTATCTACGCTCATGCCTTAATTTCTACTCCGTTAGTAGCATGGCTGGTATTGTTCCTTATCGTTATATCAAGGAGCCTACTGCTGTACAAACCGCACATACAATTGGTGTAATAGAAACTGGAGCTGTTCCCGGATATGCTTACCTCAACAATATCAACGGTTGGCAATTCAGTATTTTCGGTGGTTTAGGTGGAATGATACAAGGGAAATATTATATTTTCAAAGATCCTGAAACTGGTGAAGATGTTAATCGTGGATTTATGGGGCTTGCCCCACGTATCGACCTTATGATTCAAGGAGGATATAATGTGGAAAAATGGTTTTTAATGTTGACAGCCAATTTTAATCAAAATAATATTGATTTCAATGATTTTAAGTACAATCAGACCTATTACAATATTGGTTTACGCTACGGGTATCGTTTCACTGTGAAAGAAAAAGAGAAGAAGAAAAAAGGCAAGAAATAACTTAAATAACCCGTTGTGCATTTACAAAAGATAAATAAAACCAATAATTTATACAATATGTATGGATTGTGTTTAATCTGCGAGAATATAAGAAATAAGAATTATTTAAAAAGATAGACCCCGAGCAACCAAGGCTCTCGGGGTCTATTTTTTTCTAAATGCACAACGGATTTAAATATCTAAATTTTCTGGAGAAACATCAATTGAATGCCCACATTTAAAATGTCCCAACGGACACGCATGAAACCCATGCTCACCACAAGGACGACAATCTAAATTCAGCTTCGTTTCAATCACTTTTGAATTATCTGCCAAAGGACCAAAGCCAAAAGAAGGAACAGTGGAACAAAAGAAAGCTCTAGTAGGTGCATTCATAGCAGAAGCAATGTGTAGAGGGCCTGAATCATTCACAAAATTCATAGCAGCATCCTTCATCAAAGCTGCACTTTGCAATAAACTCAATTTTCCAGCTAAATTATACACTTGTGCATCAAAATTGGATTGAATTTCCTTACATAATTCAATATCGGAAGGAGCGCCTAGTAAAAAAACATCCCCCTTCGTAACTAAATATTTAATTATTTCTATCCACTTATATGCAGGAAGCATCTTTGTTTCCCACACTGAAGCTGGAGCTAAGCAATAATACACAGGGTTTATTTCTTTATAGGATTTTACCGCCTTTTCATCCTCTTGGGAAGGGAATAATTCGGGTCTCACCAGAGCAGCTGCTCCATGATGAGCAATCAAACTTAAATTACGTTCCACTTCATGCAAACCGGAATACAAAGAATGTGGTTTTGTTATTCCATACATCCACGAAAATGCATTTTTATCAAACCCTATTCTCCTTTTTGCTTTAGAAAAGAGAGTTAAGACTCCCGCACTTGTAAAACGTTGTAAGGTAATCACCTCATCATAACGCGTTTGACGGATGGCTCGAAGTGTCTTCCATAAATTAGCATATTTATGTTCTTTCTTATTCCAAACTATCAGTCGGTGGATTTTGGGGTTATTTTGCAACAAAGATTCATTCCCTTTACGAACTACTACATCAATTTGAGCTTCTGGATAAAGACGGTGTAACTCTGAAACAATAGGCGTCATAAGTATCACATCTCCCAAAAAAGCGCTTTGTATAATAAGGAATTTTTGCATAGAACAAAGATAGTGAAATTGAGAACACAGAAACCATAAAATAATTTACAATACGACAATCAATTATTTTCATGTGTTTTGGAAGAATAAAGCTACAAGGTCATACCTTTCCTTCCAAAGATTCATTACTTTTACCTTTTAAACTAATAAATATGAAGTACTTTTATTTTGTTCTTGTCTTATTCTTATTTAGTGCTTGTTTTCAAGGAGAAAAGGTGGACCTTATTATCCACAAAGGCAGAATCCATATTATGAATGATGCGTTAACCGTTGTGGAAGCAATGGCTATAAAAGATGGAAAGATTATAGAGGTTGGTCCCGAACGCCAAATCTTAAACAAATATAGAGCAGATAAGGTAATCGATGCAAAATGGAAAGACATATACCCTGGTTTTCACGACGCACACGGTCATATTTTCAGCTTAGTTAACCAACGCCTCAATGCGGATTTACGAAAAGCAGCTTCCTACTATCAAATGATTTCTATCTTGGAAAAACATCACGCCAAACTCAAACAAAAAATTATTATTGGAAGAGGTTGGGATCACAGTTTATGGGGAGAAACTAAGTTACCTAACAACAAATTACTCAATGAAGCATTTCCTGATATCCCGGTTGCGCTAACCCGTGTGGATGGTCATGCTATGCTTATCAATCAAGCAATGATGGATTTAGTAGGAATTACAGAAGAAACTACAATTGATGGAGGGGTTATTATGGCAGATACTGCCGGACTCACAGGTATTTTGCTCGATAATGCTTTGTATTTGGTAAATAACAACCTCCCCGAACCGAGTAAGGAAATCATAAAGGAGAAAATCATAGAAATACAAGAAGATTTCCTATCACTTGGACTTACCCACATCCATGAAGCGGGAATAACAGAGAGAGAGCGTGACATCCTCATAGAATTAGCCAACGAAAATAAACTCAAAATCAATATATATGCTATGCTCTTTCCTACTGAGGATAATATAGCATTTGCAGAAAGAGAAGGCTTTTATAGAAATAAACATCTTTCCATTCGGAGTTTTAAAGTTGTAGAAGATGGAGCTTTGGGTTCGCATGGTGCTTGTATGCTCCAACCATATACTGATGCTCCCTATGAACATGGCATCCTGCTGAATACGCCAACAGAATTAGCAAATATCTTTAAGATGGCAAAAGAACTAAGATATCAAGTTAATACACATTGTATTGGTGATTCTGCCAATAGAATTGTATTGAATATGATTGATACACTCATGCGCGATCAGAAAGATCATCGCTGGCGCATTGAGCATGCACAAGTGATACATCCAAATGATTTTCAATTATTTCCTGCTGCTGGCGTGATTCCTTCTGTACAACCAACACATGCTACTTCAGATCAACGATGGGCTGAACATCATATTGGCAAGGAACGTTTAGAAGGAGGTGCATACGCATATAAAACATTACAAGAAACTTTTGGATTGGTTATTTTTGGTACAGATTTCCCAATCGAAGATTACGATCCCTTTGCTACTATTTATGCAGCTACGCAACGTAAAGATTTATCAGGAGAGCCATTAAATGGTTTTCTACCAAATGAAGCTGTTTCCTTTGACGTAGCGTTAAAAGCCATGACTTCTTGGGCAGCTATCGGTTGCTTTGAAGAAAATACAGTGGGAACATTAGAGGCTGGTAAAATAGCCAATCTAGTTATCTTAGATAATCCACTCAAAAACACCAATCGATTCATGCCAAATTATGCATGGAAAACTATAGTAGATGGAAAAATTATTTTTGAAATAGATTAATATTTTGTAACCCGTTTTGCATTTAGAATAAAATACAGATATAATCTTATACCCCGACACTCCTTCGTCCGTCGGGGGCACAATACAAAGACAAAAGGCATTTTTAGATTGAATACCAAAAATAAATCTTGACCATAGCCAATAGCATAACCAAAGATTTCGAATAACAAATGGTTCTTCTATTTAGACGTTTTAAATGGGTTCTCAATGTCAAATTCTGGCGTTCGATATGGTTCGTACAACGCTTATGTTTTTCATGAATGGTTTTAGGGATGAGTTGCTTATACAAGTCCAAACCATCTGTATAAATGATTTTCGCTTCTGACAATATTAATGTTTCTGTAACTTTTAGAAGTGTTCGTTTACAACAGGTTCCAACAGAAATATCCAAAACATAGCCCGTTATTATCAGATAATTATATGATTAAAATAAACACGCCAACTAATTGAATACATTACCTGTGAAGCTGAAACAAACAAACACACCAACTAATTGAATACATTACCTAATTCCAATATTACCATAAGTATTTATATTCTTTCTCTGGCTTTATTTTTTTTATCCCTAAAAATCTCTTGCCAGACGGAACCACCTGGTAATATAAAATCCGTTTTCCTCTATGGGTTATGACAGTATAACGATCAATATTATGGAAATCAAAAGAACTAAGTTGCTTTCTTAAGGAAAATCTTTTTTTCAATTCCACGCTAAAACTCTCAAATTTTGGAAAAGTGTCTGTTTTATTTGTTAAAAAATTTGTATAGTTAATGCTATAAGAGCTACCCCTTAGGTATGTAATAAAATAAACTTCCTCATCTGTCCTGATTCTATAGAGCTTAGGAAAATGGTATTTTTTCAGTTTTGTGAAAATACTTATCACGCCATAATAGAAATATCCATCCAACTCACCAATAGACACCCAGCTGTAATCATCATACCATTTGGTTCGATATACAATTGTTCCTGAAAATTCTTTATCTCTGCGGGAAAACTTAACATACCCAAAAAAATTGATGCCCGTACTATCTATCCATTTATCCAAATCTTCAATTTTCACTATGATTTTATCCGTCACACCACTGTATTTGATGAAATCATCTATTGTACCCTGCGTGTCATAAAAGTAAAGTGTATCGGTATTTTGCAACGACGAACGCATCGTTGCCGGGGCATCATAGTTTGAAATAATGGAGTCGAATTTAGGTTTAAATCTTTTGAGTTCATCTACTGTATATTCAAATAATTCCTGATCAGTCATTTGGCCGTAGGTCACGGCGTAGGCCATGGAAAAAATTATTATCCATAGCCCCATTTTAATGATTGTTATCGCTTTGCCCATGGTGTCATGTTTTTATCGTACTTTCCTTGTTTTAAATCTTTGTGTTTTTTTACCGTTAAACCTGTCCACTCTTGATGAATAATATTTGTGAGAAAAGCAAATTCCTCCGATTTTTCAACTCCGCTTTCTTTCCAATAGTCAGTAAGTTTGTTTCGGGTTTCTTGTCCCGACATTCGCTGTTGTATCCACTTTTCACTTCTACCAAGTTTTTGCCAATTCTCTCTTGCCCTGTCCAAACTTTGTTCAGGGTCGGCTATTTCCTGCATACGTTCGTAGCCCACTTTTGCTAACCATTGCTTAAATGGCTCTGCCTTCGGAGACGGTATTGATTGGATAATCCGTAACAAGGCTTCTGTGTCAGCCACATCTGTTTCCCGCATTTTACCGTCTGTAGCTTTCATTTTGAACTGTCGACAAATTGTCGACAGTTCAAGTCCATCTTCTGTTTTGACACGGATTTTCATCTTAAACCAATAATCTCTCGGGTTGGAACTGTCGGTTAAAGCCCCAACCACGTCCACAACAGAAAAATACCATTTTTCTTCTTTCTCGTCCCAATGGGTACGGACTTGCTTTTGTTCAAATAACTTTATACTGTTTTCTTTTTTCATTTTTTACTTATACTGCTGAGGTTCCTTTGGTGTTTGACATACGTTTTTTACTTTTCATTTCTATAACTTACTCGCTTATTGCTGTTTAAGAAATATTTTTCTTCCATTATTCTTCTTTAGAAAGAATGATGGTTGTAATTAAGGCAGTCACAGCTGTAGTATTAGAGATACCGTCAACTTTAAAACCTTGTTTTTTCCAATTATCAATTTCGGATTGAATAACAATTAAGTTATTATCACTTTCATAAAAATTTCCTGGTTTCATATTTTTTAAATCAATAGATTTTAACGTGCCATCAGGGGAAATTATAGCCAGATGTGAATTTGTTTTATATTCTTCATACACCCTAATAATTACTGTAGATTTTTCCTGTGCACTCATATTCCCCGTTCCTAAAAACAGCATAGCTATAACAGCTAACAGTATCAATTTTACGTTTTTCATATCTTTTCTAAGATTGGTTATTCTTTTTTGGATAGAATAATAATTGTAATCAAAGCTACATCCCCCATTACAGAACTAGATATTCCATCGATTTCATATCCTTCTTTTTTCCATTTTTCAATTTCTTTTTGAATAATAAGAGCATTAGCACCAGACTCATCAAACCCTTTTTCTAATTGTATGATATTTGTTTTTCCTTCTGGATTTGTTGTAACAATTGCAGGATTTCCTCCAACTCTTCTTTCAGTAACTCGAATAATTACAGTCTTTGAAGGATTCTCTTGTGCACTTGCATTCCCTACTTCCAAAAACAGCGTAGCTATAACAGCCAACAGTATCAATTTTACATTTTTCATAATTCTTATTTTAGTTTCTATTCAACGGTTAAATCTTATAACGGATAAACTGGCAAATCCGCTCTGCAATTCACCAATAATAAAATATCCGTTACATTTTCCTTGCTGAACAATTCACGGTTCAGTGATGTGTTTTCAAACGCCAGAAGCAGCTTCACAAACGGTGTAGCAGGACTTTGTGTACTCAACACATTGGTCAAAGTGGTAGCATTGAATGTACCATTCATCGTTGTTCCGCTCATCGGCTGAGAATTGTCAGCAGTATTTACCATGTCTCGTCCTAAAAAAAGTTTACACTTTTTCTCTTTAATCCTGTTATAAATTTACAATTTATTTTAATCCTAAAACTCATTTACAATTTATTTATTTTTGCATTATCGATTGAAATGGAAACAAGCTCTGCTGAGGAGTAACTTATTAGGGATAAATCGATGACCAACGGAGCATTAAACTTTGTTAAGGGACTAGATTTTCAGCTCTTTCTTTAATACTTTAGAGGTCTTAATGCCTAAAAAAACCTATACATTCGGGGTCTATTTTTTAATAATTCCTACTTCATAAGATCTTTACAAATTAAATTCAATCCATAGACAGCAGATGTTATTGATTTTATTTATTTTTGTATATGCACTACAGGTGTTTTAATCTTACTATCTTAGTTTATTCACAATTTTACTTATGAAGGTCATGTTTAATTTACGATATTTCTGCCTCTCCGTGATGGCTTTGGGGTTTAGTTTTTTTAGCTTCTCGCAAAATAGTTTTGAATATAATAAGGATATTAACGTAAAAGTGAATGGCAATACATTAAAACACCCATGGGCTGGTGGATTAAATCACCCACAATTTTCAACTTTAGATGTGAATTTTGATGGATTACAGGACTTATTCATTTTTGACCGAAGCACAAATCAAATTCTCGTATTTTTAACAGAAGATAATAATGGAGTTAAATCCTATAAATATCTTCACAATGCTGCTTCCCTCTTCCCCAATGATGTCAAATATAGAGCTGCTTTTTACGATTATGACAACGATGGAAAAAACGATTTATTCACTTATGGAACAGGTGGAATTAAAGTGTATAAAAATATCGGGAATAGTGTGGACGGTCTTCAATGGGAGTTAGTCAAAAACATAGTTCAATCTAAATACGATAATGGGAATATCACCAATTTGTATGTGAGTATTGTGGACATTCCCGCCTATTATGATGTAGATGGAGATGGCGATATGGATGTGCTTACGTATCATATTGGCGGACAACATCTAGAGTACCACAAGAATGTTTCCGTTGAAAAATATGGAATTCCTGATTCATTGGAATTTGAAATGGTAAATGCTTGTTGGGGAAAATTCTATGAAAGTGATAGTGACAACGCTATTGAATTAAATTCAAATCAAGGTCCTTGCGGTGACTTTAATGCACCAGAGATAAATGCTCCTACTAGACATTCGGGAGTTTCAATTTTAGCTTTAAACTTAAATAATGACAATGCAACAGATTTAATTATAGGAAACGTAGAGAGCTATAATGTAACTGCTCTATTTAATGGAAATACGGACCCCACTCATGTATTTACCAAAATGACTAGTAAGGATGCTAATTATCCAAATTATGACACTCCGGTAAATATTTCTACCTTCCCCTCTCTTTTCTATGTGGATGTAGATTTTGATGGGAAAAAAGATTTATTAGTCAGCACAAATCAAAATGGAAATTCAGAAAATAAGAAGAGTGTTTGGTTTTATAAAAATATAGGAAGCAACCAAGTGCCTGACTTTTCTTTTCAACAAATTGATTTTTTACAAGATGAGATGATTGAAAACGGAAAAGGCTCCATTCCCATTTTAGTTGACTTAGATAATGATGGTTTATTAGATTTATTGGTTTCTAATAATTATGAATATATTGATCTGGGAGATAGAACTACCAAAATACAGTATTACAAAAACACAGGAACAAGCACTACACCAGAATATACATTACTAAATGAAGATTGGCTTGATTTTTCTACAAGTGGCTATGGATTAAGACTCATTCCTACATTTGGGGATTTAAATGGTGATGGCAACAACGAAATGATATTAGGCGGTGAAGATGGCAAACTACGCTTACTTACACGTTCCAATTTTGACCCGAATGGATATGCCTTCTCTACTCTTCTAAAAGACAATCTAGGCAACGATATTGTGGTTGATGCTTCCGCTGCTCCACAACTATTTGATATGGATAAAGACGGACTACTGGATTTAGTAATTGGAAAAAGAACACCCGGACTCGTATATTACAAAAATATAGGAACTAGCAGCGCATACTCGTTTCAATTAGTTACCCCTAATTTAGGTAATGTTGATATGGGAACTGCTTTTTTACCTCATCATTATGCTATTCCTCATTTTTATAGACAAAACGACACTACTTTCTTACTTGCTGGAAATCGTGTTGGATCAATTTATTTATATAAAGACATTGATGGAAATTTAGAAAATGGCAATCCTTTTTCTATTGTTACCAATCATTATGCTGATATCAATGTAGGCTCATTTTCTGCTCCATTTATTGGAAAATTGAATAATTCCGACAAATTAACGCTCATGGTTGGAACTGATTTAGGAGGATTATGGTGTTATACTGCAGATAACCTTAATACTTCTACAGCACAGATACCCTCTCAACAAACAATTGATAATAATCTCTTAATATATCCTAACCCTAGTTCCAACGGTCAATTTATTATTGACATGGAAAATATGGACTATCCTTTAGATATAGTAGTTTACAATACAATAGGTAAAGAAGTCAAGCAACTCACTCAATGCTATGGAACAATCACATTGAATATTGAGAATGAAGAAAAGGGGCTTTATTATATTTTATTTAAACAAAATAATACCGTTATAGCAACACGTAAATTAATAAGCAGATAGGAAATATAAACCTGTTGTGCATTTAGAAAAAAATAGACCCCGAGAGCCTTGGTTGCTCGGGGTCCATTTTTTTTTTAATAATTCCTATTTCTTACATCTTTATGAATTAAATACAATCTATAAACAGTAGGAATTATTGATTTTACTTATTTTTGTAAATGAACAACGGGATAAAAACATAATGAAAGACATCTAATTTGAATGAATCTTTTAGATTATTTTTATAACTTTGCACACTCAAAAAACTGAAAAGAATGGCTACATATTTAGATTTTGAAGAACCATTAAGAGCTTTGGAAGAACAAATCACCAAGGCAAAAGAAATCGGCCAAGATGCTGAATTGGACATGACTGATAAAATCAAAACATTAGAGAAAAAATTGATTGAGAAAACGGAGGATATTTTTTCTAATTTAACTGATTGGCAGCGCGTACAATTATCTAGACATCCAGACAGACCTTATAGTTTGGCATATATTGATGCTATTACAAAAGGAGACTTTCAAGAGTATCATGGAGATAGAAATATTGCTGATGATAAGGCAATGGTGGGAGGTTTTGGTTCAATTGATGGAAAAACAGTTATGTTTATCGGGCAACAAAAAGGAATGAATACCAAAATGCGCCAATATCGAAACTTTGGTATGCCAAACCCTGAAGGATATAGAAAAGCACTTCGATTAATGAAATTAGCCGAAAAATTCAATAAGCCTATTGTTACTTTTATTGACACTCCGGGAGCTTTCCCTGGTCTTGAAGCAGAAGAAAGAGGACAAGGTGAAGCAATTGCTCGAAACATTTATGAAATGATGAACATTAAAGTTCCTATTATCTGTATCATTATTGGTGAAGGAGCTTCAGGTGGAGCATTAGGAATCGGAGTAGGCGATAAAGTATTAATGCTAGAGAACACATGGTATTCGGTAATTTCCCCTGAATCATGCTCTTCTATCTTATGGAGATCTTGGGATTATAAAGAAAGAGCTGCCGAAGCTTTAAATCTGACATCTAAAGACATGAAAGATTTAAAATTAATAGATGGAATTATTAAAGAACCTGTAAATGGTGCTCACAGAAACCATGAAGAAATGTTTTCCATTGTTAAAAAAGAAATCAAAAAACATATTACAGCACTCGAAAAATTGAATCCTACTGATAGGGCTGAAAAACGTATGGAGAAATTTATTGGAATGGGTGTTTATAAATAAATCACACTCAAAATGACACTATAAAAAAGAAAACCTCGTTACTCAGCGAGGTTTTCTGTTGTTGTTTGTTTAGGTAAAACCTATGTTATGAAGGTTAGCATGCCCTCTAACCACCAACTCTTTCTACATCATTTCGTTTTCAATGATTTCTGTAGAGATTATATCGAGAGATTCTTGTTGTTGAATCAATTGCTTTTCTTGATTGTATTCCATGTATCCGTATGCATCGCAAGTTGCTCTTTTATTACAGCTTACTAATATTATTCCAAGGCCGACTAATAGGGTGATTGCTTTAATTGAATTTTTCATGTTTTTTAGTTTTAGTTATTTGTTCTATATATATAGGGAATGATAGCATAAAAATTCCATACTTTTTTAATAAAAAAAATAAAATATTTTATAACTAACTGATTGTCAATTGATTTATTTTATAAAAAAGGATAAATAAAATATTAGAGGTAGGATATTTTAGGATTCTTCTCCTTGATTGAATAGGAAAGTCGTCATTTGTTTGAGTAGCGTAGTCCTCCCTCCAGCCCCCTCCAGAGGGGGAGTGTGAAACCCAACATTTCCCAATCGATAACTATAGACGTTACTTCCGATACAATCATACCAAAACGAATCTCACTAACCAGCCGAAATACAATCAAATAAAACCTTCAATCCAACGTGACGTGAGATATAAATGGGTGTTTGTTCGATAAATATCGTTTGGTAAATACCCGTAGGGAATTAAATCAATTCATCTAATTTAGCAGTGTAATCTAAACGTATGCCTTTTTCGGTTTCTTTCAACACGCAACATTCATTCTCTGCATCATGCTCCAAAAACAAGATATAATTCTCATCTACAGCCTTGCGTAAGAATTTTTCTTTTTCTCCTAACGTTAATAAAGGTCTAGTATCATATCCCATTACATAAGGCAAAGGGATATGTCCAATAGAAGGCAATAAATCTGCCATAAACACTATCGTTTTATCCTTATAATGTATATGTGGGAGCATTTGACTTTCCGTATGTCCATCTACAAAAAGTACATCTATATTAGGCATGGCATTTTCCATAAAATCTCCATTTCTAGGTATAAAACGTAATTGTCCAGATTCTTGGATGGGAAGAATATTTTCAGCCAAAAAAGAAGCCTTTTCTCGCGCATTAGGTTGTGTAGCCCATTTCCAATGGTTTGAATTACTCCAATAAGTAGCATTTTTAAAAACAGGTTCAAACCTATCCTCTCCTATTCTCTGGATTGCACCACCACAATGGTCAAAATGCAAATGAGTTAAAAACACATCCGTCACATCATCTGGAGAAAATCCATATTTTTTAAGATTGCCAATAAGAGAATCATTCCCAAACAAATAGTAGAAAGAGAAGAATTTTTCACTTTGTTTATCTCCTATCCCAGTATCAATTATCATCAATCTATTTCCATCTTCAATCAGCATGGCTCGCATTGCCCAACTACACATATTATTTTCATCTGGCACATTTGTTTTAGACCAAATTGATTTGGGAACCACCCCAAACATAGCGCCTCCATCTAATTTAAAATTACCAGTATTTAATGGATAAATTTTCATTTTTTGCTTCTTAATGATTATTAAAAAAGGTTGCCCTTAGACAACCTTTTAATGTTTTGTTTAGACTATCTATTCTCTAGAGGAACGTAATCTCTTTTTGTTTTTCCGATATAGATTTGACGAGGACGACCGATTGGTTCTTTATTCTCAATCATTTCTTTCCATTGAGCAATCCATCCCGGCAATCTACCTATGGCAAACATAACAGTAAACATCTCTGTTGGTATGTTTAAGGCTTTATAGATAATTCCTGAGTAGAAGTCAACATTCGGATATAATTTTCTTTCTACGAAATATGGATCTTCCAATGCGATTTTCTCCATCTTCTTAGCTAATTCAAGAGCTGGGTCATTTACCCCTAATTGTTGTAATACTTCGTCAGCTGCTTTCTTAATAATTTTAGCACGAGGGTCAAAGTTCTTATATACACGGTGTCCAAATCCCATCAAACGGAATGGATCATCTTTATCTTTAGCTTTATTCATCCACTTCTCTACATCTCCTCCATCTTTCTGAATATTGTTTAACATTTCAATTACAGCTTGGTTAGCTCCACCATGCAGTGGACCCCATAATGCAGAAATTCCTGCAGCCACAGAAGCATATAAATTAGTATGAGCAGAACCTACCATTCTAACAGTAGATGTTGAACAGTTTTGTTCATGGTCTGCGTGAAGAATTAATAGTTTATTCAACGCACTAACTACTGTCTTATTAATAACATAGTCTTCAGTTGGCATAGCAAACATCATGTGTAAGAAGTTCTCTACATAATTCAATGAATTTTGTGGATAAATGAACGGATGTCTCATCGCATTTTTGTATGACATCGCCGCCAATGTAGGTAACTTAGCCAATAGTCTATGAATTGTTAAATTCACTTCTTCTTCAGGTCTATTTGGAGTTTGAGATTCTGGATAGAAAGTAGATAAACTCATTACCATAGAAGCTAATACACCCATTGGGTGAGCTTTAGAAGGATATGCTTCAAAAAACTGCTTCATATCTTCATGAACAAGCGTATGCAGCGTAATACTTTTCTTAAATGCTTCTAATTGTGTCTTAGTCGGAAGTTCTCCATAAATTAATAAATAGGTAACTTCAATGAAAGAAGCTTTTTCCGCTAATTGTTCGATTGGATATCCTCTGTAATGAAGAATCCCATTTTCTCCATCTAAATAAGTAATTCCACTAATGGTACTACCCGTATTCTTATATCCCGGATCCATGGTTACTAATCCAGTTTGACTTCTTAAATCTTTAATTTCGATAGCCTTTTCATTTTCTGTTCCGGTTATCACTGGAAGTTCTACAGTTTTACCTCCAAATTCAATTTTTGCAGTTTCGCTCATTTTATCTACAATTTAATTTTTTTTTGTTACCTTATTTTCGGCTGCCTAATTTAAACAAAACTTTAGATATTGTATCACTTTAAGCAGTTCTTTTTAAAAAATAAAACACATTCATCCGAAAGTTTTTTAAAATTTGATACAAAACATCCTGTATCGTCCTATTTGTAATAGTCAATAATCATAATGTGAGAAAAAAAGTCAAACAGTTAAAACATTTGGAGTTGTACCGTTGTCCACAAATCATCTTCTGGAGGAGGTTTCTCTGCTTTTTGGACAATCGGTCGGATAGTATTTATAACATAATCTAAGGAAAGATAGAATGGCAGACAAATTCTTATTTTTTCTACAAAGTTTGAAAAAGCCGTTTTCCCTGACACCCCAACTCTTCGTAAAAGTTCAAGTAGTAAATAGGTAATTAATGCAATAAATATTTGTGATTTTACTGCATTTTCAGAAGTTCCTATAAAAGTTTTGACATTGAGATTTTGTTTTAAAAGCTTGAAGAAAGTTTCTATATCCCAACGCCTTCTGTATAGTTCTGCAATTGTTGAAGCTTTCCAAGAAAGATTATTAGTTATAATTTCTATCGTTGTATTTTTCTCTTCATGGTAGGCTACAACCTTTCTGAATTTCATTTGATTTATCCCAACTTCTTTTGCTTTTTGTCCTGTCAAATAAATAATCTCGTCTATTAAAATATGTTGATCCTCATTTTCTGGAAGATCTAATTCTTCAGCTACTTCATAAACAGTGTTTTCTTTTATTCTTGTAACAAAAACATTTTGGGACAACAC
Source organism: Brumimicrobium sp. (assembly GCA_023957385.1). Classification (NCBI taxonomy): domain Bacteria; kingdom Pseudomonadati; phylum Bacteroidota; class Flavobacteriia; order Flavobacteriales; family Crocinitomicaceae; genus Brumimicrobium; species Brumimicrobium sp. Next base: position 1,579,394 of record JAMLGZ010000001.1, on the reverse strand, counting down.
CCTAGCTTTAATGATGTTAAAATCCCAATATCCTTTATCTTCAACAATAATCGTATCCTTTGGGAAAACAATTTCTTCAAATCCTTTTCTGTCATGAATAGATGCATTAGTGATATTCACAAGGTTAGGCATCATCATCGCCTCATCCCATTGCGTATGGATTTTAATTCCTCCTTTTGCTGTCCGAAACTTTGCCCAATCAAAAAGCCCTAGACACACGCTAACTGTACTGCTATCACGAAGAAGAATAGTTTGATTTTTAACTTCTTCTACTACTTTTCGATGAGTATGTCTTTTCAATAAATTACCGTAGTAGCTTAACAAACTCATATACAGACTCTCAAAGACTTTGTGGCTACGTTTTTTATTCCCATCACTCATCGTTGATTTTGCAGGACTTTGTTTTAAGTCTAAGTCCCGAATAAAGGTTTTCGACACACCAATACCAACAGAAATATCCTCTAAAGTACTACATCGAGACAGCTGTCCGAACAAATTTGCAACAAGTTGGTCATAAGTCTTGTATTTATGGCATCCCTTGTCAGAATTATGCTGTTGAATAACTCTTGCTAATAAATGTTGAGGAATTAAGTCAATAATTTGACGAATTACAGGCTTATTGTTATTTTTGTTCCTACGAAACAGTCCCATTTCATTTGAATTTTGTCGTGATTTTCAAATTTAAGAAGACTGTTTCGGTTTTTTAATTTTTAATATGATTTTCTGAAAAAGTTTCGGATAGTTATGAAAATAAAACAAACATTATCTTGAATAGTTCACTATCTTTTAATTTTAGAACTCACAAACACACTTACAACACTGATAATCACTACAAATGATTCAAAATAAATGCTAGCATCATATTATATAAATGATTGCGCGTATTACCTCCATAAATTCCATGATTTTTGTTTGGATAGATAAACATATCAAACTGTTTATTTGCTTTGACAAGAGAATTAATCATTTCCATAGAATTTTGAACATGAACGTTATCATCTCCTGAACCGTGAATTAATAAATAATCTCCCTCTAACAAATCGGTATAATTTATAGGAGAATTATCATCATATCCATCAGGATTTTCTTGTGGAGTACGCATAAACCGCTCTGTATATATATTATCATAATACCTCCAATTAGTTACAGGTGCCACGGCGATTCCCATCTTAAAATATGGCGCTCCTTTTGTCATAGCAAGCGAAGTCATATACCCTCCATAACTCCAACCCATAATACCGATTCTATCCTTATCCACGAAATTCCATTTTCCAACATTTTGCGCCACCGCAACAAAATCTTCTGTTTCCAATTTCCCTAACTGTAAATAGGTAGATTTTTTGAATTTAGCACCTCTATACAAGGTTCCTCTTGGATCTACGCTCATAACAATATATCCTTTCTGTGCTAGTAACTGATGAAATGCACCATTCCCTCCATCATAAGCATCCTCCACGGTATTGCTGCCAGGACCTCCATATATATTAAAGTAAACAGGGTATTTTTTAGTACTATCAAAATCCTTTGGATATAGAATCCATGCATTTAACAACTGGTCTTTCCCTTGAATTTGAATAAATTTCTTTGGTTGAAAGCCATATTCCTCTATTCTGCTTGCTAATTCTTTATTATTTTCTAGCTCTTTAATTAATGTACCATCTGCCTTATAAAGTGAATAAATCGGAGGTGTATTTATAGTTGACCAGCTATTGATAAAGTATTTCATTCCATTGGAAAAAGTTGCGTGGTTACTTCCTTTGCATGCAGACACTTTCTTTTTATTTTTTCCTTTTAAATCAATTGAATAAACAGCACTGTATGGCGCTCCTTCTTCAGCTGAAGTATAATAAACCAATCCTTTATCTTCATTAATTCCCTCAAAAGCAATTACATCCCAATTTCCTTTGGTTATCTGAACACTGCTTCCATCTATTCCTATTAAATATATATGATTAAATCCATCCTTTTCACTCGTACGAATAAAATGCTTTCCATCTTTTAAGAAAAATAAATTATCATCGATTTCTAGATAAGCATCGTCTCTTTCTTCATAAACCATTTGTGTTGGCATTCCTTCTTTTAAAACATCTATCCAGAAATATTGTATATGATTCTGATGGCGATTTAAAGTCAAGGCCATGAATTTGTTTTCTTTCGTAGAAAATTTAATTCGTGGTATATATTCGTACTCTCCCACTTGGATTTGTGTTGTTTTTAAGGTGTTAATATTGGATACATGCAGCGTAACTTTGGAATTATCTTCTCCAGCTTTCGGGTATTTGAAAGTATAGGGTTGCGGATATAATTCTGTATCCCAATAATAGGTCATAGTAAACTCATGTACGCTACCTTCATCAAAGCGGAGAAAAGAGATATATTCACTATTTGGCGACCATTCATAGGCTTTTGTATAAGCAAATTCTTCTTCATACACCCAATCGGTTGTTCCATTAATTACTTTATTCTCTTCTCCATCTGTAGTAATTTGGCTTATCTTGTTATTCTTAATATCTTTTACATATAGATTATTCTTATAGATATATGCCACCTTTTCACCATTTGGAGAATAAGAAGCTAGAGTTTGTGGAAATCGCTCTTCATCCAACATAGATAACTGTTTAGTCTTTAGGTCATATAAAAAATAAACAGCATAAAAACTTCTTCTGTAGCGTTTGGTTTGCTCAACAGTCAACAACAACTTAGTTTCATCTTCATTCCATTCATAATCGTCAAGTCTCAACTGTATTCCTTTATATTTCAAGTCATTCACCCGAATTATTGTATCACCTTTCTTATCCACATCTTTAAATGAATAACGTACAATAAACTGTTTTTCCTTATCATTCACAATGCGTGTAAAAGACTCTCCGTCTTTCATTGACTTGAATCCATCCACACCATCAGCGAAAAATTGGTATTCACGCCAAATTTTTTCAACAGTTAGTGAAGAAATCTTTGCGGCATTCTGAGAAAATAAATTTCCTAATACAATTAGCACAAATCCAAGAGATACTATAATTTTTTTCATACTTTTCAATTTTCTAACACTGCGAATATACTAGAAAAAGTAAGTTAAATTTTCGAAAGTTTACAGAATTGTTCATAACGTAATAAGGTTAAATAAAAGAAATGCCTTATTTTTGCCAAAAAAATATGTTGGTGCTTATTGACCAATAAAATATCGAATAATAATAAAATTTTATGAAAAGAATCTTACTTACAATTAGTCTATTTATTTCTGCAATTACAAACGCGCAGGATTGTTCAGAATTATTTATTTCAGAATACTTAGAAGGCCTAGGAAACAACAAAGCCTTAGAAATTTATAATCCAACAGATAACACGATTGACTTATCTAATTACTTTGTAGTTCGTTATGACAACGGTTCCTCTACCCCAACAGTATTAAATGCAGTTCAATTAACAGGAACTATTGCTCCAAAGGATGTTCACGTAGGCGTTATAGATAAAAGAGATCCAAACGGTGTTGACCAAGAAGCTCCAATTTGGGAAGATTTAGAAGCTAAAGCAGATGCTTTCTATTGTCCTGATTATAATCAAAGTAAGGCTTTTTATTGGAATGGTAATGATGCTGTTGTACTATTCAAAGGTATTATTCCTCCTGGAACTCCTTTAGCCATGCCTATTACATCTTTAACTAATATACAACCTATTGATATTTTTGGAAAAATTGGAGAAAATCCTGGAGAACCTGCTCAAGGAGGTGGATGGACCTACGATGGAACTCCTGTTGCTTCAGGTGGAGTAGTTGTTTCAGCAAATCATTTTTTAGTTAGAAAACCAAGTGTTAAGAAAGGTGTTACATTGAACCCAAGTACTTTTAAACCAAATGAAGAATGGGATTCACTTTCATACTTTGTATATGTTATAGATGAATTTGGAGATACTGTAACGAATAGTCAAGGAAATCCTGCCAGAAGAATCAATGTGGATAATTTAGGATTGCACACATGCGATTGTGGAGGTCCTACTTCAGTTTCTACTGAAACAATCACTGATTTTAGTTTTGAAATATATCCTAATCCTGTAACTTCTCAACAAATTAATCTTCTTTCAACAAATAAAGTTAAAGAAATCATCATTACAGATGCACTTGGGAAATTGGTAAAATATATTCCGAATGCTAAATCAGTCATGACAATTGATTTGAATGTAAATTCAGGATTGTATTTTATTTCTGCTAAAGGAGGTGAAAATCAACAATATACTAAGAGATTTATTGTAAAATAATTGGATTTATAATTAACTTAAACATTCTCATCTTTTACTGATTCTCAATATCTAAATTTCATTCATTTTGATATATATATTAAATTCAATTTTATCATAGTTACAAAGCCTTTTTACTTTGCAAATGAAACACCTTTTATCTGTCTTATTTTTTATTCCTCTTCTTGTATTTTCACAAGTTGGACAAGTAAATATTACTGTTTACGATGGAAATAGTACAGAAACCATTCCTTTTGCTAGCGTCAGAATGGGGGATTTTAGGGGACTAACCGATGATTTTGGAAAGATTAGTTTCTCTGACGTTCCCTATGGAAAGTACACACTGATAGCTACAATGCTTGATTCAGTTTCTATCCAAATAGATGTAAAGCAACCCATTTTACAAATAGAAACACGAATAAAATCTCCCATCGAATTGGAAGAGGTTAAGGTAACTGGTTCTTTTATTCGAGATGAACGCAAAACCCCTATTTCTGTAACTAAAATTGAACCTCAGAAAATTCAAGAAGAATTAGCATCCCGTGATATACCAATGTTGTTAAACGCTACTCCTGGGGTATATGCAACACAACAAGGAGGCGGTGAGGGTGATGCTCGTGTTTCTGTGAGGGGATTTTCTCAAAGGAATGTAGGTGTGCTAATAGATGGTGTTCCTGTAAACGATATGGAGAATGGAGCTGTCTATTGGTCAAATTGGTTCGGTTTAGACGTTATTACCGGTGGAATTCAAGTGCAGAGAGGATTAGGAGCTACTAAAATATCCATGCCATCTGTAGGAGGAACAATTAATATCTTAACCCAAGGAATTACTTCCAAGATGAAGGTTTTTGCCAAACAAGAATATGGCTCTGGTAATTTGCTAAGAACTAGTGTAGGTTATAACTCTGGCTTATTAAAAGGTGGATGGGGAATCACCTTGGCTGCATCGTTTAAGAAATCTGATGGAACAATACTAGGAACTCCTTCATTAGGTGGATTTTACTATGCTAAGATACAAAAGAGATTAGGAAACCACTTACTTTCTTTTTCAGTTTTTGGGGCTCCTCAAAAGCACGCACAACGAGCATATAATCAAAAGATACAGTATTGGGACTCAACAGCAGCTATTAATATGGGGGCCACTATCACTTCTGCTTCATCGTATGATAATGGCTATGATTTTAATGAACATTGGGGTTATATTAATAAGGATTATAAAAGTAAAAACGTCTTTCAAGTAGGTGGTAAATCTATTTATGCCGAACGTTTAAACTATTTCTTAAAGAACCAATTAACCTTAAAAGATTTCTGGGTAATTAATGAAAAACTAAGCATGTCCAATATCGTATATGCTTCTATAGGGAAAGGAGGTGGAACAAAATTATTGAAATTCAGTTCAGCCGCAAAAGATGAGAATGGACAAGTTGATTGGAACGCGGTTATAAAGAACAACCAAGAAATTGATTTCTTTGGCCAAGTTCAACCTACCGTTGATCCAAACTATTCTCCTACCCTTTTAAAGGCATCTAATGTCATGACCTCCTCCGTAAACAATCACTATTGGGTGGGATATTTAGGGCAATTTGATTATGAGATTACTAAAAATTGGAATTTTGCTGCTGGTTTAGATTATCGTTTTTATCGCGGAGAACATTATCGAGAAATTACTGACTTGTTAGGAGGAGATTATTTCATCAATAATGCAGATAAAAATAGTAAAGATCCTATGAAAAAGGTTGGAGACAAAATTGCTGAGCAACCTTATGAAGCACACCGTTATGGATATGTACAATGGGCAGGGATGTTTGCCCAAGCTGAATTTTCCAATGCAAGGTGGTCCGCCTTTATTAATGTTACAGGAAATGTAAATGGCTATTCAGGAGTTGATTTTTTTAGAGCGCGTTCTATCCAAATAGACGATACCACACTTTATATTGGGGCTTTTGATACAATTACATATAATGGAGAAGATTACACCACCGATTCTAAAGGAGTGGATTATGACAAAACAGGATATAAATGGATTCCTGGTGGAACTGTAAAAATAGGTGCTAATTACATCATTGCAGAACATTCTAACGTATTTTTAAACCTAGGGTATCTTTCAAGAAACCCTATGTATTCAAATGTAATTGACAATACATACAACCATTTCTTTAATGAAATCAAAAATGAAATCATTCAGGCTGTAGAAGTGGGATATAATTTTAGACTTAAGAAAGTAGCATTTTCTGTAAATGGATACTTTACTAATTGGAAAAACAAACCTTTCCCTAATGGATTAGCTGTTCCAAATCCAGATGATCCGATGGAGACAATCCGTGTAAACATTCAAGGTATGGATGCTATTCACATGGGAATTGAATTTGACGGTGTTTGGAAAATTATTAAACAATTGAGTCTCGAAGCTTCAATTTCTTACGGAGATTGGACTTGGAATTCATCCAAAACTATAGTTCTTCCTGCCTATAATAAAGAAATATCTTTCGACGCTAAAGGAGTCCACGTTGGAGATGCGCCACAATCCATGTATATGGCTGGTATACGTATAGATCCTATTAAACATTTATATTTTAAAATACAATACCAATATTTTGATAGATTCTACTCTGACTTTAATCCATTTATTTTAAAAGGGCAATATGCACGTCATGAATCGTGGAAGGCTCCAAGCTATGGACTTCTCAATATATATGGTGGATATAAATTTATTTTCGGTCAAAAGACCAAATATGCATTAACACTTAACGCAAGTGTAATTAATACAATTGGTACCCGTTATATTTCGGATGCCGTTTTATCGAATACGTATGGTCCTGGATTTGACATCAACTCCGTTGGTGTGATGTATGGCCCCGGACTCAAGTTTAACGTAGGTTTAAGTTTTGATTTTTAATTAAATAGTATATATATGAACAAGAAAATCCTTTCTTTATTTGTTGCGTTTTCTACTGCATTCTTTGCATTCTCACAAGCAACTTTACCAACATCTTGTGATTTCACAGGATCTGCACTTCCAGCTGTTGGATGGTCTAGTAATTTAGCCGAATACTATACAGGATCTGGAAACCCTGCACCTGCTTTTAAGTTTGGTGTTACAGGAAGATATCTTCTAATAAACGTAGCTAGTGCACCTGGCAATGTTACTTTTGATTTAACCGGAAACAGTTTTGGAACAGGTTCTTTTGAACTTCAGGAGTCTGTAGATGGAACAACATTTACAACTGTAGCTACTTATGGAAATGCTGAACTTGCCGGAGGAAGTTATTTTTCAAATAATAAAGCATTGGATCAAAACTCTAGATGGATACGTTTTATCTACATAAATAAAGCAGGTGGAAATGTCGGTTTAGATAATGTTGTAATCAATAAAGTTACTGTAACACAGCAGCAAATGGCTGTTATGGTAGATGGCGCTCAATCTACAAATAATGCTTCTTATATCATTGGAGCAAACGTTGGTTCCAATAATATCCTCCCATTTGACGTGAAAAATGATGGATCTGTAAATGCTTTAACTATTAATAGTATCGCCATTTCTGGAGCAGATGCTAGTGAGTTTTCATTAAATAATATTCTAAGTTTTCCGCTTACCATCAATGCATCAAGCACAGAAAATATTGGGATTGACTTCACTCCTACTTCTGCTGGAACTAAAAATGCAGTTGTAACAATCACTTCAGACGACATAGATTTTCCAGTATTTACATTTAATCTAATTGGATACGGAGATAACTTGGCAACAGAACCAACAGAACAAGCAACATCTCTCTCTTTTTCTGATATTAAAACTTACCGTTTTAAAGGAAACTTTATCGCTTCTCCTAATACAGATGGATACCTTATTCTAAGAAAAAAAGGAAGTCCTATTACAGAAGTTCCTGTGGATGGTACAACATATAATGCTGGAGATGTTATTGGAGGAGCAAAAGTGCTGAAATCTACGAATAATACAACATTCTATCCCAATGATATCATAGCTGGTACTGATTACTATTTTGCTGTATTTTCTTATAATGGACTTGGTAGTGGAAGAAATTATTTAACTACTTCTCCTTTAACAGGAAATATCACCACACTTACAGATATTATTCCTGCTTCTGATTATTCAGGAATTAATACATCCTCTTCCACTCTTGTTTCAGATTTACACGACATTATTGCCCCTCATTTTCAAAACTATTATAGTGATTATGCAGCAAAAATGGCAGAGAAATTCTATGGAAGAGATACAATTAATGGAAAGAGAGTAGTTACTTGTACTTATACTGGAAATAACTACCAGTATGATTATCCATTTAATTTTGCTAACTCTGGAATGTCACGTGAACACACCTATGCAAATTCATGGTTTCCTGTGACTGATAATAATGCAAACTATTACAGTGATTACCACAACCTACTATTGGTAAACCAAAATGATGCAAATGCTATCCGTTCTAACTATCCATTTGGAGAAGCAGTAAGTGATGTTATCCAATCTGTTGGGGGATCAAAATTTGGAAAAGATGCAAATGGAAATTGGGTGTATGAACCTAGAGATAATGCCAAAGGAGCTGTTGCTAGAGCCATCTTCTATATGGCCGTTCGTTATACAGAAAATGGACAAAACTGGAAGTTACCTAACTATATTTCAGCATCAATTGCTTATGGTCAAGAGCAAACTATTTTAAAACAATGGAACATTAATTTCCCACCATCTAATTTTGAAATTGCACGAAATGATTATATCGACTCTCTTCAAAACAATAGAAATCCATTTATCGATCATCCAGAATATGCTTGTTTCATAGATTTTTCAGATATGAATCATTTTATTGATGGATGTGGCTCACTTTCAATAACAAAAGAACAATTGGAGCAAGCTTTTATCGTATATCCGAATCCTGCTTCAGAAACTATATATATTGCTGTAGATGGCGCACAACTAGTTAGTTACAGAATAGTAGATATGGAAGGAAGAATAGTGAAAGAAGAAGCTACTAATCATGTTATTGCAAAAGAAATATCTATTTCAGATTTGAATAAAGGCATGTATTTTATTCAAGCAACAACTGAATATGGAGAAGTTTCTAAAAAAATAGTTATAGAATAATAGATTTCAAACCACAGAGAATGGCTGCTTTGTAGAAAGTAGCCATTTTTTTTTTATATCGTTACCCATTGTGAATTTGCAAAAATAGTAATAGAATTATTTAAAAAGATAGACCCCGAGCAACCAAGGTTCTCGGGGTGACAATTGTGAGGGGAGAGTATCGGTCGGCAAAGCCGACCGTCTGATCCTGTCAGTCCTCGATACCATAATTTATATTTTATTCTGAATACACAACGGGTTATCGTTTATTTAACAGTCTTAGTTAGCATGGGAACAAAACTGAAATTTCCAAAAGTTTCTTCTTTCCATTCATCATTTCCCAATTTAGTTAAACGCATCATCACTTGTACTTTACCTTCACCTACAGGAATCACCAACTTCCCTCCTACTTTCAGCTGATCTTTCAATGCCTCTGGTATGAAAGGAGCTCCACAGGTTACTAACACCCCATCAAAAGGTGCATACGTTTCTTTTCCCTTATATCCATCACCATAAAATAAATTAGGTGTGTACCCCAAATGAGCTATAACTGTTTTAGCTTTAATAAATAATTCTTTCTGTCTTTCTATAGAGATAACTTTAGCTCCCATAGCACATAAAATAGACGTTTGGAAACCGCTCCCCGTGCCAATTTCAAGAATTCTATGCCCTTTCTGCACTTCCAATAGTTGTGTTTGGAAGGCTACTGTAAAAGGTTGACTAATTGTTTGCCCTGCTCCAATCTGAAAAGCCATATCAGAATACGCCTGATTCATAAACGAGGTGTCCAGGAAAAAATGACGTGGTACTTTATCAAAAGCTTCTAGAATTGTTTCATTAGTAATTCCTTTATTTCGAAGTTCTTCTATAAGTTGCCTTCTTAAACCTTTTTGTCTGTACCCATCAATCATGCAACAAAAATAGAAAAAATCATAATCAATGCTCTTCAAACTTTACCAATATTCTCTTTCCCTTATAAAAGCTTTCAACACATTATACTAAACTTATCAAAATATAAATTTTCAAACAGAAAAATATCGGTACTCAACTTTCAATTAATTCTTGAATAGTTTATTAATTTTAGCAAAAATTATAAAAATTGGGATTCTTAATTACCTTACTATATTTCCTTTTCTTTGTTTCCATTACCTATTGGATAAATAAGAAATATATATCTAATATCCCTACTTATACTCTTCCTATCCTTTTTACTTTAAAGACAGGATATGCTGCATTCTTTCTATATATTTATACTTTTCATTACGGAGGAGGAGAACTCACTATGGATGCGGGGATGTTCTTTAAAGAAAGTCAAATTTTGTATCATGTATTCAATCAATCTCCAACAGATTATTTTCAATTCTTATTTGGATTAAATGATGACCCAGCATTTATTGATAAATATTTAGAAGCCACCTCACATTGGAATTCAGGGTTGCGCTTTTTACTTAATGACTCCCGCAATGTAATTCGTGCAAATTCGCTGATTTTATTTTTATCTGGAGGATACGTTTTTGTACATTTTATCATTTTTAGTTTTTTCTCCTTTTTAGGAGGCTTTGATCTTTTCCAATGGCTTAAGAAGAAAACTCAGATACCACACGTTTTTCTTTTAATCATATTAACCCTAGCTCCTTCCGTAGCATTTTGGAGTTCAAGCATCATTAAAGAGCCCCTCATGATTTTAGGATTATGCTTATTACTTCGAGGGCTATTTGATAATTTATCCATACAAAGTAAGAGCTGGCGTATTCTATTAGGAATTCTACTCATGATTGGTTTTAAAACTTATGTAGGTATTTTCATACTTCCTGTTATAATTTATCTCGGATGGAGTTATTTCTTCAAGAAGCAATGGCTTGCTTTTTCCCTATTTTTAGCTATAGGAATTTTTGGAATTGTTGCTATTAAACTATCTAACAAAGTTGCCTATATCATCTCGAATCAACAAGAAGATTTTTATAATGTAACAAATGGAGGACTGTATTTAGAGGGAGATAAAGAACATTATTATTACATAGAATATAGAAACCGAGATCATTTTAATTTTAGTAATGAGTATGCTACACTCACTGACACTGTAACAGCTTTTAAAATGAAGAGAAATGAAAACTATAAGCGTTTTCCTTTTCAACTAGACAGCATTGGGAATGCATACAAAGTTCATTTAAATTGGGACATGGCAGGGAGTAGAGTATATATCACTCCAATTGAAGATAATTATTGGAAAATGTGGATGATCGCTCCTGAAGCGCTCTTCAATGCATTTTGTCAACCCATCCCTAATAAAAGCAGTACTTGGTTACAGTATCCAGCATTATTAGAAAATATCATATACATTATCTCTCTAATTTTAGCTTTCTTCTTCTTTCCAAAACAGCTAGAAGATAAAGATAAACGAATCATTAGTAGTTTATGGGTATATGTTTTATTAATTGGACTCATAATTGGGTGGACAACCCCTGTTTCTGGCGCCATTGTGAGATATTTCATACCTGCACAAGTTGCACTCTTAGTTATATTTATTTTGAAATTTGATTATATAAAATTCAAAAAACGATTTTTTACTTAATCACTATATCTCTACTCTAAATTCGGTTCCCTTTCCAAGTTCTGAACGAACATATATCTTCCCTTCATGCATATTAATGATATTTAAGGTAGCTGTCATTCCTAATCCTAATCCATTTTTTCTATTCGAAAAGAAAGGATCAAATAAATTAGCTAACGTTTCTTCATCCATCCCCTTTCCATTATCTCGGATATACACTGTTGGGATATCGTCAAAACAGTTTACAATTATAGTTAGTACGGGTGTTGATACCTCCTCCATAGCTTCAATAGCATTCGTGATAATATTTGTGAATGCTATCTTTAGCTTTTCTTTATCCCATTCTCCTATTATGGGCGAATCACATATATTTTTTTTGAGATGAATATTTAAGAGTTCTATTCTATCCTGACATAGCATAAGAGACTCTGCAACCACCATACGTAAATCGACAGACTCTTTTGTCAACTCTTGAGGGCGAGCCGATTTAATCAAATCATCAATTAAGGTTGAAATTCGAGAAGTATTTCTTTCTATCATCTGATTGAGCATAACTGCATCATCATTGGAGGTGATACTTTCTAATTCTCCTAAAGCTAATCTAATGTTGGTTAAAGGGTTTCGTATTTCATGTGCTATCATACGTGCCATTCTCCCCGACATGCTATGTTTTTCTGTTCGTTTTAGCTCTTGCTCTTGCTCCATAATTTTTGTTAAATCACTAATAGCAACATGGTAGAAATCCTTATCAGAAAGCTGTGATTTAGGTAATGCTGCAATAGAAATGCTAGCAACAACATCTCTATCATAATTCAATAATATTGTTTTAAATCCCTTAACTGCTAGCTCTACCTCTAGATGTTGTTTCAAACTATTATATTCCTCTTGAGATTTAAAAAGCTCGCTAAACTGAAGATTATTAACCTGTTCATTACTAGGTTTTAACTGATCAAAAACATCTAAAAATGAGGAATTAAATTCTATAATTTGAAAATTCTCATTCAGAATTAAGAAAGGCTCTACACTCAGCTCAAAAAGATTTCTATATTTCTGTTCTTGCTCACGTATAAACTGTTGTTGTTTATAACGATCTAAAGCATAACGGATGGAACGCTCTAGCATTTCAGGTTTAATTTCTTCCTTAATTAAAAAATCAGAAGCTCCTAATGCTATAGCTTTTGCTTCGATATCTTTACTGCAATTTCCAGTTAGTAAAATAATAGGTTTTCGAAAATTTCTCTCACGTAATCGTTCCACAATGGCCAACCCTTCTTTCTTTCCAAAAAAATAATCTATCAAATAAACATCATGTGTCTCCATCAAGATTTCTTCTTCAGCTAATTTAAAATCGCAGCACCAATTTATCTCATAATCCGCCTCATTTTCTTCTTTTAAGAAACGAGTAATGCTATAAAAATCATCTTTCTTATCTTCTATGATTAATATTTTTATCATTTGGTTTTATTAATCGTTTAATAATCCATAAGTATTCAACTTATTATACAATGTTTTTCTATCTACCCCAAGTAGTTCAGCTGTTTTCGATTTATTATTTTTAGCCAACTCTAAAGCTCTAACAATAGCTTTTATCTCTGCCTTTTCGGTAGCATCTTTTAATAATAAGGAATCCGTTTCCACTTGAACAGTATTACCTGATTTATAATTAATTACTTCTTTAGGTAAATCCTCTTTATAAATCTTTTCTGAATTAGCCATTAAAACAGCGTATTTCACTACATTTTTAAGCTCTCTTGTATTTCCTGGCCACGGATAATTAGCTAATACTTGCCATGCTTGTGCATCAATTCCTTTAACCTCTTTAGTTAGCTCCTGATTCGATTGATTTAAGAAAAATTGAAAAAAAGCTTCCAATTCTTCTCTATTATCTCGTAGTGGTTTTAACTCAATTTGAAATTCATTGATACGATAGAATATATCCATCCTAAAGGTTCCACGTTGAATTGCCAATTCTAAATTTTCATTAGTTGCCACAATAATACGTACATCAATAGGAGTTGTTTTTTCACTACCTACACGCTGTATTACTCGTTCTTGTAAAGCCCTTAACAATTTCACTTGATTTTCATACGAAAGATTTCCAACTTCATCTAGAAACAAAGTTCCATGATTGGCCAATTCAAAACTCCCTTTCTTATCAGAAGTCGCACCTGTAAAAGCCCCTTTTACATGACCAAAGAGTTCGCTTGCTGCTAATTCTTGTGTCAATGCCCCACAATCTACAGGTATAAAGGCTTGATCATTACGGGGTGAAGCCTCATGTATCATACGAGCCACAACTTCTTTACCCGTTCCACTTTCTCCAATAATTACAACTGTCATGTTTGTAGAAGCAACCAGAGAAATCTTTTTTTGTAATTCATCAGAATATTCACTGTCAGGTATAAGGTATCGGGTATGCACAAGATTTTTTTGCTCCTTATCTTGATTGACTGTTTTGTTTTCCAACCGACTTGCTTCTCTTTTATTAAGCGCATCTTCAACTAGGAATAGAATTTCTTCCGGATAAATAGGTTTTGTAACATATTCATAGGCTCCTTGACGAATCGCTTTTACAGCCTGATTTACATCCGAATAACCCGTAATTATTATAACAGGAATATCTTTTCTAATCCCATTAATTATCTTTAGCATCTCAAAACCATCCTTGTCGGGTAAGCGAAAATCAGAAAGAACTAAATCAATTCTTTCCTTTTTAAGAATTTCCAATCCTTCATTTCCACTAAAAGCAATACGTACTCGAAATTCTTTCCGCTCAAAGAAACGTTTTAAAAGCATGCAGATATCTACATCATCATCAATGATTAGAAGCGTATATTTATCCATTCTTTACACATTTATCAATTGTTGTATGTGTTGAATAAATTGTTCTTTTTCAAAAGGTTTTGCCAATAATCCCATTGCCCCTGAGATTTCTACTTTCTTACGCTCTTGCCCACAATTAAATGCTGAAATAACTAAAACACGAACATTCGGGTTCACTTCTCTCAATAATGGCATTATCTGGTAACCATCTCCATCAGGCAAACAAAGATCTAACAAAACATAATCTGGAATGCATTTTTTTAAGACATCTGTTGTCCCTCGAACTGAATCAGTCTCCATAATCTCAAAATCAAAATGTTGCTTTAAAATTGATTTATACAAGATTTTGATATCTAATTCATCCTCTACTATCAATAAAATTGGGCGTTCCTTCATATCATTCTTTGTTCTTCTGACTAAAAAACAAAACAACACATACTTAGTTCAAAAATAGTGTATTTTTTTAAAGATTGTGAATTAATATACCTAAATGTAGATATTTTACACACATCATTTATTGGAAATATTCCCAAGTCACTAGATCATCAGAAAACAATCTTCCAATAATAGGCTCTAAAGTTCCATTTAATTCTTTACTCCTATGAATAATTAGTTGGTTAATCCCCTTAAAATCGTTTTTAAATTCTGATAATTGGCTAGGCTTGTCAATAATCTTTAAAATAAATTGATGATTTTGTGTAAGACACATATCTCTCCATTCATCAATTCGCTTAAGTGTCTTCTCTATTCGAATTGATTTTAGATCTTTAATGAGAGGAATAAATTTAAATGATTGCTCTTTTAACTGAATGATTACAAATATTTTATAGTCCTCATCTAAAGTAAAGAATTGCTCCTGTAAAAATCCAGGTGTCAATTCATCTTCTTGTATGTATATCAAATATGCTTTTGAGTCCATATATTGATTAAAAATAGAACAAAAAGGCTTGATTCATTGACAAATAGGTATGATTAAAATCAGTTTTTAGAAAATTCATCGTAGATACATCAGCATAAAGCAGACTAATTCAACGGATAAAAGCTACTTTCCGATACAAAAATTCGCAAAGATATTACCCAAGACATCGTCTGTAGTAATTTCCCCAGTAATAGATGATAAATGACGAATCGCACTTCTAATATCTAAGGCTAAAAAGTCTCCAGTTACATTTAAATCCATTGCTTCTTCCACCTTTGACAAATCATTTAATGCATGATAAAAAGCTTGGTAATGTCGAGAATTCACAACAATGGTGTCACTTTCAGAAGATAAAGATTCTACACATTTAGAGAGTTCGGTCTTTAATGACTCTATACCTACATGTTGTTTAGCAGAAATGGATAAAACGGGATATTTAGTACTATATAAATTAAAGTTATTTGAAGAATTCTCTGTCTTATTGGCTAATAAAATAATAAATAAGCCTTCTCTCTCCAATTTTTGTAGATCAACTTCTACATCTTCCTTGCTTAGTTCATTTGCATCAAACACATAGAGTAAAATATTTGATTTTTTCACTTCCGATAAAGCACGTTCTACACCTATTTTCTCTATTTCATCAGTAGCTTCTCGAATTCCAGCCGTATCAATAAAATTAAATACTACACCATCTATGGTTAAGCGCTCTTCAATTGTATCTCGAGTAGTTCCTGGAATATTGGAAACAATTGCGCGTTCCTCATTAAGTAAAGCATTTAACAAGGTGGATTTTCCAGCATTTGGGCGACCTGCAATCACCGTATTCACACCATTCTTGATAGCATTCCCATAAGCAAAAGAATCTACTAATTGCTGAAGGCGACCTTTTAATTCATCAATAAGTTCTTTCAACTGCTTTCTATCGGCAAACTCTACATCTTCTTCTCCAAAATCTAATTCCAATTCAATCAAGGAAACAAAATCCAATAAGCGTTGACGTAAATGCTGAATATGATCCGAATATCCACCACGCATTTGATTCATAGCGATTTCGTGGCTCTTTTTAGAATCTGAAGCAATTAAATCAGCAATAGCCTCTGCTTGAGACAGATCTAGGCGACCATTAAAATAGGCACGCATGGTATATTCCCCAGGGTTTGCCATACGACAGCCGTTTTCTAACAATAAGCGGATAATTTGTTGCTTAATATAACTCGAACCATGACAAGTTATTTCGGTAGTATCTTCACCTGTAAAACTCTTACCTTGATGAAATACAGTAACTAATACTTCATCCACCACTGCTCCTGACTGATCTCTGATTGTCCCAAAGTGAGCTAAATGTGAAGATTGGTCTGTCAGATCTTTAGAAAAGATACGAGAAGTAATTTCAAAAGCTTTTTCACCTGACACACGTATCATTGCAATTGCGCCAACTCCATTTGCAGTTGCTAAAGCACAGATTGTATCTTTATCGTTCAATATTTCCATTCCTTCTCATCCAATTTGGTTTGCAAAAATACGAATCATTTTTGATTGAACAATGTAGGCCTATTGAATAACACACATGTAGTCCTACGGAAAATAGATTATTATCCAATATTTTTTAGAAATTGTGTCAAATCTTCATCCTCTTCAATATTCAGTTTTTTCCGAATTCTGTAGCGAGAAATCCGAACCGCTTTGTAGGTCACATTTCTTAAATTGGCAATATCTTTATTGGATAATCCGAGACGAATAAGTCCACAAATATACTTATCTAACTCTGTTAATTCAGGGTGTTTTTCGGATAAAATTGTAAGAAATTGATGATTTATATTTTCAATATTATTATGCATATCCTTACGTTGATTATCAACACGTAAATTGCTGTTAATGAAATTTATAAGCGTTCTTATTTGAAGTTTTAATTCTTCTGTAGTTTGTTCATTCCCCTTGATATCTATAAGCTGTGTTTTGACATCTCTAATCACATCCTGTTGATGTGAAATGTTAATCGCAAAATCAGTCAAGTTTTTATTTTTATTTTGAATTTCCACTTGGTTAGTTTCATTTTTGAGTCGCTCCATTCTCAAGTTATTTTCAGCTAATTCTTTTTTAATTTTAGATAGTAATAATCTTTTTCTGCTATTCAAAACAATCAATAATGAAATTATAAGCATAGTAATAATTACCATAATAAAAAATTGATTTGTATGCCTCTTTTGCAATGTTAAATACTTGTTTTTGGTATTCATAATTTCCAATTGCTGTTTACTCATAGCTAATTGTCCTGAAAGCACATTACTCAACAAACTTTTCTCAATACCGGAACGGATAACATCTTTCTTCTTTATATAATTTTCACTTAATTTCTCATAGTGTTGAAAATAGAAAAATGCCTTTTCTTTATCACCTAAATTTTGATACACCACAAACAATTGGCGGTAGAAACGCACCATCTCAGGCTCTTCCATCTCTTTATATTCTATAATCCGCTCATGGTTCAATACTTTATTTAATAAAATTTCTGCTTCTTTAAACCAATTCTTTTTAATATAATAATCAACTAGTTCCACACTGGCACCAATTCCCAATAAAACATTACCATAATTGATATTAAACCATAAATCAGCCTGTAGCATCTGAATAGCCGTATCTTGTTTTACATTATTTTGAAGATACAAAGAACCCAAATTCCCTAGTAATAGATACAAATGATTCTTCTCTGAAGTATCTAGAGTATCTTTATTGAGCAAACGCTTTAATCCTAATAAATAATAGGACTCAGCCTTTTCTTTATCATCAATTTGGGTGTAGAAATACCCTGCGTTATTATAACCTAAATTGGTATAAAATCCAATGTTATTTTTTTCAGCTATATCTAATGATTTTAGATAATACTCTTCTGCCTTTGCATGTTCATTTGCCTTCAAATACATTTTAGCAATAAAGGAAGCTTCTAACGATTGAGCATCTTTAAATCCTACTCTAGTTAACAATTGAAAATTCTTTTTGAAAAGTTTAATAGCATTTTCATACTCATCAATAGTCGCATAAATATCTGCATATTTACGACGTATTAAGAACAATTGAACATTCTTGTTCTCATCTAAAGAATCAATTGCATATTGATACCATCTAATACGTTCGGCATATTCATTTTGATCCTGAAGATAATTTGTCACCACTAAAATCCGAGATATTAACAAAGAATCTTGGTGGTTTCTTTTTAAATTGTTCGCATGAATACTAAACTCAGCTTTTACCTCATCCACCTTTTGGTCTATCATAAGTTTTTCTATCTGCTGCCAATTTATAGTTGAACTATTCAACTTGGCTTCTTGCCCAAATAGATGGAAAATAAAAACAAGATGTAGCAAAAAGAATAAAGAAAGGTATTTAAAATTCATAGTATTTCTTATAATTTAATATCAAATGTAACAAATTAAAAATTAAGTCTATATGAATTTGAAAAATTATTACGCATAGGACTACATAATGCCTACTACATGGACTACAATAATGATTTATACATTAAAATAAAACATATAATTAATTTATTATCAGATATTTATAAGACATTTATTTTTTAACATTAAAAAAAAGGACTACATACAAATATAGCGTATTCATAGATAAGAAAATCAAGTAAAAAACACCATACTTTTGTTTCAAAATAACTATGTTATGAAATACATACTCATACTACTTGTGCTTATTTTAACAAGTGCTGATTTATTTGGCCAATATTGTCAGCCTAATCGTCCTGTTCATGGTGGATCAGTTCTTAAAGTAGACCTTATTGAGCGTGTGAATTTAGAAACGCTAGACAATACATCCACCAGATCAAATACAGTTAGCTATTATGATAATACAACGGGATATACTGTCCCTGATTTAAACATAAACACGAATTACACCATTGTTGTACAAGGACAAGGAGGTGGCAAACATACTGCTGCTATTTGGATAGATTTTAACAATAATAACATCTTTGATAATAGCGAGTTAGTTGGAAGATTAACGCAACCATCAAGTGGAACATTCACTTTTAATATAAGCATTCCTAATAATCCATCATTTATAGGAAATCACCGTATGCGTGTACTCTGGCAATACAATGCTAGTACTGATGACTATTACGATGACAAACCTTGTACTATTGATGGATGGGGGCAGACGGAAGATTATACGGTAAATATCATAAATCCAACACCATGCTCAGGAACTCCTAATCCTGGTAATGTTGCCTCTCCTATTGTTTTATGTAATACTAATTCGGGATTTATCTTAAAGACTGATACTCCTCTTGCTATAGGAACGACTTGTCAATGGGAAGTCTCAAATGATGGAACCAGTGGTTGGACAAACGTAAGTGGCGCTACAACTAATCCTTACACATATTCTTCTAGTGTTACTTTGGATAAATACTTCCGATTAAAAGTATATTGCTCAAATTCTGGACAAACTGCCTATTCAGATGTAATTCAAGTTACAGGCTCAACAAGCGCTTATCCGTTTGGACAAGATGAATGGATAGCTTATGCATTTCAATCTGAATACACACATACGCAGTATAAGAATTTAAACACAACTTTTGCAAATTACAAAGGTTTTTACACGCATAAATTAGATGCAATCAATAATTACGGGATTAACACTAAAATAGCATGGGATGAATGGTATTCACCTGAAAAAACAACTCCATTTTACAACGGATTTGATTACTACAGCACCAGTTGGAGAGGATGTAGCAATGTTGGGATTGATAATAGTCTATGGGTTGAAAATGATAATAATTTTAATGGTTCTGGACAGTACACAGTAATCCAAAAACGTAAGGGATTCCCTCCAGGTAATTACAGTATTTATTTTGATAGTTGGGATGATGATTCTTATATTTTCATTAACGATCAACATGTTACTTTTCCTTTAGAATACAATGGTTCTAATAATTCATGGAATAGTACAGGTGGAGATTGGATTACTAAATGTATTTATTTAGATCAAAATTCTACTATTGAACTACGATTACATGCCTCAGGAAATCCAAATTCATTAGTTGTTTCTATTTTACCTGTTAATATAACTTTAGACATTGACGCAGGTCCAAACACCAGTCTTTGTCATGGACTCCAATTACAATTAAATGGTGCTAATAACAGCTCAGGATCTGGTGCTATGACATACACCTGGACAGGAAACGGGATTGTAAGTGGGGCTAACACATTAACTCCAACTGTTGCTCCTAATGGACCAACTACATATCAATTGATAGGAAAATATGAAATGTGTGCTGACACAGCAACTATTACTGTCAGTATGCCCGTAAAAACAGATAGAGTATCCGGAAATGGAGAATCTGCCACTTGTTTTATTAAAGGAAATACCCCTATACACTTCTATGATGATGTGAATGGACATTATATTGGTTCTATTAATCCTCACAACAGACAAGGTTGGGTGACAATGACTTCTTACCTAGCAACTTTTAATTCCGTACCAGGAAACGGAGATGGAACTATGTATGCGTGTAACACAAATTATGAAGGATACCGAACTGCTTATATGAGTAGAAATTTTACTGTAACTCCAGGTACAGCAGGCATCTCGGGATCGGGAAATATGGATATTCATTTCCCTTTTACGCAAGAAGAATATACCGACTTAAAGAACAGAAGTGGAGGGAATGGATTGCCTTTAAACTTAACCCCTCAAAACAGCTTAGATGATGTATTAAATCTTAATGACATTGTAGCAACTCGTTACGATGGGCCAAACGAAAATAACACACCTCTTGATAATTGTAGCGCTGGATCAGAAATCGTAGTAAATCAATCTGGTAGTGGTCTTTTATCAAGCGCATACACGTTAAGTCCAGCTATTATTAAGAATGCTGCAGGGATTGGAACAACCCTTAATTATGCATATTTTACTACTACGAGTTTCTCCGAATGGACCTTCCACGGTAAAAACGGAGGTTCTCCCCTACCCATAGAATTAACTTCATTTTCAGCGTCTTGTGATGAAGATGTTACGCTAACATGGATAACACAAACAGAAAGTAATGTTAGTCATTATGAAATATATTCTTCCCGTGATGGATATACTTGGGATTATCTTACTTCAATAAATGCAGCAGGAAATTCTATCCAAACACAATCCTACCAATATATAGATAAGAAAATAGGAAATCTAACTTATTATCGATTAGAATCTGTTGATTTTAACGGTTCTAGAGATACATATGGACCTATTTCTACCACTTGTAACAATACTTCTTCTTGGAGTGTTTATCCTATTCCAGCTACAGATAAAACAACCATTAATATACTTGCTTTAGAAGATGAAAACGCGCAGTTAGTTATAATGGACGATAATGGAAGAATTGTATTCTCAAAAGAAATAGAAATAATATCTGGGAATAATCAATATGAAATTGACATTCAAAAATTAAATGCTAGTGTTTACACTGTGTTTTTAAAAGGAAACCACAAATTCAAACCACTTAAGTTAATTAAACTATAATATAGTAAGTAGTGTGATGGGAGCGTTGAAAGACGCTCTTTTTTTTTTGTTTATACTAATGGTAGAATAGATAGATAAATAATACATATAACTCGTTGTGCATTAAGAATAAAATGTAAATTATGGTGTCAGTCCTCGATATAATTTTTCTGCGAAAAATCATGAACTGTGTAAAAAACCAAATATTTCACACAGTTCATGATTTTCGACGATAGGAGAAAAATGCATGACCTGAGCATATCGAAGGATATCGAGGACTGACAGGGTCAGGCGGTCGGCAAAGCCGACCGATAGTCTCTCCTCACAATTGTCACCCCGAGAACCTTGGTGCTCGGGGTCTATCTTTTTAAACAATTCTTATTTGTTACATCTTTACAAATTCAATACAATCCATGTATAGTAGAAATTATTGATCATATTTATTTTTGCAAATGCACAACGAGCTACATATCGAATTCATCAAAAAATACACTATCTTTGCTTTTCAAAATTTTCCTTATGTCAGACGATAAAAAAATAATCTTTTCAATGCATCGCGTTAGCAAGTCTACGCCTGCTGGTAAACAAATTATTAAAGATATTTCACTCTCCTTTTTTTACGGAGCAAAGATTGGAATCATTGGTCTTAACGGTGCCGGTAAATCAACTGTAATGAAAATCATTGCAGGAATTGATAAAAATTACCAAGGTGATGTTTCTATTGTTGAAGGATACACAGTTGGATATTTGCACCAGGAGCCGGAATTAGACCCTTCAAAAACTGTTAAAGAAATTGTGCAAGAAGGTGTACAAGAGACTGTTGACTTACTCAAAGAATTTGAAGACATCAATAATGCATTCATGGATGAGGAAATCTTGAACGATCCGGATAAAATGGATAAATTAATAGACCGCCAAGGAAAAGTCCAAGATAGAATAGATGCTATCAACGCATGGGAATTAGATTCTCAACTAGAGAGAGCAATGGATGCACTACGTTGTCCACCAGATGATCAAAATGTATCTCAATTATCGGGAGGTGAACGTCGTCGTGTGGCTTTAACTCGTTTATTATTACAAAAACCAGATATCTTATTACTAGATGAGCCTACGAACCACTTAGACGCAGAGTCTATTCTTTGGTTGGAACATCATTTATCTGAATATCAAGGTACAGTTATTTGCGTAACACACGACCGTTATTTCTTAGATAACGTGGCTGGTTGGATTTTAGAATTAGATCGTGGAGAAGGTATTCCTTGGAAAGGAAACTACTCGTCATGGCTAGAACAAAAGTCAAAACGACTACAACAAGAAGAAAAACAGGCTTCCAAACGTCAAAAGATGTTAGAACGAGAGCTAGAATGGGTACGTATGAACCCGAAAGGTCGTCAAGCTAAAAACAAAGCTCGTTTGAGTAATTACGATCAATTAATGTCTGAAGATATCAAGGAAAAAGAGCTGAAACTTGAAATTCCTATTCCAAATGGACCACGTTTGGGTAACAACGTCATCGATGCTGTGAATGTGGCTAAATCTTTTGGAGATAAATTATTATACGATAACCTTAATTTTAGTTTACCTCCTAATGGTATAGTTGGTATTATCGGACCAAATGGTGCTGGTAAAACCACTATCTTCAAAATGATTATGGGAGAAATCCAAGCTGATGCAGGTGAGTTTAAAGTAGGTGAAACTGTTCAAATCGGATACGTTGACCAAACACATGCTGATTTGGATCCAAATAAATCCATTTTTGATGTGGTAGCAGGAGGAGTGGAATTAATTGAAATAGGAAATCAGAAAATTAATGCCAGAGCCTATCTTTCTAAGTTTGGTTTTTCAGGTTCTGACCAAAGCAAGAAAGTTGGGGTGCTTTCAGGAGGTGAAAGAAATCGTCTGCATTTAGCTATGACGTTGAAATTAGAAGCGAATGTGTTACTTCTTGATGAGCCAACGAACGATATTGACATCAATACCCTGAGAGCCTTAGAAGAAGGAATCATGAATTTTGCTGGATGTGCTGTAGTTATTTCTCACGACCGATGGTTCTTGGATAGAATTTGTACGCATATCTTAGCATTTGAGGGAGACTCACAAGTATATGCATTCGAAGGAAGTTTCTCAGAATACGAAGAAAATAAGAAAAAGAGATTGGGAGATACTACTCCTACCCGATTGAAATATCGAAAGTTGAGTGTTGGATAATTTCCTTACTTTTTTCTTGTCAAAAAAGTAGGCAAAAAGACAAGACAAAAAAATGCTGCCTCCCCGCTCTGGCAAATGCTTGTAAGGACGTACGATCGTACGTCCCCACGGGTATTTGCCATTCACGCGCGCTGCTTCCCGCTTTTTTGTCTGGCCGACGCGCTTTGGGTTGGCTTTTCAAGAGGAGGAAAATGAATATAAAAAGAAAATTCTTTAAATAACAATTCTTATTTTGAAAATAATTTCTTACATCTCACACTTTGTAGAATCGAAGATTTTAATTTGTTTGTGTCTTGGAATTATCGTAGTCATAATAAATACAAGTATAAAACTAGATAACCCCCCCCTAATAAAATAAGTAAAAAGCTAAAAAGAATACCTAACGGAGTATTATGTTTCGAAATATTAAACCCTGGCCCCCCAACAAAATCAATATCCTGTTGATATTTCTTCCATGACAATAGATTAAATTTATAATATAGAAGTGAATAAGCAAGGCTAACTGAATACAAGAACACTCCCTGTATGCCTTGTTTTGTTAGTACATTAAATAGCATAAATGATAAAAAACTCAAAACAGACAACAAGAGAAGTGAGGTATCATTCAATTTCAACACATACCTATCTCCACTGGCAAATAATACAATAAAGTATCCAACAAAAAGAAAATAAACTGGATCTTCTTGAATATTTAGAAATGCTATAATGGGAATTATAAAAAATATGACGATTATGAGTATTATACGCAAATATGGTGGAATCCTAATCTTCTTCATAGAGTTTTATATTTGGAATCTTGAAGTCTCCAATTCATAATCGAAAGATACAAATTTTAATTTATCACCTTACTTTTTTCTTGTCAAAAAAGTAGGCAAAAAGACAAGACAAAAAAATGCTGCCTCCCCGCTTTGGCAAATGTTTGAAATTCTTGCGAAGAAGTTCTTTTTGCAAAAGAAAACGGCAAGCGTCTTCGAGAATTTACTACAGTTGTTTTGGGAATAGCGCAAGAAGTTAGTTTTTTGAAATTAAACATATTTTTTCGGCGAAATTCACTATATTTGATTAAAATCGGTTGATTATGAACATTGATTCTCGTAAAATATTGTTGGCAAAGGAGGTCTTAAACTTAGAAGACGAAAAAATTATTCAAATATTTGAAAAATTGCTGAAAGAAGTAAAACTATCAAACTACGAATCAAGTCTAAAACCGATATCTTTAGAACAATATAAATCAGAAATTCATTTAGCTATCCAAGATGAAAAAGCTGGTAGAATGATTAAAGCAACTGATCTAAAAAAGCAAATTCGAGGATGGAATTAGAAGTTTTTTGGTCTGAGATTGCAAAAAATAAACTGGGAGAAATATTCGACTACTACAAGTTTAGAGCAAGTTTGGCAATTGTAAAAAAAAATCGTAAATGGTATAGTAAACCAAACAATAGAATTAGATAAAATGCCTGAAATGGGGCAGATAGAAGAAATTTTAAAAGACGACGAACGCGAATTTAGATACTTGGTTTATACAAATTACAAGATTGTGTATTTCATAAATAAGAATGCCAAACGAATTGTTATTGCTAATGTGTTTGATACAAGGCAGGACCCTAAAAAATTAAAAACCAAATAGTTTCCTTACTTTTTTCTTGTCAAAAAAGTAGGCAAAAAGACAAGACTGTCTCGTCCTAAAAAAAGTTTACACTTTTTCTCTTTAATCCTGTTATAAATTTACATTTTATTTTAATCCTAAAATTCATTTACATTTTATTTATTTTTGCATTATCGATGGAAACGGAAATAAGCTCTGCTGAGGAGCAACTTATCAGGGATAAATCGACGACCGACGAAGTATTAAACTTTGTTATGGGGCTAACTTTTGTTAGCCCTTTTCTAAATACTTTAGAGGTCTTAATGCCTAAAAAAAACCTATACACACTCTTCACTTTTTTGTTCTTGATTTACTTTTCTATAATATGTTTTCCATTTCCTTTCGCCCTTTTCCACCTCTCCTAAATGAACCTTATTAGGAGTTTGATTCCCAATACTCATGTGAGGTCTATGTTCATTATACAGAACAACCACCTTGTCAAATAACTCCTTAGCCTGCTTAAAAGTTCTTACTTTATAATACTCTAAATATTCTTCTTTTAGTATTCCATTAACCCTTTCTGCAACGGCATTTTCTAACGGATCTCCAGATTCAGTCATACTTATTTGAACATCATAACTATTTAAGAGATTTACATATTTATAGCTGCAATACTGACTCCCTCTGTCAGAATGATGAATAAGATTTTGCGACAATATATCCTGCTTTAATGCCATTTTAAGAGCCTTTAAACTCTCAATGGCTTCAAGAGATTGAGCTAGGTTATAACCAATTATTTTATGACTAAAAGCATCTGTAATTAAAGAAATATACAAAACACCAAATCCTGTTTTCCAATAAGTTATATCACTTACCCATAACTGGTTAGGAGCAGTTGGAATAAATGCTCTTATTAAGTTGGGGTATTTTCTCATCCAGTGATTAGACTGGGTTGTTCTGATGACTCTTTTTCTCCTTCTAATCAATAAAGTATGTAGGGAAAGCAAGTCAAACAAAGCATCTCTCCCCATTTTTATTTGGTGCTCTAGCAGAAAACTTTCCAACATAATGTACAGCTTCCTAGTTCCTATTCTTGGATGATTATTTCTAATAGAAATGACTTCTTTTAATACTAAAGCTTGTTCAATTTCTTGAAATTCTGCTCTATAAAAACTCTGATAATATGCCTGACGAGTAACACCAAACAACCAGCATAATTTGCTTAATCCTATTTTAGGTTGACGCATTTTTATCGTAAAGATTGTTTGGTATTGGACTTTTTTTTAATACTTATTTTTAGCTCCTTTTCTGCAATTTCAATCATTGTTTCATACGCAGTGGCTCTTAGTTCAGAGCTGACTAGTGCCTTTTCTAGCTGTTTAATTTTTTCCTTTAATTGAGTTACTTCTACCGATTCTTTGGCTTTGTTGCTCATAGCTAGTGTTTTAGTCGAAACAAATTTAACTCTTTTCTCTGGAACTTGGTAACCTAGTTGACGCATCCAATTTAAAAGATAACCTTTTTCATGTTCTTGACCGGTATATTTATACCAGATTTCTCTTTTAGTACAATCTGATTGAAGATATTCTTCAATGATTTGCCTCCGTTCTTCTAAATTAAATTCTCCCGAAGATTTTAGTCCTAAATTGACTTTACTTTTTTGCATTGTTTACACTTTTTATGGTTAATAAATGTGTAAACCTATTTCAGGACAAGACAGACAAAAAAATGCTACCTCCCCGCTCTGGCAAATGCTTGTAAGGGCGTACGATCGTACGTCTCCACGAGCATTTGCCATTCACGCGCGCTGCTTCCCGCTTTTTTGTCTGGCCGACGCGCTTTGGGTTGGCTTTTCATGAGGGGGATTGAGAAAGTTTAAAAAATTTACGATTTTTATTTTGTAAAATACTGGTGAACAATTCTTTATATATCACACTTCGTTGGATTGAAGGTTTTTGTTTGATTTTATCTCGGAAGTAGCGTGGCAAAGTTTGGCTTTGTGTGGTTAGGTTGTGTGACTTTGACAATGTGCTTGCAAATAGTGTTGGCTTTATCATGGCGTTATTATGGCGCTATTGGCTTTAATATAGCGTTATTCTTATGAAAGGTAGAAATAAGAACCTGCCCCCTTAGTTTCTGAACTCTTCAAAACTTGTTTATCTGCCAATTGAGATAACTCTCTAGACGCTGTTCGTTCGCTAATTGAGTTTAAAGTTTGGTACTCCTTATTCGTAATCTTTCCTTTTTCTTTCACATACCCAACAGCTTTTATTTGTCTGTCATTTAAACCAAGTCTAAGTAGTTGTTCATCTGTCAAGTTGTTTTTAAAAAGTGTAACTAAAAATCCACCATCTTGCTCAACAAACTCAGGTTCAGGAAGCTCTGCTTGTAGGCATGTTTCAATAATTTTTACCGTTCCGCTACCCCAAGCATCAATTAAACCGCCTTTAAAACAAACTCCTGCAATAATTGGATTCCGTGGATTTGATGAATGTGGACGTTTTAGTGATTCCAAACTAATTCCAGTCGGCAAACCTCCGTCATTCCAAATGTTTATTTTGTCGTCATAAACACGGATTTGGATAGGAGCACCCATATAACTGCGATGTACCAAAGCATTCAGTAACATTTCTCGCATTGCTTCTCGTGGATATTCGCCTGTTTCTATACGATACAATCCTTCAAAATGGATTTTTTGTTTCAGATAGTTATTGTTGAGCTTGTTGGTTACGTTCCGTAATAGCGTAAATAAATTACCTTCTTCCACATCGTGAAATAAAATATTGTTGCCTTCCCAGCGACCAATTTTTACAAAATTAGTAGGATAAAAACGTTCGGGATTCTTGCCAAACAAGACCAATGCACCACGTTTCAAATTACCATTTTCAGTAAGCAGTAGTTTTTCAAAGATTTGTTGGGCTGTCAAGCCAACTACATCTGGCAAACGTCCTTTTTCTTCTGACATTTTTAAGAAAGCCAAAAACGTATTTTCATCAATATCGTCATAAGTTGCTCTCGGTTCAATTACATCATCCCAAGTTTTTCCCGATTTATGGAGTAGAAATTCGTTGAGTGAATTCCCAGTCAATTCCTGTTTGGTACTACCACTACGGTAATAATATCTGCCACGCAAAGAAACAGGAACAGTATAGGGAAGTGTAACAATTTCAATAAAGTACTTTTCTGATTCTTCATGTAAATTTACCTCAACAGTAATTCCCATGGCGTTACGGATTTTGTTGGGAATATCATCCATTAGTTTTTTGTAATCCGAAATTCCTACAACTTTTCCATTATCATCTTTCCCGATAAAAATAACGCCACCTTGTGCGTTTGCAAAACCACAAACCCATTTTAGGTAATCATCGTGCCAAGCACTTTTGTATTCTATATTTTGCTGTTCAGGCATATAATAGCAAATTTAGAAAATATCATTTATAAATAGTTGTGTTTATCCGATTATTCTCAAATTGGATATTATTGTTTAGCTTTTCCTATTGAATAGGTTGTTAATCCGTAAATTAAGAATAGAATACCGTTTACAATGATGTATATTCATGCTCTATAACTTACAAGCTAAAAAAATGCTACTTCCCGCTTTTTTGTCTGGCCGACGCGCTTTGGGTTGGCTTTTCAGAATGGAGATTGGGGAATGGGAAGATAATGTCTCTAATAATTTATGGGGTTTATTTGATTGTACTTCCCGTTGGTCAGTGAGCTTCGCTTCGCTACGGTTATCTCGGAAGTAGCGCGGTTGCCTTGGAAGTAGCGAGGTAATTACTTTTTAATCATCATATCAAAGAATTTGTAATTTTTTATATTACGAGGAGCTATATAATCATATAGAAATATCATATTACCTTTAATAAAAAAATCATCAATTGAAAATAATTTACTTTTAGCATTAAAAGCAATAATCTGAAAATATTTTAACTGGTCGGTAGGGATTTTTATAATATCACTGAATAAAGAATATGAATATTTTAAATTAAATTGTTTGTCAAAACCTTCAAGTCTTAAAAAACCGATAGGACAGGAACCTATAGAAATAAATTTAATAGTTATACTATCTGGATTTGACTTTCCAAAAAAATAAAACTCTACATGGTTTAATGAATCTTCTGAATAGTAACTGTTAAGTTTAATGCTATCCCCTTTTTGTTTAACTTTTAAAGTTACTATTAAATCATTTGAGTTTGATGGAATAAACACACCATTATCGTATTTATCTATAACAATCTTTCCACCATCAATTTCAAACTCAATTTGAGAAAATAGAGGAAAACTTAAAGTTAAAAACAATAGAATAAAATATTTTTTTATATAAATCATTACTTTCTTATAATTTCATTAAATATAATTGGATCAAAAATGCTTGTTGCCTTTTCAGTACCAATTTCCTTTAACCATTTATCATAATCAATACTTCTTCCTTAAAACACTTCTTGCACTTTAGCACCAACTGATAACGGTCCATCTTTTAAGCCCTGATAATTTTCATGTAAGTTTCTAACATCGTTTGCACTCATTTTTCTTATAGAAATATTTCCATTATAATACGATTGTCTTGTGTATGCTTGGATTTCATCAGTCGCATCACTAGTATGTGATTTTGCAGTGTGCGTTTCATAATCGAAATATACAAATTTTAATTTATCACCTTACTTTTTTCTTGTCAAAAAAGTAGGCAAAAAGACAAGACAAATAAATGCTACTTATTTTGTAACTCCACAACGGATTATATATTCCAAAGTTTTATATAGTTTTACGTTATGAAGTCTTTTCTAAGCCATAACTACAAAATGCTACTCATTGCTCTGATTGGAGCAGTACTTGCGTTTATTTGGCAAGAAATTAATCTTCATACACTCGTTTCTATACAATCAGAAAATCTTCAAACAATACCAACAGCAGATGATGCAAGTTATCTTGCACCTCCACTAAATTTTCTAGAAAATGGTGAATGGGCTGATAATTCAGAAGGAATTTCACGGTATTTTCAACGCCCTCCGGGTTATGGATTTATTTATTTGTTATCCTACCTCACACTTGGAGAAAATGCGTTCATGGGACTTAAATTCATCCAATGGCTCAGCTACTTGCTTTCTATTATTCTGTTTTATAAAATCCTTGAACATTTTCAAATATCAACTAAAAAAACGATTGTCTTTACAAGCATTTTTGCGCTTTTACCCATTTACAGTGGGTTCATGTACTATACACTTACGGAGGGGATATCTCCTTTCCTACTTTTAGAGTCTATGTATGCTTTCTTCAAGAAAAAATCAACTCTACTTTTGGTTAGTACAATTTTATTATTGCTGGTTCGACCACAATTAATCATTTTTCCTCTTTTGTGTCTGGTGTTTTCAATCGTACAAAAAGAAAAACGACAAATCACCATACTCCTCATCGCCTTTCTTCCTTTAATCATTTGGAATATACGAACAACATTCATCGCTAAAGAATGGATGGGAATTCACCCCATTTATTCTGATAAAAACATATCACTATTTCGTCCAGGCCACGAAGCATTAACCAAACTCTTTAAAATTTGGGAATACGATGGAGAACGCTTCCATACAATCATTGGCTCAACCTGTTCTGCTCAAAATCAAGATGAAATTGAACTCCTTAACACACATATCCCTAAACAATTTCAAACAGATGTATTTCCCTTGCTACTTCAATTCAACCAGCTTTATCAGCGAGAAGATTATGGAAAATCGGAAGACTTCTTACAAACTGAAAGGGAATTTGTCCAAACTGTAAATCACACCTATTCTAAGCTTCTACGAAAAAATCTCACTACAAATTATATTGTCACTCCTTTCTTATCGGCAAAATACTTACTCACTAAATCACAACTAAATTTATATATCTTTCAAAAAACATTTCGTGGAAGTTGGTGGATGGAAATACTACGAATCTGTTGTGTAGCGTTGATTAATCTCGGATTTATAGCCTGCTTATTCATCTTATTCCAGCCCATAAAAATTGAATGGAAATTAATCGCTTTAGCTTGCCTGATTTACCTATTTTATCTAAGTTTTTTCCAGCGTATGAATGAAGAGCGTTATTTAGTACCATTGTTGCCTATTTTGTTACTCATGGTAAGTATGATAAGAGTTAAGTCTGTACGATTTACATTTATAAAGAACTTATAATTAGTGGAAAGTTGAAAGTTGAAAGTTGAAAGTGGAAAGTTGAATGCCGATAGCTATCGGTAGGAAAGTTAGTATGTCGTTTGTCATTCTCTGAAATAGGTTAACCGCTTTTAAACCAAAAAAGAATGTTAAAAAAACAGCCAACTCTATTTAGAGAAGCTCAATTTTCAACTTTCAACTTTCAATTATCCACTCCCTCCAAATGTTTCCTTGAAAAAAATTCCACTTCAACATTTTCTTATTATTTTTGTTCCAATAAGAAGTCGAATCAAAAAAATAGAAATATGTCAGACGCAGTTAGAGCACTTGAACCTAAAGAAATATGGGAAAATTTTGCAGATTTAAACCAAGTTCCAAGACCTAGTAAGAAAGAAGAAAGAGTTATTCAATTCATGGTAGATTATGGAAACAAACTAGGATTGGAAACACATCGAGATAAAATTGGAAACGTAATCATCAAAAAGCCAGCAACAGAAGGAATGGAAGATCGTCAGATAGTTATCCTTCAATCGCATTTGGATATGGTGACTCAAAAGAACAACGACAAAGAATTTGATTTTGACACGCAAGGTATTCAGATGTTAGTGGACGGAGATTGGGTAAAAGCAGATGGAACTACTTTAGGTGCCGATAACGGTATTGGTGTTGCTACCATAATGGGAATTTTGGCAAGTTCTACGATACCTCATCCTGCCATTGAAGCTATGTTTACTATAGACGAAGAAACTGGAATGACAGGAGCTTTAGAATTAGACCCTTCATTTTATGAAGGTAGAATTCTACTAAACCTAGATACTGAAGACGATGACGAATTAAGCATTGGCTGTGCAGGAGGACTAGATAACAATACTTTCTACAAGTATGAAGAAGAAGACACTCCTGCAGGAGTTAGCTCTTTTAAAGTTAATTTAAAAGGTCTAATGGGTGGACACTCAGGAATGGATATCCACAAAGGAAGAGGAAATGCGAATAAATTAATGGCGAGATTTTTAGTTGATTCACCTGTCAATCTTCATTTACATGAATTCGATGGTGGAGGTTTACGAAATGCTATTCCTCGAGAAGCTGTTGCTATTATCTCAGTTGCAAGCGAAGACGTAGCAAAGTTTAAAGACTATCTAAAAACTACCTTAAGCACTTTCCAAGCTGAATACACACCTGTAGAAAAAGATTTAACTATTGTTTTAGAAGATACTTCTACTCCAGATAAAATGGTAGCTACGTATGATAAGAATGCCATGTTAATGACTCTTAATGCTGTACACAACGGTGTTTTTAAAATGAGTTTAAAAGTTGCTGACTTTGTAGAAACTTCTAGTTCATTGGCACGAGTAATCATTAAAAACGGTGAATTTACTACGCAAGCACTACTTAGAAGTGGTGTAGAATCTACTAAAGCAGATGTAGCTAGAGCGATTCGAAGTACCTTTGAACTATTAGGCGCAGATGTAGAACAAACTGGAGATTATCCATCATGGGAACCTAATCCAGATTCTGCAATTACGAAATTAATGCGTGATTTATACGTAGAGAAATATAAAGAAGAACCTAAAGTTATGGCTTGTCACGCTGGTTTAGAATGTGGGATTTTGGGCGGACACTTACATGGCTTAGACATGATTTCATTTGGTCCAAATATATACGGAGCTCACTCTCCAGACGAACGTGTGCAAATTAGCTCTGTACAACGTTTTTGGGATTACTTACTTGATGTATTAAAAGCAATTCCAACAAAATAATGACGGAAAACCAACAAGAACTCATAGAATTAGCAAATACAAAAATGCCCTTTGGAAAATTCAAAGGGCTTTTTTTAATTGATATTCCTGAACCCTATTATGTTTGGTATCGTCAGAAAGGATTTCCAAAAGGAAAACTAGGCAATCAGATGCAAATTATCTATGAAATCAAAGTAAATGGTTTAGAACATCTCATTCGCCCCCTCAAACAAAGCAAATGAAAGCTCCCGTATCTCCTATTTCCAAAAATCGTTTTTTGCTACAGCCTATTCTCAATGGAATCGGACAAATCATGTTGCAAGAAAACCGATTATCAGGGATATTGATACTTACAGGAATCTGCTATGGCTCACTCGTAATGGGTGGAGCCTTATTAGTTGGAACTATTGTAGCCTCATTTACTGCCAAATTTTTATCATTTGACTCCGAAAAATTAACACAAGGAATATACGGTTTTAATGGAGCCTTAGTCGGTGCAGGACTAGCATTCTTCGTGCAAAATTCTTTTTTACTTTGGCTAATAATTATCGCTGGAGCATGGATTGCTACTGTTATTCAACAATTATTCATCAAACGTAATATTCCTGTCTTTACGCTTCCATTTGTAATGGTAACATGGATGGTTTTGTATTTTTATTCTGCTTTTTCGAGTGAATCTTTACAGACTTCAACAACTATGGTAGAATATACTACTTCGGAGTTTATCCTCTACCCCATTCGAGGCTTTTCTCAGATTATTTTTCAAGACAATTTAATAGCTGGAGGAGTCATTCTCCTTGCAATTATAATTAGTTCTCCTATTGCAGGAATAATAGGTCTTATTATTTCCATACTATCAGGCATTCTTGCGTATGCTATTGGTATTCCTATGGAAACAATTGGCTTAGGTTTGACAAGTTACAATGCCATTTTAAGTACTATTGTATTCGCAGGAAGTAAAATAAAGGACATGATGTGGGTCATAACAGCAGTGCTTCTAACACTTATATTCAGCTTCACAATGTTTCGTTTAGGTTGGACACAGTTGACTTTCCCATTTGTAGCAGGTTCTTGTTTAACACTTGCTATTAAATGGATGGTAGAGAAAAAATAAGCAAAAAAAAGATGCACAGTTTCCCATGCATCTTCCTTCAATCATTATAGTTTCTTATGCGAAAACTTCACTTGAAGCAAAGTGAAAATCTCCTTCAATCTTTGCATTTTCATCAGAATCTGATCCATGAACTGCGTTTTCACCAACAGAAGAAGCATATTTCTTACGAATAGTTCCTTCAGCAGCTTCAGCTGGATTAGTAGCTCCGATTAGTTTACGGAAATCTTCAACAGCATTATCTTTTTCTAAAATAGCAGCAACGATAGGTCCAGAAGACATGAATTCAACTAACTCACCGTAAAAAGGACGTTCTTTATGTACTGCATAAAATTCTTTCGCTTGATCTACAGTTAAGTGTCTGTATTTCATTGCTACGATTTTAAATCCTCCATCTGTCATCATTTGAAGAATGTTTCCAATATTACCAGCTCTCACAGCGTCTGGTTTAATCATTGTAAAAGTTCTGTTTCCTGCCATTTTATACTTTATTTCTAATTGTGGGTGCAAAAATAATCAAAGCAGTGAGATTATAGAAATTATTCAAAAGAATATTTCTGTTGCTAATTATCAGTGTAGTACTCGAACCTATTTATAAAGCAAATACTTCTCACGTTGTTTAGCAAATTCTTCCAAACCTTCCTTCCAAGAAGCGCGAATTTCTTCCTCACTCAATCCACTTTCGATTTGCTTTCTAAGTTCATCTGTCCCAGCCAAAATATCAAAAGTCTTAGGCTTAAAGAAGTTTTTCATGTTTAATGCTTTGTATGCATTTATCAACCACTTTAACTCTAATTGATGGATTTGATTGCCATTCGCGTAATCATGCAAATTTTCACCGTAGCACAATTGATTTTCGAGTAGAGGTTGCTTAGAGCCAAAACTAGCTACAGGCGTAAATGAATAAGTATATCCATCTTTTCCTTTTAATCCAGGATGGCCATAAATTTCAAAAGGAGTCTCTGTTCCCCTACCCACGCTCAACACTGTCCCTTCAAAAAAGCATAAGCTGGGATACAACTTAATAGATTCATCGCTACGCAAATTTGGTGAAGGAGGAACGGGAAGTGAATATCGCATATCTCTATGGTAGTTTAAACAAGGAATTACAGTCAAATTGCACTGAACACTATCTTTCAACCATCTTTCACCATTCATCATCATTGCCAATTCTCCTACAGTCATCCCATGAACTACCGGAATAGGATCAACTCCAATAAAAGATTCAAAACCTTTCTGCCGAATAGGTCCATCCATATAGCTACCATTAGGATTTGGTCTATCTAAAATCACCACAGAAACATTGTTTTCAGCCGCAGCTTCCATCACATAGTGCATTGTAGAAATATACGTGTAGAAACGAACACCTACATCTTGTAAATCAAAAAGTAAGATATCGATGCCTTTTAACTGTTCTGCCGTAGGCTTTTTATTATTTCCATATAGTGAAATAATAGGAAGACCTGTTTTATCATCTTTATCCGAACTTACCTTTTCACCTGCGTCTGCTATTCCTCTAAATCCATGTTCGGGAGAAAATACTTTTATAATATTTACTTTCAAACTCAGTAAAGTATCAACCAGATGAGTTCTTTCAACCCTACTTGTTTGATTTCCAACAACAGCTACCTTTTTATCTTTAACCAAATTAAGGATGGTAGTAAGTTGTTCTGCACCAACTTGTATAGGAACATTTTTCTTAACGTTTTTGACATCAATTTGATAATTATTTTCCTTGGTATATGTCTTATCTAAATCTTTTTGTGCGGGAAGATGGTTATTGCAAGAAAATAGGAAAAAAACAAAAAAACTTTTTAAGAATAGACGTAATGTGTACATTAGCAAGCAATTTATTTGTGTGAATAAGATTTATTACATAGCTCAAAAAATCCATAAAGGAAAAGACGAAGATACGAAAGTTTCACAACCTATCGTACGTATTGCCCGTTGGAGTATTATTTTAGCTGTATCTATTAATATCATAACATTAGCTGTTGTTAAAGGTTTTCAAAACAAAGTACAAGCCAAAGTTATCGGCTTTGGATCACATGCAACAATTGTGAAAGCAGGAGAAAATTCCACCTTTGAAACTTCGCCCATTGTATATGATGATTCACTAATAAAACAAGTTGAAAACATAGCAGGAATCCAAGAAATATATCCTTTTGCATACAAACCGGCACTTATCCAGTCAAATCCAGACACAAATAGATATACCATTCATGGAATTGACACCTTTCAAGTGCAACAAGAAATTCATGGAATTATAGTCAAGGGAATTGGAAAAAATTACGATTGGTCTTTCTTTCAGGAGAATTTAGTGGAAGGCGTTTTACCCAATGTAGAAGATACCATTTCACATAAAGAAATCCTTGTGTCATCTATCATAGCAAAAAAATTAGGAATAAAACTAAATGAAAAAGTGAACATCTTCTTTGTAAAATCTGTCCCTATTAAATTAAAGTTTACAGTTATTGGAATATTCAAAACAGGTTTACAAGAATTTGACGAACAAATGATTTTAGGAGATATCCGAGACGTGCAACAACTCAACGATTGGGGAATTAAAACTGCCATTCGTATATCAGATACCATTGCACCACATGGACAACTCATTATTTATTCAGAAACCAATGGAGGGAATGGGAATTATCGCTATGATTGGGGAAAGGGTTGGGAAAATAATTATGGCTTTACCTACTGTGATATAAAGGATACCGTAATACGGTTAATTACATCGGATTATTATAATTTCATTGATGGATATGGAGAAGAAAATAGTATTCCTGACACAGCCTATCTAAAAATCACTATCGAAGGAAACAAATATCTCCCATGCTATCCTGAAAAAATAATTGATGGAGAACTTCAAAAAGAATTTCTCAATGAATCAGGAACTCATTTTGCCATTTCTATGAAAGGAGGTAAGAAAGTTATATTTGAATACATAGATGGCAAAGGAAGTGCTCATAATTACGTGGGAGGTTATGAAATAAAAGTAAATCAAATCCAACACCTCGATGAGGTTATAAATAATGTGAAAAGAACAATTTACTTTGAAAATCCAAATGCAAAAACCCAATACCAAGTGCAATCTATCAAAGAAGCACAACGTGACATTTTCTTATGGTTAGATTTTCTTGATTTAAACGTAATTATCATTTTAGTACTTATGCTTCTTATCGGGACAATCAATATGAGTTCAGGTCTGCTCGTACTAATCATTACTAAAACACAGCTCATTGGTTTATTAAAAGCTATAGGGACTAATAATTGGGATGTACGTAAACTGTTTCTTTATCAAGCCATGTTCATTGTTTTAAGAGGTATTATTATTGGTAATGTCATTGGTATAGGTTTGGCAATCTTACAGCAACATTTTTCAATAATCCCACTCAATCCGGAAGTTTATTATTTAGATACAGTTCCCATCGAAATTAATTATTGGGAAATTCTTTTGCTAAATCTTGGAACTTTTGTATTATGTATTGCTGCATTGGTGATACCATCTTATGTTGTTACTAAAATTTCTCCTATCAAAGCATTAAAATTTGATTAACATGAATGAGCAAGAGATAAAAGACATTCAATATATGCACCGAGCACTACAATTAGCAGAATTTGGAGGTGTTCAAGTTGCTCCAAACCCAATGGTAGGTGCTGTAATTGTATGTGATGATAAAATTATTGGAGAAGGATATCATCAAAAGTATGGAGAGGCTCATGCGGAGGTTCATGCGGTTCAATCGGTAAAAGATATTTCACTACTTTCTCAAGCTACGATATATGTAACACTAGAACCTTGTGCGCACCACGGAAAAACTCCTCCATGTGCAGATTTAATCGTTCGTCATCATTTTAAACGAGTAGTTGTAGCCTGTAGGGACATTAACCCAAAAGTTTCAGGAAAAGGAATACAACATATCAAAGATGCAGGGATTGAGGTTACAGAAGGTATTTTGGAAAAAGAGGCAAGAGAACTCAACAAGCGATTTTTTACATTTCATGGAAAAGGAAGACCTTTTGTGATTCTTAAATGGGCTGAAACTCAAGATGGGTTTATGGATAGACTTCCAGAAGATAGAAAAGAAGGCATTAATTGGATTACACATTCACGTATGAAATTATATGTGCATACATGGAGAAGTAAAGAGCAGGCAATAATCGTTGGATGGAAAACAATTAACAATGACAACCCACAATTAAATGTACGAAAAATAGCAGGGTCTTCCCCCTTGCGTTTTATCATAGATCCACACGGAAAGTCAAATCCAGATGCAACAGTTTTTAAAGATGGAAATCCAACATTTGTCTTCACTACTAAAACTTCCTTACCTGACTTACCTAGTACGGTAGAAACAATTACACTTCCTATCATTAATTCACTAACTATCTTACACGAATTATATAAAAGAAATATACTCTCCGTATTTATTGAAGGAGGAAAGCAAACCTTAGAACATTTTATTGAAGAGGATTATTGGGATGAAGCCTATCAACTTATAGGAAATACAACTTTTACTAGAGGAGTTCCAGCGCCTACTTTAAAGAATAGAATATTTATAACTTTTGAATCTGTAGAAAATGATTTTATTCAATATTTCATACATATATAGAATTCATTGTGCATTTAAAATAAGATACAGATGATGATGTCAGTCCTCGACACAAAGAGGCTTACCCCGATAACCTTGGTTGCTCGGAGTCTATTTGTAAATTATTATTTATTTTTTTTAATCTTTACAAATCAACTACAAGAGTAATCATTAAAGTTGTTAACTACTTACAAACACACAACAACCTTACACACAAAGGGTTGCAAGACGATTTCTTCACTCACAAAATGTTAAAAATCATTTTTTTTATATGTCAATTAATTTTAATGTTGTAACATTGTCCTGAAAAAAAAATCGTTTTTATGTTAAACTAAACATTATACTATGAGAATAAAATTTTTAAAAACTACTACTTTATTGCTAGGATTAGGTCTTAGTATGTTGTCTTTTTCCCAGACACAAATTGGAAACTCCAATTTTGAAACATGGGGAGGAGTTGGATCGGGTAACGAAAGACCCACTAACTGGAATAACATGATGAATGGAAATATGTGTTTCTTATGTGGTCTAGGTAAACAACAAACTACGTGGAGAGAATCAACAGAAATTCGACCAGGAACTTCTGGTCAATACAGTGTCAAAATTAAATCAGGGAGTTACGCAGGTAAAACAATAAACGGAAACATGACACTTGGTGAATTAGTAGCTCCAAATACTGAACCCTTGGATGGTTATACTACAACAAAAAGAGCCAATGCCACTTTTAATGAACCATTTACAGGAAAACCAGACAGCCTAGTTATGTGGGTAAAATATTCTGTTACAAACAATCAGGATAGTGCTCGTGTATCAGCTACTATACACGGAGATTATGACTACCGAGATCCTGCCAATTCAGGTTCTCTACCATATACTGTGGCTAGAGCTGTTAAAAATTTCCAAACAGGAAATGTTTGGAAACGTTTATCTATTCCATTTAACTATGTTGGTCCAGCAACTACTCCATACTATATACTTGTAAATATTGCATCAAGCTATGCTCCAGGTGTAGGTGTTGTAGGTGCTACTCTTTTTGCAGATGATTTGGAATTAATTTATAATCCACCTATTGTTGTAAAAAGTCCAAGTGTTCAAAACTTAATAGAAAATCAAGTTGGAACTACATTAACGGAATTGGAAATATCTCATGTTTATGGAACTGCTACCTCAAGAGAATGGAAATATGCAACTACTTCTGGTGGTCCTTACACTTCTTTTTCACCAACAGAAACTGGTGCTACTTATACGCCACAATTTGCAACTGAAGGTACGTATTATGTAGTGTGCGTAGGTAATTTTGGGGGAACTGAATATACTTCCAATGAAGTACAAATCAATGTCGTTCCTTTCTCTAATTCTATTGCTCCAACACTTACTCAAAATTTAGAAGAAAATGAGTTGGGAGATGATTTAACTGTAACTGAAACTCCTACAGCAAATTCAAGAGAATGGAAATATGCAACTACTTCTGGTGGTCCTTACACATCGTTCTCACCTTCACAAATGGGAACTATTTACACCCCTATGTTTGTATCCGCTGGTACATATTTCGTAGTGTGTGAATCTACTATTGGAAATATTACTGAAACTTCCAATGAAGTTGAAATAGATGTTATTGCTGCTGTTTCAAATTCTGTAAATATCACACCAACTGCTACTCAAAATTTAATAGAGAATCAAACTGGTACAACATTAAACGCAAGTGAAGGCCCTAATGCTGCAGATTCTAGAGAATGGAAATATGCTACTACTTCTGGTGGTCCATACTCTTCTTTCTCTCCTGCAGAAACAAGTGCGTCTTATACTCCAGAATTTGCAACTGCCGGCACATACTATGTAGTTTGTGTTTCTGACTTTGCTGGAGATATAAAAACATCCAATGAAATAACTATCAATGTGGTAGAGTTTACTAATTCTATTTCACCTCTTGCTTCTCAAACGTTAATTGAAACTCAAATAGGTGATGATATCACAGCAAGTGAATCTCCTGCTGCTGATTCAAGAGAATGGAAATACGCTACCACTTCTGGTGGTCCTTATACTTCTTTCTCTCCAGCAGAAACAGGATCTGTATATGCTCCACAGTTCGCAACTGCTGATACATACTATGTAGTTTGTGAATCTACTATTGATGGTATTACCATCACATCAGATGAGGTAGAAGTTATTGTGGTTGAATTTACAAATGAGATTACTCCTGCTACAACTCAACACTTATTAGTAAATGAAGCTGGAGATGAACTAACAGTAACAGAATCTCCTGTTGTTGATTCTAGAGAATGGAAATTCGCCATTTCTTCTGGAGGACCTTATACTTCATTCTCTCCTGCTGAAACAGCTGAAACTTATACTCCATTGTTTGCAACTGCTGATACATACTACGTTGTTTGTGAATCTACTATTGATGGAATTACCATCACATCAGATGAGGTAGAAATAGTTGTAGATGAAACATCTAGTATTGCTACTGAAAACAATGAATTTGTAAAGATATTCAGTAATGAAGGTTCTGTAATGATTGATTTAACAAATAGCAACCTTGATAATGCTACTGTACAAGTTGTTAGTATTGAAGGTAAATTAATTACTTCTAATAACTTGAAATCAAATCAGATGAATATTATCTCCGTACATACTGAAAAAGGTATCTACTTAGTTACTGTCACAAATGGTAATGAAGTTTACAGAGGAAAAGTATTTATTGATTAAGAATAAGTCTTTTAGCATAGAAACGCCTCAAGTAATTGGGGCGTTTTTTTTATGTATATTTCAAAAAAAAACATAGCTTTGTTTCATTAAAAATATTTGAACTATGAAAAAAGCATTAATCATCGGAGCTATTTTAGTTATCTTAATCATCTTCGTTTCAAGTGTATTTATCATACCTTACAACAATATGGTGAATATGGAAGAAAATGTCACAAAACAATGGTCACAAGTTGAAAACGTATATCAAAGACGAGCAGATCTAATTCCAAACCTTGTAGCTACTGTTAAAGGATATGCTGAACATGAAAAATCAACTTTAGAAGGAGTTGTTTCTGCTAGGGCTAAAGCGACATCTATCAACATAAGTGCGGATAATTTATCTGAAGAAAGTATCGAAAAATATCAAGCAGCACAAGGTGAACTTTCCCAAGCATTAGGAAAATTACTCATGATTCAAGAAAATTATCCAGAATTGAAGGCAAATGAAAATTTTAGAGATCTACAAGCTCAGTTAGAAGGGACGGAAAATAGAATTACTGTAGAAAGAATGAAATTTAACGAAGAAGCTCAGAAATATAACACGTACATTCGTTCATTCCCTAAAAACATGATTGCAGGAATGTTTGGCTTTGAAAAGAAACCTTATTTTAAAGCAAAAGAAGGAGCAGATGAAGCTCCAACTGTTCAATTCTAATGATATGAGTCAGGAGAATTCGTTTTTTACAGTTGCTGAAACAGAAGAAATTCTATCAGCCATTCAAAATGCAGAAAAAAATACTTCTGGAGAAATAAAATTACACGTTGAAAAAAAGTGTATCGAAAATGCCATTGATAGAGCAGTAACTGTATTTAATGAGCTAGGGCTAGAAAAAACGAAACAACGAAATGGAGTACTATTTTATATTGCCACAGAAGATAGACAATTTGTAATTTTAGGAGACAAAGGCATAAACGAAAAGGTAGCAAATGGTTTTTGGGACGATATTTCCGATATGGTCATTGCTCATTTTAAACAACAAGATTTTAAAAATGGGCTAATCAAAGGTATTATCATGGCTGGAGAGAAGTTGAAAACGTATTTTCCATACCAAAAAAACGATATCAATGAAATTTCAGATGATCTTTCATTCGGAGATAAGTAACAGCTATTCATGAAAATCACATCATTATTACTTCTTCTTTTTTTGTTTTTAGGCAGTTATTACTCGTTGGGTAACAATGAATTAGAGTGTATTCCTGAAAAACCAAACCCGCCTGTCTTAGTAAACGATTTTGCAAATATTCTCACGGAAAATCAAGTGAAGATACTTGAAAACGATTTAGCCTTATTTGCACAAGAAACCACCAATCAGATTTGTATAGTTACAGTGAATGAATTGTGTGGCGATAAAGCTCTATTTGCGTATGAAATAGGAGAAAAATGGGGCGTAGGTGATGCACGGTTTAACAACGGTATAGTTATTTTAATAAAACCAAAACTTGAACGAGAAAAAGGGGAAGCATTTATAGCCGTAGGTTATGGACTAGAAGGTAAAATCCCTGATGCCCTTGCTAAAAAAATTGTAGAAAATGAAATGATTCCTAATTTCAAAGAAGGAAATTATTATGAAGGAATTTACAATGCTATTCTTGTAATAGAAAAATTGGCACGAGAAGAATTCCCACCCGACCAATACGGAAAGCAATATGATGGCTCGTTTGGATTTGTTCTTTTCATATTCTTGTCTCTTTTTGGGTTATTTTTCTTTTATGCAATTCGTAGAGCCAAAAAATATGCTAAAGAACATGGTGTATCAATAGGAGAAGCATTCCGAGATCTTGAAAAAAAGGATAGAAAAAGTAGTAGTAATCATTTTGGCGGCAGCAGTTGGGGAAGTTCTGGTGGAAGAAGTAGTGGGAGTGGTGGCTTTGGTGGCTTTGGCGGTGGGCATTTTGGCGGAGGTGGTGCCGGAGGAAGTTGGTGAAAAGATTTCTCTACAATTGTTAAAATCTCACTTTTTGTACTAATTATTTTTCTATTCTGCTTTATTTTTCTATTTTTGAGCTAGTCATGTTTAAAACAAACACTATCACAATGAAGAAATTATTTTACTTATCACTACTATTTTTATCCATTAGTAGTTATAATTTTTCTCAGACTCTCTTATGGAGTGATGATTTTGAAACCACTTCGGCTAATTGGAATCTAACAATACAACCAAGCCCAAATGCTTCTAATGCCAATATCTGGAAAATTTCAGATGAAGAAGGAGGAGTTGCTCCGGGAGGATGTGGAGTAGCAAGC
The DNA here is from genome assembly GCA_023957385.1 of Brumimicrobium sp. Classification (NCBI taxonomy): domain Bacteria; kingdom Pseudomonadati; phylum Bacteroidota; class Flavobacteriia; order Flavobacteriales; family Crocinitomicaceae; genus Brumimicrobium; species Brumimicrobium sp. Next base: position 1,534,931 of record JAMLGZ010000001.1, on the reverse strand, counting down.
AATGGAAATAAAACGCTACACGTCACTTGTCAAGGTGTAACATGTATAGGAACAGGAGCACTTTATTTTTCTGGTGATGGAGGAATGTATGGAATGGATGCAACGACAGATATTAGAGCTGCTTTAACCACTCCTATTTCTACAGTGGGAAAAACTAACCTAGAAGTAACGTTCGATTGGATAGGTGTAGGAGATGCAGGACAGGATTTTGCCAAATTGGAATACAGTGTGGACGGAGGGATTACATGGACCTCTATTTGGTCACAAACTCCTGGAGCTGTTTGTGGAGGGGGACAAGGACAATGGGCAGCACAAACAGTACCTCTTCCAGTTGCAACCGAAAATCAAGCTGATTTGCGATTTGCATTCCATTGGGTAAATAATAACGACATGAATGGAAGTGACCCTTCCTTTGCAGTGAATGATTTGAAGCTATTTACAAATGCTGTAACGGGAACTCCTCCTGTAGCTGATTTTACAACCGCTAGTTTTACAATTTGTAAAGGAGATTGTATAAACTTCACCGATTTATCTACTAACTCCCCTACTTCTTGGGCTTGGAGTTTTACAGGAGCTGCAACTACTTCTTCTACATCACAGAACCCTACAAATATTTGCTATAATACAGCGGGAACTTATAATGTTTCTCTAACAGCAACCAATGCTAGTGGTTCAGATACCAAAACCATTCAAATTACTGTAAATGATTGTTCTGCAGGACCTACTTCTGATTTTAGTACACCAAGCACAACAATTTGTATGGGTGATTGCATTGATTTTACAGATCAATCTACAGGAAGCGGAATATACATCTGGGATTGGGTATTTAATGGTTCTGACACCCCGACTTCTAATGGACAAAATCCAAGCAACATTTGTTATAATACAGCAGGCACCTTCAATGTAACGCTTACAGTGACGGATGCTAATGGAACAGATACCAAAACCATTCAAATTATCGTAAATGATTGTTCTACAGGAACTCCACCAACCGCCATGTTTGTGCCAGACACACTCATAGTCTGTATGGGTGATTGTATCTCATTTACCGATTTATCTACAGGTGATCCAACTTCTTGGGCATGGGATTTTGATGGAGCTTCTCCAGCAACCTCAACAAAACAACATCCAGCAAAGGTATGTTTTAACGAAGCACGTGACTATAACATTAGTCTAACTGTCTCCAATAATTATGGGAACGATCAAATCATTAATGCTGTACATGTCAATGAGGGTCCTGAGATTATAGGATATGGAGACACTATTATTGAAATGAATGGTACAGCTGTTATCTGGGCTGAGCCACAAGAACCTGGCTATTTCTATTGGGATCCTGCATCTTATTTAGATTGCGACACATGCCTAGTTGCAAATGCATCTCCTTATATCACTACTGTTTATTACCCGTCTCTAATCGGAGTAAACGGTTGCGTGGGAAGAGATACAGTTGTCGTGCAGGTTAAATTCAAAGAAATTGTAGAGGTTCCAAGTGCCTTCTCTCCTGGGGCTGGAAATAATAACCTACTTCATGTACTTGGAATTGGTATCACTAGCATAGATTTTAAGATTTTCAATCGTTATGGACAATTGATTTTCCAAACTACAGATATAAATGAAGGTTGGAATGGAAGCTATAATGGTAAACCATTGAATCAAGGAGTGTTTGTATATACCCTTGATTATACTTTAATAGATGGTACAACTGGAATGAAAAAAGGAAATGTTACACTTATCAAATAAGCGCACTATGAAATCAATATCTATATTCATATTTTTATTATTCAGTATTACTGCTTTTTCACAGCAAGGTAGAAATTTCAGTATGTGGTATCATAACAACTATCAACACAATCCAGCAGCTGTTGGTACTAATGATCATAATTTAAAAGCATTTGTTAACTTTAGATACCAATATTTTACTGTATCTAAAAAACCTTTTCAGACGTTATCAGCCTCAATGGAAACCAAATTAGCTGAATCCAAACGTTCCAAAAATCATTTAGGTTTAGGTGCATCTATCATCAACGATATGAGTGGAGATGGAACATACATGGTAAATGATGTGAATATTCCTGTTGCATATCATATCTATTTCGATGATTACAGTTCTATTTCATTAGGTGTGGCACCTGGTATTTACCAAAGATCTATTTTAAGAGGAAACTATACATGGGAATCTCAATGGAATGGATATGAATTTAATCAAGGTGCAGATCCAATCAATTTAGCAGGAGCCAATGCCATTCGTTTTGATATTGGTGCTGGATTAATGTATAAATATGAATCTTCTGCTACAAATAAATATTATGGTGGTTTCTCCGTTCGTCATATTTCTCAACCAAATATTGGTTTTATAGGACAAGATAAATTAAAGATGCGTTTTATAGGTCAATTTGGAATGAAACATCGTTTCAAACTTAGCAATTTCGGAATTTCACCTAATGTTTTAGCTGTTTTCCAAGGACCTAATCACGACATTGTGTATGGTTCAAATTTTGATTTTTACTTTAGAGATGCTTCTACTCGAACTATATTTGTGACTCCTACACACTTTTCTGTAGGTATTTACCATAGATATGGAGAAGGTATCATCTTAAATTTCCAATACTATTTCCAAGGAATTAATATTGCCCTTGCCTATGATACAAACATCAATTCTATGATTCGTACATCAAAGAGTGTAGGAGCATTTGAATTGGCATTTTCTTACGATATCATATTTAATAAGCGCGGTAAGTTTATCTATTAAGTATAAACTGACTGAATTGAATTATTTAGGCCATCTATATCTAACAAATGGGGATTATTCCTTAATGACGGCTAATCTGTATGGAGATTTTGTAAAAGGAAAAAAATTTTCGCACCTCCCTGAAGTTGTAAAACAAGGAGTCATCTTGCATAGAGAAATAGATTTCTTTATTGATAATCATCCTGAGGTAATTAAACTAAAGCAAAAGCTCTATAAAAGTTTACCCAAGGTGTCGGGAATAGCTATCGATTTGTTTTTCGATCATTTATTAGCTAAAAATTGGAGTGATTATAGTAAAATAAATTTATCTGATTTTATTGAACCCTTTTTTAAATATTCATTAAATCCTCACAATCTATCATTTGAAAATCCTGTATTTCACTATGCTGATGAGTTTATTTATTTACTACAGATTATGTACGAAAAGGAATGGATATATCAATACCAGCAGATCGATGGTTTAAAAATGGCTTCAACCGGATTGTCAAATCGAATCCCATATCCAAATGAACTAGGTAAAGCTGTTCTTGTTTTTACGCATTTAGAAAATGAAATAACCCAAGTTTTTAAAGGATTCATGTTTGATGCTCAAGAAAAATTTCTAAGTAATCAACATAGTGTTGATAAACTTATCAATCTATAATTGGTTGTCCCATTCAATTTTCATAACTTTCCATAAAATATATCTATTTGAAGGTTAAATCTGCTAAAAATACCGTCTCCTTTTTTGTTATTTTATTTGTATTATCTATACTGCTTAATTGTCAGAATCACAACGCAAGTAAAACATTGGTTGGTAGAGCCAATCCCGATAAACAAAATGATTTGAAAGAGATCCTAAAGGATAACCGCTTGGTTATTTTAGTAGAAAACAGTACCACCTCTTATTTCATCTACAAAGGGCAAAAAATGGGATTCGAATATGAAATTCTGAATGAATTTGCCAAATCATTAGGTGTAAAACTAGAAGTAAACATTATCAATGACTTAAACAATGTAATTAATGAGTTAAATGAAGGATATGGAGATATTCTAGCCTGTAATTTCACAGTCACAAAGGATAGAAAGAAAGAAATTGATTTTTCAGAACCTATTTTAAGAGCCCCGCAAGTATTAGTTCAGCGACTACCAGAAGGATGGGAACACATGAAAAAGAATGAAATTGAAAAACATCTCATCCGTGATCCGATTCAACTTTCTAGAAAAACAATTCACGTATGGAACAAATCTAGCTATTATGACCGACTCATCAATCTTCAACATGAAATGGGAGACACATTTATCATTGCTCCATTGGATGGGAATTTAATTGCAGAAGAAGCCGTAGAAATGGTGTCTAAAGGAATAATTGACTATACCGTTGTAGATAAAAATGTTGCGATTATCAACCAAAGATATAATAAGAATGTCGATACAAAAATGCTTCTAAGTTTTGAGCAACAAATCGCTTTTGCAGTACGTAAAGAAAGTCCACTGCTTCGTAAAAAATTAAATAGCTGGTTAAAGGAATTTAAACAAACGACAAAATTCAAATACATTAAACATAAATACTACGACTTATCAGAATATACGGATAAATCGCAAAGTGAATATTCATCTATTAAAGGAGGTAAAATTTCCGGTTTTGATAACATCATAAAAAATGCTTCCAAAAAACGTGGGTGGGATTGGAGACTAGTTGCGTCTATCATATACCAAGAATCTAAATTTACACTGGAAAATGAATCATGGGCTGGAGCATATGGGTTAATGCAGTTTATGCCTTCTGTTGGACCTATTTACGGTGTTTATCCTGACTCTCCTCCTGAAGTACAAATTGAAGGAGGTTTAAAGAAACTATCCTATAATTATAAACAATGGGCAAGTATTAAAGATTCTATTCAGCGAATTAAATTTACAATAGCTACATACAATGCTGGAATGGGACACGTTTTAGATGCTCAAAAGTTAGCAGAGAAATATGGGAAAGACCCACACAAATGGGATGATAATGTTGAAATCTATATGCGTTATCTATCTGACCCCAAATACTACAAAGATCCATTGGTGAAATTTGGATATATACGAGGAAACGAGACTTTTAACTATACACGTGCTGTTTATGCACGTTACCTAGAGTATAAAAAGCTCTTTAAAGAGTATGTATAAAGAAGTATTATATACTAAATGCACAACAGGTACTTGTTAAAATAAAAGTAGGCGTGTTAAACGCCTACCCTTCCGCTATAAAATTAACTTTTGGAATAATTACTTCATCTTTCAATTTATATTTTATTCCACTATAAATTTAGCATTCATAGATCGTTGGTTGTTTTTAATAACCAAGAAATACATCCCACTATTTAAAAGCGTACAATCTAATTCCGCATTCATTCCAGCAATATGTGATAGTCTCATAACTTCTTGTCCATAAGCGCTATAAATAATTATTTGAGCATTAGCTAAATCAAAGTTTGTGCTTAAAGTTAAATGAGAAGTTACTGGATTTGGGAATATACTCATCTCTTCAACCATTCCATATTTATCTATACTTGCATCACAAGGAAACTGACAATAAGTAATGCCTGATGCAATTGTTCCTGTATTATAGTCAACTCCCCCACCGGTATTATCACAAAAATCAAAAGTACCATTCATTTGTCCAGTATTTGTTGAATTATATCCTATACAAAACTTACCATTTCCTTTTACTTCTTTGGTATTTGCCCAATTATCTTGAACTAAAACATACCCATCATTTAGAAATACTGCAGGAGATGCCAAAGAATCAGAGTTGGCCCAATTATGATCTACATAAATGTTTCCACTTGCCGTATTTTCAAACGATTTACAATTTAGAAAGTACGTTGTATTTAATTTATACGCATTTTGCCAAGTTCCAAGATTTAAGAATTTATCGGTATAAATAGTCCCACTATTGGTGGTATTTCCTGTAGCATCATTCATTAAATTAGTACATGTAGTTTTACCAGTACCTCCATACGTTCCACGAATTAAGAACCTAGTAGCTTTGACATCACCATTATTCCCGATTGACCCTCCTTGATCAATTAGTAAAGCAGTTGTCTCAATAAAAGAGTTAGCGTTATTCAGTTGGATATATGCTTTTGTGTACAAACTATCAGCCTTTATGGTTCCATCTGTTCCAAAAACACTCCCCTTCATGAAGGCTATTTTGGATACTTCAATTTTCCCTTTATTTATAAGTGTAGCATTACCTGTAGGAGTAGTATTAATAGCGAAGGAACGCGTATTATTATTTCCTGTAATAGAGCCTGTAGCACTTACCGTAAAATCACCTGATTCGTGTGTGTAATTCTGATCTAGAGTTACTTTATGGTTGATGGTAACAGTTCCTGTTGTTACTGGTGGAATACCTCCAACCCAAGTAGAAGAACTAGACCAATTTCCATCCTGTGCAGTTGTTTGTGCATTTACTGTAAATGCCATAGCAAGTGCAGTGAACATAAGTAAGTGTTTTTTCATATAATAGAATTTAAAATGTGTTCCAAATATATTGAAAAAATATAGCACAAACCCACAAAATCAGTTTTTTAACAAAAGTATTAGAAGGTGAATTTCATACTTCGCTCATCCAGAATGGCAAAACTTATTTTAAAAGAAGTTTTTAATTTAGATATATGATTCCCTTCAGAGAATACACAATAAGCTCCTATTCTCAATCTTCTTTTGGCAAATTTAAAGATACGCTCTAACCCGACATATAACTCGTAATGAATCCAATCATGTTCGGGTACCCATAAGAAACCGCCACCTGCAACAGTTGAAATGCGGGTTTTCTTCATAAATGGGATCTTATTAATAAGAGCGCCATTAAAATGGTGTATATAGTGCGTTTCTAAATACCAATTCATAGTGGGTAAGGTAGAATCTAAATCTTGATATGAATATAAAGGATTAGAAAATAAGATAGGGTCCCCTCTCCTGAAGAATTTAAAGTCTTCCGGATGGAGTTTTTTTGTATTTAAGAATTTACCGGTAGTAATATGATATTGAGATGTCCCCCACGTACCAATATTAAAAGCTTGACTCATACCAAATTGAATATAGTCATGATTGACATCACTATCAAATATTTTGGGTATTCCTTTTTCGTAGGACATATATATAGTAGGCCATTTAGAACCCAAAATAACTTTACGCTTAGGTTCACGCATATACTTTTGGAAAGGCGTATAGCGTATCATCAAATTACCAATAAATGAATTGAATGGAGTAAAAACGGGTGGTTCCACATTATTCAAAGCTTTATCAAACCAACGAATAAATTTTGTGTTAGCAGGCAATGGGCTCCGGTAAATATAGGTCAACTCCGTCTCAACAACAAAACCATTAAAGGCTTCAAATGTATGTCCTAAAGTACCTGAAGTACTCACAATAAAATTATCACGTAGAAACACTTGTGTAAGTGCATCATACGAACGGATTAAGTCATAGTTATGGGAAACATTCATCCATAAATTAGATTGTCTAAAGGGGTCGTACAAATATTGAATGGTTGTCCATCCTTTTACATCTCCATTGAGTACCCCAACATCCGTTCGGATGAAATAATCAATAGAACGTTCGTTATTCCATTTTTTATAAAAGCTAAAATCAGGTCCAATACGTGGTCCTGCTATATACAAAGGGCGCATTGTACCAGCAATAGAACTAATTGTCCATTGTGTTTTTTTTGCTCGATTTCTATGATCTATACCAAACCAAACTACTTTCCAAAATGTTACTTTATTGAATACCGAGTCAATTGAATCTAAATAGTTTTGTTTTAGAAACATATTCTCGATACTATCTCTTTGTTTAATATACTTTTGTTCTTCTAATGTAAGAGGTATCAATCTATTTTGAGACCAATACGAAGTGTCTTTATCGTATGCATCAGTGGTTGTTACAGCCACTTCATTTCCAAATTTAATTCCCTTAAAATTCGGAGAAAAGTTATAATTAGTATAGCTCACATTGGTGATTCCATCATATTTCTCTTTGTTAAAAGAAACTCCATATTTCATAATTTGTCCTGTTAGCACACTCATGGTATCCCCGACAGTTCTAAATTCTTGTTGAATAGTAAAATAATCATAAATAAAGAGGTTTCCCTTTGAGATAGTAAATTCTAATTTTTCTACCATCCAAGAACTATCAGCTATCCATATATATCCATCCAGTGTGGAAGTAGCAACATTTCTAGGTGTAATTTTAATCTTATTTAATGACGGCTGATCCTTACGTTCTATCTTTTCTACCAATTGATATTTATAGGAAAGTATTCCTGCATTAGATATAGGAGATTGTATAGGATTTTTACTTAAATCATTTAAGTACAATATATTTTGAAAGAAATTAAAATTTGCAGCGGCAGTTGTAGTAAAATAAAGATATTGGTCATTCCCACGTTTTGTATATGCATTACGAACTTCTTTAATACTCGCTGGAGGCACATAATTTCGAGTCAATTCTACCTCTACCATATCCATATCTTGCAATTGACTCAATTTCTTACGTTTTAACTCCTCCACAGAATCAAAATGAGCATTTTCTATTTTTTCTTTCTCTTGTTTCTTGGTTCCTTCAACTTTTTTTTCTTTAGTTGCACGAATATAAACTTGGGTAGAATAAGCATATTTATTAAAATCTATTTCATCTTTAATTTTAACCGTTCTCAAAACAATATCTCTACCTACATTCCTCCTTTTCGTTCTATAATCAACGCTTTCAAACTCTTCTACTTTGGAGGAAAAGAGTTGCATATCAAGTAGGGTTTGTTTTTCTTTAACACCTAAATAATATTCTCTATCTTCAAATCCTACAGCCGAAAACACCAAATAATATTCACCTACTTCGAGACGCATCAAATAATTCCCATTTATATCAGAACGCGTTCTTAATTCTGGTTTATTTTTTACAAAAACTTCAGCATAAGGAATCCCAATATTACTTTCATCTGTAATTCTTCCTTTCACTTCGTATTGCGACCACACAAAGGAGGGTAAGAGTAACAGAAAGATGGAGCAATATCGAAGTAAGAATTTACTCATCAATTAGGAATTCTTTTGGTATATAATCTTAAAGAAAACCAAAGGTAATTAAAATTAAGTAAATACAATAGTATGGTTAAAATGAGAATGAGAGAGCTAAAAACTATGAATTCTTAGTATTCTCCTCTTGAATTTTATTCATTCTTTTTAACATTATACTACGTATAAAATAAAGGAATAATGCTAAAGCACTGAAAACATAATAGGGATACCACCTTCTAAATCCATCAGTAAATCCCTTGTAAGTAACAATAATGGCAATAAATATTCCCATTGTTAACCAAAATAATTGCATAATGCGTGTATATGTTTTCATTGTTATTCTTTTAAAAATATTTTAGCAGTTGGTTTAAAGAATTGAGCCGTATCAAAAGAGGGAGTTGTCCATGCTCCTACTCCACTCAAAATCATATCTTTTGTTGTTATCACAACTGCTTTATTGGTATAAATAGAATCACCTCCTTTTTTCCAATAAAGCACTTCGGTTTCCATTGTCCGTTGGTCTTCAATATTTACTAGTTTTACACTATCTCTAACCATGATTATTCCCGACTCATCATCAATTTGACCATATTTAGAGGTGAGTATAGATTCTATTTTACCCTGATTATCAAAAAAATGTACTTTCAATCCATCTTTAAACTTAGTTATAGATTTAGGATGAGTATAAGTTTCGGCAATACGAGCAAAAATTTCAACTTTAGCTAAACCAGAATCGGTATAGATAATATGGAGCATCTCACTTGTTTCATCGGGGTTATCAGGATGTGTGGTGATTTTCTTAACTTGATCTAAATCATTGGAGCAAGAAAAAAATATTCCTGCTATCAAAACGATAGCAGGAAATAGGAATGAATTATATTTTAATTGTTTAGACAATTAATATTTTACAATTGTATAACTTTTACCCCAGCAACTTAATGTTACCTGATCTCCTACAGATTTATCTTCATTGAAAATATCATTAGAAGAAGGGCATTGTGCTTTTAAAGAGCTGATTAAAGAACCATTTCCAGATTTTTCAGCTAATTCAACAGCATAATAATTATTTGCTTTTCTTTCAAAGGTAGAAACTCCACATTCATTCATTAAAGCATTCACGCTTCTAGCAGAAATCTCATACCCTTTTGCAGAATTTTTTCCAGTCACAGCAATTCCAGCATCGTGAGCAGATCTATAACTTCCTGCATTATAATATGCTTTAGCTATTTCATACTCAATATCACTCTTTTGCTCAGCATTTTCAGCCATTCCTAATGCTTTTCTGAAAGTTGCAACTGCATCAGACATTTTCTTTTGACTAGCTAACATTTTACCTTTTGCAATTACTGCATCTACAGAAGGATCTATAGCGATAATTGTATCTACTAACATAACATATTCTTTACTATCAGTACATTTTTTATCTTCTAATAAACTCATGAAATTTTTAACTGTTGCTTTTTTAGCTTCTTTATCAGCTGGTAAGTTCTTCATGAAGTTATTAATATCTGGAAGGATAGAAGCACAATCTGTAACTGCTTTATCAAGGTAAGCTGCTAAAAAGTCATTTAAATCAGCGCCCATATTTCCTTTGTTACCATAATCAGATAGAATAAAGAAGTCTGCAATCAATCTTGCTTTGTAATCAGCTTTCACTTTTGCATCTTGTTCCTGTACCCAAAGATTGAATAAATTTTGATAGTATAACTGTAAATATCCTTTGTTTACCTTTTCTTTCTCAAAATGAACACCTTTATTAAAAGCCTCATCTGCTTTCTTCATATTACCTGGCTTTCCTTGTGTTAAATAGCTATAACCCAATTGAACTTGCCATCTATCTTGAATACCATGTTGTTTTTGTCCAACTTCATAAACATAGATTAAAGTATCCAAATAGGCACTTTTTATAGCCTCATCTGTAGCATTTCTCATAGATTGACCAACAGAATAGATAAATGGGTCAAAAAAGACCATTTCTAATCCATCACACTCTTTTAAAGCACGTATATAAGAACGAGTTACTTTTTCATATTCTTTTGCTTTATAGGCATAACCAGCAATAGCTTTGTAACGTGTACATTCATCTGCATTATCATCTTGTGCATAAGTGAAGAACCCTAAACTAAGAGTAAAAATCGCTGTCCATATTAAATTTTGCATTCTCATTGTAGTAAAATTAATCGTATTTATATTTTTTAAACCATCTGTCGTACCCTGGAGCAATATTTATGCCGATATTGAATCCATAATAATTTTCTTTTATGCTATTTGCTATTTTAGAAGAACCCATAACTCCATAATTAGCTGAGAAACTAATAGTTGAAACTGCTCTATTCAATATTAAAGGAAATCCAAACCCAAGTGTTACACCTCTATCTTGTAATTGTGTACCTCCAACTGCATAAGGTGAATCAATCCAATATCCACCAATTCTATATTTAATTTTATCAAAATATTTGATATAAGAAGATCTGGCGGCTGATAATCTATGTGGAACAAATTCAAATCCAAAGCGATAGGAACTAGAGTTTACGTAACGATTTATTTCTCCAGTGCCATTGAAATTCTCTTGGTATGCACTCCAATTCATCATATCGTATTCAAAAGTAAATAAATAAGATGACAATTTAGTTCTAGAACGTACTGAATCATCTTGAGGAGTGTATCTATAGGCAATACCAATTTTAGTCATAGCTGGAATATGAATTCTTCCAGTAATTGTAGGATTATTTAGAATGGTATCATAAGTTCCTATATTGGTGAAGTTTGAATAAAATATACGCGTATCTTCCTTCTCAAATTTCATTTTTCTTTCAGGTCGGAAAACAGCTCCTAGTCTTAGACTATGTTTATCTGATATTTTATACTCATAATTTAAACCTATTTCCATTCCAAAATCTTTGGCAATTAATTTTCGATCGTCTAAACCTCCTTTTTCGCCATTACTTGTATTCTGGTAAGCTCTACGTTGATTATTTATTTTCCCAAAGTAGTAAATACCATTTATACCGAGAGATAATGAATGATTTCTATTATCTAAGATATTCCCTGCAAAGCCTATAAAGATTTCTTGAATTCCACCTTTTCCTGAATATCGATAATGGATACTATCTCCATCTGGTATATTTCCACCTCCGATTTCATACCCCATTCGACTATATGGTTTTAATCCAAAACCTAACCCAAAACGATTTGCAAAAGGAATAGCTAATCCGAGGTGAGTGATATTCGTAAACCTTCCTTCAGATGCAAGTCCATTGTTATCAGAGAAAGATTTTTCGTAATGATTAAGTCCAAACGAGAATAAAGGTAATTGTTTGGCTAATAAAGAATAGGTTGATGGATTAAAGAAATTAGCCTCACTTGAGTCCGTCAATGCCACTGAAGCACCACCTAAACTATTAGCATACGCATCACCATAAAACCCCACATCTCCAATTCCCCATGATGAATAAGGGGAACTTGTATTCATCTGTCCCACTACTATTCCAGTGAAAATGGTTGCAATTATTACTAAAGTATATTTAAACATTATGCTTCAAAATTAAGAATAAACCTGTAACGGTTAAATTTTCAACGGCAAATATGCTATTTTTTAATTCGATTTCAAACCTTTTATAGTCCCCACCTGTCAAAAAAATTGTTAATGAAGCATATTTTTTTTGATATTTTGTAATTAATCCTTCTATTTCAGCCTGAATTCCATTAATAACTCCCGAAAGCATTGATTCTTTCGTAGATTTACCAATAAGAGGGGCATGATTTTCTAATTCCAACTGAGGAAGGGCTCCTGTAAAATGGTGCATCGCATTTAATCGCATGGCATAGCCTGGCGAGATAGAGCCTCCCAAATACTTATTCTTATCTACTAAATCAAATTTAATACATGTTCCAATATCAATCACTAAAGCCGCTTCAGTAGTAGTGATTTTAGAAGCTGCTACAGCATTTGCAATTCTATCTGCTCCTAATGTGTCAGGAGTTTCATATTCTTGCAATGAAATGGGGAGAGCTGTTTTATAATCTAATACAATCGTTGGTTGTGCTAATGCTATAATATTTTGCTTGCTTTGTGCATCTACAACGGAAGAAAGAATGCAATAATCAGAATCTCTTTCTTGCAATATATATTGAATCATCTTATGATCACTCCAAGAAAGTATCATTTGATTAAAAATAACATCTTCTTGAAAATCAACTATTTTCAAGAAGGTATTCCCAGCATCTATTATGCGATATTTTAATGTCTTAGACATAGGCGTGCAAAGTTAAAAGAAGATTTTAAAAAATTAATGCTTTAGATTGTTTGAAAATAAAATAAGTTGTTATATTTGCCCCCACGTTCGAAAAACGAGGCTGGTGATGTAGCTCAGTTGGTAGAGCAAAGGACTGAAAATCCTTGTGTCGGCGGTTCGATTCCGTCCATCACCACAACAAAATCCGAATTAACAGATTGATTATCAACGAGTTAATTCGGATTTTTCTTTAAGTGGCGAACAAAAGTGGCGAACATTTGATAAAAATCGCCCAAAAAAAACCTCTTTTGATGAGGTTTATGCACTTTTTTTTGAAATTACACTAGTCATCAGGTAGAACAATTTTTTTTAACTTAATTCGATGATTAATTAAATTTTTATTTTGATTCCAAATACTTATACTATAGTTAGATACATTTATATGATGAAGAAATTTTGGATAGAAAAAAATAGATGGATTAGACACCTCATCAAGTTTTATGGCTTCCCATATAACTGTGCTATCTTTAATATCGTATGCAGTAAAAGTTAAAAATGTTCCTTTTTCAAATTGTACAGGATCTATTTCAAACTGATACATAAATGGTTTATCTAGCTGTCTTACTTTACTGTTTTCTATTGAGTAAAATTCATCTTCTCCAGAGAAATGAAATTTCCTTTCATCTATAGTTAAAGGTTTTATTCCTCGTTGAATAGATTTTATGAATGATAACATTGGAACGTTATCTCCTTGAATAAAATCTGGAGAGAATTTTAAAGATCTATAAAACTCATCTGGTTTATAAACACCCCATATATCATCGATTTTTAAGTTATTTTCATTATCTAAATCTAAATGATGAATAAGAACTGATAATTTAAAGTTTTTATTTTCCCAGGATAATAACTCTTTAGAATCAACTTTATAAAGAGCTAGTATAGTTTTATCTTTAAATACTTCATTAAAAATTAAATATTGCTCCTCATTAAACACTTCACAATAAACCAAAAATTGATTATTCTTTGTATAATTATAAATTAAGTCTCTCACGTAAAGCACCTTATCTTCCTGTCGCTCAAATAAACTTTGTGTTCCATAATTATTTAAAACCTTTAAGTCTAAACAAAGCGTTTTACCTCTCCAATCTTCTATAGTTGATTTTTTAATAAATTCTTCAAAACGTATAATTTTATTATTATAGGAACATTTATTAAACAATGTTATTTGAGCATCTGTACAAGTAGAAAAATTAATAAGAGAATCATTACAATCCATTATTTCATGATTATGGAAAATCCAAAGTGTAGAGTCAGCACTCATCTGGATATCCATTTCTGTACCATCTAATAAAGTAATAGCTTCTTTTAATGCTTCCCAAGAATTTGCGTAAAGATTAATATTCCCATTTTCATCGATTGGACCGCAACCTTTATGTCCAATTATAGCCGGATTATTTTGTGGCTCATCAACGTGACAAGAAAAGAGCAATAAACTAAATAATGCATAAATGATATAAACAAATCGTCTCATAACATCTTAAATTTTATAACCGTATAAATACACAATTAACCCACTGTGCATTTAATAGAATTGCTTCTCTTATTGCCCTTTTCTCTATTTTTGGAGTTTCATCTATCACCTATTTCGCATCTAAAATTTCTACCTCATATATTGAGAACGGAAAGATAGAAATTTACTTTTGTATAGCCATGAAGAATTAAAATAGAATGCTAAATCTCTATTTTGTAATTGTGATTATCAAATGTTAATATACGTTTTTGCTTCAGAAGATAATTTATATGATTTTTTAGATTATTAATTTTATCAATCTTTTTAATTTTGAAATCAATTCCCTTAAAAGTCATTTGAAAGTAAAGCTCCAAATCAAGAAGGAGGGGGATATTTGTTACGATTAAGGTATGGTTATATAAAAAAAATCTATCTTTGAAGAATGAAGAATCTATTGTCATTTATTCAAAATCATCGCTATGCCATACTTATGTCAGCGGGGATTTTAATATTACTTTGGCCACTTACATTCTTCTACAATACACCTAAATGGGATAATATTAGCGGTTTTCTACCCTATCGTTATTTTATAAGTGATGCGATATGGAATGGACATTTTCCCTATTGGAATAGCTTTCAACACATGGGATATCCTATATATGCAGATCCACAAAGTGGAATATGGAACCCAATCACTTGGTTATTTATACTGTTTGGCAAGTACACCATTACATCTCTGATACTTGAAATCAACTTGTATTTTTTACTTGCTGGTTGGGGAATGTATTGGTTTATCACACACTTTATAGGAGATAAACGTATAGCTGCCATCATAGGGTTTAGCTATGCTTTATCTGGACTGATGGTTGGTACTGCTCAAATCATGGTTTTCATAGCCGGTATTGCATGGCTTCCCTGGTGCTTAGGAGCAGTATATCTTTTTTTTCAGAAATTCAAATATGTTTATGCCATCTTAACGGGTTTCTTTATTGCATTAAATACTTCCTCCGCAAGCCCAGCTTATACCATTATCTTAATCTATATTTTTCTTTTTGTATTCATTTATTATTTCTGGAAATATAGGAAAGATGTGGCTACTCTAAAAAGAATATCGTTAGGAGGCGGAAGTATGCTTATTACAGCAATAGTATTGTTACTCCCTTATTTAGTTTCTGGATTTGAATTCGCGCCCTATTTTAACCGTCTAGAAAGACTACCTTATAGTGATTATCTACTAGCTAACCCATTTGTTCCCATCGATTATATCTCTTTTATTTTTCCATATTCCGTTTTAAGTAAAACAGAATCATTCACCATAACCGATATAACACTACGAAGTGGCTATTTTGGTCTTGTAGCATTTATATTTGTTCTCTTTGCTTTTACTAGAAATAGAATGAATAAAAAAGTAATCATTCTGTGCTTCATTGCTTTTATTGGTCTAATTGCAGCTTTGGGAAGTTATACTCCCATATACAAAATATTATATCACCTTCCGGGATTTGGAGTTTTCAGACATCCTTCTTTTTTCAAGACTTATAGCGTTTTTGCTTTATTAATCGTAGCTAGTATCGGTCTCCAAAATTTCTTAGAGAAACCCATTCTTACGAAAAGAGAAAAAACTATTCTTTATTCCTTCTTTAGTATTATAATTTTAGTTGGAATTCTCTTCTATTTCAGAACATCTCCAACCGAAATAAAAAATAATCTCATTGATTTTCTTCAAAGATCAGAATCGTCCAATCAGTATATGGCAACACATCTTGTTATAAACTGTATCATCATCATTTTCATCGTTGGAGTTTGTTATATAGCAAAAAAATTCTTCCAATTTTCTTGGTTTTCTACACTTTTTCTCTTTGCTTTCTTAGACATAGGCATACAAACCCAACTCAGTATTCCTTATACTGTTACCTATTCTTTTAAATATGCGGATTACAAGCAATTCTTCCGCACTCTTCCATCGGATATCAGTCAAGAAAACCTAGATTACCCTATGAGTTATTTTAACGAAAGTCAAGGTTTAAAGAAAATTGATGGAATCTGGCTCAACGTTTCCACATTTAATAAAACAATTTCCTTTGAAGGATATAACCCTTGTCAAATTAAGTACTTTGAGCAAGCTAAAATAGACTCTAGTTTAGAGTTTAATTTAGAGAATCCATTGTTTTACTTTGCAAATAAGGAAAAAAAGCCTAATTCTCCTATAGAACCTGGCTTAATTTGGGGAATAAACAATGAAGGAGATATCACTTCCCAAAATACTACAATTCACAAACCTCACGTAGGATATAACTCATTTTCTGTAGAAGTTCAAAACCAAAATCCAATTCCTCAATGGCTCATTTTAAATCAAAACTACTATCCACAATGGAAAGCTTATTATAATGGAAAAGAATTGCCTATATCAAGAATAAATACACATATTATGGGTATTATGATTCCAGGAAATTCGAATGGTAAAGTAGTATATCATATCTCTTCACCTGTTTCCTATCTCGGTGGAATTAGTATTATTGCTTATCTGTTAGTAGGAAGCTACCTTTTGATTGTATTATTTCCCATTCTATCATACTTTGGGGGATGTCGAAAACAGCAATCATAATTCTTTGTAATAATGAAACCAATAGGCTAAAAGAAGAAGAGGTTCTAACTTTCTTAGCGTTTATAGCAAATTACCATTTATATTTTGTGATGATGGTAGCACAAACTCTACTTACCTGTTTCTAAAACAATTAGTATCAAAAATAGAAGTCAATTTTTATTTACAAAACTCTAAAAAGATAGTATAAAAGCTCCTTTTGAATTATGGAAGATAAAGAAGGGTAATCGTTAAATTCTAATATGCCGGAAATTAAAAGCTAATTATCAGTATATCACTTTTAACAAATACAACGATTATAACTACTTAATATATAACACCCAAGCTCCTCCACTAGCATTTTGTTTATACTGCTGTACAGTCTGCATAGCAACAGCTCTATCAGATGTAGAATCAATAATCACATAATTTAATCCTCTAGTAGTATTTTTAACAATGATTGTATTTGGATAACTAGCCTTTAACTTATCTGCCAATCTTTCTGCATTTGAAATAACACCAAACGCTCCAACAACAACATGGTAACCGACTTGTAATTTAGTAGAGAAATCATTAGAGCTAATAGAACTACTTCCTCCACTCGAACTAGAGTTACCTGATGATGCTGAAGCTCTATCTACAGGAACAATAGTTAAATCATCTTTAGATTCGATTACTAGACCAGCTGAATTAATATCTTCACCATAACCTTCTAAAGTCGCAGACACAAATTGATAGTCAACATATTTGGTAGCTTGATTACCTGCATCACTTTCATAAGCTGGACCGTTTACACTAACATCTTTAATTTGGATATTTACCTTTCCTTTAAGCATATCATGAAGATTAATTGCTTCCAAAACAATTTGTTTTAAATTCTCAGCACGGGTCGCAGCTAAGGTTTTATTATCTTTAAATGATCTAGTTGGAACGTAGGAAGCTGAAGAGTTAATTGAAATTATGAATTCTTGTCGTCCATTATTTGCCTGCTCAACCATGCCATTTATTAAGCGTTCAAAATTTGCTTTATCTTCTGCAACTGAATTTCTGTTATAACTAAAATAATGCTTGTATGTAATGGCTGGGAAATTTCCTTCTTTAGTACCATAAACGACATCAGCATATACTTCTTGTTGCTCATCACACCCTAACTCATAAATTTGAGAAAAGAACGTTTCTTCCTCACCTGTCGCAGTTTGACGTGTTGCTACTAATTCATATTTGTGACATGGAATCACATTCAATCCGAATGGAATTTCTCCTATATCATAGGTTGTTACAGTAATATCTTCTTCACAATCCAAGCATCTTACACGAATAGCCACGGATGGGTCTTTTGGAGTAGTTTCATTCGGATAAGTTACATTTCCTTTGATCAGTGCTATTTGTTGTCTCACAAAATTCACCTGATAAATATCAGCCCCACCTTGACCTCCAGGTCTATTTGACGACATATAAGCAAATCTATTTTCACTCAAATTAAAATAAATATCATGATATGTTGTATTAATGGGGGTTCCCATATTCTCAGGTACAGACCATTTTTTTGTTTCCACATTATATTCAGTTTTAAATACATCAAATCCGCCGATACTTCTTTTACCATTCGATGAGAAATAAAGTGTAACATTATCGTCAGCTATAGAAGGAGCATCTTCATCGTATTCCGAATTAATTGTAGGTCCAAGATTAACAGGTTCTCCCCAACTTCCATCTGAATTCTTAGTGATTTTATATATATCTCTACCTCCAAATCCTCCTGGTCTATTTGAAGAGAAATAAAGTGTTTTCCCATCTTTACTAAAATTGATATGTGGATCCCAATATTTTGAATTTACCCCTGAGATTAATATAGGTTGCGTATTTTCTAATTGCTCATTTTTGAAAATCCCAAAATATAAATCTCCATTACCTACATTATCATTATAGTAATAAATAGTATCACTACCATTACTTGTAGATACGGCAGATTCATTCATATTAGCTTTACAGAAATTCATCATTTTCGGGTCATTCCAAACACCGTCCTCAGATTTTGTTGTATAATATATATCTTCGCTATACATGTTTGTTTTGACATCTACTATATTTTCATTGCTTCCATCTGGCCAAGGTCTTCGTGAAGTGTAAAACATATTATTACCATCACTAGAGATAGCAGGTGCATAATCAGGATATTTAGAGTTTACATTCCCTTTGAAATTTCCAATACGATATAGATTATCGCGATTTTCAACCGTCTTAGCATTATCACATTGTTGAAGCATTAATTGTACATCATCAGCATATACTAATTTCTTTACATTACTATTCTTATACGTATTATAATATTCTATAGCTTCATCAATACGATTTTCCAAATGGGCAACTCTCCCCAATAAATAATATGTTTCTACTGGCGCTCCAGTTTCCTTCTTATTACTCATTTTATATTTGGGATTTATATCGTTTTTTGCCTTTAATAGACATTGTTTAGCTAATTCTATATCGCCTTCCATACTAATTAAAGCTAATCCTTTACGATAATTGTAATTTGCAACATTTGGCTCTGATTCAAGTAATTTATCAATATAAAGAATCGAATTCTGATAAATTCCAGCTTCAAGCAAAGATGTATTTAATCGTATAATATCTTTTTTTGAAATATCATTTAATGAATTAATAATTTCATCACGATAAGATGGTCCATACACAATCTGTCCATATACATGATAAACAAAGAAAGTTAGCGATAAAATGATTATAAAACTAATTTTTTTCATGTCATTGTTTTATAGTTTCGATAATGTGTTACGAAATAAAATCAAAATAGTTCCAAAGTATTAAGAATTAACCAAAACACTCATTTTTAAAAAAAAATTAGGTCTAAGAAATAGTTGTAGAATATTTAATTGTATCTTACTAAAAAAATGAAGAATGAAACAGAAGAAAATGCAATTATTTCTCCTAATCAGTATTTTTATAAATATGATGTTAATTGTTTTTTTATTTATGGGTAAGGACTCAAAAACATCTACTTCATTAAGTACTTCAGAATACAAATTATTTGAATATCATTCCAACTATTCACCTCAAATTCTACAAGGTATAGTTCAACCAGAATCACATTTCTCAGTTTCTATGAATATTTCTGGAAAATTAGAAGAAAAATCAACCAGTCTAAAGCCAGGTACTCATTTTAAAAAAGGAGATATATTATTGAAATTAGAACGCCTTGATATTTTATATCAAATTGTAATACAACGCTTAGAATTTAAAAAGATGCTTTTAGATTTTTCTTTAAAAATTCAACAAGAGTTACCTGAGCAATACTCAAAATGGGAAAATTATCAAAACAATATCTCCCATAAAGAAGCTATACCAGAACTACCTGAATTTAGTTCAGAAACAGAGAAAAACATAGCCTCTAATTTTGGGATTCTTAAGAAATACTACGAAACTAAATTGAAAGAAGATGCAGTAAATCAATATTTCTATGTGGCGCCATTTGATGGAATAATACTTGAAAATCTACTACCAAAAGATAATCATATCCAAGCAAAACAAACTTTGTTGTACATCTCTCCTTCTCAAAAAATGGCCTTAACAGCCACTATTCCAGTAGTTGATATCACCTCATTTCAAGGTTCGGGAGAGTTTATCTATAGAAATAAAAACAAAGACACGGTTGGAAGTGGAAAAATTGAAAAATGGATGTATTCCCCTACTGATACTACTCAGGCACATATCTATTTTTCAATCTCAAATATTTCTAATCTTGTAATGCATGAATCTTATGAGATTATCTCAAACCAAAAACCTACACATCGATTTATTCCTACCAAAGCTATAAAGGAAAATCGGGTTCTATTATACCAAGAAAATGGGACTTATCTAAAAGAGGTCAAGATAATAAATACCAAAAAAGATTCCGCTGAGGTAGTTGGCCTTCCCTCCCATTGTTTCATTATTATTCCATAGATGAGTGTAATCTACCAAAACAAAAGACGTCCTTATTTCTAAAGACGTCTTTATATATGTTTTCTATCCTTATAGAGATGTTACTAAATCATGTTTTTCAATTAGCTTTCGAATATTAATCAAAGCATATCTCATTCTACCTAAAGCTGTATTAATACTAATATTCTCTTTCTCGGCAATGTCTTTGAATGACATTTCTTGAAAAATTCTCATTTTCAAAATACCAGATTGATTTTCAGGTAGGTAATCGATTAAGTCAATCATCTGATTTACAAGCTCTTCATACACAATTTCGTCCTGAATATTGTTATCTTTTACTTCCAAAACTTGGAAAATAGAAAATTCCTCATTCTTTGAACTGCTTTCAGAGATCATCTTTACCTTATTACTCTTTCTGAAATAATCAATCATAAGGTTATGTGCAATTCTCATTGCCCATGGCAAAAACTTACCTTGTTCATTATAGTTGCCACGCTTAATGGTATTAATAATCTTAATGAAGGCCTCTTGGAAAATATCTTGAGCAAGTGCTTTATCACGAATCTTCATAAAGATATAGTTATATATCCTTGATTTATGGCGATTCAATAAAATTTCAAAGGCTTTTTCGTTTCCATCCACATATAAAGAAACTAATTCTTTATCTTCTAATTTACGCATGTTCATAATCACTCGTTTTAACAAGATAATATTTACTTAAATATTCGTCTTTAGTTAGAGTAAAATGTTTCTATACGCGTTATTTTTTAGATTTAAACAAACAAATATACTAATTAAAACAAAACAATTTGTTAAATTATCAAAAAGTATAACTACTTATACGAGAGGTTTAACAAAAAGGTTGGAAAAAAACAAACAATTTTTAAGCCAAAGCATAAATCATTTGTATAACTTTACCAATAATCGTCTAAAATGACCTATTAAAATATTAATTTACATACATTAAATAAGAAATTATAAATTTGTTCAAATTCAAAATTAGCTCAAGGAGTATAATACAAAATATATTTTCTTTAGGAAAATGTTAAAATATATAAGAATATATCAAAAATCAATGATAAAGAATATACACTTATCATTTCTCTATGTATTATTCTTTTTTCTTGCAATTACGAATAATTTATCTGCACAGTCCGCAACTAATTGTCTAGGTGCTAATCCATTTTGCACCGATCAAAGTTATAATTTCCCAAATAATATTAACACTGGTGTTGGCCCATCGAATATTAATTATAATGGATGTAATACAACTCCTTTTAGTGGATTCGGTCCATCACAGGCTCCCAACCCTATATGGTATTACTTCCAAATTGATCAACCGGGAACTATTTCACTTAGTCTTCATCAATATAACAATAATGGACAAGGAATAGATACTGATTTTATGCTTTGGGGACCATTCTCTTCAGTTTCTAATGGTTGTGCTCAAATAAATAATGGATTAGCTACAATAGAGTGCGGCATCTCAGCCGATTATTTTGAAGAAATCACACTAGGGCTACCCGGAGGAAGTGATAACAATCTATTTGGTGGAACTCAACATGGTATATTTACCCCTCCTACAGCCCAAAATTCGGGAGATATTTACATTGTAATGATTACTAACTTTGAAAATCAAAGTGGTTATTTTACTTTTGAACAGACTGGAGGTACTGGTTCTGCAGATTGTTCTGTTGTTATTCCATGCGATATCGCAAGCGTAACGGCAACTCCAAGTGCCTGTGACTCCTATACAAACACATTCTCAGTAAGCGGAACAGTTACATTTACAGACGCTCCCACATCTGGTAGTTTAATTATTAAAGATTGTAATGGAAATCAAACAACTCTAAACGCTCCTTTTACAAGCCCTGCCAATTTCACTATTTCAAATATCCAATCAGATGGACAGCCTTGCCAATTAACTGCCTATTTTTCGGAAGAGCCAAACTGTACTAAAACTTCCAATACATATAACAATCCTCCTTCATGTAGTTGTGGAGCTAGTACCGGGACATTTACCACCACAATTAATGGTAATGGGCAAACTAACTATATACTTTGCTTTGGAGATGAAATCACTATCCAAGCAGATGGAAATTGGGTTCCTCCTAGCAATGTTGGCAATGACCCCTCCATTCCTGTGATTTATGACCCAGGCTTAGCTTTCTTGGCATATTCCTGCCCTCCTACTGTTTACCCTCCAAATAATTTTCAAACTGATCCATGTTATATCGGTGTGTTTGACATTAACACGAATGGTATCACAGATATTAATAATGGTCCTTTTACAAATGGAGTCAACTCCTACACTACTATCTATATTGTTCCAGTAACTCTTTATGATAAGACTAATTTAGTTTATACATATGATGTAAATGCTCCTCCTTGTTTTGCATTAGGAACGCCTATTCCTATTACGCATCTAACAGAAATAACAAGTTCAAATCCTACAGAAAACTGTCAGGATGGCTCTTTTACAGTTACTTTGAATGGGGGATGGCCTGAATTAGATAACTCAAAACATTATATTTCTTCCAACTTATTGCCAACTACAGCTAGTTTTGTTAATACTAACACATCAAATGGGGGAACAATAAAAATTACTGGACTACAAAATGGTGATATGTACAGTTTTTCCGTTACTGATGATAATGGTTGTCCAATTACCATTTCAGGTGGTCCATTCGAAGGAGGTCCAACCATATCAACAGTTATAACAGATGCCTCATGTGTTAGCGTTTGTGATGGTGCAATAACCGTAAACACATCTGGAACTACAGGTCAAGCAACTTTATCTTGGATGATGAATGGGAGTCCTTATCCAGGCACAAACAATACTGCTTCTAATTTATGTGTAGGAGATTATACGATACTAGTTTCGGATGATTCAGGATGTTCTGTCACTACTCAAGCATCTATTCAAGCTCCTACTATAGACGCTTCATTCTCTTTCGATGGCTTCTGTGAAGGAACAAGTAATGGTCCTTCTAACATAGTTACTCCTGGAGGTACTTTTACTTTTAATCCACCTGTTTCAGATGGTGCAACTATACATGCTGCTACAGGAGAAATCACAAATGGTGTTTCTGGTACGACATACATTATTGAATATACAATCAACGCAGGCGCTTGCTCTACTAGTTCCACACAAAATGTGACTATTTATGCTAACCCCACCCCAGATTTTCATGGTGAAAATTTAACGGGATGTAATCCTTTAGAAGTAAAATTTATTAATGAAACAGAGGGAAGTAATTCAAATTGTCTATGGAATTTTGGAGATGGAATTTCATTAAATAATTGTAATCAATCGGTTTACCACACATTCACAAACAGTGGTTCTTACAATGTTAGCCTCACAGTTACAAATACAACTGGATGCATGGGTACAATTACTCTATATAATTATGTACTCGTTTTACCTCAACCAAAAGCGGATTTTTCGCATACTCCTAATATCATCACTAATTTTGAAAATGAAGTTCAATTTATCGACCAAAGTATTGATGCAGACTCTTATTCATGGACATTTGGAGATAATACAACAAGCTCAGATAATAATCCTATTCACCAATATGAAACAGCTCAGATGAATGGATATATAGTTACGCTTGCTGTGACTAGTTCTGACGGATGTATTGATTCCATAAAAGTGTACATTCCTGTAAGAGAGATTCCTATTTATTATGTTCCAAATACGTTTACGCCAGATGGAAATAGTTACAATGATGTTTTTCACCCAATATTTACAGAAGGATTTGACCAAAACAATTATCATTTCAGCATTTTTGATCGGTGGGGAGAACTTATTTTTGAAAGTTCAGATTTCAAAGCAGGTTGGGACGGTACCTATCTTGGCAAGAAAGTTCCTGATGGGACTTATGTCTGGAAAATCAGATATGGAAAGGTACAAGTTGATGAACCATTAGAAATTATTGGTCATGTCAACTTAATCAGATAAATTAGTTACCTTTTTTTTCAGAATAAGAATCTCGAAAAAGAATACGTTGATATATCAATGTGATAAAGATTGCATACGTAGCAGACAAAATCATCATCCCAAGAAGAGTGAAAACGAATGAATTTTTGGGAGACAAGTTACTCACATTATCCGCTTTTATTTTACTAATAATCTCTTCCTTTGTCATGATTTCAAATGCTGCATTTTGCGAACGTAATGAGTCAACATAAGAAGGTCTCTCCATTTCCGAATAAAATAAATCCATTCGTTGTTCTATTCTATTTTCAGTAAATTCTGGATAGATATAACTGTAGTATATTAAAATAAATACTGCTACAATCAAAGTATATATCATACCAGAAGTAATACCTCTTTTTAAGTCTGTAAAAGCAGAAGCTACTCCATACCCTTCTTGTTTTTTTGTGTAATAAAGACCAAGACTAATAGATAATAACAAGAATAGGTTGTTAATCATTCCCGGAACTACAATATCATCCATAAAGAGATGGAGAGAATAAAACAACATCTTTAGGATTATCCATCCAAACGCAAAGGCAAAGGCTATTTTAATTGTTGGCCGAAGCATTATCCATTCATTGAGAATAAGAACTCATCATTTGATTTTGTTCCTTTCATGTGTTCTTTCATAAATTCCATTGCTTCAACTGGATTCATATCTGCAATGTGCTTACGAATTAACCAAACACGTTGTAAAACATCTTTATCCATTAATAAATCTTCACGTCTTGTACCTGAAGTTAAAATATCTATCGCAGGGTAAATTCGTCTATTTGCAATCTTACGATCTAGTTGTAACTCCATGTTACCTGTTCCTTTAAATTCCTCAAAGATTACCTCATCCATCTTAGAACCTGTCTCCGTAAGAGCCGTTGCTAGAATAGAAAGAGAACCTCCATTTTCAATTTTACGGGCAGCACCAAAGAAGCGTTTTGGCTTTTGTAAAGCATTTGCATCAACACCTCCCGAAAGTACTTTTCCGGAAGCTGGAGCAACTGTATTATAAGCACGTGCTAAACGAGTGATTGAATCTAATAGAATACATACATCATGACCACATTCAACTAATCGTTTTGCTTTTTCTAACACCATGTTTGCTACACGCACATGCTGATCTGCTGGCTCATCAAATGTAGATGCTACTACTTCTGCACTTACGCTTCGTGCCATATCAGTAACCTCTTCAGGACGCTCATCGATTAATAGGATAATCAAATAAACTTCCGGATGATTCGCTGCTATTGCATTTGCCACATCCTTCAACAACATTGTTTTACCTGTTTTTGGCTGGGCTACAATCATACCACGTTGTCCTTTCCCGATTGGCGCAAATAAATCCATGATTCGAGTTGACATCGTTTCTTTACTATGTCCTGTTAATTTAAATTTCTCATCAGGGAATAGCGGTGTTAAATATTGGAATGGAACTCTATCCCGTATAAAAGAAGGTTCTCTACCATTGATTGAGTCAACCTTAACTAATGGAAAGTACTTCTCACCTTCTCTTGGGGGACGTATAGTACCATATACTGTATCACCCGTCTTTAATCCAAATAATTTAATCTGACTGTGACTTACATATACGTCATCAGGTGAACTTAAATAGTTATAATCCGAAGATCTTAAAAATCCAAATCCATCTGGCATCACTTCCAAGACTCCTTCTGCTGCTACAATTCCAGATAGGTCATAACGCATTTCTCTCGGTTTATGTATAGGTTTGTCTCCTCCTGAATCTTTATCTAGATTTCCATCAATACTAGTTTTAGGTTCTGCAGATGTATCCGTCTCATTTCCCCCTTGAGATTTATTTACCTTAATAAATCCAATAGGAGATTCTGCCGGAGCTACTTCACCTTGTTCACTAGATGATGCTTCAACTTCATTTATTTCCGATATATATCCAACAGATTCATCCTCATCCATATCAAAAGAGGTTTCTGTAAATAAATCATTATCTAACTTTTCTTTTGGCTTCGAAAATGATTTACCTTCTCCTTTTTTAGATTTATCAAATCTTTTGCGATTATGATTTTGTTTCTTATCACCTAAGTCATGCTGTTGTGTTCTTTCAATTGGTGTATCTTCAATTGGAGTAGATGCTTTATCTTGCTTAGTATCCTCTTTAGAATCAGAGGTCGTTTCTCCTCCGAAAATCATATCAACTAATTCATTTTTCTTATAAGAGTCAACTTTTTCAATGCCAATCGCTGTTGCAATTACGCGTAATTCGGAAAGTTTTTTTCCCGCTAGTTCCTTTTTATCCATCTATGTGAAATAATATTTATCAGAAATTTAATCTTTACTCAAAAAGTGTGATTGTGAAAATGTCGTAGAAGCACGACGGCACAATATTACAAATCTTTTTTATTTAATCACACGATTTTATTAAAAAAATCTATCCTTCATAACTATCCGAAACTTTTTCAGAAAATCATATTAAAAATTAAAAAACCGAAACAGTCTTCTTAAATTTGAAAATCACGACAAAATTCAAATGAAATGGGACTGTTTCGTAGGAACAAAAATAACAATAAGCCTGTAATTCGTCAAATTATTGACTTAATTCCTCAACATTTATTAGCAAGAGTTATTCAACAGCATAATTCTGACAAGGGATGCCATAAATACAAGACTTATGACCAACTTGTTGCAAATTTGTTCGGACAGCTGTCTCGATGTAGTACTTTAGAGGATATTTCTGTTGGTATTGGTGTGTCGAAAACCTTTATTCGGGACTTAGACTTAAAACAAAGTCCTGCAAAATCAACGATGAGTGATGGGAATAAAAAACGTAGCCACAAAGTCTTTGAGAGTCTGTATATGAGTTTGTTAAGCTACTACGGTAATTTATTGAAAAGACATACTCATCGAAAAGTAGTAGAAGAAGTTAAAAATCAAACTATTCTTCTTCGTGATAGCAGTACAGTTAGCGTGTGTCTAGGGCTTTTTGATTGGGCAAAGTTTCGGACAGCAAAAGGAGGAATTAAAATCCATACGCAATGGGATGAGGCGATGATGATGCCTAACCTTGTGAATATCACTAATGCATCTATTCATGACAGAAAAGGATTTGAAGAAATTGTTTTCCCAAAGGATACGATTATTGTTGAAGATAAAGGATATTGGGATTTTAACATCATTAAAGCTAGGGTGTTGTCCCAAAATGTTTTTGTTACAAGAATAAAAGAAAACACTGTTTATGAAGTAGCTGAAGAATTAGATCTTCCAGAAAATGAGGATCAACATATTTTAATAGACGAGATTATTTATTTGACAGGACAAAAAGCAAAAGAAGTTGGGATAAATCAAATGAAATTCAGAAAGGTTGTAGCCTACCATGAAGAGAAAAATACAACGATAGAAATTATAACTAATAATCTTTCTTGGAAAGCTTCAACAATTGCAGAACTATACAGAAGGCGTTGGGATATAGAAACTTTCTTCAAGCTTTTAAAACAAAATCTCAATGTCAAAACTTTTATAGGAACTTCTGAAAATGCAGTAAAATCACAAATATTTATTGCATTAATTACCTATTTACTACTTGAACTTTTACGAAGAGTTGGGGTGTCAGGGAAAACGGCTTTTTCAAACTTTGTAGAAAAAATAAGAATTTGTCTGCCATTCTATCTTTCCTTAGATTATGTTATAAATACTATCCGACCGATTGTCCAAAAAGCAGAGAAACCTCCTCCAGAAGATGATTTGTGGACAACGGTACAACTCCAAATGTTTTAACTGTTTGACTTTTTTTCTCACATTATGATTATTGACTATTACAAATAGGACGATACAGGATGTTTTGTATCAAATTTTAAAAAACTTTCGGATGAATGTGTCTATCCTTTATTCTTTTATAAGATTTTATATATTTATTAAAACAATACTATAATACTCCCCTTGTGCATTTAGAATAAAAAGGAGATATTTACATTTTATCTCCTTTTTTATTTCAAATCACACGAAAGATTTATATTTTTCCGTTTTTATTAAAAATATTAAAGCTACCCATACATAAACAATAGCGTTTAATTTACAAAAAACATTGGAAAGATTTGTCAATATATTAATCATCGAGAAAGATCTAAACAATGCTGCTCAGCTAGAATCTATCTTATTAGGCAGTGGTAACAATCTTATTTTTAGTAGTGATAAATCTGTTGCTTTATCGTTGATTGAAAAATTAAATATTGGCATTATTCTAATTAACATTGATAATCCCGGCATCGATAGTTTTGAATTATTGCAAGACCTTAATAATAATGAGCGAGCTAAAAATTCGTTTAAGATTATTATGACCCAAAACTACATGGACGGGAAAGGTCTTGTGCGAGGGTTTAAAGAAGGTGCTGTAGATTTCATTCTGATACCTTTTAATGAAAATATTGTAAAAGCAAAGATTGAGATATTCAAAAGTATTTATTTTAAAAACCTTCGTATCAATCAACTATTAGGAAATATATTCCCCGAGACTGTACTGGCCGACTTAGACACCACAGGCAAGTTTTCTCCTCGGAAGGTTGAGGAAGGTGTTGTTTTATTTACAGACTTTGTTTCATTCACTAGTGCGTCTCGAGATTTAGAACCAATAGAATTATTACATAAACTAGAATATTATTTCAATCGATTTGATGAAATTATTGATAGATATGAGCTGGAGAAGATAAAAACCATGGGAGATGCCTATATGATTCTGGCGGGTGTAACAGAAAGCAATTCTTTACCAGCAGTACGTGCCACATTAACTGCCATAGAGATACGGAATTTCATTGTGGACCAAAATAATATAGCCAAAGCTTTAGGAGAGCAAGGATGGGATATACGAATCGGAATGCACTCGGGCCAATTAGTTGCAGGAATCATTGGAACCAAAAAAATGAGTTTTGATGTTTGGGGAGATACCGTAAATATTGCTGCTCGTGCTGAACAAAACTCAAATATAAATAGCATAACAATTACAGAAGATATTGCTGATGATATTGCTCCTTATTTCGACATTACCTATAGAGGAAAAGTAGAAATTAAAAATGGGGGAGAAATCGATTTATATGAAGTAAACCAACTTAAAACTGAATTTTCTTTGTTTAATGAGGGAAATTACCCCAATAGAGAATTACGCCTTTTATGTGATTTAATGCCAATGGATTTTGGATCACTTAAACGATTTATGGTCAATAAACTAAAATCTATGCTCCCTTATGAATTGGAGTATCATTCTGTAAATCATACATTAAAAGTAGAAAGAGCAGCTATTCGAATAGCAACTCTTGAAGGGGTTTCGGAAATCGACATGATTTTATTGAGAACAGCCATTCTTTTCCATGACTCTGGTTTTATTATGCAATACGAAGACAATGAAGATTTTGGAATTAAATTCGCGCAAGCTGAATTACCTAAATTTGGATATAGTGAACGCCAAATCAAAATTGTTTGTGATATTATCCATGCCACAAAAACAGGAGTAACTCCAAACACTTTACTGGAAATGATTATGTGTGATGCTGATCATGATTATCTAGGAAGAGCAGATTATCACACAATTGCAAAAGCTTTGCGAAGAGAATTGGAAAATTTTGGTAAAGTAATGACAGATTATGAATGGTTAGATTTTCAAATTAATTATCTACGTGACGTTCATAAATATTATACTCAAACAGAAATGAATATCCGTAATAAAAGTAAATGGATGCGTATTCAAGAACTGGAAGAACTAAGAAGTTTACTGAATGAAGGTGATGAACTTTGTTAATTCTTCTTATTTAAAACATTTTCATATAATGCCTCATATCTAGGAAGAATTGCTTCTAAACTAAATTTATTTGCATGTTCTCTTGCTTGAAATTTAAATCTCTGAAGTGTTGCTATATCTTCTAATATCATGATGCCATTTTTAGCCATATCTTCGATATCTCCAACTTCAGACATAAATCCAGAATAGCCATGCATATTTACCTCAGGGAGTCCTCCTGAATTAGTAGATATTACAGGAACACCAACTGCCATAGCCTCTAAAGCAGCCAATCCGAAACTTTCTGTTAATGATGGTAGTAAAAATAAATCTCCTATACTCAATAGTTTTGGTGTATCTCGGATCTTTCCCAGCATTAATACGCGATCACATGCTCCTAACTCCCTACACAACAATTCTATATTATATCTTTCAGGTCCATCTCCCACCAACAGTAAACGGGAGGGAATTTTTTCGTTTATTTTGCAAAATATGCGTACCACATCTTCTACCCTCTTAACTTTTCGGAAATTAGATACATGACAAATAATTCGCTCATCATCTTTTGCATATTTACGTCTTCTTTCAACTGTTTCTTCAGCACTATACTCTCTGGCAAGATGTATAAAATTAGGTATTACCTCAATATTCGTCTTTGTTTTAAAATGTTTATATGTATCCGATTTTAAACTTTCAGAAACAGCAGTTACAGCATTAGAATGGTCTAAACAAAACGAAATAACAGGTTCAAAAGATTTATCTTTTCCTACCAAAGTGATATCTGTACCATGAAGAGTAGTAATAAATGGAATATCAATTCCTTCACTTTTTAATATTTGCTGTGCCATATAAGCAGCAGAAGCATGTGGAATTGCATAATGGACATGCAATAAATCTAATTTTTCATGTTTTACAACATCCACCATCTTGCTCGTAAGAACTACTTCATAAGGTTGGTATTCAAAGAGTGGATAATTACTAACTGTAACTTCGTGATAGAATATGTTTTCTCGAAAAGTACCTAATCGGACAGGTTCTGAATAAGTTATGAAGTGAATTTGATGTCCTTTCTCCGCAAGAGCCTTCCCCAATTCTGTTGCCACTACTCCACTACCACCATACGTTGGATATAATACAATTCCTATCTTCATGTGTTCTCTGTCTTCTTATTTTGTGGGTTTAAAAATATATAAAATAACAGTAGTTAAAGGGTTTTGTTTAGAAATACTTAAAAAAACATCAATAAATTTTACTTATTTACCTAAAACAAAAAATTCCAGCCTTTCGACTGGAATTTTATATAAATATCAAACTGTTATTTCTTAATGATAAGTTTTCTAAAACGATTATTATCTAAAGTCAATATTTCTCCAAAATAGGCTCCAGCAGGGAGATTACTAATATCTAAAGAGAATTCTTTCTCATTAGCTACAGATACTGTCTGTACAATTTCTCCAGTCATTGACAGGACATAAATTTCTTTTAACTCTCTTGTTGAAGAGATAGTAAACTGACCTTCCGTAGGATTTGGATAAAGATGAACTAAATTGTTCTCATTCTCAGTAATTCCAGATGTTCCATCGGTATATTTAACTACTTTACAAGATATACACATCCCATTTTTAAGTAATGTTCTAACACATACCGAAAATTCATCTGTTGAATTACTTGATCCAGGAGTATATGTAATTACTGTCGGTCCTCCCAAATAAGGAGATGCCTGAAAAGTTCCATCGCCATCATACCACTCTATCATTTGCAAATTAATCAAAAAGGGAGGAATATCATTTTGTATTAACTCGATACTAATTTGGTTCTCTTGAACAAGGTATGCATCAAAATCAGAAAAACATATAAGATTCAAGCCTTGGATTATTGTGTCAGAATCAAAGCAAGTATTACATGATGCTGCATCAGTCATACATAAACCAAAAAATATGCATCCATAAGAATTTACAAGCACTTGATTATCAATAACAATAGTGTCGTGATCGTTATTCAAAAATGAAAATGGGATTGGATTGAAATTTCCATCAGTTACCGTCCAATTAAAAGTGAAAGGAGCTGTACCTTGGATACTGTCTGCCCATAACATAAAATCATAATTAGGAGTTAAGCTATCTGTAACTACAACATGACATTGACTCTTTGCTTGGAATGAAAAAAGAAGAAGCAATACGATTGTGAAGGTTTTCATAAGATTTTTCATAAGATTTCATTAATTAGTTATATCAACCTAACGCCTATTATTCTCCCCTAGTTGCCTAATCTCAAGGGATTTCATAAAATAATTATGTAAAACATTGTATTCCAGATTATTTCAACACCTTATAGATTACATCCTGGATTTTTGTGCGTATATCCATTTTGGTTATTTTCCAATTTTCAGCATCCGGGTAAGTGCGGTTAGACAAGAATACATAATTAATATTGTAGGTTGGATCAGCCCAAGCAATCGTTCCTGTAAATCCAGTATGTCCAAAAGACTCCTTTGAAACAAAATCTGAAGCTGGTCCACCAGTTCCACTAACCACTGGCTTATCAAAACCAGCTCCTCTTCGGTTTGTTGGACAATACTGACATTGGGTAAATTCTTTCACAACTGCTTCCGATAAATAGCGATGTCCGCCATATACTCCCTTATTTAACAGCATTTGCATATATCCAGCTAAATCTGTGGCGTTTGAAAATATCCCTGCATGTCCTCCTACTCCATCTTGCATGGCTGCACCCATATCGTGAACATATCCTTGAATTTTCTGGTAGCGGAAATACTTATCTTCCTCTGTAGGGGCAATCCTATCTACTGAAAATCGAAGCAAAGGTTTATATCCCATGGTAGTTAATCCCATAGGTTCATAAAAAGTCTTGGCTACAAAATCTTCCATTTGCATTCCGGTTTGTTTCTCAATGATTTGTTTCATAAAATAGTATCCCAAATCAGAATACTTATAACCACTAGATTTATTCAGACTCTTTTGAATGATTAACTCCATCATCCTTTGCTCATACTCCTTATCTAAGTATAGATTTTTTGCAACTACCGCCGTTTTACTGCCTTGAGGTGAGCTTGCATATAAAGAACTATCTGGCTTTCCATTTACCAATGTTTTGGTATAAAATGGAATCCATGGATTTAAACGAGCTTGATGGGTCAAAATATCACGCATTTTTAGATTCTCATAAACCGACGAGTCAACTAATTCCGGAAGGTAATCATGTAATTTTCCATCTAATGAGAATTTCCCCTGATCTTGTAAATACATCAAACTATAGGTTGACCCCACAATCTTAGTGACTGAAGCTAGATCATAAATAGTATTATTGCTTACCTTATCTTTCCCTTCATAAGCATAATCTCCAAAAGCTTTGCGATAAACTACTTTCCCTTCTTTTGCCACAACTACCTGACAACCTGGAAAAGCACCTGCCTTGATCCCTCTTATAACAATGGTATCAATCTGATTAAAAGCGGTATCTGAAACACCTAACTCCATAGGCACAGTATATTTCAAGCGAGATGCTTTTGGAGTAACAACGCCAAAACTCTCTTGATAGTCGGCACTCAGTGTAATCGGCAATACCGTGTTAGCCTGAAATCCTCCAAATAATAACTGAGCAGCTCGATTTTGTCCATAAACTGTATTTTGATAGGCCAACACAACTGATTTTACCTTCTCAAAATCAAATTTAGTTTTAACAGCATAAGGGTTGCCAAAAATGGTCACATATACATTTAAATTACTAGGCAAATTTCTCAGAAATTGTTGCCAATTTTTGGGATAACTATATCCATTCTTCGGCAATACGGAAGGAGCAATAATATTGATAAATACATGTTGATAGTTGCTAAGTTGAATGTTTTTAGACGTAAACTCCTCAAATGTTTTCACTTCTAAGGTATCTGCAATCATATACAACAAAGCAGTTTGATTAAACGCAGTTCCTTTCCCTCCTACATTCAAAATCAAATTCTTGCCTGAAACATTCTGAATAGGAATAGCTTCTTCATTTTTAATAACGGTCAAGGCTTTTTCATAAATATTCCATTTCGCATATTCTACCTGTTCATTAGATAGTTTAGGTTTACGCTTGCTCTGAATAATTGCATAGTACTTAGCACGGAGTAAACGCAATGTTCTTTCATTTACCTCCTCCATACTAATTTCTTTCTTTTCAACGGCTTTTTTAATTGCCTGAATGGATTCTTTCACTTTTGAAGGATACAATAAAATATCATTTCCCGCTTTATACGCGCGTAGCACGATATCTACATCTCCATATTGATTAGTTAACGCTCCCATGTTTAATGCATCACTCACTACCAAACCTTTAAAATTTAACTTTCCGCGTAAGTATTTTTGAATGATTGTAGGTGAAATACTAGCAGGAAGTCCTGTAGAATCTAGCGAAGGAACACTTAAGTGTCCGACCATCACAGACGATGCGCCTGCTAATTTACCTTGCTTATATGGCAACCAATCAATGCTATTGAGTTCGTTATACGTTTTCTTAACAGTTGGCAGTGATTTGTGAGAATCTATATTGGTATCACCATGACCAGGGAAGTGTTTCATACTAGTTAACACCTGAAAGTCTTGCATTCCCTTAATCATCTCAACTGCAAGTCGAGAAACATGCAATGGATTTTCCCCAAAGGAGCGGAAACCTATAATCGGGTTATCCGGATTGGTATTCACATCTACAACAGGTGAGAAATTAAAATGAATTCCCAATTCATTCATTTCCTTACCCATTGCCTGCGCTATAATACGAGTGCTTTCCAATTGATTAGCAGCCCCCATAGTTAATTGAAAAGGAAAACGAGCTTTATCTGAAATACGCATACTACTTCCCCACTCTCCGTCTATTCCAACGAGTAAAGGAAGGATGCTGGAACTCTGTAAAGTGTCAATTGCTGATTTTACTTGTTGTGTAGTTCCTTGAAAAACAATGATTCCTCCAATTTTGTAATTTTTCACCAAAGAATCAATAGCATGAATATGTTTAGTTCCTTGTCGAGGTGTCACTTCCACCATAAAACTCTGTGCTATCTTCTCTTCTAAAGTCATCGACTCTAACTTCTCAACTGCCCAATTTGCAGGCAATCTCAAAAAGTCTGGTAATTCACTTCCTGTTCCTTCGTTTAAATCAGTATCCATGATTGTTTCGGGTGGTTGCACAGGAGTCCAAGCTCCTAACAGAAAAAACAATACAGAAAAAATAGCAATCTTCTTCATACTTCTCAATCAAATCAATGCTTCTTGGATTAACAAAAACTCTGCCTAATTGACAGAAGAAGAGTTTTGGAACAAGAATTGAACACAAATTTACACATAAGAAAAGGTCACTTTAAGAGAAATTTGAATAGTTATCAAACAAAGTTTTTTAATAAAAGAGAATAGATTGTATCTTTAGGGCTTTCAAATAAAAGGCAAGAATATGTTGGAGCGAATCCGATTCATGAAAGTAAATAAAAACAAGCGTTTTGAATATACGCCACGCTATTATGATGAGCGTAAAGAACGTATTGAACACTTGAAGAAACTATATGATGAAGACAGCAGTGACACGCAAGTTAAAAGGGATGAATTGCGAAGTCAAATGCAACAAGCATGGCGAGGAAAAACCTATGAAAAGCAAAAAAATGCGGCTAATATCCGACTAATTGTAATTCTGGCCGTAATTTTAGTCATTGTATATTATATCTTTGGATATGTAGATACATTTAGTGCAGAGGTAACAAATATTGACACACCTTAAAAACAGCTAATGCCAGAGATTATTCATTTATTGCCAGATAACATTGCAAACCAAATTGCAGCAGGGGAAGTAATTCAGCGTCCTGCTTCAGTTGTGAAAGAATTAGTAGAAAATGCTGTGGATGCAGGAGCTCAGAAAATAGAACTTCATGTCAAAGATGCTGGCAAAACACTGATACAGGTAATAGATGATGGAAAAGGAATGTCGGAAATGGATGCCAGAATGTCTTTTGAACGACATGCCACTAGCAAAATCACTTCTGCCAAAGATTTATTCCAATTAACTACCAAAGGATTTCGTGGTGAAGCACTAGCCTCTATCGCTGCAATTGCTCATGTGGAAATGGACACAGTAGAGAAAGATGCTAAAATTGGAACGAAAATACAAATAGAGGGGAGTAAACTAAAATCACAAGAACCAAGTACACGTTTGCGAGGTACTTCTATTTCTGTAAAAAATCTCTTTTTTAATGTTCCGGCACGAAGAAATTTCCTCAAATCAGATAATATTGAAACAAAACATATCACAGAAGAGTTTGAGCGAATTGCATTAACACATCCAGAGGTTACATTTATCTTTTCTCACAATAATAACATTATTTACAACTTAGAAAGTGCCAACTTACGCAAACGTATCGTTGACCTATATGGGAAAGGTTTTAATACAAAATTAGTTCCTATCGAAGAAGAAACAGATTTAGTTAAAATATATGGATTTATTGTAAAACCAGAATTTTCACGCAAAACTCGTGGGGAACAATTTTTATTTGTTAACCATCGATTCTTTAAAGACAATTATCTGCATCATGCCATTTCTTCTGCCTATGAAAATCTTATTTCAAATAAAGAATACCCTTCCTATTTTATATTTTTTGAAGTAACTCCAGATACTATAGATGTAAATATTCATCCAACCAAAACAGAAATTAAATTCCAACATGAAAAAAGTATCTACCCTATCTTACGAAGCACAGTCCGTTCTGCATTAGGTAAATACAATATTTCTCCTAGCCTTGATTTTGAACACGAACCTCAATTTGATCTTTCTCAAGAAGTGTTAAAACAACCTGTTCGCCAACCCGAAATAAAAGTAAACACAAATTACAACCCATTCAAGGATACTTCCACTTCATCACAGGAAAAGCCTCTATCCCCTTCCCTAAAACCCAACAAACAAGAATGGGAAGATTTTTATAAAATTACGGAAGAAGCAAAAGTAGAGCAACCTACAGAAATTGAATTTGAGGAAAAACAAGATAATAATAGCTTAAAAATACAGGTGCATAAAAAATTCCTTCTTACGCAAGTAAAATCAGGTCTTCTGCTAGTGCACATTCCAAGAGCAAATGAGCGTATTCTATATGAGACATTAATGGAACAATACATGCGACATCCTATAAGTTCGCAGCAACTATTGTTTCCGTACGAATATCAATTACAGGCAACTCAAAAATTAGAGTGGGAAAACAATAAAACAATTATCCAACGTTTGGGTTTTGAATGGGAATGGAATGGAAATATGCTCGTTTTGGGAAGTATTCCCTCTATTTTAGAGGTTGAAAACACAGCACAATGCATAGATAACATACTAAATAAAATTACATTTACAGAAATTGATAAAGGTGAAATTGTACATGAGTTAATCGTGTCGCTTGCCGCTGCAACATCCAAAAATTCTAACAAAATTCTTAGCCAAGAAGAAATGAGCTATTTAATAGAAACACTGTTTCAATATGAACAACATCAGTATTCACCAAGTGGGAAACGAATAATAAATACTATCACATTAGACGAACTAAATAATTTTCTATCATTATGAATCTACTAAACAATTTAACTCCTGTAGTGAAGAGTTTTTTAATGCTCAATGTTATTCTATTTATTATCACCTTACTTGCTCAAATGCAAGGAATTCCTCTTTCTCATTACCTCGGAGGGTTTGTATTTAACTCACCCTTTTTTCAGCCATATCAGATTGTTTCCTATTTCTTTATGCATGGTGGATTTTTCCATATTTTCTTCAATATGTTTGCTCTTGTCATGTTTGGACCCGTTTTGGAACAAGTATGGGGACCTAAAAGATTCTTTATCTTTTACTTTGTGACTGCCATAGGTGCTTACTTTTTACATCAACTTGTAGGCTACATTGAAGTACACCAAATTGAAGAACAGTTGTATGCTGCAGGTTATAATGATTTGTATGCCTTACGTGATTCAATTCATCTTAATTCTGATGGAAGTTTAAGCTATAATATTTTCGTTCCTGGAACGGAAAATCTTGTTCGGAGTTATATTGCAGGTATTTCAGTACCTGTAGTTGGCGCATCTGGAGCTATTTTTGGAATTTTAGTAGCATTTGGGTATCTCTTCCCAAACACTCAATTGATGTTATTATTTCCTCCCATTCCTATTAAAGCAAAATGGATGGTTTTAATCATGATTGGTATCGAAATATGGAGTTTGATCCAAGATAATCCATCCGATAACGTTGCTCATTTAGCACATCTCGGAGGAGCTATCTTTGGAATTATCCTCGTATTGATTTGGCAAAAAAGTTCAAAACGATTCTATTAAACTATGCATAGAAACTTCAAAGACGAATTAATTTACCAATGGAAAACAGGTGGTATGCATATCAAGTTGATAGGCATTAATATCATTATATTCCTCTTTATTAATATTCTTTTGGTAATCGGCCAATTGTCTGTTCCAAGAGGTGCCGAAAACCCTTTCATGGATTTTATAAACACCTTCTTCTCATTAAATGGAAGTTTGAAAGGGGTTTTACGGCAACCATGGGGACTTATCACCAGTATTTTTTCTCATTATGGTTTCTTCCATTTAGCTTTTAATATGGTTTTTCTCTATTTTATGGGTAAGATATTCCTGACTTATTTTTCTGGAAAAAGAATGCTTTACACCTATATTTTAGGAGGAATCGCTGGAGGTTTATTGCAGATTTTTGCCTATTCCGTTTTTCCAGTTTTTGAAGGAGTTTCTTCCTATATTGTTGGAGCTTCGGGTGGACTCAACGCTATCTTTATGGCTGCTGCATTTTATCGACCACATGAAATCATCTACCTATTTGGGCGTTTTAAGATCAAATTAATTGCTCTAGCTTTAATCTTCATCTTAATGGATATACTTCAAATGGGGAGCGGAGGAAATGTGGCTCATTTTGCTCATATAGGAGGAGCTATATTCGGCGTGATTTCTATTCAACATCTCCAGTCAAAATATAATATTGTAACTCTAGTTGAAAATACGGTGAATCGTTTCACTCAACTATTTAAACGTAAAAGTTATTTAAAAGTAAAAAAAGGAGGAAGAGATTCAAATATACACTCCCAAACCGATGAGGAGTACAATTTGAGAAAGAAACAAAAACAAGAAGAAATTGATAAAATCCTAGAAAAAATTTCAAAATCAGGTTATGAAAGCTTGACAGCAAAAGAGAAACAAATCTTATTCGACAAAAGCCAAGAATAGATTTATGGATTCTGATTCGGCTGATCCTTCATGCTTTCTTCAATAGAATCCGTAATGGGATTTACGTTAGATTTTACAGCTTTCTCAATTTTTTCAATTTCTTGTGCAAGACCTGTAGTTTGGTTATTTACCCCAATATTTGCTTCGTGAAGTGCTTTGTTGATATTAATCTCTCGCTGAATTTCTGTGCTTGACTTTTTAATTTCATCCTGAATATCCTGACTTGCGTCCCTTACTTGACGCATAAAACGACCAAAAGTACGCGCGATACCTGGGATATTTTTAGAACCAAAAAATATAAGAATAAAAAGCAGTATCACAACCACTTCAGAACCTCCAATGTTTTCTAGGAATACTAACATAGTGCAAATTTAACCTAATTCATGTAAAATGAAAAGTAGAACGCAGAAAGTTTTAGCTTAAAATGCAACTCCAATTGAATAACTCACACTTTCCGTTCCTTTCTGAAATTTAGGAAGTTCTTGAATAGCTTTTATTAAGGCCTTGTGATGTTCTGGATACAGCTGACCATAAATCTTATAATCTTTTAGTTTACCCGAAGCGGCTATTTCTAAGTCAATCACAACACTCCGGTCATATTTATCATTATTTTGCTTGATCTGAATTGGTTGAAGTTTCCCTCTGAAATAATCTTGTAGGGCTTGATCTCCACCAGGATAAGTTGGCACATCTTCCAAACTATAAGAAGAGGCTTTTGTATTTTTTTTATTACCTATTGCATAAGGCTGGCGATTCTTAGAATTTTTCACCTGTACATCAGCCGGGTTAAATTTAGTCAGTATCTGAACATCCGAAACAGACAATAATACCAATTCATTTTTCACCACTTGATTATCCTCCTGGAATATACGTGTATTATCCTTCTTTTGCTCAGCTACTTTATTTTCAGGTTTAATTTCAGAAGCAATCGTAATATCAGCATCTTCCACAACATAACTTGCAGCATCAATCTGCTTGGAATCATGCGCATATTTTTCTTTTATCTCCTTATAGTTAGTTTCTGGAGATTTATTGACTATTACAGACGGTATTTCTTGTTCATTTTCTAATGACTTTTCTGTGAATGGTTGAAAATTCACACTTAATTCAATAGGTTGATAATTAGCTTTTTCTCTAAATTGATTAAAGAAGAAAAATAAACCAAGAATAAGAATTATAGAACTTAGTCCTATCCATACCCCATAACTAGACCAAAAACCTGATTTTAAACCATATTGAATGGCAACGAGTTTACCTGTTCGTTGAGAGATAGTAGCCACAGAAGATTCAGAAATATCAGTTGCATTTTCAGCCACAGCACGCACCATAGCATTATGCTGCAGCATACTTTCTACCCAATTTCGTTCACTCTCAGACAACAAGCCATTTTTATAGGCAATTAATGTCTTCAAGGAAGGTAAATCATGATATTTCATGGATGGAGTTGACATTTCTTTTTTCTAATTCAATTTTTAATTTTCTTTTTCCATTTTGCAAATAGCTTTTCACATCATTTTCGGTTAAGGATAGCTCTGTTGAAATTTCTTTATAACTCTTATTTTCCATAAAGAAAAGCTCTACACATTTTTTTTGTTCTGGTTTCAATGTGTCCATAACTTCTTTAAACAATCTCACTATACTTTCTTCACGTTTGGCAAAAATTAATTTCAATTCTATATTCTCTTCTTCCACATCGTGATACCCCTCAATTAACTCAATTTGCTGCTTCTTATCACGGTTGTATTTGGATTTAATCAAATGATTTCGCACGACAGTATAATACCACCCACCAAAGTTTTTCACTTCTGCTTTTTGTAAATCATGATATATCAATTCAAAACATTCCATAACTGCATCTTCAGCATCTATTTCATTTTTTAAATAATTTAATGCCAGTGAAACCGTCATTTCGTTGTAGCGCTCAAACAGCAACCCAATGTAATAGCTATCTTTAGAAGATTGGAATTTTTGCACCAACTCTTCATCCGAATACTGTCCGTATTTTCTAAGTAACTGTAGTAACACGTATTGTTTTTATTGCGCCTCGACATTAAATATACTTCTTTTCTACTTAATAGGGAAAAGATTGTTTCAAATTCCATAAAAATTATGAAAAAAAATAAATAATTAAAACCCGTTGTGCATTTAGAATAAAATACAGTTTATGGTGTCAGCCCTCGATACAATTTTCTCCTATCGTCGAAAATCATGAACTGTGTAAAAATTTTTACACAGTTCATGATTTTTCGCAGAAAAATTGTATCGAGGGCTGACAATTCCTAGATAGAATCAGGCGGTCGGCTTTGCCGACCGAAAGCAGCCTCCTTGATTGTCACCCCGAGAACCTTGGTTACTCGGGGTCTATTTGTAAATTATTTTTCATTTTTTAAAACTTTACACATAAGTACATGAACAATTATTTGATTTTTTAGCCTTTTATAAATGCACAACGGCTTATTTAAAAAAAATGGATACCCATATCAACAATCTACTTTCAACCAAAAGACAATTCTATCTCCTTTTTAACAAATTGTTGAAAATTTATTATGCACTCCTAATAAAATTGAAATATTTATGTCGCTATTCCTAATCTTTTTTTAATTTTGTAGAAACAAGCAAAAAGATAAAATAATAAATATGAAAGTATTAGTATGTATTAGTAAAGCACCGGATACGACCACTAAGATTGCGTTTACAAACGGAGACACAAAATTCGACGAAAACGGTGTGAAATATATCGTAAACCCATACGATGAATGGTATGCTTTAGTAAAAGGGTTGGAATTAGTTGAAGCTAATGGAGGAACAGTAACCACAATTACTGTAGGAAATACAGAAGATGAGGCTACTATTAGAAAAGCATTGGCTGTTGGTGCGGATGACGCAATAAGAATCAATGCTGTTGCTGAAGATGCCGGTCAAGTTGCAGCTGAAATTGCTAAAGTTGCCAAAGAAGGTAATTATGATATTATTTTAGTGGGTAAAGAAACAATTGATTACAATGGTTCTCAAGTGGGGGCAATGATTGCTGAACATCTTGATTTGCCATTTGTTTCTTTAGGTGAAAGTCTTAAATTAAATGGAAATACGGCCACTTTAGAGAAAGAGGCAATTGGTGGAGTTGAAACTGTAGAGGTTGATTTACCATTCGTAGTTAGTTGTGCGAAAGGTATGGCTGAGCAACGAATTCCAAATATGCGTGGAATTATGGCTGCAAGAACAAAGCCATTAAAAGTGGTAGAACCTTCTGTGAATAGTACGCAAACAACTTTTGTAAAATACGCTTTACCTGCACCAAAGTCCGCAGTAAAATTAATCGATCCAAACAACATGGATGAATTAGTACAGCTGTTACACAATGAAGCAAAAGTTATTTAGTCATTTAAAAGTTAATAAGACATGTCAATATTAGTATATATCAATAGCAATGGTAACAAAATCGCAAAAAACTCTTTTGAAGCAGTTACTTATGCAAAAAAATTAGGAGATGTTACTGCAGTAACAAATGGAAAAGCAGATAATGCGATTTTAGCTGATTTAGGAAAATATGGTGCCAGTAAAGTATTAGTTGACCGTTCTTTTGATGGGACAGATGAACAACAAATTACTAGAATGGTAGCAACAGCTGCTGAAAAAGTAGGTGCTGAAACAGTTGTTTTTTCAGATGATTTAGTTGGGAAAGCAGTAGCTCCTCGTTTATCAGTAAAGATGAATGCGGGACTAATTTCTAGCGCAACAGGTGTTCCTCAAGGTGATGGAACTGTCCCTGTAAATGTATTCTCAGGAAAAGCATTTGCTTTTGTTAAAGCCAATACTTCAAAAAAAATTATTTCTCTTCTTCCAAATTCAATTCCAGTAGAAGAAGTAGGTGGCTCGGCGTCTATTGAAGAATTTAATGGCAATGCGGGAGACACTCGTGTAAGAGTTAAAGGAATCAATCGTCCAGAAGGAGATATCCCACTTCCTGAAGCTGAATTAGTAGTTTCTGCTGGTCGTGGTTTAAAAGGTCCTGAGAACTGGGGAATGATTGAAGATTTAGCTAAAGCATTAGGTGCTGCAACGGCTTGTTCTCGCCCGGTAGCTGACGCTGATTGGAGACCTCATCACGAACACGTGGGACAAACAGGGGTCGCAATTCGTCCTAACTTATATATTGCAATCGGAATTTCTGGGGCTATCCAACATTTAGCTGGTGTAAACGGCTCAAAAACGATTGTGGTAATTAACACAGATAAAGAAGCTCCTTTCTTTAAAGCAGCTGATTATGGTGTGGTAGGAGATGCTTTTGAAGTAGTTCCTAAATTAGTGGAAGCTGTAAAAAAATTC
The DNA here is from genome assembly GCA_023957385.1 of Brumimicrobium sp. Classification (NCBI taxonomy): domain Bacteria; kingdom Pseudomonadati; phylum Bacteroidota; class Flavobacteriia; order Flavobacteriales; family Crocinitomicaceae; genus Brumimicrobium; species Brumimicrobium sp. The sequence goes on along the minus strand of JAMLGZ010000001.1, from coordinate 1,490,589 downwards.
AAGGCTTCTAACTAAACATTCGATAATAAATACTATTTTTACCATAAGAAGTTAGGGAGACCATGCGCCTCCCTAATTTTTATGAAATAGCTGACATTACGGAGAATGAAAAAAGTAAAGCTGGAAATTATTGGACTTTCATACAGTCAAACACAATCTGGAGCATACGCACTGGTTCTTTCTGAAACAGATGGCCAACGCAGATTACCTATTATTATTGGAGGATTCGAAGCTCAAGCAATCGCTATTGAACTTGAAAATATGAAACCTTCTCGCCCTCTCACTCATGATTTAGTAAAAAATATTGCCGATACCTTTGGTATTTTAGTTAAAGAGATTGTAATTCATAGTTTACGTGAAGGCATTTTCTATTCTAAACTAATCTGTGAAAGCAATGGGAAAGAAGTAGAAATAGATGCCCGTACATCTGATGCTATTGCTTTAGCAGTTCGTTTCAAATGTCCTGTATATACCTATGAAAGTATTCTAAGTTCTGCAGGAATTCGCATGGATCAGGAAGAGGAAGAATCAGGGGAAGCAAAAGAAACAGAAACACCACAAGTCGAGCAAAATAAAACCGATAAACAAGATTTTTCTAAATTATCTATCAAAGATCTCGAAAAACATTTAGAAAAAGCAGTAGAAAATGAAGACTATGAAATGGCGTCAAAAATACGTGACGAGATAAATAAACGTACCTCTTAATTTATTTCTACTTTCTATTTCAATTACTTTCCCACCTAGAAAGTCGAAAACATTTCTAATATGAGCATCAAACTACGATTAACTATTTTAAGCTTCCTACAATTTGCCGTTTGGGGAGCTTATCTAACTTCTATGGGAAATTACCTTGGAAGAATTGGATTAGGAGCTGAAATCGGACTTTTCTATGCCATGCAGGGGATTGTTTCTATTTTTATGCCAGCCATTTTAGGGATTATCGCCGATAGATGGATTCCTGCTCAGCGTTTATTAGGAATAAGTCATTTCATTGCTGCCATTGGAATAATTGCAACAGGATATTATGGAATGATACATGGAACAGAAGCAGATTTCTCTATGCTTTTTCTTTTCTATTCCATTAGCGTTGCCTTTTATATGCCAACCATAGCCCTATCTAATTCGACAGCATATTCGATTCTAGTTTCAAATGACTTTAATACAATTCAACACTTCCCTCCTATCCGAACATGGGGAACTATTGGCTTTATCATTGCTATGCTCTTTGTGAATTTTGCAGGAAATATACAGGGAGAATTTATGCTTAGCTTTTCTCACACAGAAGGATTTATGAGCTTTCAAAATGGATATGAGCAATTTTATGTATCTGGAATTTTAGGTATTATTCTATTCTTATACACATTTACACTTCCTAAAGTTCCCGTTTCTTCTTCTAAAGAGAAAAGAACATTATCGGATGCATTAGGCTTAAAAGCTTTTGCGCTGTTTAAAGAAAAGAGAATGGCCATATTTTTTATATTCTCTATGCTTCTTGGAGTTTCGCTTCAAATCACAAATGGATATGCTAACCCATATATTACAGGGTTTAAAAACATTGATGAGTTCGCGCAAGCTTGGGGAGCAAATAATGCAAATGCGCTAATTTCTATCTCTCAAGTGTCTGAAACTTTGTGTATTTTACTTATTCCATTCTTCTTAAAAAGATTTGGTATCAAAAAAGTAATGCTTATGGCTATGATTGCCTGGTTTCTGCGATTTGGGCTCTTTGCCATAGGAGATCCAGGTGCTGGTGCTTGGATGTTCGTTCTCTCAATGATTGTATATGGAGTTGCTTTCGATTTCTTTAATGTTTCAGGGTCTCTTTTTGTTGATTTGGAAACAGATAAAAATATACGTTCAAGTGCACAAGGTGTATTCATGGTTATGACAAATGGATTAGGTGCCACTATCGGAATGCTCGGAGCTGGTGCCATTGTGAATCATTTTGTATTTGCACAAACCGACATTCTCCTACAGTTGCAAGGTTGGAGAATATCTTGGGCTATTTTTGCAGGATTTGCACTCATGGTAACGATTGTTTTTGCCTTGGTTTTCAAATACAAGCACAACTCCACTCAACTTGAAAATATTTCCAAACATTAATATGCTTAGGTTATGCAGATAAAAGGAGAACTGAGAAAGATGCCTGTTCATCTTAATCACGACAATCTGGTGGAGTATCAATTGTTATTTTATCACACAAACCAAAAGACTGAATTATCGGTTCTAGCCAATGATTTCATAGGTAGTCAAATCACCTTCAAGTTCACCGGAAACATCTATTGCATAAGTTGTGGAATAAAAACAGTTTCTTCGTTTAATCAAGGATTTTGCTACAATTGCTTTAAGAATTCCCCTGAATCTGCGGAATGCATTATACGTCCAGAGTTATGTCGCGCACACGAAGGAATAGGAAGAGATGTAGCTTGGGAGCAAATCAATCATAATCAACCACATATAGTATATTTAGCAGCTACAGATGCAATTAAAGTAGGAATTACACGCAAATCAAATATTCCGGCACGTTGGATAGACCAAGGGGCTAGCGAGGCTATCATACTAGCTGAAACTCCAAATAGATATGAAGCAGGAATCATTGAAGTGGCCCTTAAATCAACCTTTGTAGATAAAACAAACTGGAGAACAATGCTTACTAATCAAATTGATACAAGCATTGATTTAGAGTCTAAGAAATGGGAATTGGAAGAAATTCTACCTAGCGATATATCTCAGTATATTTCAGATGAAGACCAATTAACTCCAATTAATTATCCTGTTATTCAATTTCCAGAAAAGGTAAGCAGCGTGAATCTTGAGAAACAACCAGAAATAACTGGAAAACTCATGGGAATTAAAGGACAGTACTTCCTCTTTGAGAATGGAAAGGTGATGAATATTCGAAGACATACAGGATATGAAGTAGAATTCATTGTGGAATAAATTCTCATTCAGTAAATTACTACAACTTATCTAAAATGTAATTCCTTTGTCAATTCATTATATGCTGCAGTATAGTTTCCTTGTACATCTCGGATTGTAAAATCAGAAATAGAAACCTGTTTCTCAACATTTTTTGCAAAGACTAGAATATCACGCACATGATTTCCTGGCTTTCCGAATATCTGAATTACTTTTTTTATGTTAACTAATTTTTGTTGTTGGGTTAATTCCTCATACCTATTACTAGGTACAATCATCCACAATTCACCATTTTCAGATAATAATTCTAATGAATGAATAATTAGATCTATCACCGACATGCTATCCTCATGACGCGCTAAACTACGTAGGTTATTTTCGGAAGGCATTTGGGTGTTAAAATAAGGTGGATTGGAGATGATTAAGTCAAACTTCTCTGAAACTTGATAATCAAGAAAATTTTGATGAACAACATGCATTCTTGAAGCAAAAGGAGATTGCTTAAAATTAAAATCTGCAACCGAGGTAGCATCTTCTGAAATATCTAGACCAGTCACTATAGCTTGAGTGAATTTTTGTGCGCAAATTAATGCTAACACACCATTACCTGTTCCTACATCCAAGATTTGTTTTGGCTCATAAGTATCTACTAAAGCACCTAAAACCATAGCATCTGTGCCTACTTTTTGAGGAGCGCCATCTTGCTCGATTTCAAAATATTTAAATCGAAATACCGACATGGTTTAGATGTTAATCTAAATACATTTCGATTAAACCTTCTGGAGCAGAAACGTGTAGTTCTCTCTTTGTTCTATCTACTGATTGTACTAAATTATTGGCAAGTGGTAATAGTATTTCTACATTTTTCTCTTTATTGATGATTTGCAATAAAGGATTTACGGGTAAATCTAGCACACAATCCACCTCTCCAACTTTCCCATAATTTATATCAAAAACGACAAAACCAACAATCTCGTGATCGTAGAAATTTTTACCAGATAATTCAGGAAGCAGACTTAGGGGTAGAAAAAGAGGCTTCTTTACTAATTTTTTAGCTTCCTCTTCTGTATCAACATCTTCAAACTTTACACGAGCAAAACCCTTATTGTTTAGTTCAAGTTTATCTATAAAGTATGGGATAAGTACGCCTTCTTTCTCAATAAATACAGCTTCAATTTCTTGATAGTCGTAAGGATTAGTAGTGTCAAAAAAAAGCGAAACTTCACCTTTAAATCCGTGAAGTTTCGCTACATATCCTAGATTAAAGCAATCTGCTTTATTCATTCCAAAGAGAAATATTAATTTTCTTCTGTTGGTTCTCCTTCAGCTGGAGCTTCTGCTGCTGGTTCCTCTGCTGGTGCTTCTGCTACTGGCTCCTCTGCTGGTGCTTCAGCAACTGGTGCTTCTTCGTTAGCAGTTTCTTCAGCAGATGCTTCTTCAGCTACAACTTCCTCTTGTGGAGTGTTTTTAGCTTCGATCGCTTTTGCTTTTGCTTCTTTAGCTTCTTTTTCAGCAGCTAATTTAATCTCAGCTTCTTTCTTTTTAGCAACCACATGACCTTCAGCCTTTTTAGTGATTTTGCTTTCTTTTTCACTTAACCATGCCGCAAATTTCTTTTCAACATCAGCTTCAGTTAATGCACCTTTTACAACTCCACGAAGTAAGTGATTTTTATATAACACTCCTTTGTAAGATAAAATAGCGCGTGCAGTATCTGACATTTCAGCTCCAACTCCTACCCAATGTAAAGTTCTGTCGAAATTGATATCGATAGAAGCAGGGTTAGTGTTTGGATTGTAAGTTCCTAATTTTTCAATGAAACGTCCATCACGCTTTGCACGTGAATCAGCTACTACTAAATGGTAAAAAGCATTTCCTTTTTTACCGTGTCTTTGCAATCTAATTTTTGTTGCCATAACTTGTTTTTATAAGTTGGAGTCCGAAACTCCGATTAATAAATAATTTAATTTGAGGGTGCAAAGATAATAAACTTATCTATAACTCAATGAATTTTATAGGATTATTTTAATATTCCCTTTTATCCTCCTTTTCTTCCCACTTCTTAAACACTTTCCATGCTTCATCACGCATAAAAGGTTGTATGGAAATACTACGTTTATCATGTGGTAATTGGATTTCATGATAAATAAAGGAATCATCAAATCCAATTGCTGCTGCATCATTCTTTGTATTAGCAAAATATATCTTACCAATTCTTGCCCAATAAATTGCAGCTAAGCACATAGGACAAGGTTCACACGATGTATAAATCTCACAACCTTCTAGAGAGTATGTTTGCAATTTTTGGCAAGCTAAACGAATGGCATTTACTTCAGCATGGGCGGTTGGATCATTATCTATGGTAACCCGATTAGCACTTTCTGCAATAATTTGTCCATCTTTTACGATTACTGAACCAAAAGGTCCTCCTCCACTTTCCACGCTTTGGGCAGACAATTCAATGGCTCTTATCATAAAATCTTTATGCATACTACTCGCTAAACATATCCTTCACACGTTCAAAGAAGCCTTTTTCTTTTCCGCTTGGATGTGGCTTAAAGTTATCATTTTCACGCAACTTTTCCAAAATTTCTTTTTCTTCTTTCGATAATTTTTGTGGAGTCCACACATTGATGTGTACAAACTGATCTCCTATTCCATAGTTGTGAACACTTGGCAATCCTTTTCCTCGTAACCTTAGCATCTTTCCACTTTGTGTGCCTGACTCAATTTTTATTTTGGCTTTTCCTTTAATGGTTGGCACTTCAATCATTCCACCTAATGAAGCATCAATAAAACTAACAAAAGCATCGTAATGCAGGTTTTGTCCATCTCTTCGTAAATGCTCATCATCTTTCACTTCAACCACCACCAATAAATCACCAGGAATTCCATCAAAAGGACCTGCATTTCCTTTTCCACTAACAGATAACTGCATACCATCTTCTACTCCAGCTGGGATATCAATTTCAATCAATTCCTCTTTACGCTCCAATCCCATACTATCAGCACTCGATGGTTTACGGTCAATAATTTTACCTGCTCCTTGACAATTTGGGCAAGTAGAAGCAGTTTGCATGGCGCCCAAAAAAGTTTGAGTTACACGTTGCACGCGTCCTGTGCCATGACAAGTGGGACATTCTTTAAAAGTCACCCCCTTAGCATTTACCAACTTGTTTACCTTAATTTTCTTACGTACACCATCCGCAACTTCCTCTAATGTCATCTTGATTTTGATACGTAAATTAGTCCCTTTCACATGGCGTTGTCTGCTTCCTCCGCCACTAAAACCACCACCGAAACCACCAAAATGTCCACCGAAGATATCACCAAATTGAGAAAAGATATCGTCCATATTCATCCCTCCTCCGCTGAATCCTCCAGCAGAACCATCAACTCCAGCATGACCAAATCGATCATAACGCTGACGTTTCTCAGCATCGCTTAATATTTCATATGCCTCCGCTGCTTCTTTGAATTTTTCTTCAGCATCTTTATCATCCGGATTCTTATCTGGATGATACTTAATTGCTAGTTTTCTATATGCCTTCTTTAATTCATCTGCAGACGCATTTTTATTAACGCCTAAGACTTCATAATAATCTCGTTTACCACTCATACAACTCTATTATTGACCCACTACCACTTTCGCATAGCGTATCACTTTGTCATTTAAAAAATATCCTTTTTCAACTACGTCCATCACCTTTCCTTTGCTATCAGCGTCAGGTGCAGGAATATTAGTAATGGCTTCATGTTGTTCAACGTCAAAAGTTGTTCCTATACTTTCCATAGGTTTTAAACCTTTTCCAACAAGAATACTATTTAATTTGCCATAAATTAATTGGAAACCTTCTTTGATTGCCTCTGCATCAGAAGATTTCTCATTATTCTCTATTGCACGTTCAAAAACATCTAATACAGGTAGAAGATCTCTAATTACATCTTCAGAAGCATTCGCTAGAATTTCTAACTTTTCCTTGCTGGTTCTACGTCTAAAATTGTCAAATTCTGAATATAAACGCATGTATTTGTCATTCAATTCTTCTATTTTGGCTGACAAAGTTTCCTCTTCTGAAACGGTTTCTATCGTTTCTTCTTGAACCTCTTTCTCGTCGTTATTTTGCTCTACCGCTTTATTATCCTCAGTTTCTTGTTTATTCTCTTCTAATTTTTTATCTTTTCTACCCATCATATTTTTTATAAAAATAATTTCTTTCCTCTTAAGCAAAGGCTTTGCCAATAGTACAAAACAGACATAATGTCAGGAAAAATATAGTTCAGTGACAAACCACAGCAAAATAAGGAGCTTTTAGATAGAGTCGTGAAACTAAATTAACTAAAATCGAGCCTAGTTTATAGTAGCAAAGGAAATCCATTAATGTGCTGCAAGCCAATTCTCAGCAAATTCCATTTCTATATCCAGAGGAACAACAAGCTGCACCGCTCCTTCCATTTCTTCACGGACAATCTTTTCTACAATATCTTTTTCTGTTTTCAATACATCAAAAATCAATTCGTCATGGATTTGTAAAATCATCTTGGACACTAATTTCTCTTCTTGAAAACGCTTGTAAATATGAATCATGGCTATTTTGATAATATCTGCAGCACTTCCTTGTATAGGTGCATTGATTGCATTTCGTTCAGCAAATCCTCGAACGATTGCATTGGTCGAATGGATGTCTGGCAAATATCTTCTTCTCCCCATAATCGTTTCGACATATCCCAATTCTTTGGCCTTTTCCTTCACGTCGGAGATATATTTTACAATCGTTGGATATTGTGCGAAATAATTATCGATAATTGTTTTAGCTTCTCCCCGAGAAATCCCCAAATTTTGTGATAAGCCAAATGCAGATTGTCCATAGATAATTCCAAAATTCACCGCCTTTGCATTGCTTCGCTGTTCTTTAGTTACATCTTTTATATCGGCTATACCATATACCTTTGCAGCAGTAGATGCGTGAATATCTTGCTTATTTTTAAAGGCTTCAATCATGTTTTTATCTCCGCTCAAAGCTGCAATAATGCGCAATTCGATTTGAGAATAGTCGGCAGACATAAAGTAATAATCATCATTTCTTGCAATAAATGCCTTACGGATTTCTCTTCCTTTTTCTGTTCGAATAGGAATGTTCTGCAAGTTTGGATTCGTTGAACTTAGTCTACCAGTTGCTGTAACCGTTTGCATAAAATGTGTGTGCAATCTTCCTGATGTATCATCTACTAAATCTGGCAATGGATCCACATAAGTGCTTTTCAACTTACGTAAAGAACGATAATCTAAAATCAACGGAATAATTGGGTGATCATTAATATGTGCTTGCAATGTATCCTCCGATGTAGAATATTGCCCAGTTTTAGTCTTTTTGGCTTTTTTTGAAATTTGTAGCACTTCAAATAGTACTTCACCTAATTGTTTTGGAGAGTCTAAGTTAAACTCCATTCCTGCTAAGCCTGTGATTTTTTCTTCCAAGTCCTTAATAGAAACATCTAACTCTTTAGAAAACTCATTCAATCTGGCTATATCCAGCTGAACTCCTTCTTGTTCCATTGATTTTAACACCTCCGTTAAAGGCATTTCTATCTTGTAAAATAAATCTTTGACGTATTCTTTTTGAATTTCTGGTTCGAATAGGTTTTTTAACTGCAAAGTAATATCTGTATCTTCACAACAATAGGTACAAATCAATTTTTGATCTGCTTCCCACATTGTTTTTTGGTCCTTTCCTCGTTTACCAATCAAAGATTCTATATGAATGGTTTTATAATGCAAGTAATATTCTGCCAATAAATCCATGTTATGTCGCCCGTCGGGAGTTAGCAAGTAATGTGCTATCATGGTGTCAAAACGCGGTCCTTGAATGGTAACCCCATAGCGATTTATAACCTGCTCATCGTATTTGATGTTATGAGCGATTTTTTCAATGCTTGTAGACTCAAAAATTGGAGAAAATTCTTGTACTATCTTTTTTGTTTGTTCAAAATCATTGGTGAAAGGAATATAAAATCCTTCTTTTTCTTGGTATGAAAATGCCATACCAACTAGGTCGGCATTTCGTGACTCTAAATTATCTGTTTCTGTATCAAAGCATACTGATTTTTGTTGCAATAAAGTTTGAATTAATTGCTTCCTCCCCTCTTCAGAATCTATGAAATGATAGTTTGGTTTTTCACTTTCAACAGTTTTTAACTCAGTAATAACTTCCGGTTCTTTAGTAAGCTCTTGAGGTGCATCTTGAGGAGTACCGAATAAATCCAATTGTCCAGATCCCACAGGAGATTGCGTAGCAGTAACAACAATCTCTTCCCCTAGTATTCGTTTAGCTATCCCTTTAAATTCCAATTCAGTCAGAATAGCAATTAGTTGCTCTTTGTTAGGTTCTCCTATTTTTAATTCTTCAGGAATAAAAGGCACATCTACATCTGTTATGATTGTTGCTAATTGCTTAGACAATAAGCCTTGCTCCTTGAAATTCGTTAAATTCTCTTTTCGCTTTCCTTTAAAGTCATCCAAATGCTCAAAAATGGCTTCCATAGAACCGTATTTCTGAATAAGTTCCTTTGCCGTCTTCTCTCCTATTCCAGGTATTCCAGGGATATTATCCGAAGCATCTCCCCATAAACCGAGAATATCTATGACCTGATCTGTGCGTTCAACCTCAAATTTTTCTAGTACTTCTGGAATCCCCATGATAGATGCTGGTTTTCCGCCTCTACCTGGTTTATAAATCAAGGATTTTTCGGTTACCAATTGACCAAAATCTTTATCAGGCGTCATCATGTAAGTCACATAGCCTTGTGTTTCAGCTATTTTAGCTAAGGTACCTATCACGTCATCTGCTTCATATCCTGTCTTCATTAATATGGGGATATTTAATGCCTTCACAATCTCCTTAATTGGATCTATCATATTACGAATATCCTCTGGCATAGCTTCTCGTTGTGCCTTGTATTGCTCAAATTGTTCGATACGATTAGTGGGACCACCAGGAGCATCAAAAACTACAGCGATATGAGTTGGTTGCTCATTATTTATGATATCCAATAAAGCGTTCGTAAAACCAAAAGCAGCAGATGTGTTTATTCCTTTTGAGTTAATTCGAGGCGCCTTAATAAAAGCATAATATGCACGATAGATCAAGGCAAAAGAGTCTAAAAGAAATAGTTTTTTTTCAATTTTTGGAGTTAACATGTACTGTTGTTTTGATAAGTTTCAAAGATAAGGAATTATTTTATTTGACATCCATTTGTTGGGTAACTCCAATAACTTGTTTTGCTTAATTGAAAGTTTAGAATGGATTGTTATCACCTCTTGCAAAACAAAATATTTTTTACTTTGTTTTGAATTATTTGTAACCAAAGAGAGTTTATTTTCTCTAATATGTAAAACAAATAATATGAAAAAGATATTTTTAACACTTTCTATCGCTCTAGGGTTAATGACCACCCAATATGCGCAAGACTTTCATTTACCGGCACCAAGTCCAAGCATAAATATAAATCAACAATTTTCTACTTCCTTTATAGGATTAAATTATAGCAGACCAGCAGTGAAAGGAAGAATTATTTTTGGAGATTTAATTCCTTTCGGACAAGTATGGAGAACAGGTGCGAATGCTGCAACAAAGGTGAGTTTTGGAGAAGATGTCATTATTGGAGGAAAAACCTTACCTAAAGGCGAATATGCACTTTATACAATTCCCCAGGAAAAGAAATGGACAATTTTATTTAATAAAGGTACTAAAAATTGGGGTTCTGCTGGATATAAAGAAGCAGATAACATATTAAGTGTAGAAGTAAATGTGCTTCCTCTTAACGAAATCCAAGAGAACTTTACAATCACTTTAGAAAACATTTCAGAGAACTCAGCAGATTTGGAATTAATCTGGGAGAAAACAAAGGTGATTCTTCCTATAAAGGCTGACAATCACCAAGCTATTATTAAATATTTTGATAAAGAACTCAAAGGAAAAAACCCGCCATACGCTGATGCTGCTAAGTATTACCTTGCCAATGATTATCAGCTAGATTTAGCATTAGAATATGCAGATAAAGCAATTAAACAAAATCCACAAGCTTTTTATCTATTTTGGACAAAAGCACAAATTCAGGAAAAACTAGGTAAACATGAAGAAGCTGTAGAATCTGCTAAAAAAGCGGCTGAGATTGCCAAAAACATCCCTGCTTTTAGCTATGAATATCAAAAGAAATACGAAGATTTAAGAGATAATAAAAAATAGCAATTGATTTCGTATCAAATAAAAGCAATTAAAAGATAAAAAAAATAAAATTTCATCTATCATAAAGGCTTATTTTTTAAGTGTTTTATCCTAAAAGAATAAAACACTATTATTTTTTTTTTGTAACTTTACAAAAAACACAGCAGTGAATAGGATTGCTTATTATTTGCTTATTTATCCTGTATCCTGGCTTCCTCTGCCGGTAATGTACCTCTTTACTGATTTTTTTTATTTGCTTTTAATCACAATCATTCCCTACCGTAGGAAAGTAGTTAGATCCAATATCGAACGTTCTTTCCCCGATAAGAGCAAAAAGGAACATCGCCGCATTGAACACCGTTTTTACCGCCATTTAAGTAATTTGTTAGCGGAAGGAACCAAAAACTTGAGTATTAATGGGAAATGTTTGCAAAAACGTTTTAAAGTAGAGAACCCAGAACTCATGGAAGAACTTTATAAAGAAGGAAAAGACGTTTTGTTAGTTTCGGGGCACTACAATAATTGGGAATGGCTAATTACAGCGCAAAATTTACTTTTCAAACATCAAGCAGTTGGAATTGGAATGCCACTCACAAGCACTTTTTGGGATAAAACAATCAACAACAGAAGAGCTCGTTTTGGAATGAAAATTATTCATTCCAAGATTACGAATGATTTTTTTAAGAATAATAAGGAGACTATTGCTACACTTGTTCTTTTTGACCAATCTCCTGGTGATGAGCGCAAATGCTATTGGATGGAGTTTCTACATCAAGAAACGGGAGTTATATTTGGCCCTGAAATGTTGGCTAATAAATTCAATCAAGCTGTTGTATATTTTGAAATTCTTCGTGATGGCAGAGGATATTATAAAATGAAATTAACTGAAGTTACTCGTAATCCACGAGAATTAAACTATGGGGAAATCACAGAACGATGCACCAGAATGATGGAACAAACCATTCAAAATGATCCCCCATACTGGATTTGGTCACATAAACGCTGGAAAAAACATAAGCCTGCAAATTATGCAGAAATTTACCAACATCAAAAAGAAGAATTTGAAAGAGCTTATCGCTAGTTATGTATAACCACTTTTTCAAACATATCATTGATTTTTTAGTAGCCCTTATTGGATTGATTTTATTGAGTCCGATTTTTTTTATTGTCACTATTGCACTTTTTTTTGCAAATCAGGGTAAACCCTTCTTTCTTCAACCAAGACCGGGAAGGAATGAACGTATCTTTAAGATAGTCAAATTCAAAACAATGAATGACAAGAAAGATACCCAAGGTAATCTCTTATCAGATGAAGCGAGAGTTACTAAAATAGGGAATTTTGTACGTAAAACTTCCCTTGATGAAATCCCCCAATTAATTAATGTATTAATCGGAGATATGAGTTTAATAGGACCACGCCCTCTACTTGTCCAATACCTCCCACTCTATAACGAAACTCAAAAGAAACGTCACCTTATAAAACCTGGAATCACTGGCTGGGCTCAAGTAAATGGGCGAAATGCCATCTCTTGGAAAGAAAAGTTTGAACACGATATATATTATGTTGAGAATCTTTCTTTCTTACTAGATCTTAAAATTCTATGGTTAACTTTCAAAAAAGTGAGTAAAAGCGAAGGGGTTTCAAAAGAAGGTTTTGCTACTACAGAGGCCTTTACTGGTAACAATTAACGGGTATACTTGCAAACAATTTATATTAAATTTTATTTTATCAAATCGTTTTAATCTTGATAGTTTTGATTCATTTTATGGATCCTATTCTTTATAATATCCTTTAAAGAGGGAGGTTCAATAACAATTAAATCACTTCCATAACTCAATAATTCACGAATAAGTTCTTCAGAAATAGAAACAAACAATTCAAAAATATATTTATCTGTAAGTTCTTTACAAATTTTTTGACTTTTATGTAGAGGTTGAGAAATTAAATAGCGAGCTGAAACAGGCATAACTTCAAGAACTATTTTTTCGGGTAAGGATTCTGATGAAGCAGTTATACCAATAGCATATTTGAAAAAAATATCGGGATTAAAATTACGTGGTTTCTCTCCTTTTTGCTCAGACACTTCAAGTTCAGCTATACGATCAAGTGCATAGGTTATAATTTTTTCTTTAACTAAATCGTACGAAATTAAATACCAACGATTATCGAACTCTTTGAGTAAGAGCGGAACAACTTTTCTTCGTTTGCGCTCTAGTGATTTAAAACTAGCGTAGTAGAAATATACTATCCATTGTTCCTTAATTGCCGAAAATAAAGGAGCCAGAAATTCATTTCCCAAATTAGCAGTTGTTTGTTGGAATTGAATAATCTCTTCATCTTTTTGATTTTTCTTAGTGTCAACTGTGAATTTATCTATGATTTTATTCAGTGCAAAACCAAATTGTTGGAAGATTTCATTGTCTTTAAACTGAGATAAAGTATTCAGTGCAAACTGGATAGAAGAAATATCATCCTCCGACAATGGCACTTCGCTGATAGAGAAGTTGGGGTCATCATAGTAATATCCTTTCTCAATCTTGGAATATTTAATGGGTGCATCCATTTCCTGACGCATTGCAAATAAATCCTTTTCAATAGTAGAATCCGAAATATTTTCCCCTTCATCATTCCCATACAATTCTAACTCACAAGCTCTTCTTAAATCCATTTTATTTGGAAAAGGTTTATACGGATTATGTAATGCCTTATCAATCACCCGATATCGGATTAAAGCATTCTTAATGTGAGGCATCTTAGAATTGTTTTAGTAGTTCTATTCTCTTTTCAATAGGTGGGTGTGTGGAAAATAAACTTCTAAGTCCGCCTAAAAATTTAGACTGAAAAGAACCATTTGAAATAAACATTTGTTTTACATCTTTATTACTCACTTCAGGGACTTCATCTCTACCTGAAATTTTCTCCAACGCACTGGCAAGAGCCAAAGGTTTTTTCGTCATTTCTACAGCTCCAGAATCTGCTAAATACTCTCGTTTTCTACTCAATGAAAGCTTAAAAAATATAGAAAAGAAATAGCCTAATATTGCTAAAACAAGAACAACCAAAAATATAGCACCTCCTCCTTTATCGTCTTTACCCCGCCTTCTACTTCCACCTGTAGACCATAATAATCGGAATGCAATATTGATCAAAAAAGAAAAAATTCCCACAAAAATGATTGAAACAATGAGTAGTCGAACATCTCTATTTCGTATATGGGTTAATTCATGTGCTATAACTCCTTCTAATTCATCATCGTTTAATTTATCAATAATTCCTCTAGTAAGTGTTACCGTATAATTCTTTTCATTAATTCCGCTTGCAAAAGCATTTAACGCTCCTGATTCAATAATACGTAATTTAGGCATAGTCATCCCTACACTCATACATAAGTTTTCGGTAAGATTGTAAACACGCATATTTTCCTTACGGGATAGCGTTTCAGAGTGAGCGCTAGCATTAATCATGGCCGTATTCGACCAATAAGCTATCACAAACCATACACCCACTGCCACAAAAACATAAGGAACAGCTTCAATAAATTGAGAAATTACATTATCCCAATCATAAGGTGTTGATGTATAATTGTTATACTCTGCTGGAGGATTAAAATTAATAATGCTTATAAAAGCAAATACCAATACTAATACTAGAATAGGGAAAGAAAGCAACAACAATATAGATTTCCTATTATTGGAATCAATCTGTTGTTGCAGTCCAATATATTTCATACGAGATTATTTAAAACTTACGTCAGGAGCTTTATCTAATTCCTGTCTTTGTTCTGTACCTAAATCAAACATTGGCTCTTGTTTAAATCCAAAAGCACCTGCAAAAAACACATTTGGGAATTTTTGTACAGCTATATTTAGTTCCTTAGTAGCAGAATTAAAGAATCTTCTTACTGCAGCAAGTTTATTTTCAATATCAGACAATTCCTCTTGTAATTGAAGGAAATTCGTATTTGCTTTTAAATCCGGATACGCTTCAATTTGTATTTTTAATCCTGCCAAAGCAGAAGTTAAACCTTGTTCTGCGGCAATTTTATCATTTACACTATTCGCATTCATACAACCTGAACGTGCTGCCGTTACAGCTTTTAATGTTTCACTCTCATGATCCATATACCCTTTAACTGTATTAACCAATTGTGGAACCAAATCATGACGCAATTTTAATTGTACATCAATATCTGCAAATGCGTTTTCTCTATTGGCTCTTAACTTTACCAAAGAGTTATAAATAGATATAATCCAGATTACAATTACTGCAACAACGATAAGAAAAATAGCTAATGCTCCCATGTTATATTTATTTTTAATTCAGTCAAATATAAAAAAAAATACCGTAACAATAGCTACGGTATTCAATTTTAATTAAGAAGTTTTAACTAATTATTTATTCTTATTTTTAATTAGATCTAATACAATTGGCGAAGCCACACAAATAGATGAATATGTACCTACTAGAACTCCAAACATCAATGCAAAGATAAATCCTTTAATAGCTCCTGCATCGAATACAAAAATAGTTAACAACACAATGAAAGTTGTTGAAGAAGTATTGATAGTTCGACCCAATGTTGAATTGATTGCATCGTTCATAATAGTTAAAGTATCTTTACTCTTATATTTTCCTAAGAATTCACGAATTCTATCAAATACAACCACGGTGTCGTTAATTGTATAACCAATCAAGGTTAAAATTGCAGCTACAAAGGCTTGATCCACCTCCATGTTAAATGGTAATACGCCGTGCAGTAAAGCAAAGATACCTAATACAATAATCACGTCATGAGCAGTGGAGATTGCAGCAGCCGCACCAAATTGCCATCCTTTGAATCGTATCAAAATATACACAAACATAATCAAGATGGAAAACAAAATTGCAATAGCCGAAGACATCTTTAATTCTTCAGAAACAGTAGCTGAAACAGATCTACTATTCTCCACAATTGGAGTTCCATAATTCGGATTAGATTCTAATGCTTTAATAATGTCACCTCTCACTCGGCTTTCAGAATTTGGTACTTTTTGCAAATAGTCTGTAGCAATTTCCACACGATAGTCAGAGTTTCTAGATTTTACTTCAATTGAAGCTGATTGTCCGTTTTCTTCTTTGAGTTCATTACGAAGCAACTTCTTTATATCTTCAGAATGTTTACCAACTGGTTTTTCAAAGACCATCTCATAAGTTCTTCCACCAGTAAATTCAACTGAAGGTTTTAAACCTCTTGTTGATAGAGCTATAATGCTCGTCAAAATTAGAGCACCAGATAAAATATAGAATTTCTTTCTGTTATGTAAAAAACGGAAATTATTATTCGCAAAAAAGTTCTTTGTCACTGAGCTAGAGAAAGCATATTCAACTTTACGAGTTAACTGCCATTCGAAAATCAAACGAGTCACAATGATAGAAGTAAATAAAGATGTGAAGATACCGATAATCAAAGTGATAGCGAAACTTTCAATAGGGCCAGAACCAAATGTCTTTAATACAATTGCTACTAATAAAGTGGTAATGTTACCGTCCATAATAGAAGACAAAGCATTCTTATAACCATCCTGAATGACTAACTTCATTCCTTTTCCATCCCTTAACTCTTCTCGAGCTCTTTCGAAAATAAGTACGTTGGCATCCACAGACATACCCATAGTTAATACAATACCAGCAATACCAGCCAAAGTTAATACAGCACCAAACGCAGCTAATAAACCTACTAAAACTACAATATTCGTAATCAAGGCAATATCCGCTACGATACCAGCTTTACCATAGTAGAATACCAAATAAATCAATACCAAAGCTAGAGCAAATCCAAATGACATAAGCCCCGTACGAGAGTTTTCAGCTCCAATAGTAGGGCCTACAACTGCCTCATCCACAATTACACATGGAGCTGGAAGAGCTCCTGCATTTAAAAGGTTACTTAATGAAGTAGCTTCATCTAATGAAAAACGTCCAGAGATCAATGTTTGTCCCCCGGTGATTGCAGAATTAATAACTGGAGCGCTATACACTTTGTTATCCATTACAATAGCAATAAAATTACCTACATTTTCTGTAGTCATTTGCCCCCATTCTTCAGCACCTACATCCCCCATATCAATACTAACTCCTCTTTCTCCATTATTTGGGTCAATAGAAACACGTGCATTCTCGATATCTTTACCTCCTACTCTTGCTTTCCCATCATCTGGAATCTTTAATGCATATAAAGAGTAAAATAATGTGTCCTGTATCTTTAAATCTTCACTTTTGGCACCCCATACAAATCGGATGTTATCTAACATCATGTCTTCAGCCTTAGCAATCAATTGTTCATTGACACTTGAAGTGTCAGAAGCTTTTGCAAATCCTAAGATAGGGCTATTTTGGTAGCGATTTTCAGCATCAATATTCACTCTAAACATTCTTCCAAAAGAAGATAGTTTTACTTTAGGCTCTTCTTGTGCTTCATCTTTTACTTCAGTAGAATCTCCTACTGTAGCAATATCAGTACTATCTTTTACATCGTCAAATAAATCATCAAACTCCTCATCTTTAGTAGCATCCGCATTTTCTACTAATAATTCGTTGAAAATATTACCTAATTCAGTTCCTTTATATGCTAAATAAAACTCAAGGTTTGCGGTACTTTGCAATTGACTTCTTACTGTCTGTTGGTCTTTTACACCAGGTAATTCAATATATAAACGATTAGAAGTATTATCTTTTGTGATATTAGGCTGTGCTACACCAAATTGGTTGATACGATTTGACATGATAGTCTCAACTCCGTCTAAAGCCCCTTCTGACAATCCTTTTAAATAAGTAACCACTTCTGCATCGGTTGCTTTATTAGTGATTTTAGAAATAACTTCACTCGTAGAAAACTCACGAATTAAATCTCTATCAGGGAACATTTCATGGTGTTTACGAGCAAAAATCTCAACAAAATCTCCTCCTTGTGTATTATACTCATCCAATGCAGCTGCATACGGCTTAGAGAAGTTCAAATCAAATGAGTTCATTGCTGAATTTCTAACTAAATCAGGAATAGAAAGTTGTAGTGTTACAGACATACCTCCTTCCAAGTCTAGTCCCATTGAAACACTCTTATTCTTAACATCCATAAAAGTATTTCCAATATACACTTTATCGTTGTTTTTCTTTTTCAAGATTTCATTTAAGAACGCAGATTTTGCCAAATCATACGCCTCTTTATTCGTCTCAAAATTTACATAAGTACCATTTGGAAGTCTCACTGAATCTCCTTTTGCAGAAGCCATTAATTCCTCAACTCTTTCTATAGCCTCCTTCTGAGCTTCTTTCTCAATTCCGGTTTTTACAAATGAAAATGAAATTTGATAAATACTTACTACTAAAAGTAAAATGGTAAAAAACCAAAAAAATCCTCTGTTACGCATATTCTAAAATGTCGTTATTTAATTTATTAGCGGGCAAATATATAATTATCATTTGTTAAACACAACATTCTATGCGATATGTTTTAGATATTTTTTAAACAAAACAATCTTAAAATCAATTTTAAAAGGGTATTTGTTACTATATAGCGTATATTTGAATAATAAATGTAGGGAAATAAGAAATGAATCACCCACTTTCTATAGAATTAATTAAAAGTAAACTAACTCAAGATTTACCGGGAGAAAAGGCTCATAACCCTGTGTCTCCTTTGGGTAGAAAGGAAGCTTCAAAAATCATTCAAATTACTCATGATTATCGAGAAAGTGCCGTTGGAATGATTCTCTATGAAAAAGAAAAAAACATTGAATCGGTTTTGATGCAAAGAAACCCATACAAAGGCGTGCATAGTGGCGAAGTTTGTTTTCCTGGTGGAAAAATGGAAGTATCAGACTTTAATTTACAAGAAACGGTGCGTCGAGAAATTTATGAAGAAATTGGAATAGCATCAAACAGCCTTTATTTACTGGGACAATTAACGCCTGTCTATATTCCAGTTAGCAAATTTCGTGTACAACCATTCGTTTTTTATCATTCAGGCATTCCTGAATTTTCGCCCAACCAACGAGAAGTAGCTGAGATTTTTTCATTTCCTATTGATGAATTATTCAAAGAGAATATTATAAAATCAACCAATATTCATATTGAAAATAGAGGCGCCCTAAAGGATGTTCCCTATTTTGATTTAAATAATAAAATTGTCTGGGGCGCAACAGCCTTAATTTTAAATGAATTTAAAGAGCTAATCCTATAGGAAATCTATGCTTTCCCAACCATTTTGTATGCAGCTAAGCCTACCATTTCTTTTAGCAATCCAAACCATTCGTTAAACGTATCACCATCTGGGATAATATATTCATTCCACGTATAATAACGTTTTTCACCCGTATATTCATCCGTAGAAAATGGTGTAGCCATAATTCCTTGTTTTTCAAAAAGAGCTTTGGACCGACGCATGTGCCTAGCAGAAGTAACTAGTAAAAAAGAAGTATATTTTGGATAATCTTTATTTAATAGTTCGGCGCTAAACTTAGCATTTTCGTACGTGTTTCTGGATGCTGATTCTACCATGATATCTTCACTGGAAATGCCCCAAGAAACTAACAAGTCTCTTACTTGAGCAGCCTCGTTTAAACCCTTGTCAAATACATATCCACTTCCCCCAGACAGTAAAATCTTATCAATCTTTCCTGTATAATATAAGTCCAAAGTTTGCCAAAGTCTATCTGCTCCCCGACGAGCACTTAGGCGTTTAACATCATTATCATACTCAAACATTCCACTTAACACAATAGCGACTTCATAGTGACTTATACTTTCTTTCTTTACCGCATGTATTTCCCAAACACGTGTCATTTCCTTAAATATAAAGGTATTGGAAAAGAAGAATAAAACGAATAGAGCAGAAATCTTAGCTATCTTTTTTACACGCTGATTTTTACTAAATATCCAAACTAAAACAGCTAAAATCACCCAAGACAAAGGTGCAATAAAGAAATATACTATTTTAGATATAATCAACATATCAATTTACTTTTATTCTTATGAGGAAAGCTTGTAAAAGGTGCCATTTTCACTCATCTGCATAGAAACAATATTCCATGAAATCAATAAAATCAATACCTTATCTATATAGGCTTTCTTTAAATTTATTTTACGATATAATTTACTTAATGTAATAGGACCTTCTTCCTTTATACAAGAAAGAATAAGCTGTTCATTTGTATCAAACACCTCGGGAACAGAGGTTTTATTTTTTTCTCTCTTCCACACTCCTT
This sequence comes from Brumimicrobium sp., assembly GCA_023957385.1. Classification (NCBI taxonomy): domain Bacteria; kingdom Pseudomonadati; phylum Bacteroidota; class Flavobacteriia; order Flavobacteriales; family Crocinitomicaceae; genus Brumimicrobium; species Brumimicrobium sp. The sequence continues at coordinate 1,470,202 of JAMLGZ010000001.1, read as the reverse complement.
CTAATATTTTATTTCCAAGTAGAGTATGGTCCTCAAAACGTACATAACTTTTAAAATTTCCATCTTCATCTATCGCTCGTATAGGTTTATTTTCTACAGCTTCTATAACAATTTCAAGTACAAGCTTATGTTTTTCCTGATGGATTTGTGAAGTAAAAGAGATTGCGGGTCTGCAATACATTTCCGCAGCTCCTTGTATCATATGAAATTCTTCTTCAGGATTTATTCCAACTACTTTTCCATTATCCTTCACTCCTATTAACAATCTCCCTCCATCCGTATTTGCAAAAGCAGCCATCGTCCGAGCAATCTTCTTTGCATCGTCCACTCGAAACTTAAAATCTTGCTGCTGATGCTCCCCTTGATTGATATATGAATAAAGTTTATCCATGCTAATTGTAAATATAGTTTTATTTATTCATTATAAAATAGAAAAACTGATTGGTCAAGCATTCCATATCTCCCAAGCTTTAATCGCTTGGTGTTGTAACATAGATAGGCCATTTAAAATATCTGCACCATGTTCTCTTGCTTGTTTTAAGAAAATAGTCTCTTGAGGATTATAAATTAAATCGATTACTAAATGATCTTCGCCAACTAAATCAATTGGAAAATCTGGAGTTTGCTCAACATCAGGAAACATACCAACAGGTGTACAATTCACTATCATTTTGAAAGCATTAACCATCACTTCATTCGCCTGATTGTAATGGAATTCATTATCATTTTTAGGATTTCGAGAAAGATAAGAAACACTTACTCCCAAGTTCTTTAGTACATAAGCCACCGCTTTTGATGCGCCACCTGTTCCTAGAATTAATGCACGTTCATGAACATTTCGAAAAAAAGGTTTGATAGCTTGACGAAAACCATAGACATCTGTATTGTACCCAATCGTTTTCCCATTGTTTATTAAGATTGTATTTACAGCTCCAACCGCTTTGACTTCATCACTTAGTTCATCTAACAAAGGAAGAACTGTTTCTTTATATGGAATTGTCACATTGAGTCCCTTGTATTCAAACAGATGATCATTCATCCATTTTTTCAAAGCCTCTTCATCTTCTAATTCAATGTTCTCGTATATGGCAGTTATCTTTGAGGAGTCAAATTTCTCATTGAAAAAGCTTTTAGAAAAAGAATGTCCTAAGGTTTTTCCTATCAGACCATATTTTATGACTTCCTCTGAACACATGCTATTTTGAATTCTTAGGTGCAAATTTTGCCATAACTACAATTAAGAGATAACCGATTAATGCTGCTAAAAGAGCATAAAACAATAAGGAATCCCCTATATAATCAGCAGGTAAAACATTTCCCATCATCCAATCTTCTTTTCCATCGGAGTGTATAACCACAGGCGCATCTCCTATGGGGTTTTTCCAAGGCCAGATGGTTAGCAATGAACCTACTAAGAATCCAGAAAGAATCATTAGCACAAGGTTTTCATAGTGTTTGAATAAATATTTTAATAAGCGACTAAAAGATAATATGCCCACTAAGCATCCAAATGCAAATACTGCAATTAATACAATATCAAAATTCTTAATACCATCCATTATAGTTCTGTAAGACCCCATTAAAACTAAAATAAATGCACCACTGATACCTGGCAAAATCATTGCACAGATTCCAATTGCTCCACTTAGAAAAATATACCATAAGCTACCACCTGTTCCAACACTATGAATAAGGGAGATATATGCCGCTATACCAGTTCCTGCTAGCAATCCAAGAACGGATAACAAATCCCATTTTTTAATGTCTTTAAGAATCAATTGAATACTTCCCAAGATCAAACCGAAGAAAAATGACCATACCAGTATAGGTTGATTATCCAATAAATAAGTAATCACACGAGAAAGAGACAAAGCTGCGATTGCTATACCGGATATTAAAGCTACAAAGAAATTACCGTTAACATGCTTCCATGAAGAGCGTATCCCCTCTTCTTTTAGTTTTTTAAATGCATCCAGATTTATATTACTAATACTTGTAATTAGTTCTTCATAAATACCCGTAATAAAGGCAATGGTCCCACCTGAAACACCTGGAACTACATCTGCAGCCCCCATTCCTATCCCTCTCAATGTAATTCCAAGATATTGTAGGATTGTTCTTTTTTCTTGCATAATTTATACCTTTGTATTTAGTGGCAAATGTATAAATTAGTTTGAAACAAGGGATAGTCGCTTGAAAATTGATTGAAAAGTAATCGGTTGAAAACTATTTCTTTCTCTGTTTCAAATCAATCCTCAAATCTTCTATATTTATCAAAAAATTGAATAATTATGGCGAAAGGGATAACAAAAGAAAGCGTAAAATTTTTAGAAAAATATTTAAATAATGCATCACCTACGGGGTTTGAATATAATGGGCAAAAAATGTGGTTAGATTACATCAAGCCATATATTGATGATTATATGGTAGATAATTATGGGACTGTTGTTGGGGTCGTTAACCCAAAAGCAGAATACAAAGTAGTTATCGAAGCTCATGCAGATGAAATCTCCTGGTTTGTGCATTACATCACAGATGATGGATTTATTTACGTAAAACGTAACGGTGGCTCTGACCACATGATAGCTCCATCTAAACGTGTAAATATACATACAGATAAAGGGATTGTGAAAGCTGTATTTGGCTGGCCAGCAATTCATACTCGTCATGAGAAAGACCCTGCACCAACTAAAAGTAACATCACTTTAGATTGTGGATGCGATTCCAAAGCAGAAGTTGAAAAACTAGGCGTACACATTGGTTGTGTTGCCACATTTGAGGATGAATTTATGATTCTAAATAAGAATCGCTTTGTTGGACGTGCACTTGACAATAGAATTGGTGGATTTATGATAGCACAAGTAGCTCGTTTACTTAAAGAATCAAAAACAAAACTTCCTTTTGGTTTATATATCGTCAATTCAGTTCAAGAAGAGATTGGTTTACGTGGTGCTGAAATGATTGCTCACAGAATTAAACCTGATGTGGCAATTGTTACCGATGTTTGTCACGATACGAGTACTCCACTCATCGATAAGAAGATTGAAGGAGATTATAAGAATGGATTGGGTCCAGTACTTACTTATGGTCCAGCTGTACAAAACAATCTTTTAAAGCACATCATCAAAGCTGCAGAAGAAGAAAAAATACCGTTCCAACGCATTGTTGCGTCTCGTTCTACCGGAACAGATACAGATGCTTTTGCATACAGTAACGAAGGAGTTACATCTGCATTAATTTCATTGCCTTTACGTTATATGCATACAACCGTAGAAATGGTGCATGAGAAAGATGTTGAAAATACGATTCAGTTGATTCTTGCATCTGTAAAGAGAATTAAGAATAAACAGGATTTTAGATATTTTAAGTAGTGGAGAGTGGAGAGTTGAAAGTGATTTGCTGAGACCTAACTTTCAACTCTCCACTTTCAATTTAATTTGGCGGTTACAAGAAATTGCTGTAATTTTGTAATGGTTAAATAAAGAATCTATGTTTAATACAGATACTGAAACACTTTACGAAGAAGATGTTCTTTTAGAAGAAGTTGCTGAGCACAATCTAATTGTATTTAATGATGATGTAAACACATTTGATCATGTCATTGAATCTTTGATTAAGGTTTGTGAACACGATCCAATCCAGGCTGAGCAGTGCGCTATGATTATTCACTACAATGGAAAGTGTGATGTTAAAGCTGGTGAATATAGAGAATTAGCTAAAATGTGTACTTCATTATTAGATAGAGGTATTTCTGCTGAAGTCTTTTAAGATTTTCCTATAAATTAAATTTGAATTCATAATAAACTCCTTTCTCTGAAGGGAGAATTTGATATACCCCATCTAATTGGTCTACAAAACTTTCTATTAGCATAGTCCCAAGGCCATTATCTTCATCATCATTTTCATTGACTAAGAAACCTGATCCATTATCTTTATAAGTCAGTAAGGCATTATAAATCTGATTTTTAGATATATCTTGTGCTTCTAATGAGATTTCGATAATCGGTGATTTTGCATCCTTAAAAGCATATTTTAAAGAGTTGGATATCAATTCATTAATCAGAAGACCAATGGGGATTAAAAAATCCATATCTACTTTCTGAATAGATGATGAAGTATTGATTTTATATTGAATTTCCTTTCCAATACTAAAATTCATCACATGCATACGAGTAAGAGTTTCTAGATAATCTTTAATTTTTATAGAAGATAGATTATCTGTTTTATATAACATTTCATGAATTAAAGCCATTGACTGGATACGGTTTTGAGATAATTCAATCGCATCTTTAGCTTCTTTATTAGAAACTCTACTTTGAAGGTTTAAAAGGCTATTAATAATTTGTAGATTGTTCTTAACTCTATGGTGGGTTTCTTTGAGTAACAGTTTGATTTCTTCGTTCGCTTTTTTTAATTCAGAACTCCTCTCTTCCACCATTTTTTCAAGAAATTCATTGAATTCTTTTGTTTTTAAATGTTCTAATTTTTGAGTTGTAATATCAAACGTATGAAGAATATACCCCAATACTTTATCTTCTTTTATAATAGCGTTACAAGTAGCTCTATACCAACGGTCTTTATTCACCTCATCATACCCCATCACTTCATATTCTTGAGGTTTACCCGTAGCTGCTGCTTTTTCAAAATTCTTCTTTAAAAATTCCTTATACTTTTCATCAGGAACAAAATCCAACAAATTTCTTCCTATTAATTTTAGTCTACGAGGTTCTCCTAAAGTTCTTACTTTGTTGTGAAATTGAATTACGTAATTTTCATCAACTTGTAAAACATCATCAGGAATATTATCTACTATCGTCTTAAACTTAAACTCATTGATTTCTGCTAGTTCTTGTGTCTGAATAAAACTTCTATTGTCAACATTTAACACCAGAGCCTTAGTGACTTTCCCATCAACAATTTCAAAAGGAGTGAAATAAGCCCTAAACTGTCTATTTTCCCATTCGATATTATATTCTATATCTAAATGAATTGGTTTTCCTGATTTAAAAAAATCTTGAATTAAATTAGAATAGTATTCATATCCTTCTTCTTTTACAAAATCTTTAAACTTCAGTCCAACAATATCTTCCCGTCTTATATAATCGGCAGTTTTATTAATATAAACAATCTCCTCATTACAATCCATTATTACAACATAAGTTGGTAATAATCTCACAATCTTCTCATGGTCAATCTGCCCCATACAATATTAAAAATAAATAATTTGTAAAAGAAAAGTCTAAAAATAGGAAAAGTGTTTATATTTTTCATCATGTACTTGTTTTTTTTGAATAAAAGCGTACATTTGCACTCGCTTATCAAACGGATAAGAAATTAAGGCCTCGTAGCATAACTGAATAGTGCATCAGATTACGGCTCTGAAGGTTGCAGGTTTGAATCCTGCCGAGGTCACTATAACGCTTATGTCCAAGATTATCCAATCTTGTCCATAAGCGTTCAAAAGTACACTCTGAAAAGAGTTTGGTTAGGTTTGTTTTTTGGTTTGGCTACATTTGGATACAATTGGTTACGTAATTTGTGTTACTAATGTGTTACTCACATTACAAAATGTGTTACCAAAATGAAGATTAAAATTTTATTCAACAGAAAGAAAAAACTCAATACCCAAAAAATGGCAGTTATTGAGGTAGAAGTGTATGTTTCAAGAAATTTAAGATTTATAAAATCTACTGGAATTTATTTAGAGCCTAAATATTGGGATGAAAATAAATCCCGGATTAAAAATAATCATCCACAAGCTCCAGAATTAAATTATCGTTTAATCAATTTCAAGAATGAACTCGAGCGACAATATATTTCTGAATATTATCCTTATGGATACTTTAAGGCCGAAAAGAAGAAACGTTTCTTTTATGAATATTTTGAAAACGAGGTAATGTTTATTCATAATGAAAATTTATCGGTTGGAACAAAACGGATTTATACCAGGACCTTAAAATATCTAAAAAAGTTTAGGCCAATAGATTTCCCTATTGAGGAAGTGGATATAGCATTCCTGCAAAGCTTTAATTTATATCTAACAAAACAAAAAGGACTTGCTAATAATGGACGTCATTCCTTGTTTACCAAAATCAGAAAGGTTATGCGAGCTGCAACTTTAGATGATATCATCACTCCTGGCCAGGATCCTTTTCTGAAAGGTTTTAAAATTAGAGAGATTGAACCCGAAAAAACGAGTTTAACGCTGAAAGAACTTACGGATCTTGAGGAGTTAGATATGACTTTACGTCCGGAGCTTATTCTTACCCGGGACATGTTTTTATTTCAATGTTATACTAGTTTAAGATACGGAGATGTATCTACTTTAACACAAGATAATTTTGATCTGTTAGAGAATAATAAGATTAGATTACATTACATTCCCCAAAAAACAAAGAATGTAAACAATAAAAGAATCTCTTGGATTATTACTGACTTTTGGAATGGTAAAGCGGATGCTATTATTAAAAAGTATCTGGATGGACCAGGGATGTTTTTTAAGATTTCCAACGAGTATTACAATCGGCAATTAAAAGAGCTGCAAAGATTTGCTGAAATAAAGACCGTGTTAACATCTCACTTGGCTAGAAAAACCTGTATAACTTTACTTATCAATGATTACGGTTTGGATATTGCAAAAACACAGATGATTGCAGGACATTCAAAAATAGAAATGACACGACGTTATTTGAAAATTGATGAAAGAGATTTAAGCGAAGCTGCAAAGAAGATTGAATGGTAATGATTTGATTATGGAAAGACTTTATAAATATCTTTTCGATGAGCAACTATAACAAAGTCAATAGTTGTTCCGTCAAATTCTATTCCTACACGATAATCTCCGATTTTTATTCTATAATAAGAAGTGAAGGAAGTCATCTTTTTTAAGTTAGGAATATCAGTGAGTTTATTAGCAGTCTCACATTTTTCAATAATTTTTGAAATTCGGCTTTTTATTTGTTGGTTTTTAAGTTTGTCAAGACTTTTATCAAAACTTTTATCAAATGTCACATTCATTTTGAAGATAGTTTTTTCATAATGGCAGTCCTTGAGACTTTTTTTCCTGTCTTCTCAATAGACATATTCAACCCCAATAAAAAATCTTCGTAATCCTCCTTACTTAATTCTTTGTTCTTTATTCTTGTCCTTTTAAGCATTTCTCGAACAAACTTTAATTCTTCTGCACTTTTTGTCTCTATAATAATTGCTCCCATAATTCTTAATCTTTATACAAAGATAACGTATTTTGTTGAAAAAAGTTGTCCATAAAAAAAAGAGACTGCAACGTCTCTTTTAAGTCTTTTGGGAATTACTTCTTTTTAGCTTTTACTACACGACCGCCTTTTGCGTATTTATAGCCTTTCTTTAAAGTTCCATTTGCTTTCACGCCTACCTTAGGGGTGCTTCGCTTTTTTGTTTTCTTTGTTGCCATGTTTATGGATTTTGAGAGTTAATAAAGATTTTAAATTTGGAGTTCTATCTGATTGCCTTTTATCTTTTTTTCTTAAATCTTTCGTGGTTACACCAGTTGCAAATTCTCCCAAATAATTGGTTAATGGTGCCGGTTGGAAGGCAAGACCTTTGAGTACGCCTGCAAGTGATAATTGCGTAGCATCTTTATTATGCTCAAATCTCCATCCAGCTATAAATTGAAGGACTTCTTTTTGGCGTGGGTGTAATTCAACCAAGATCTGATTCTCCTGCAGTGGTGCTATTTTTGGTTCAACTGGATCTGGAGCTTTAGAATTTAATTTTTCAATTTGAAGTGTTAAGAGTTTATTGGCCTCATTAGCTGAATGATTGGCCTCCAAAATAGATTCAAGAATTTCTAGTTCAGAAATTTCTTCACCTTCAAACTCTACTTGTCTGATTTCTGCAAATTTTTCAGATAGATCATTAGGTAAAACTTCGATAGATTTTTCAACTTCAATAGTTTCTGGTGCAGGTTTGTTTTCTTTTTCGGCTGCAAGAGCTTGCGATAAAGAAGAAACTTCATCTGTGAGAGCTTTTAACTCATCTTCCTGGGCTTTATGAATTTCAACTATTTTTAGAAGTACATCTCTAAAATTAGAAGCTTCTACGTTGTGATCCTTTTCTAAGGATGTTAAGTATTCGTTGATTACAGACTTCTCATAATCTGATACCCGAAAACTTACTTGATTGGATGTTGGTATTTGATACATATTTATTTTATTTTTTGGTTTGTTATTTGTATATTTGTTTTAAATAGTAACGTTTAGGACGTTCTGCGTTAGGATTCAATCATAAAGGCAACTATTTATATAAAGGGAGTTTTCTAGCTCCCTTTCTTTTTTGAATTATACATTGACACTAAAAAGATCCTTTTCTAAGGATGTTAAGTATTCGTTGATTACAGACTTCTCATAATCTGATACCCAAAAACTTACTTGATTGGATGTTGGTATTTGATACATATTTATTTTATTTTTTGGTTTGTTATTTGTATATTTGCAGTGTTCCGTAGAGAGATTTTTAATACTGAAAAGCGGATTAGACTATTGAACTAAATCTACCGTTAGCCTTTTGGTCAGGTATTAGAGAGCTCTCTTTTTATCTTTTATATCTTCCTTATAATTCCATGATCATAGAAATACGTTTTATCAGCTGTTTCTTTTACCTTAAACCATACTTCGTACATTTCTTTTTCAAAGACAACTATATCATAGAAATTATGAACTCCTTTCACATGTTTTGAAGTTTCTTTCTTAGTATTTACATCTGGTCCTATGTAATAAGAATTAGGTAATATTTTTATTATATCTTTAATGATTCTCATTTCAATATCTGGATATTTCTTGTAATTTCTTCTTAAAGTATGTTTCATTCCAGACTTAGAAAACTCTACTATCTTACCTATAGGGAGTGAATAGAATTTTTTATTCTCCCAATTATTATCCTCAATCCAAACTGCTAAAGATTTCTTTAACTCTTTAAGGTATTGTATTCTCTTTTCTTGCTCGTTTTTCATCTTACTTCAAAAATGAAAACAGTTCGGTGCATCTCCCTGCTTTCGTCTATCCTCTTAGCTGTGTTATCTGCACTTAGCACAGCCCTTCTATGGTTCTATTTCATCTGCTAGCACTGCTATTTACCGTCTTTTTAACAAAAAACACTGTATTCAATTGATAGCACTGTAATACAATCCGTTAGCAAGTCAATAGCAGGTTGATATCAGGGTGCTATCGGGTTGCTTACAGCTGAAACCAAAAACACTGCTATTCTGCTAGCAGGCACAAATATCAAACTGGTTAATATGAGAAACAAGCGTTTTTGAATTTGGGAGCGAGAATAGATACTACTCGTATCGGAATCCGCAACTAGTAGTATCGGAATCCGCAACTGATAGCAGAATAGTAGCAATGAATAGCAAAAGATGAAATGGAGATTAGTGAAAGAAAAGCAATCAAATGATATATCGTTTTAAAAATATTTCTCTCGGTTTTTCGAACTACTACACTAGCTACTCACTACAAACCATTTTTTTGTCGTTCTGTAACCCTTATAGAGTATGAGTAGTAACTTGTAGTAAGTAAAAAAAAATCTACTTACTACGTTACTCACACTAGATACAATAAGGGTTATAGATTAGTTTGTAGTAAGGTAGTAGGTTATTTTTGAATAAACTTTTTATAAAATTGATAAAAAAATGCTTTTATTGAGATTTTTAGGTACAAAAAAACGCCCTAATTTCTTAGGACGTTTTCTTTATAATTTTTATCTTTTTATTTATCTCCATAATGACCAATTGCAGAAATGATAACAACAGTTACTATGTGCTTTTCTATTTTATACACAAGTCTATCTTTGCTGTTAATTCTGCGAGACCAGAATCCTGTTAAATTCCCTGTTAGTTGCTCTACTTTGCCAGTTCCTGTCTCTGGATGAACTTTTAATTCTTCAATAAATCTTTGAATTTTATTCATGGTTGTTTTATTTCCAACCTTCTTATGTTTAGATAAATCATCTAATGCTGTGGAAGTATATTCTATTTTATACTGTCCCATATATTAGCTGTTTTTATGCTTGAACGCTTGTCTTTTTTATAAGATTCTAATATCTTCTTTTCGTAAGGCGTTATTGATTCATCCATTACCTTTACAAAAGATAGCGTTTTTACGTATTCAGCAAATGTTTTAGCTGCATTACTCCGTAAATCAATTTTTATAATCATAATTTCCAGTCTTTATACAAAGATAACGTATTTTGTTGAGAAAAGTTGTTATTGAGGTTTGGCAAAAAAAACGCCCTAATTGCTTAGGACGTTTCTTGTAGCGGATATTGGATTTGAACCAATGTTCTCTTGGTTATGAGCCAAGCGAGATAGACCACTTCTCCAATCCGCAATGTATCTTTAAATTAAGCCTAGTTCTTTAGCTTTTTTCTTATCGTCTTTATCGGTCATTAATACTTTAAAAAATGATTCTGCGGCATCTTCTTTTTCAGAAGGTTTAAATTCTCCATGCTTCATGTGAATTTTAAAACTCTTCGGAAGTTGGCCTCCAAATAGTTTTTTTACCTTTTCTATATAACTCATTTTCTGTAACATGTTATTATTAATATTTCTATTTATAAAATCGTTTGGAAAGACTAAATGATGCGGGAAGCATTAATAAAAAATCAATTGATTTCTTGTAATTAATTTCATCATAAGAACCGCCTTGTTTTCGTAAGTTTTTATAATATTCTTCCCGTTTAATCCAATAATTCACTTCACTGGGTATTCTCCATACATTCTTATCTTGAATTAATCCACTTAAAACCCACTTTTCTATTAAACGAGAGGTTCTGCCATTTCCGTCTGCAAATGGATGAATATTTACAAACGCTAAATGAGCCATGGAAGCATAAAAGAATTTTTCATTATAAGTTAAGTCTTTTCGTTTCTTTATTTTATTGATCTCATCAAAGAAAATATCTAATTCTTGCTTTAAATTCTTTACTAAACATCCTTGATATATAGAAACCCCCATCCAGTTTCTTATACTTACTTCCTTGTCTCTTATTTTTCCTTTATACCTTTCGGATATATCTGAATTAGCGCTTAGAATCGTGTGTGCTTTCAATACATTTTCGAAATTAAAAGCATGAGTCTTCGCAAATTCATAAGCTTTAATTAAATCATCTACTTGATCCATTTCTTTGCTTTGATGATTCGTTTCTTTATTAAATAAATAATTATCTAAATCAATGCTACTGCCCTCAATCATTGTAGAGAAAATAGAACTACGTGTAAAAGCGAACAAATAAGTATCTGTTTCAGTTTTTCTTAATTTATTGAAGTGTTTCGACAAAGAATATCTTTGATGCTTCTTATAATCATTTAGTAAATCACTATTTAATATTATTTTCTTCATACTTCAAATATATCAAATTTACGAATTAACTTCCTTTTTCTACAATATAATATCCCCATCGAGGGTAGTCGTATCCTTCTGATCGTTTGCTTACGATTTTGAAGCCCAGGGCATGAAGTGCTTTTCCTATTCTGGATTCATGAGTTCGTTCCATCGGTGCTTTTTGTGATAAGATTAGCTTAACATCTGTTGCTGTTTTGAAATATATATCCTGTTCTGCGAATGTATTATCTCTATAATTATTCATGTTTGGAGGGAAAAAGAAACGTTGAATGAGTTCCTGTTCTACTGAACGTACAGTAAATTTCTTGTTTCTACGTTCGTTTTCGGCTATTTCTGTAATGGTAATATCGTATTTGAATTGATTGTGATATAAATAGTAAGCCTGTGCCCAAACACGGTTAATATCAATATCCTTTTTATAGTCAAAATTTATTTTTTCTGTTAATTCAAAACATAACCAACGCACTGATCCTGTTTCATCATTTAAAAACTGACTTTCATTTGTGCTTCCTACGAAATTGGCACGTCTAATTAATCTTGTCTCTCGAGCTGCATACGGTAAACGGCCTTTGAATACATCTTTAGAAAGAACAGATTTTAATTGGTTGATTTCTGCTTTGTTGAACGTTTTTCCAACTTCGTCCAGATTAACTATGAAATTAGTACACATGGAAATTAACCCGTCTTTATCTAAATTGGGATTTTCTGTAATGTAACTTTCTAAAATAGGAGGACAAAGCCAACGGCAAAAGGTTGATTTACCACTATTTTGACCATCATGCACCAGGATAAATGCTTGCTTGTTTATTTGACCATAAGCACTGCACGCTACGCTTCTGACAAACATCTTTTTGAATTGTACTTTTAAAAATTCTCGGTCATCTTCTGGAACTGGTAGATATTCTTGAAGCTGCATGATATAATCAGGTTCCGTTTTGGGATCATAAGGCTTTAAATTTTCAAAATAGTCTATAATTGGATTGAATTTAGGTACAAACGTACTTCCAAGCATTGCTTTGAGTTTACCTAATGAGAAATTAATATGATTAATAGCTAGTTCACGGTAAACATCATTTTCATTTAACTCTTCAAACTTTGCTTCGGGTTCATCTTTAGGTCGTATCTCTACTTTATTGGAAACTTCGTTGGCATGAATCTCATAACGTTCTGTTATAAAGTCTTCGACCATTTCCCAAATACTTCCTGGAGTGGTTGGTGTTTTTATCTGCTCTTCCGGTTCTTTGATTTCAGGTAGTTGTTTTTTGTCAAACAGGAAATCATTTAAAATATAATCTGCTAAGTCGTAGCCGTCTGTTCGGTTTGGAAATAAATCAACGACTTTAAAATTTTGTTTATAGGCTTTTAGTTTGTCGATAGTTGAATTATTCCTACCTGCTTTATCGGCATCGCATAAGTAATAAATCTTTCGGCCATACAACACAGATATTGTTTCTCCTGTTAAGCCATTAGAACCTCCTGTGGCCAACCAATCAAAAGTAGGATATTGTGCAGCTGCTAATACGGCTGTTTTTTCGCTTTCCACTAAACAAACCGTTTTCTTTTTGTCATTATCCAATAAATGAGCTCCGTACAAACAACGACTGTATTTCTTTCCTTTTGGTGCTTTTAGGTAAAATGGATACTTGGCTTTATCACGTTTACAGTTGTCTGCATATTTAATGGTTTTTACGTTGTAAATATTCTTCTTATCTGAAATAATAAAGCACGTATTCCCAAATTTATCTGTACCCACATTCCATTTTGTTAAATGGGTTAAATCAACCAGGGCGTGACCATATAAATACAGATGAAAATCACTTGTTTGGTTATTAATTGTGTCTTTTACCTGGTCCGCTTTTAGAAAGATTTGTTTAGGTTCTTTTGTTTTTGGCTTTTTAATTTCAATATTGGCAAGTTCTGCTTGTACTTCATAAGATTCTTCATGTGGATTGTTAAAATAACCACAATTGTTTTCACGGTCGCATTTACCATATTGACGTGGCAGATCTTCGTAAAAACGAAACGTATCTTTATGTCGGCAACTCGGGCATTCACCTTTCTTTGCCGGGGATTTTTCAAATTCAAACTTCATAATTTTTACGATAATGCCCCTTTTAACCCCGAGCAGATCTGCTCGGGGTAAATTGGAAGCTGATTAATAACTAAATTCCTTTCTCTTTTAGGAATTGGTGAAACTCTTTGCCATCTACATTCTTACACAGCTTTAAAAACTGGTCGAAGTAAAAATAAAGGCTGATAAACTCAGGTTTTTCTTCTCGGAGGTCGCTGCCTTCATCGTGCATAAAGTTTAAATAGATTTCCTTGAGATGATCACGCATGGTTTCGCGTTCGTCTAGGTTTGCAGGAATCATTTCCCACACATGGTACAGTAGATCGCGTATCGCAACCTGTTCTGCATTTAATTTTTCTTCTTGCATAGTCAAAAAATTGTATGCGCCGCTCCTCCTAAGGGTTGCAAGAACGATTGAAAATCGGACTGGCTTCCTTTCGGGTGAGCCACCACAGGGGAGGGCGGCATATCGTAAAAAAATATTGATTGAATTTTCGTTCAATCGTTCTTGCACGACAAACATACAATTAAAAATTAAAAAGTGAATAAAAAGTTTAAGAAATTTTAGAAATCTCCTTTTCTAATGGATCTACAAGAAATGTCCATTTGTCCATCTTCCCAAGTTAAATCTCCATAAAACAACTGTACCTTGGCAAATCGTTCTTTATCTAAGAACTGTGTTGTCATTGGGTTTTTAGCGTTATGTAGAAAATCAGAGAAATTGGCAGTAACAACCTTACCATCTTCGAAATGGCACTCCAAAATGTAATCCTTGATGTATTTTACTTCTACGATTTTCATTTCAAGTCGTTTTTGGTTATTACTCTTGTTTTTACCTTTTTATTCAGAATGAAGAAATCATTCCATGTGGCTAAGATATTGTATTTTTCCATATTTATTAAATTTTTGAGTTGCTTTAATTTTGAAGGAGGAAAGTCTTTCATTCCTTTAATTTTAGTGTAGGTTGTTCTTACAATCTTACCGTCTTTGGTATAGAACGATACTTTCACTTCACAATCATTGTACTTTGCGTGAACGTGTACAGGTCGGTGTTCTGCACTATGGAATAAGATGTATATTCCTACATATTCGTATAGTCTTGGCATAATTAAAATAATTTGGGTTGTTGGATTAATTTAAAAAGGAAGCCCGTCTATGTCATAACTATCTGGGCGACAATCTTCTGTTTTAAACATTTGTAATTCAAAAGATTTAATCGAACAAAGTACATACGCTTTCTTCATGTGAATCTTCGCTAATCTTTGTGCTTCCAATTCTGCACTTGCTAAATTAGGATGTTTATATGCTGGAGTTCTTTCTCCTTCTAAAAACACCATAAAAAAACTTTTTTTCTCTTTCATAGTTAAAATAATTTTGGTTGTTCAATTAATTCCACGTCTATTGCCTTTAAATCCTTATTAATAGCCTTGCGTTGTATTTCCAGTTCCTGAAGCTCCAGATATTTTCCTTCGGACTCTTTGAGTTCTTCCTTTATGTTATGGATTTTCGTGTCAACATCCATTTTGTTTAGGAGAAGTTCCTTGCGGTTGGTGATAATACCGTGGAAATGGTTGTAGAGGATATCGTAGCAGGTTAGTTTATATTCCCATAATTCTTCACTATCGGAATTTAAAGAAAATATCCATCCGTAGATGTATTTTTCTGGTAAACAAATCATTTTTCGCATCTTTTTATCGGTGGCAACCATTGTCTGTTCAGACAATAGTTGAGACAATTTTTGATGTTCTTTTAGGTTCTTAAATTGACGAATATAATCGATATTTAACGCTTCGCAAATTGGTTTTATGGCTACCCAATACGTGCCGTTTACACTTAGGAAAACGATGTTTTTCCCGTTGAATTGTAAAAACTTTGTGTGTGTCATAATTAAAATAATTTTGGTTGTTGGATTAATTCCTTATCCAAGTTTTTCAATCTCTTATTGGCTTCTTTATCCTCCTTTTCTAAGGAAACAAGACGTTGATACTTCTCATTATCCTGTAATTCTTCTTTTAAGAGTTGCATTTCATCTCGAATGGTTATCTTTTCTTCCAAAAGTTCACGCCGTCCTGTTATTACGCCTTTGAAGTGTTGGTATAGAATATCGTAACAGGTACGTTTGTATTGCCAAAATTCTTCATTAGGAGAATTGATAGAAGCTATCCATCCATAAACGGATTTTTCAGAGATACAAACCATTTCTTGCTTCCTGTTTTTGCTGTCACGCATTGTAGTTTTATACAACGCGTCGGTGTAAAATTTGTCTTCTGTCAATTTCTTATATTGACCTACATAATTAACTCCCAATGCCTCGCAAATGGGTTTTATGGCAATCCAGTTTTCGCCATCTTTGTTGGTAAACCAAATGGTTCTGCCATTGAATTGTAAAAATTTTGTGTGTGTCATAATTAAAATAATTTGTGGTTAATTTTTTTTTATAAGTTACTAATCAATAAGCCATATCTTCATATCTATACTCAAAGCGAATTTTATCGCTTTCTTCGTATTGTTTGGAGAATTGCGTTTTTGTGGTAGTAAAATCTTCATCCAGGAGTTTCTTCTCATGGTTAAAGGTTATTCTGTCAATGCTTACATGAGTAAGGACTTTACTATCAGCACTTTTTTTGATGTACTGATACTCGGGAGCTTTCCCGGGTTGAAAGGTGCAAATGAGTGTTATCATATTGTTTTTTATCTATTTTGTTAATAATTTCTTCCAGGGTAATAAAGCCTTTCAACTTTATATCCCAATATTCTTTGCAAGTTTGATCGCTAGGTGTTAACCGGGTATTAAACCGAGTTTCGTACTTTATAAGATACTCCAGTTTAATCTGATCGTTTACTTCTTTGAAGGAGTGGGAGACTGTCATATTTTATTGATTTCGTTAATAATAGCCTGTCTTTCGTGCAATGGCATTTTTTTCTAATGCTTTCCTCCAGCGTACTTTTTTTCTTTTAATTCGTTGCCTTTCTTGTCTACCATGGCCAACGAATGCAGTTGTGGCTAATTTTAATTTTGAAATGTCATAATTGAAATAGATTTTTTCAGTTGCAACTCCTCCTCTTGTCATGGATTGCGTTTCTGCTGTGTTAAAATTCATCTTCGTTACCAGGTGTTCATCATAGAAGTCATTTGGATAGTGAGAAACCATAATCTTAGCACCAACATCGTTTAGTTTTTTAATTAAGTCAAAAAGGGCTACGTGTTCCTTGGCAGAAAATTCGCATTCATAAATATCTACGTTAGATCTTCGTCGTGTTGTCATTAAATAAGGATGATCAATGTAGAAAAACGAATTAGAATAATCTTTTGGATATTCGTTAAGAACTTTAAAATAATGCTGAATTGCATCTACATTATTTAATGATACATTGTAATTATACTCAAATTTCTCCCGAAGCTGGTTAAATACTTGAACCGATTTTTCATAGCAGTAAAAACGTTCTGCAGTACAGTCATTTTTAACCAGCTTTTCAGTAATGACTCCGCCACCTGCAAAGAGTTCAATAATGAATTTTCTCTCTGGAATATGATTAATTATAAATTGATAAAGTCCGCTAGCTCTTTTTGATCCAGGGTAGTTATTTATGTCTAATTTCATACTATCGTTAATTGAATGTTATACTTATACACCTCCTTTAATCGTTGTGCATATTTGTCTTTATCGACCTTATGTGTATTTTCCCAATGCACAAATAAGATTCTTTTTCTACTGTTCACCCGCCCAGAGGTCTGTCGTTGGTGGCAGTAATATCTGTTTTTATTGCTTTTTCTCATACCACCCCAATTTTAAACTTTACCGCTTCCAGTAATTCTCCTGTAAGCTTCGCTTTTCGATACAGCCAGCGGAAATAGCTTGTATCAGCAATTTCCCACACAAAACGCCCTTTGTATTTTCCAAATGGCATCTTGATTTGCTTGTAATTCGTTGGCATTTTAAACATGTTTCTTCTTTTTAAAGAAATTAAAATCCGTCTGCAAACACTTCTTTTTCTTAGAAAAGAGTTCCTCTACTGATATCTGAAAGAAAGAGGCAATGACAGGTAACTTATCAGAAGGGATGTTTCTCCCATCCCCTTCTTTTATATAGATCCAACTCTTCCATGTACCAGGAGATATCTTCAAAGCTTCCGGAAAGAACTTCCACGAGATTTGATAATCCTCATGCGAGAGCTGTTGCAGGTAATAGTGGATTTTGTATTTGTACATGGGTGCTATTTTATATCATAAACTCGCTTAATATCCTCCTTGTATGTGTCGTAATGGAAGAGTGATGGGTATTTCATATTAGAACAATATTTTCCATCTTGGGTATAAGAACGTGCTCTATCTTTATCATCGAATACAACCCAAATAGGGTGATTATATGATGTAATTCTTTCCACCTTCCCTTTCCCGTGAACTGTTGAAAAAACGATATCACCTTTCTTGAATTTTCTAGGTTCTTTTTTTGCTAGATATTTCTTATATTCTTTTGCGATTAGTTCACAGTACGCTGTAAAAAATTCTTTTGTTTCGTTCTTCATAATCCTTAGTTTATATTAAATTCTTTTTTAATATCCTCCTTGTAAGTGTCGTAATGGAAGAGTATAGGAAATTTTTCATAAGAAAAGTTTTTTCCATCTTGGGTATAAGTAAATACTTCATCACTATCATCGAATACAACCCAAATAGGGTAGGTTCCTTTTGTGATATCTTTCACCTTCCCTTTTCCATAGGCTGTTGAAAAAACGATGTCACCTTCCTTGAAATTTCTCGTTTTTTTTGCTTGATATTTCTCAAATTCTTTTGCGATAGCTTCACAGCACGCTAGAATAAATTCTTTTGTTTCGTTCTTCATAATCTAGTTTTATAATGTTCTAATAAATAACTCTCTTAACTCTGACTTTTTCCAAAAAACACTCTTACCACCTTCACTAAACTTATACTTGTTTATTATCCCATCTTTTGCTCTTCGGTCTAATGTTTGCCGTGAGATACCAAATAAGGCACGCGCCTCCTTGGTGCTTAGGTATTCTTTCTCTTCTTGTTTGCCTTTTTTTCCCATTGCGTAAAATTTTAATTGGTTACGTATGGACAAATGTAAACAATTTTTCGATTATCGCAAATTAATATTTCTTTTTTCGCATATAATTTAGATAAAAACGCACATATAATTAATAATCAATGATTTAAATTTGAGAATATGGATGTAGTTAAAAATATAATTGAAATACGTAAGCTAAGGAATGTTAATCAGGAGCTTATAGCTGATGTATTAGGTGTAGATATCTCGACAATAAGTAAAATTGAGAATGGAAGTAGGAAACTAAAAGTCGATGAACTTTC
This sequence comes from Brumimicrobium sp., assembly GCA_023957385.1. NCBI lineage: Bacteria > Pseudomonadati > Bacteroidota > Flavobacteriia > Flavobacteriales > Crocinitomicaceae > Brumimicrobium > Brumimicrobium sp. The sequence continues at coordinate 1,451,424 of JAMLGZ010000001.1, read as the reverse complement.
TAAAATCGCAGAATGTTTGCGAGTTAATGTAATTGATTTATTTACTTATCCAAAAGTATATGTAGATAAAGATAGTATTGATAGCTCTGAACGTATTTCGGTGACATTTGAAGTTAGTCCGGATAAAAGAGATTATTTGTTGAAAATGGTAACTGGGGAGAAATGAAGATACCTTTTTGTTCTTGGAGATTTTGGCTTTTGATTGTATGTATATTATTTCTTCTATTTGTATCCTTTCAATTAGGCGGGATCGTAGAACAAAGAAAGTTTTTAGTAAAATTTATTGCTAATGATAAAGTTCTTCAAGCTACAGATTCTTTTTATTCCGGATCATGGGCAATTTTCACAACCCTTTTTGGGATTCTAGGTATAGTTATGGGAATTATTTTCCCATTGTATCAAAGTAATCAGCAAGAGGAGAAAAACCAATCTTTTTACAATGAAGTAAAAAACGAAATGCAATCTTTAAAATTAGAAATAGAAAAACAGAAAGAAGATTTATTAAATAGAGAAGATAATCTTCAGGAAATGAAAGATGACATCATAATAGAATTGATTGAAGAAAGAAGGGTAAATGATATACAAAAAATAGCGAATAATACTAATCTATCGGTTACTGAAAGATTAGAAGATATTAGTTTGTTGAGCGACTTTAGGACGATTAACAGCTACAATACTATTTTAGATATAATAGATGGTCTTTCTCGTGAAGATATAATCAAATCGGATGTTTCAGAAAATATACTTAACATAATCTCTGTTTTTAATCCTATTAAAGATTCATCAAAAGAACTACTAAACATTGCTAAATCTACAATTGATATTGGTTATTCACTAGTTCAAGAATCTTTAATAAATAATAAGAAAATCAATAAATCCACAAAAATAGGGCTTCACATTTTTAAAATTATGTACCGGTGGTATCATACTGTTGAAGGGGTGAGTGTTTACATAGATGAAACGTATGAAAAAATTATAGAAAAATTGAATGAAGCTAACATGAAAGACGTTCAGGATATACAACTAATGAAACAGTTAGTTCAAATTTTTAAAGAAGATTTGAAAACGTCGAATAAAGTCTTTCCAAAATTGCCTGATTCTATATATAAATTAACTAAAGATTAACCCGATTTGTGTTACTTGTGTTACCACTCAAACCGTAATAAACTGAATGATAGGAATTTGTGTGAGAAAGTTTGAATCCTGCCGAGGTCACGAAGAATGCAAGCCCATTGAATTTTTAATTCAATGGGCTTTTTCATACCCAATTTGTCTGAAAGCCCCGCTTTCAAGCAAATTAGATACAAAAAAAGCCCAATTTCTGAGGAACGAAGAAATGGGCTTGTATTCGGAATTCGGAGCGAGAAAGGTTCATGAAATAATCCTGCCTAACTTTCAAGCAAATTGGGTATGAAAAATCCCAATTTCTGAGAAACGAAGAAATGGGCTTGCATTCGGAATTCGGAGCGAGAAAGGTTCATGAAATAATCCTGCTCTGCTTTCAGAAAAATAAAATTAAAAAGTCTACTCCCTAAAAGAATTTCTTACCTTCCTTAACCATTCTCTTTAGCATTGGACTTGGTCTATATCTATCTTCACCATATTCTTCAAATAAGTTTTCCAAACGCTGAAGTACATGATCAAGTCCAATTTCATCTCCCCACTGTAATAAACCTTTTGGATAATTCACCCCTTTCATCATTGCCAGGTCGATATCTTCTTTAGAAGCTATTCCCCAGAATAAAGTGTCAGCCGCTTCATTGATAAGCATAACTAATATTCGGTTAAAAATTTCTTTTCCCAATTGTTGATCTTGATTGGGTTGTGGCATTTCTACTCCTTCGCTATAATCATAGTAACCCCTACCCGATTTTCTACCTAAATAACCAGCTTGAGCGTGACGTTTTTGAGTAAAAGAAGGCTTAAAACGAGGTTCATTATAAAAAGCATGATAAACTGATTCGGTTACAGCATAGTTTACATCATTTCCAATATAATCCATTAATGTGAAAGGCCCCATTCTAAAACCACCAAAATGAGTCATAGCCCAATCTATTGTAGCGAAATCAGCAATACCTTCTTCATAAATACGTAAAGCTTCACCATAAAAAGAACGTGCCACACGATTCACTATAAATCCAGGCGTATCTTTAGCTAAGACAGTTATTTTGCCCCAAGAATCTATCAATGCTTTAGCTGTATTCTTTATAGTTTCGTTTGTTTGAACTGCAGGAATAATTTCAACTAGAGGCATCAATGGAGCTGGGTTAAAGAAGTGAATCCCAATCATTCGAGTTGGATTTTTCAATACGGATCCTATTTCTGCAATTGGAATAGAAGATGTGTTGGAAGCTAATATACAATCATCACCAACAATTGATTCTAACTGAGAAAAGACTTTATGTTTCACTTCTACATTTTCAATTATAGCTTCTATGACAATACCTACTCCGCCAAAATCCTGCATATTAGTAGAATACTGAATTCTGGAAATTAATTGATTGCTATAATCTTCAGTCCATTTTCCTTTTTCAATTTGTTTTTGAGAAAGTTTAATCAAGGAAGATTTTGCCTTCTCCACTGCGTCAGCGTTCACATCTACTAGAACAACTTCATGTTCCGCTTGTGCCGCAACTTGTGCAATACCAGCGCCCATAGTTCCGGCACCTAAGACTCCTACTTTTATCTTACTCATAGCTTATCTTCCTTTAAAATTAGGTTTTCTTTTTTCTAAGAATGCGGTTGTTCCTTCTTTAAAATCTTCAGTTGAACCTGCTTCTGCTTGAAGTTTTTCTTCCAAATCTAGCTGTTGACTCAAGGTATTATCAAAAGCAGCATTTACAGCTTTTTTAGTCAAACCATATCCTCTAGTTGGCATAACTGCCATTTTACCTGCTAACTGTTGAATAAATTCATCAAACTTTTCATCTTCTACCGCTTTGTAAATCATATTCATACTTTCTGCTTCTTGAGCACCAATCTTGTCTCCAGTTAACATTAAGGAAAGAGCCTTTTGCATACCTACTAACCTAGGTAAGAAATAAGTCCCTCCAGAATCAGGAATTAAACCGATCGCAGAAAAAGCTTGAATAAAACTTGCTGAATATTTTGCTACAACAATATCACATGCTAAAGCGATATTAGCTCCAGCGCCGGCAGCAACACCATTCACCGCAGCTATAATTGGTTTTTCAATGTTTCTAATTTTTAAAATGATAGGATTATAATGATCCTTTACAATGTTTTTGAGTGGTGGTCCATTTGGATCTGTTGCTTCTGCTAAATCCTGACCAGCACAGAATGCCTTTCCTTCACCAGTAAGAATAATAACACGAACATGCTCATCTTTTTCACAATCATCCAGAGCCTTTTGAACAGCAAATGCTAATTCTTGATTGAAACTATTGTATTTATCTGGACGGTTAAATTTAAGTGTTGCTATTCCATTATCTTTTGTAAATTGTAATACCATATTATCAGTTTTAAATTTTCTTTCATTATACAAAAATAAGAAAGGCAGGGAATTACCTGCCTTCTCTTCTCTTATAATTTTATTTATTATGGAGCTACCTGACCCTTAATGGTAACTGTTTGCACAGAACCAGGAATATTTGCTGTTACTGTAATTGTCTTGTTAATGGCGGTACCTGCTTGACTAGGGTTCGAAGTAAAAGTAACTTCCAAATCAGATTCTTCACCTGGCAGGATTGGATCTGTTGGTTTTTTAGGAACCGTACAACCGCAAGAAGCTTGTGCATCATTCACAATTAAAGGTTTATCGCCTGTATTTTTAATCTTAAATGTAGTTGTAACCGGAGTTTCTTTAGCTATATTACCAAAATCATAAATAGTTGGATATACTTCCATAGTTGTTAAATTACTCAAACGTTCTTTCTCTTCTACTTCTCGTTGTTTCTGACGTTCTTTGGCTGCTGCTTTTAATTCTTCTGCAGAAGTATTTCCTGAAGATAATTTTGATTTAACTTGGCCATCTTTAACGGTAATATTCGAATCTACTGCTCCTCCATTATTACATGCAAACGTGACTAGCGCAATTGAAATAATAAATCCTATTTTTTTCATATTAATACTATTTACAACAAATATAATTTTTTTTGATTCTATTTCTGTTTTACAATATTCATTTTATCATAAGTACCATTCTTTAATGCATTATATGCACCCATAAAGATTTCATTCTTTACATTAAAAATTTGATAGAAAGCCTCATAATCCCATAAGTTCTGAGCAATAGAAGCCTTTAAACGTATTTGCATTACATCTTTACTTATCTCATAATCACTTTCAGAGAAAACTATTTTTTCATCCTTTTGTGCTGCATATTCAAAGAATTCTTTCATAAATGCCTCATCCGTCTTAAAATTACTTATAAACTCATCTAAGGTTTTATATTTATTCAAAATATCGGCACGATGATTATTTGCATATTCTAACGAAAAACTATTAAAAGTTCCTGATCGGCTTAAGTCTTTATAATATGTGGAATATTCAGATGTATCCATAGGGATAAATAAATCTGGCATAACTCCTCCCCCACCATAAACATCTCTATGGGTAATCAAAGTCTTATAAATCAATGAATCTGGAAATTTAATACTGTCCTGATGCATCATTTCACCATGCTCATAGCGATTTATATAATCATGCTTATAGGCATCCATATCATCATAAGGCTTTTGAATAAATCGTCCACTCGGGGTATAGTAACGAGCAATTGTTAAACGCAATTGACTTCCATCAGATAAGGCTAATGGGCGTTGTACTAATCCTTTCCCAAAAGAACGGCGACCAACGATTAAACCTCTGTCCCAATCTTGGATGGCACCAGATAAGATTTCACTAGCAGAAGCTGAGCTTTCATCGATTAAAATAACTAGTCGTCCTTTTTCAAAATCACCCTTTTTGTCAGCAATTAAATCACTTCTTGGCTGAGCTCTTCCTTCAGAATACACAATGAGTTTATTATCATCTAAAAATTCATCTGCAACAGCTTTTGCAGCATATAAAAGTCCACCACCATTTCCTTGTAAATCAAAAATCAGATCTTTCATTCCCTGCTTTTTCAAACTCTTTATAGCATCATCTACCTCTTTATCAGTAGTTCGAGAAAAACTAGTTAATTTGATATATCCAATTGTTTTATCTACCATATAATAACTTACAACGGAATTAATTGGAATGTTATCGCGTGTTATAGTAAACTCAATTATTTCTTTTCCTCGAAGAATATGCACCTTAACAGTTGTTCCTTTATCCCCTAAAAGTTTTTCACGAACTTCAGCATTTTTAATACCTATTCCAGATACATCATTACCTTCCACCTTAATTATTTTATCTCCTGCTAAAATACCAAGTTTATCAGCTGGTCCGCCTGGTACAGGGTTTACCACCAAAATGGTGTCACGCAAAATATTAAAACGAATTCCAACTCCTACAAAACTTCCATTAATGCGTTCATTGGCGTCTTCTACTTCTTCTTTGGGAATATAAGCAGAATGTGGATCCAACTCTTTTAACATGGCTACAATGGCAGCTTCAGAGATTTCTTTTTTTGGAACTTTATCAACATATATTCTATCAATATAGGAATACACCTCGTACATACGAATTAAATCTGGGTCATCTTGTGAGAAACAATTGTTTATTGATAGTAATGTAATGAGGATAAAAAGTAATTTATTCATGGGATTTTTTTCTGTTTTTAATCAAAATCTACACCAAAAATAAGGTTTGGCATCATATTTAATTCAATATTAACTATTTTTTACAAGAATTGTTTTTAAACATTTAAATGTTTAGACATTTATTTTTTGTTTAAAAAACATAAATAGGTTTTACTTTTCTTTGCAAATGATATGAGATTTTCTATTAGTATATTTTTAATTTTTATTACGTTCTCGACTTTCTCTCAAGTTCCTGAATTTGATAATTTAGAAATGAGGTATGACCAAGCACAATACAAAACGGTATATAAACGTGCTAATAAATTACTTCAAAATCCAGAATTTGATTACTCCTTTCTACCACGTTACTATGTAGCCTTATCTGGTTTGCAATTGGCACAAGATGAAAAATGGTTAAAACGCAATAAAAATACAATTAAAGATGCCACACAAACTTTTAAAGAATTATATCAAACGCTAGAAGGGAAGCGATTACTAGAAGCTCATTTGTATGAAGTAAGTGCTTTAAAATACGATTTAAAACATTGGATGGAAGAATTAAATAGAAAGGGAAATTCCATGCATATCAAAGACATAGATTTTCTTGTTAATACCCTTTTTAAAGATGTACCTCAAGTGGAAAAAATGAAAGAAGACCAACTCAAAGAGCCATCTTATAAAGAACCTGAAATACCAAGTAAAGAAATTGATAAAAGTAAACTCACTCAACGTGAAAAAGTAGTAGCCACTGCAAAAGAATTAATAGGTGTTCCTTATAAATGGGCAGGAACCACTCCTCAAGGATTTGATTGTAGTGGATTTACTGGGTATGTATTTGATAAAAGTGTACATCAAACACTTGGAAGAAGCGCGTCAGACCAGTATAAAGATGTAAAGAAGATAAAAGATAAAAATGTACGTCCAGGCGATCTTATCTTCTTTGGAACTTCTACCAATATCTCACATGTGGGAATTGTGTACGCCACAGAAAATGATAGTATTCAAATGATACATTCAAGTACAAGCATAGGCATTTCTATTGTGGATATTTATGACTCAGCTTATTGGAAAAAAAGACTTGTAGGATTCGGAGCTATTCTCACGAATTAAGGTGCTGTTTCTCTTTCATAAACAAAACCAATATCGAACTCATCGATATATAACTTCCGAACACAATAATAACTAGCGGCTCATATAATTGTGGCACTTTCAAACAAATCAACACAGCATAAAAGACCATCAACCCATAGTTAAGCAAAGTAAAATATCTCCATTTACTCCTACTACCATCCTTAGTCAATAAAAAGACACCTGTTCCTAATTGAAAAATACTTCCTCCTACTAAAAAACTCCAGTAATCCATAATGATATCTGCATAAATCAGCCCTGAAAGAGCAATCACAAATGGAAATATAAGAACCAAACCTAATATTACTTTTATACGTGTATTTTCCAATTGTCTATTATAAAAGATACCATATACAATAATGGTAAGAATACCTGAAATAATGGTAATTAAATATTTGAGAGATAAAATTATGCTAAGGGAATCATACCATGCGTAGAAACCGATAATCATAAAGATTATCAGAAACAAAATGAGTAGTATTTGTAGGAATCGTTTCAAATGGAATGAATAGAATACAATGCAATATACAATTATTATTTTTCTTCTTCTTTATTTCCAAGTAGAAAATCTTTTACAAAAAAACCAGCCATTAACAAAAGTAAAATAGAAGATGCAGCTAATGCAACAGTATTTGAAGTTTTATATTTTGGCACTTCAAAACGCATTTCTAATTCATAATTACCTTTTGGTAATTCCACACCGCGCAACAAATAATCAACGCGATGAATAGGCAATTCTTCCCCATTTGCATATACTTTCCAACCATCTGGATAATAAATTTCTGAAAATACTGCGAATTGATTTTCATCCAGATTTACTTCATATTTCATTTCATTAGGCAAATATGATTTCATAGCAATTTCACCCTGACCAGAAAATGTTAGTGAAGAAATACCTTCTACATCTTTTGCTCCTATAATTGCATCATCAGCTGGAGTAAAGTCATAAACCTTATTTACTGTTATTAATGTTTTGAAACTACCTAATGAATCTTTTGCCAGCTCAGCTGTTGGAATCCAATTCTGAACACCATTTACATCTTCTACATAACTCGAATTAATACTAGATTGCGTAACTGTGCGTATATCTATATGCAAAGTGTCTGTATTTCCTGCCAACAGATATATCTTTTCTCTTCCTGATATTGTATCAGAGTTTATTTTTTCATCATTTATCCATAGGGTTTGATCCGACTTATTATCAATCACAAATAAATTACCTAAAGCCAAAATTTCTTTATCTGGATTTGGTTGTACGATTAGATTTTTCACCAACCATACAGCACCCAAAGCGCCAGGATTTTGCATAGCTTGATCTCCCTGAATAATGTACTTCACATTTAGCATATTAATTACATTCATATTATTGTAATCAATCTGAAAGTCTTTCAAATTCTGAATACGACGTAATTTCGCCCCATGATAACCATTTAACGCTTTATGGAAATAAGATGCTCTTGCACTGTTAAAACCTAAAGCAGGTTCAAACACCCTATAATTTGTTGCTAGATTTAGTGCTTGAAATTTGCGAGACCACATTTCCGCTTGATTTCCTCTATCTCTTCGTGAATTTTTATTTGATGACACAGCCGCTTTATCAATAAGTGTTTTCAAATCCGGATTAGACGCTATTTCCATATCCATGATTTGTTTATCTGCTTGCGTAGGATTTAATGGGAATTCTGCATTCTCCTTTTCTACCCAATAGTCATAAAATCTTCCGTTTTTCTTTTCATTGTTTAGATAGTTAAGATCCACCATCACTAAATCTATTACAATAAAGAAAGCTAACCCTCCAATTATATACTCTTTTTTAGTTTCAGTTTTTACATATAGAACAACCAAGAGACCTCCTGCAAGCATAAAAAATATAGATCGCAACATACTTGATTGATAGATAGATTTACGCACAGAAGCTAGGGCATCAAACTGTTCATTAACACGCTCCATCTGTCGATCAACAATTCGTTGAACATCTCTCGGATTTGTGACATCTATACCATTTTTAAGCAACATATCTGGATCTTCTTTTGCTATCTGTGCACGCACTTGATCAGGATATGTGTATAAGAAATCATTTTCAGGTTGTGACATATAACCATTTCCAAGACCTGTAACAGTAAGTAAAATAAACACGCCCACTAAAGCTCCCGTTGTTATATAAAATGGGCGTAGATTCTTTTTAATCTCCTCTTTGTTTTTAAATAAATAATCTAAAAACAATACACCTAATAAAGGCACTAATAATTCTACCATAGCTAAAATTATGGTAACTGCCCTAAATTTATTATAGAATGGAACGTGGTCAATAAAGAAATCGGTGAGTCCCATGAAATTTTTACCCCAAGAAAGCATTAACATGAGGATAGTAGCAATCATAAGGAACCATTTCAAACGTCCCTTGAGATATACCATGGCTAAAACAGCTAAATAAAACACAATAATTCCAAGGTAAACAGGACCAGATGTAAAAGGCTGGTCACCCCAATACACATTGTTATCAGCTACTAAATTTGCCTCTTTTCTGAATTCAGAAGATTTTAATAAATCTGAAAATTGACTATTTTTTAGTGCAGCACTTCCTCCTCCAAATACATTTGGAGAAACTAACGTCATACTTTCTTTGATTCCATAGCTCCATTGAGTGATATAATCTTTATCTAATCCACTAGTTGTGTTATGATGATTTGAAGATCCATCAACTCCAATTGTTATGTCATTTCCTCCACGGATAGTATATTTTGAATACCCTTCTGTAAGTGATAAATTTCCGTAGTTGATAGCTAGGGCAAAAACATAAACCACAAATAAGCCTGCTGTTACTTTTAAGAATTTAACAATTTCTTTATTTGCAATATGACGTATCAACTCTTCCAAGCCGAAAAATAACAACACAATGCCCAAATAATAGGTAATTTGAATATGGTTAGTGGCTATTTCCATTCCCATAAAAAAAGCTGATAGTAAGAGTCCCCATTTAATACTTCCACGATATGCCATATAAAAAGCCCCTATGACAGGCGGAGCCATCCCAATAGCAGCTGCTTTAGTATTGTGTCCCGCTTGTAAAACAATAATAAAATAAGAAGAAAAGGCAAAAGCAAAAGCACCTAAAATGGCAACTTTAGGGTCAACTTTCATGCATAACAGCATGATATAAAATCCAATAAGAAACATGAAAAACATTCCAGCGGGGGAATCCATCCAAAGTTTCATAGCCTTATACGTTTTTACAAGTAAATTACCATCATATTTAGTTGAAATCTGGTAAGTGGGCATGCCTCCAAACATGGAATTAGTCCATAAAGGTTCTTTCCCCTGTGTATCTCTAAAATAATTAATTTCATTGGAAGCACCTTTAAATTGTTCAATATCATGCTGTTTCAATCCATACCCTGAAAATTGAGGTCTGAAATACAATACAGTGGAAAGAATAAATAAACCAAATGCTAAAATATGTATCCAGTTTTTCTTGAAAATGCTTGAAAAGTTAATTTTACTCATTGTTGAAAGTTTAGTGCTTCAAATAAAAGGCTAAATATAGATAAATTTGATATAAAAAATGATGTCGAATAGAAATTATAAGGCTAGCCATGCATCGTTTCTTTCTTACCGTATTTCTTCATGAGTTCCGCCTCAAACGCTAAATATTCTTGCCAACGCTTGTTAACATCTACCGAAGGTGCATATTTTCTAGCAAAATTAATGAATAAGGTATAATGTCGCGCTTCACTTTCCATTAAATCACGATAGAAAACACGTAAATCGGGATCATTAATTTCTTCGGATAAGATTTTAAAACGTTCGCAACTTCTTGCTTCTATCATTGCTCCGAAAAGCATTTTTTCGACAAATTGTTGCTCTTTGCTACCTCCTTTTAATTGAAATTGATACAAATCATTGACATATTCATCTTTCCGTTCAAATCCTAATGTTAAATTCCGTTTAAGCATTTCATTATGTACCATCTGAAAATGCTCTAATTCTTCTTTTGCCAATTCACTCATAGCCGTAACAACCTCAGGGAATTCTGGAAATTTCACAATCACTGTTATGGCATTAGAAGCTGCTTTTTGTTCACAGTAAGCATGATCTGTCAAAATTTCTTGAATATTTTTCTCTACAATATTCACCCATCTTGGGTCTGTTGGCAATCTTAATCCTAGCATTTTTTCATATTTTAACACAAAAATACATTTTTCTTCTATAATAGTATTTAGCAATCCCAGTCTTAAGCTGTTTTTTTGCGCTACCACAAACATCGAAACAAAAATAAAAATAAATGTGGCTAAAAATATTCTCATGGTAAATAATTAAATCTCTTGGTTAAAAATACAAAAAATATAGATACCTACCACACCCTAATCTCAACTCCTTTATCCCTCTCTCGGATATCAGGCTCTTGCATTCCCTTTGTCAATTCATTCACTTTTCGAAATAAATCATTCAAAAAGTCATTACTGAAGACAATGGGTTGCTTAAATGATTCTTCATCTAGTACCAAAGAAGTACCGAAAAGACTGTTTTCATCTTTTAACAAATAGTCTTTTACAGTTTTGATATAGGATTGCGTAAAGGCACCCCCACCCCAATCCGGATGTTCTATAGCCAAGTCTCCACCCGAAGCAGCGGATAGAAAAGTTACGCCTTCGTATGATGAAATGGTCTCAAACAAAGAAGAAACAGTCGAGGAGAGTTTAAACTTAGGTTGGCTCGCTTTAACTGGCACCAAACCTCTTGCATCACCATTGACAGTAGTTCCAGCTTCTCCTTCTGTCGTCGTTGCAATATCTAAAGTTCGCCCTGAATGACATGCATCCATCAAGACTAATTTATGAGTTGAAGGAATCTTCTGAATTAAAGTTATCAGCTCTTTAAATGCCAAACCATTCGTTTTAAAATTACCAAAATCCATGTCGTAAGGAGCGAAATAATAAGTATTGTCTTTATCCAACACACCATGTCCGGCAAAAAACAAAATCACTTCATCATTTGGTTTAGATTGACTCAGAAAGGTCTTAAATTGATTTTTAATGTTCTTTAAAGTCGCTTCTTCATTAATTAAAATCTGAACTTTTACCTCTTTAAATGAATATGGTTTTGCTTTTTCTATCAAAGATTCATCATCGAACAACCCAAAGTCTCGAATATCATCTGACCCTTTTTCCTGAATATAAGCATATTCTTTTAGGAAAATTCGAGGATTTTGGGGATGTAATTGATCCATATTATAAGACACATCAGGCTGAATTGATTCTCCATTGATATTAAATGAACTTTGAACAATTCGATTATTTTCGTAATCAAAATGATAGGCAAATACATTTGTTGTATTGCCATCAAAATTAATTTTATCCCCATAAGATATGTCCGCTTTAATTCGAATCGGAAGGGAGTCTTCATCTTGTAAATTATAAATCAACAGATTGTTTTCACCATCTAAATATGTGCTCATCATCAAATAATGTCCATCCATAGAGATATCCATAATATTTTCTGTGCCGAAGGTTGGATAATCTGTATTTACACGCCACTCTCCTCTTTCGTTCAATGTTCTGTATTTCAACATCTCTCCCCTTAAGTTTTGCAATGGAATCTCTTTTGAAGTTTCTTCTTTTCCATTTAATTCACTAATTGTAATTAAGGCATTTTCCTCAGAGTTGATTGACACACTTGCCCACAAATTATTGCTTATCGGCTTAAGAAAATCTTGATTTAAGTTGGATGGCAATGAATGAAGGATAAAATCATTTTTACTAGGATTATACTCATATAATCGGTCTTTTGCCCTTAGAAAAAAAGAATTTGCATTTGAACTTGGGTAGATATTTAATTTTTTATCCCATCCCGTATTATAAAAATCTTCTATTTCCAAAGGTAGAGGCAAATATTTTACGCTCTGTGATGTAAAATCTGCAAGATAAACAGAATCATTCACGAAAAGCCATTGTGTACCTTCTGGGTTGAGAGAATATACCTCAACAAAACTGCTAGAAAATTTCCCCCAGTATTTATGAACTTTCGCTTTTTGTTCTTTATTTTGAATTAAAGTATATGTTTGACCATAAAATCGATCATTATAATCGTCTAATTGAGGTTTAGATAATTGTCCATACAATCGTGCAATATCGTAAGCATCTTTTTCAGGAAAGGTTAATGTATAGTGTTTGTCTTTATAAGCCGAAACACCAACTCCCAAAACATAGAGATTAGAAGAACCATCTTCTTTAAACGTATTGGATTTCTCCCCTTTAACTGGAGACTTTTCCTTGTTTTCATCTTCCTCAGTCTTAACCGTTTGTTGATAGTTAGTTGCCTTCTTCAAAGTTTTCGCATAGTCTAGGTTTACATTTCCAAACTTTTCCAATATTAATAAAGGTTGAAAAGCATTTTGTTCAATATCTTTTAATGAAATCCGTTCTCCATTTTTGCTTACATAAAGCAATTCACTAGCATCGAAATTACTAAAATAATGTCCTTCATTGTCTATAAAAACATGTGAAGATTCATCAGGGTGGAACATCGTAACCAAAGGCTGCATTGTTTTTGTATCATAAATAACGGATTGTCCATTTTTAAAAAAGACCATAAAACGAGAACCGTCGGAATTAAAACTCAAATTAATCGGTTCATTCGACTTTGTAAACGATAGTTTTTGATTCCCTACTGTAACAAACTGTTCATTCATAATCATTCCTACCATCTCTCCTCTTTGAGCAGCACGATTTATTACCACACAATCAAATTTACCGAGTTCACTCACAGAATCCGGGCTTGCTTCTAAATACCATGTATACCAATTGCATTCTTTAAAATTTATTTCACGAAAGCGATTAACTATGATAAACTGAGAACGATCTATTTTCGAGGCTTCATAATCTCCTTCTTTTAATTCTTCCTCAAAAAGCACTTTTAATTTCGGAAAAGTTCTAATTTTAAGCACATCTTTAGCGTCAATACTTAACAAATAATTTCCATCATTTGAAAACTTAGCAAATTTATAATCACCCGGAATGTCTGTTAAAGTACTATTATGATAATATCCTATTTTTATACTTTTAGTATAACCCCGATTAAAATACTCCTGATCGCTAACCAATAAATAATCATTTTCTTGGTGATAATCTAAAACTTTAATTTTAGGGAAAGCATCCTTATTCGATGTAATCTCACTCATTTCATCGGTCATAAAATTATACCTAAGAAAAACAGATTTCGATTCATAATCATCGTACTGTAAGGCATAAATAATTGCAATACCTGTATCATCAATTAATTTTGCACTAAGCAGCTTTAATTGAAATTTCGACTCTAAGTAATTCCTAAAACTTAGGGGATAAAACCGATTGTTAAAAGTCCCCGATTCATAAAATTTAACATGGGCATTCGTCAAATCATTATAGGAACCGTTAGGAGAAACCAGCCAACTTCCATCAGGAAAGAAAAGTGCTCCTTCACTACGACCTGAAAAAGATGAACTATTACGAATAAATTTTCCACCTTTTAAACTAAAGATATCAAAAGAAGAAAAGTTATCATTAAATCGATTATCGCCATATTGTTGCCCCTCTCTTACAAAGTAGATTTCATCCCTTTCAAAGTTTATTTCAGAATTGCTATACGATATACTTTGTGCTAGTAAATTAAACGATGAAAATTTCCCTTTATTCTTGACTATCACAAGTGGGTTAACAGAAATATACGATGAATAGCCTTGCGAGAGACTGAGATAAATTTTTCCTTTATTCTTTTTTATAACCACCTTCTTATTGGAATACTTCACATCTTTTTTATCGGTATAACTAAACAACACTTTACTAAGCGATTCATCATTCGTAAAGTTATAGATTTCTAAATTCTCATTTTTGCTATTATTGGCAACAACATAAAATTCACCTTCATCTGTAAAGGATGCAATGATTGATAAATTTTCTGAGACTTTAGATTGTTTTAAAACGGCATTGGTGTTTAAGTCATAGATTGTTAATTCTTTGTTCCAATCTTCATACATGCATAGTTTTTCTAGGTTATCCGTGACAGCAAAATGAGTTGCTCCTCGAGGAATCTGAATAGATTTAACCATTTCATGATTTAAATTAAAAAAGGAGAATGCTTTCTTGAAATAATCACCGGAAAAACTAAACACTGCGTAATAATTCGGATTATTCAAATCTATAAAATCAGCGCTTAGTCCTACTTTAAATATTGTTTTTCCAGTTTGTATATCAATCATTCCAATTGAATCAAGACTTGGATCAGTGCTAAATTCATATTTTTCAGAGACCATTAACCTATCATTCACTTGGATAAAGTTTGCAATAGGAACTCCTGATGGATTTTTTATTGTTTTTACATATTCATAAGATTGAGCATCTGTTTGAATGATTTTTCCATCCTCATCACTAGTAAAAATATACTTTCCGTCTTGGCTTAATCGAGTCGCCGTAATCGTTGTTGAATGATAATCTACATACCTTAAATTATAATCCTTATCTTGACTAAAGATTATAAATGGTATTGTTAAAAGATGAATTAGCAGAACTATCTTTCTCATCCGATTGAGTTTAGACTCATAAAAGTAATAAGAATTTTAAATCAAATTAAAACGGCACTCCAGAAATCACAAACGCCCCCCAATAATAGGGATTATCAATGTTCTCTTCTCTATACTTTAAAATGGCTTGCCTTAAAGCCTCCTGAGGGAAAAGTTCGCCGCCTTCTCCTAAAAATTCAAAGAAATAGGTCATTAATATTGCCGTTTCATCATCTGCAATTTGCCAAAGACTTGAAACAACATGAGGTACGCCGGCAAGGTGAAAAGCACGTGAAAGCCCTATCACGCCACCTTCATGAATAGTTCCTAACCCTGTTTCGCAGGCGGAAAGAACTACCAACCACGTGTTTTTTAAAGACAAACTCTGAATCGTTCGAGCTGTTAATTGTTGGACGTTATCTTCGGCCACTAATAAATAACTCTCATCCAAAGCATTATCCGCATTTAAAATCCCATGAGTTGCAAAGTAGAGCAATTCAAATTCATTTTCATTCAAAGTTGAAATAATATTTTGATAAGTAGCATCTTTACCCTGTAGGATTCTATTTTCTGGAGAAGAAAGTAAAGTTGATACAGCCAAGACTTCTTTTTCTGTACCTGGTAATTGTATCAGTTTAACCTTACTGTTGGTATAGTCTGGATTAGCGACAAACAAAGCACTTTCGAAGTTATATTTTACACCTGTGAGTCTTTCTTTTTTATACAACGGATTTTGATTGTTATCGAAAATCACACCATTTAATGAAGGGATAATGGAATAACTCATTTTGTCAACCAAATATTCATTATCATCGAATTCGAGTGCATAAAAAGGAACAGTGGCAATATCTAGGATAGGAACGACTATTAAATGTTGGATTTTATTCAAATCATCCAAAGGAGGTAATAAAATTTCACAAAGTTCCCGACTCAAAGAAGATGAAGAATGTTCAGTCTTTTTTTCAGAAATCACCTCGAGTCCTCGTTTTTCTGCAAGATAACCTCCTTGAATAAAAATGGAATTAAATTCAGTAATTTTCTCGCTCAATTCTATTGAGTTAATCTTTGTATTGTGTGGATGAATCAAACCGTTTTTAGTACAAAAAAAAACGCTTAGTGTATCATCGAAAAAACCGTAAAATACCATGCCTGCATTTCGATTATATCGATTTAGAAAAGACATAATTCTATATTCAGTGACTTTTGAGGGGGTTTCTTTAAAGACCCCTCTCGTCCTCTCAAGTTGTTCAATTTTCATCTCATATTGATTTAATACATCTTGAAACATCTGCCCATATAGGACAGGCGATAAAAATAGGACGAGTAATAGTAGGATAATTCCTTTCACAATGATTTCTTTGTCGTATTCTTGGTATTAAAGAAAAAGTAACATAATAATTACTTTTTCTACAATTACAAAATTCCTCTTTTACTGTGTTCTTTTTGAGAAATCGTTTTTATTCTTCGCCTAATTCACCATTATTTTCACCATCATCAAACTGTGGTTCATCAATGATATCATCTTCAGGTGGAGTAGCACTATCTCCTTCATCCAAATTAGAATAAACGCCATCGTCATAAATATCCTCTACTGCGTCTTGGCTATCGGATTCATTTGCCGAATTTACGCCACATGAAGCTAATGAAATTATAAGCAATAGGATTATTGCAAAATAGAATGATTTGTAATTAATTTTGGTTGTTTTCATGTTTTTAATTTTTAGTTCAACTTAAGTTTAGTTCCACAAGTTATAAATTTTTCTTAAATAATCTTCTAATTCAGAGTTTTCCGAGGAACTTAATAATTTTAAAAATGGTTTATAATCCATAATGAACTCATAACATATATGCTCTTTAGAAATGGATGCAATTAACGCCGTTTGGTCTTCTATTTCAGGACATGCTTGTAAACTCTTTATGAGTTCAATTTTAAACTTCTTGATAAATTCATCATCATTCTTTTGAGTTATCAATTGCATTGCTTCATTCAATTGTTCTGTCCTTATAGTTTCATCTTTCGTACTCATTGCCTTATACAACAATGACCTAAAATGAATATCAGACCCTTCTTCATAATTTGCCTCAACCTTTTGAATGTAATATTCAACACTATCCATTTGATTTTTTAGAAAATAAATTGCACATAGATTCTCATAAGGATAAACTAAATATTTCGCTGATTCTAAAACCGACATATAGCAATAGGATAATGCGCTATCTAAATCTCCTAACAGATAATAATTCCAACCAATCCTACTCTTATAGTTGGCTTGTTTTTGCCCTTGCAATGTTGGCAGTAGTTTTTCAGTTACTTCAATTTCTTCTTGATATCGTTCTTCTTCGTGGTATAAACGTATTAATTCAAACATTCCGGCATTACTACTTGGGTTTTTTGCTAAAAATTTCAGAAAATAATCTTCCGCATTTTTATAATCTTTTTGCTCAAAATAAACCATCCCGAGATGGTAAAGAACACTCGTTTCGGAGCTATCCATCTCAATTACTTTATAGAATTGATTTAATGCTTCTACATAATCTTTTTCTTTTTTGGCAATGATTCCTAAATTGAGATAAGGTTTAAGATAGTTAGAGTCAATAGCAATCACTTTGTTGAAATAGGTTTTAGCAGATTCATAATCTTTTTGAATGGTGTAAATCGACCCTAAATTGTTGTATAGATTCACTGATGAAGGATTTATTTCAATACCTTTCAAATACCAAGTTTCGGCATTTTTATACTCTTTTTGCGAACGATAAAAGTCAGCTATCTCACTATAAATCGTTGTACTAGCCTTATTATTCTCGAATCTTTTTAGAAGGAGTGATTCAGCCGCTTCAACTTCTTTTAATTCGATGTATAATTGGGTTAAATTCTGCAAAGCAAGTTCATAAGATGAATTTATTTCTATACATTTTAAGAATTGCGTTTCTGCATTTTTATAGTCTTGAGAATTAAAATATTGAACTCCTAAATTATTGATTGGAACTACCCAATCATTCGCTTGTTCAATGGCTGATTTATAGAACTGTATTGCTTTTTCCTTCTCATCTAAACGACTATACACCAATCCTGCTAAATTTAACATATAGGCAGATGAATCAATCTTTAGTGCATAATCAATTTTATTAATCCACATCTCTTTTTCGTTAGGATTAATCTCCAACCTTTGACTATAAAGATCGAGAA
Organism: Brumimicrobium sp.; assembly: GCA_023957385.1. Lineage (NCBI taxonomy): Bacteria > Pseudomonadati > Bacteroidota > Flavobacteriia > Flavobacteriales > Crocinitomicaceae > Brumimicrobium > Brumimicrobium sp. The sequence goes on along the minus strand of JAMLGZ010000001.1, from coordinate 1,432,892 downwards.
ATAACATCTTACCTTTATAGATTTCATATAATGCCGAATCAGTCCCTAACAATTTAATCGCATCATGCATCCATTGTGCCGCTTCTTGAAACTCGACTTGCTGCAACTTTTCCAATCGTGAAATATTCTCCGAGAAATACGTATCTCCCCTTCCTTGATTATTCTCAGACATTTTCTTTTTAAAAGAATTCAACGCCGGTTCTGAATTTATACCACTCACATAAAGATTAATTTTAGCCTGACCATAATTCAAATAAGCAACAGCCAATTCGACTTTTCCTGCAAGAGTCGTTTCACAAACTGGACAATTTTGAATCATCTCTTCAAGAATTGAATGAGCACTATTTGAGCCTTTGAAATGATCTTGTTTAATTGCAAAAAGGAGGTTTTGATACCTATAATATTGAGTGGTATCTGAGAAACGTCGATTATCCCCCCCCCTTGTATCAGCCACTTCTCCTCCGCCAAGAACACCAATTAAATCAAGCTTCTCTTGATAGAACTTATCGTGATAACTTAATGTTACATCACAATTTTTTGAGCAATCAAAGGTAGGGATTTGAATAGTTGGGAAATTCTGTTTAGAATAATTTCGCACCTCTCTCTTCACATATTCTTCTAATTCATAAAAGTCGATTATTTGGTCCCCATCCTGATCGGCATTACCACTCAAACCTTTAATTAAATAGTAAGTAAATAATCCATGTCCATCCCAAAAGTTACCACCCTCATAAGAAACTTGGTTTGAACTAGCAGACAACATTAACTTTTCTCCTTTCCGTGTTTCAACAAGACTTTCTGTAAAAACATTTAGCCCTTCTCTTCCTCCTGCTAGGTCACCCGTACGACAAGCATCCATAATTAATATGACATCTGCTCCTTTGGTATTAATTAAATCTGAAATATCTTCTTTAAGATTATAAATGTTAATCGTTCCTGAAGCTCTATAAAGGCTCTTATTTTTTGCATTACAATCATACATCAAGAAAAAATATTGGCTAGCACTAATTCCATCACCATGACCCGCAAAATAAAAATAAATTCTATCCCCTTTTTTTAGATCTAATTCATTCACCCAATCCATAACATCACCCCAAAACCGCCCTGAAGTTGCTTCTTCATTGAGAAGTAATTTTATATTTTGAGCAGGCACATTCCCACCAGAATTGGATTGTAAGAAATCCGCAAATAATAATGCATCTTTATCTGCAAAATTAAGGGTTGAAAGATTCGGATAAGTAGAAATTCCTACAATCACAGCATAAGTATTACCAGGTTCACCAATAACATTATTTGCTATTGGTTTTAGCCCACGAATATTATCATTCTCTTGGGTAAATCCAGTATTTAAAATACATAAAATTAATATGATAACAGATAATCTAAATTTCATTCAATGAGTTTAGAATTGATAACTCTATACGATTGTATCGTTATTTTTCTTTCAAATATACATAAAATCAGGAACAAAAAATACCCATCCCCATTTTTTTGAAAATGAAGCCAATAAAGCTAAAATAAAGAAAATTGATGATACAATGAAGTTGAACGAAGCCTGAGTAATAATTGAGCTTGAGATGGTTTTAGGAGCTATGGGCATGGTATTCTCTCGAATAATATTTCGATGATGAAAAAGCGTTTTTAATTGCTTTTTTGGGCTCTGAAAAGAATAAACCCCATTCATTCATATCGTTTATTTTTACAATATGTTACCGATAAGACATACCTATCCCGTTACGGTTTTGTCCCGTTTTAAAAAAAAAACTATCTTGAGTCAAAGAGCGTTTCACTAAATATACTGTCACGAAGGCGCCCTTTCTATCGGCTTTCGAATGACCATGTGCCCCTTCTTACACTTCGGGCATAGCAAAGGATCTTGCTGTTTGATTTCTCGATATACCTCATAGGCATTTAAGCCTTCATACTTCGGAAAGAAACGTTCACTTTTGTTTATGGTGGCACATAACTCTACGTTTTCTTTTAGATGTCGCAAAGCTAAAAAACCAATGTACCTTACCTTGCAAAGACCTGAAGGCAGAATGTGCTGTAAAAATCGTCGGACAAATTCTGATTCATCCAATGTCATTACACTTTTAAGTCCTGCTTTCTTGTAGTTTTTGTAATAAAAAGTGACTTTCCCATTTTTATGACTGATAATTCGTTGATTGGAAATCGCAACTCGATGTGTGTAATTGCCAAGATATTTGATGATGTTATCAGGAGTAGTAAAAGGTTTTTCACTGTAAACAACCCACTTTTTCTGATAACAAGTATCTTTAATTTGCTTAAAATTTTGAATATCATCCGGCAGCTTTAATTTGCCGATAGCATACTCTTTTTCTAACGTTTTCATCAATAGTCCTCGAAAAATAGCACTTAAAACTTTCACTGGCAGAAAGAACTTTTTATGGGATGGCACCCATTCAAAGCCGTCTTCTGTTAAACCTCCCGAGGGAACAATCATGTGAATGTGTGGGTGGTAGGACATAGTTTGTCCCCAGGTGTGTAGCACTGCTACGCCTCCCATTTTAGCACCAAGATACTCGTTGTTTTCTCCGCATTGCATAAGTGCTTGACTGGCAGCCTTAAACAAACTATCATAAGCAATGCGCTGATTGATGTAAAACAACTTGTTGAGTGATTCTGGAATGGTAAAAACCAAATGAAAATGCTTCACTTCTGGTAAATTGCTTTTCAGTTTATCCACCCACTGTATTTTTCGTGTCATTTGACACTTCGGGCAATGTCTGTCTCTACATGAGTTGTAGGCGTTTCTGTAATGATGACAGTGATTGCACTCTGCAACATGTCCTCCTAGTTTTACTGTTCGACAAGCTAAAATAGCCTGAAATGCTTTTTCTTGAAAAGGATGCAAGTCATTCAGATTCAGTCCTTTGTTGAGTACTTCACTAAAAATATCGGACAACTCTACTTTTTGTCGTTTATTTTGCTTTGTTTTCATAAGCGAAGATCATCAAAAGGTGAGACAATGTTTTTTAAGCTAGCATTTGAAAGATGCAGGTAAATCGAAGTAGTTCGGATAGAACTATGCCCCATAAAAGATTGAATAATCTTTAGGTTAATTCCTTTGTCCAAGAGATGGGTAGCAAAACTATGTCGTAGCAAATGAGGGGTTACTCTTCTTTTGATGCCCGCTCTTTGTGCAGCATCATGAATTACTTTATCAAAAGTTCGGACACTCATCTTCTTCCCTGGATGCCCATTTGGTTCAAACAAGTAAACTTTTGGTCTAAAACACTTGTAATAATAGCGTAATTCCTCTAGGGTTTGCTTTGAAAGAATCGTTCTTCGGTCTTTCTTTCCTTTACCTTGACGCACGATAATAAAACCGTTTTCTGAGTCAATGTCCTTCGGTTTTAACTGCAATAATTCCATTTTGCGCAATCCTGCCGTGTACATGGTCATAATCATCACCCGATGTTTGATGTTTTGAGTACGCTCAATCATCAATTTAACTTCTTCCAAGGAAAGAATTTCGGGTAGTTCTCGCGGCAATCTAGGACGTTTTATTGCAATGGGTTCCCATTCTTTTTTTAATACGTCTTCGGTGTAGATTTTAAACGCACTAATCTTTTGATTGATATAAGATGGCGAAACTTTTTTTGACTTTACTAAATGATGCAAGTATTGTTTCAAATCCTCGATGGTCAGTTTATCCAAGGTCTTGTTTGCATACGACTCGAAGACCTGCATCGTCTCACAGTAGCTTCTCACAGAGCAATCGCTGTAATTGCGAATCTCCATTTCTCGTTTTAACAGCGCTATGGCTGGGGAAAATTTATTCTCCATAACTTTTTGATTTTTTAAATGAAATCTAAAAGTTATGGAATGTTTTGGGAATTACCGACTTGGTCGGTTTAGTTCAACTTCATTTTTTACCAAGTTTGTTGTACGTACAATATTTTTATTCAATATATATTCATCATAACAATAAAATTTTGACTAATTTTATCTCCGAAACTTTAGATATGAATTAATCCGTTTTTCCTTGAAGAATAAATGGTGCCCAATATTCGGGAGCAGAAAATTTACCACCCTCTGCTATTAGCTTTAATTTTGCGTTTCTTAAAGCAACTCTATAACTTTCTCCTACTAAAACATTATCATAAAATTCTTCCATTATAAGTCGAGTTGATTCATCTTCAACTGGCCATAGAGAAGCAATTATATTTCGAACTCCTGCATCAGAAAATGCACGAGCTAATGACGTAGTCTCAATACCATCTTTTCCTAATCCTGTCTCACAGGCACTTAAAATAACGAGATTTGTTTTTTCCAATTTTAGTTCATACAATTCTGGCAGTTTCAACTTTTTATCGGCAAATAAAATCCAACTGTTTTTTATCGATTCTTTATCCAAATATCCATGAGTAGCTAAGTGGATAATGTTTTTATTTTTACACTCCGATTTGAACATACTTGTTTTTGCTTGTTGACCAATTAAAATTAATTTCTCCGCGGATACTTTCTTAGAAATATTTTCCACCTCTCTCTTTGCATTTGGTAAACTTCCTGATTTAGTTGGTAGAAAGCCTATTATTATTTTTGGAATTATTGCTTTTTTAATAGGTTCAGCCTTATGTGGCGCTGCTTGGAATATGCTTTCCCTAATCGTATTTAGAGGTTTACAAGCAATCGGTGCAGGTGCTATACTAGCTACAGTAAACACTATTGCTGGAGACATTTACACCATTCAAGAAAGGGCTAAAATCCAAGGTTGGCTATCAAGTGTTTGGGGAATTTCTGCGGTTATTGGTCCTGCCATTGGTGGGTTCTTTGCTGAATATATGACCTGGAGATGGATATTTTTTATTAATATCCCATTTGGGATTATTTCTATTATTCTTATAGTCAAATACCTTCACGAACCCAAACCAAGTAAAAAACCTAGTATTGATTGGTTAGGTGCGATATTTATGCTGATAACAGGAACACTTTTAATGTATATTTTACTTCAAAGCGGGCAATCATGGCCTTGGTTATCATATACAACACTCATCTTAAGTACTATATTATTACTTCTATTCATACTAGTACTTAAGATTGAACGTAAAGCAAAAGAACCTATCATGCCTGGGTGGATATGGCAACGACGTGTTTTAATTGGAGCCAACTTAGGGATCATAGGAATGGGAATGGTAATGATAGGCCCTAATATGTATATTCCTGTTTTTGCTCAATACGTGTTAGGTGTTGGGGCCATTTCAGCTGGTTTTATTCTGACTAGCATGAGTTTTACTTGGCCTTTATCTTCAGGCTTATCCGGATTTTTTTATCTTCGAATAGGATTTAGAAATACTGCTTTAATTGGTACTGTTTTAGTTTTAATTGGGTCCATTGGTTTTCTTTTTATACAATTTCCTGGAAATATTGTTGGTCTAGTCAGTGTGCAAATGCTAATGGGGGCAGGATTTGGTTTGATTGCAACCCCTCTCCTAGTAGGTGTTCAATCAACAGTTGGGTATGAGCAACGTGGTGTGGTTACTGGCACCAATATGTTTGGTCGTTATTTTGGTCAGAGTCTTGGCTCTGCTATCTTAGCTGTTGTTTTTAACAACCAAATTGAACATAAATTAGCACAAGCTCCTGCGTCTTTACAAAATCAACTACCTCAAGTAAATGAGATTGTAGATGCAATGAAAGGTTCTGGAAATAATCCCGCTTTATTAAATTTCTTACGAGAAGCATTCTTCGAAGCTACGCATTGGGTATATGTCGGAACTTCTATTATTCTTGTATTAACAATACTTATTCTATTATGGACACCCAAAAAGTTTCCAATAGTTGAAGATTAGTGAGTTTCAGAAACTTAACTATTATACAAAAGAATTGTTAAAAACTATTTCTAATACCTAAAAAATTCCCTTTCATCATTTCGTATATTTGAAGCAAAATCTGCAGACATGTTTATCATATTTGACACCGAAACAACGGGGTTACCTAGAAATTTTAGGGCACCGTACACGGATCTCGACAATTGGCCGAGATGTGTGCAGATTGCGTGGCAGGTACACGACAAAAATGGGCAACTTATTGAGGCTAAAAATTACCTCGTTCGTCCCAATGGGTTTAATATACCTTTTGATGCAGAAAGAATTCACGGTATATCTACCTTATTAGCAGAGAAAGAAGGAGTTGAACTTTCTTTTATGCTACATGAATTTAATCAAGCACTTGAGCAAGCTGATTTTATCGTAGGACACAATGTAGATTTTGATATAAACATTATGGGCGCGGAATTTATCCGTGGAAACATGACAACACGCATGCATGATATGCCTGTATTAAACACATGCTCCGAGAATACCGCCCAGCTATGTCAACTAACAGGAGGGAAAGGAGGTCGTTTTAAGTTACCTACCCTAACTGAACTTCACCAATTTTTATTTCACACCCCTTTTGGAGAAGCGCACAATGCCACAGCCGATGTAGAAGCAACTACCCGTGCCTTCTTTGAGTTAATCAGGAGACGTGTTTTTACTGCACAAGAATTACAAAATAATGAACAGTTCTTCCAAGAATTTCTTATTGCAAATCCGGATATCATTGCTCCAATTGGTTTAGAACATATCAATTTAAAAGAAAGAAGTAAACAACTCAAGGAAAAGCAACAAGAAGAGATAGTCTTATCTAAACAGGACATACAAGAAGGACTAGAACAAATGGAGGATATTCCGTTTGTGCATTTACATGTTCACACACAATTCTCTGTTCTTCAGGCAACAAGTGATATTGACGAACTTATCCAAAAAGCAATTGACTATCAAATGCCTGCCTTGGCGCTAACGGATATGGGAAATATGATGGGGGCTTTTGTATTTGAAAAACATATTTCTTCCCACAATAAAAAAATAAGAGAAGAACGAGAAGCTGCATTGGCTGAAGGAATTCCTTTTCATAAAACTGAAATTACCCCCATTATTGGTTGTGAATTTTATGTATGTGAGGATCATACAAACAAAGAGATAAAGGACAATGGATATCAAATTGTGCTGTTAGCCAAGAATAAAAAAGGATACCACAATCTTGCAAAAATGGCATCTATCGCTTTTACAGAAGGAAAATATTATGTTCCTCGTATCGATAAAAAAATCATTGAGAAATATAAAGAAGATATCATTGTACTTTCTGGTAACTTGTATGGTGAAATCCCTTCTAAGATTTTAAATATCGGTGAGAAACAAGCCGAAGAAGCTTTGATTTGGTGGAAAGACCAATTCCAAGATGATTTTTACCTAGAAATCATGCGACATAAACAGGATGATGAAGACAGTGTTAATACGACACTCATTAGCCTAGCTAAAAAACATAAGGTTAAACTTGTCGCTTCCAACAATACTTTCTACACAGAAAAGAAAGACGCTACAGTTCACGACATCATGTTGTGTATTAAGGATGGAGAATTAAAAAATACACCTATAGGAAAAGGTCGTGGATTTAGATATGGATTTCCAAATAGCAATTACTACTTCAAATCTCCTAAAGAGATGAAGGAGTTATTTGCCGATCTTCCAGAAGCTATTGAAAATACTATTGAGATAGCAAATAAATGTGAGGGATATACCTTAGCAAGTGATATCCTACTTCCCGCATTTGATATTCCCGAAGAATTTCAGAATTCGGAAGACCAACACGATGGTGGTAAACGTGGTGAAAATAGTTATCTTCGTTTTCTCACCTATGAGGGCGCAAAAAAACGTTATCCTGAACTAACAGATGAAATTAAAGAACGTTTAGATTACGAATTAAGCATCATTGAAAAAACAGGATATCCTGGCTATTTCTTGATTGTACAGGATTTTTGTCAGGCTGCACGAGAAATGGGTGTAATGGTTGGTCCAGGACGTGGTTCCGCCGCTGGTTCTGCCGTTGCTTATTGTATAGGAATTACGAATGTGGATCCTATTAAGTACGATTTACTATTCGAACGTTTCTTGAATCCTGATAGGGTTTCCTTACCAGATATTGATATTGACTTTGACGATGAAGGACGTGGGCGTGTTATCGATTGGGTTATTCAAAAATATGGTGCAAATCAAGTAGCGCAAATTATTACCTATGGTACTATGGCAGCTAAGTCATCCATTCGAGATACTGCCCGTGTATTAGATTTACCCTTATTCGAGGCGGATATATTGGCTAAATTAATGCCAGATATCTCACTAAACAAATTACTCAAGGCTAATGACGATGAACTGAGAGAGAAACTCAAAGCCAACCAAGATGAGATTAACAAGGCTCAACGACTAATCGCTATAGCAAAAGAGAATTCCCTACAATCCGAAGTTATCAATAAGGCAAAAGAAATTGAAGGCTCTCTAAGAAATACGGGGATTCATGCTTGTGGAGTGATTATAACTCCTACTGATATCACTGAAATTGTTCCAGTAGCTTTAGCAAAAGATAGTGATATGTATTGTACCCAGTACGACAACAAAGTTGTTGAAGAAGCAGGGTTGCTAAAGATGGACTTTTTGGGATTAAAAACACTTACCCTCATCAAAGATGCAGTACAGCTAGTAAAAGAAACTACAGGAGAAGAATTAGTTCCTGACGATTTTCCTGTTGACGATGAATTGACATACCAATTATTCCAACGTGGTGAAACTGTTGGAATATTCCAATACGAATCTCCCGGAATGCAAAAATATTTGCGTGAATTAAAGCCTACAGTCTTTGCAGATTTGATTGCCATGAATGCTTTATATAGACCTGGGCCTATCGAATATATTCCTGATTTTATTAAGCGAAAAAATGGAGAGCAGGAGATTACATACGATATTGAAGATTCTAAGGAATATTTGGAAGAAACTTATGGAATCACTGTTTATCAGGAGCAAGTTATGTTGCTGTCCCAAAAATTAGCAGGATTTACCAAAGGTGAAGCTGATACCCTACGTAAAGCTATGGGTAAGAAGAAATTTGACTTACTGGCAAAACTAAAACCTCAGTTCTTAAAACAAGGAGCTGAAAAAGGACATGACCCTAAAGTATTAGAAAAAATTTGGCATGACTGGGAAGCTTTTGCATCTTATGCATTCAATAAATCTCATTCCACTTGTTATGCTTGGGTAGCCTATCAAACTGCTTATTTGAAAGCCCACTATCCTGCCCAATACATGGCTTCTGTGTTGAGTAACAACATGAACGATATCAAACAGGTGACTTTCTTTATGGAAGAATGTCGTAGAATGGGCGTTGAAGTGTTGGGTCCTGATGTAAACGAATCTAACTACAAGTTTACAGTAAACAAACAAGGCGCCATTCGTTTTGGGTTAGGTGGAATTAAAGGCGTAGGTGCGAGCCCCGTAGAAACTATCGTAGAAGAAAGAATTAAAAACGGTCCTTTCACAGATATTTTTGATATGACAAAAAGAGTTGATCTTAGGAAATGTAACAAAAAAGCCTTTGAAGGACTTATTTTAGCAGGTGCGCTTGACTCTTTTTCACATATGCACAGAGCACAATATTTTGTAGAGGATAACAGAAATTCATTTCTTTCCAATGCAATTAAATTTGGGAATGACCAGCAAGAGAGAACGAATTCAAATCAAGTGAGTTTATTTGGTGGAGATTCTGGTGTTGAAACTCCCGCCCCTACTATTCCGCAAGCAAGAGAATGGTCTTCTATTCAGAAACTCAATCGTGAGAAAGAGGTTGTAGGTATTTATATTTCGGGGCACCCATTGGACGACTACAAATTGGAAATTGATTCCTTTTGTAATGGAACTCTTAGCCAGTTAAAGGATGTTGATAGAAATAAAAATAGAGAATTCACTGTCGCAGGCGTTATAACATATACTGAACACCGCACAACCCAATTTGGTGACCCTTTTGGTAGCATCACAATAGATGATTACAACGATTCATACAAACTTTTTTTATTTAAAGAAGATTATGGTAAATTCCGTGACTTTATGATTGACAACACCTTCATATATGTCGTAGGTAGAATACAGTTGAAACGATTTAAAAAAGATGAATATGAATTTAAAACTACTAAAATTGGTTTCCTTTCTGATCTAAAGCAACAAAAAGCAAATGGTTTAGAAATTAACCTAAGTTTGTCACAAATAAATCAGGATTTAATTCGCTCCACAGAACACCTTTTCAATGAATACAAAGGTGATTACAATGTTCGCTTTAAAGTATATGACACGGAGAATCAGTTTGAAATTGAACTATCATCACGCAGCTACAAATTAGACATTCATCACCAACTCATCAAAGAACTACAAAAATTAAACATTGAATGTAAATTGATATAACCCTCAAATAAATCATGCTTAACAAACTCATTTTATTCAGTATCCTTTTTAGTATTATTACCCAAACTCGCGCACAACAACACTATAATTTTGGTTCTCCCCTAGATATTCCTCTCTTATTAGCTGGTAACTGTGGTGAAATTCGTCCTAACCACTTTCATACAGGAATAGATATCAAAACAAAGGGAGTGGAAGGACTCAATATCTATTCAGTAGAAGACGGTTATATTTCCAGAATACGTGTATCCCCGTACGGCTATGGTCATGCGGTTTATGTGACGCATTACAATGGTTTAACTTCTGTATATGCACACTGCAAGGGTTTTTCTGGAGAAGTTCAAAAATTAGCCTATTCTCAACAGAAGAAACAGCAAAACTTTGAGATTGATTATCAACCTACTAAAGATTCACTAAAAGTTAAGAAGGGTGATCTCATTGCTATTTCAGGAAATACTGGGGGTAGTTCTGCTCCTCACCTACACTTTGAGTTAAGGGACACCAAAACAGAAAATGCTGTCAACCCACTATTGTATGGATTTGATATCAAAGATACAATTACTCCAACCATACGCAGCTTAAAAATTTATGGCCTAACTAAAGAAGGCTACCGTGTTCCAGGAAAAGCAAAAAAATACACCGTTACAGGGAGTTTAGGAAATTACCGTATTGGCACTAACACCGCAACTATCAATTCCTCTTATTGCTCGGAAGAAGGCGGAATCGGATTTGCTTTTGATGTTTATGATCGATTAAATGGCGCTCCTAATATTTGTGGGATTTTTGAAGCTTTCTTATTGGTAAATGGAGATACTGTTTTTACGCAAAACATGACTGAAATTAGTTTTTATTCCTTCCGTCAAGTCAATACTCATGTTGATTATGAAGAATTTAAAAATGGTCACAAATATTACCATAAAGCTTTTAAAACCATTCATAATCCACTACCTATATATAGAAAAAATATAAACAACGGCATTATCAAAGCCATTCCAGGAAAAACGTACGACATACGATATATCGTAAAAGATGTACACGGCAATGAAAGTAATCTCTTCTTTAGCCTAAAAGTAGAAGAGGGAGAAATCACTCAAAAACAAATCCTATATCCCGGAAAACAAACCCTCACCCCAGACAGTTCATTCTTAAGCTACGACAAAAATTACTACATCATGTTTCCTTCCGGAATATTGTATGAACCGACTCCTTTATTACTACAAGCTAATGAAAACAATATAAGCTTTGGAAATCCCGCTATTCCACTACAATCTACTTTTAAAATAATGCTCCCTATTACCAATAATGAGGTCAAACCAAATAAGTTCTTTATTCAACGCAATTCATCTTCAGAAAAAGGAACAGTAAAAGACGGTTGGATTACTTCCCGTGTAAAAAGTTTCGGTACTTTCTCAGTGCAAATAGATACGCTTCCTCCAAAGATTTTTGGACGTAATTTCAGCAACAATTCTACCGTTGGACACCGAAAATTAACCTGGAATATAAATGATGAAGGCTCAGGAATTGTTGACTATGATATTTTCATCGATGAAACGTGGTATTTATTGGAATATGAACCCAAACAAGCTAGCTATTTCTTTATTCCTCCTAAAAGTTTGAATGGCACCAAATTCGTGATAATCCGTGCAAGAGACCATTGTGGAAATACAGGAGAAGCAAAGTACACTTTAACATTCTAAAGAAACAATATACTCTCTTTAAAAAAGAAAGTATTACGCTAAAGATGATTTATTACCATTAGACCTTTTCTACACTAGCTTTTGAAATAAAATGATTATATTTGTCTACCAAAAAAATAGATTATGGCAAAAAGTACAGACGTAATGGAAGCAGGAACTAAGATAGATTTTGATGCATTCAAGAAAGAAGTATTAGCTGATTATAGACTCGCATACGCTTCACGCGAAGCATCACTATTAGGAAGGAAAGAAGTACTTACCGGAAAAGCAAAATTTGGAATCTTTGGAGATGGAAAGGAAGTAGCGCAAATTGCCTTAGCAAAACAATTTAAAAATGGAGATTTCAGATCTGGATATTACCGTGATCAAACCTTATTAATGGCTATTGATAAACTAACGGTAAAAGAATATTTTGCAGGACTTTATGCTGAAACGGATGTAAAAAAAGAGCCAGCGTCTGCCGGTCGTCAAATGGGAGGACACTTTTCTACGCGTAATTTGGATGAAAATGGAGAGTGGATAAACTTGATGGAACAAAAAAATAGTTCTTCCGATATTTCTCCAACAGGTGGACAAATGTCTCGACTTCTAGGTTTAGCTTTAGCCTCTAAAATTTATCGAAACAATACAGAATTACACGATATTGAAAAATTTAAATCATTCTCAAACAAAGGAAATGAGGTTGCTTTTGGTACCATTGGTGATGCTTCTACTTCTGAAGGTCAATTCTGGGAAGCTATGAATGCCGCCACTGTATTACAAGTTCCCATGGTTATGTCTGTTTGGGACGACGGATATGGAATTTCTGTTCCTCGAAAATTTCAAACTACAAAAGAAAGTATTTCTAAAGCATTATCTGGTTTTCAACGCACAAAGGATGAAGCGGGCATTGAAATATTTACAGTTAAAGGATGGGACTACCCTAGTCTTTGCACTACTTATGAGAAAGCTGTTAAGATAGCAAGAGAAGAACACATTCCTGTATTAGTCCACGTGCAAGAAGTGAATCAACCACAAGGTCACTCTACATCTGGTTCACACGAGCGTTATAAATCAGCTGATCGTTTACAATGGGAAAAAGATTTTGATTCCGTAGCTAAATTCAAAGAATTCATTTTAAATTTTAAAGGAAAAAATGGAGAAACAATTGCTACTGCTGAAGAAATTGAAGAGCTTGAAAAAGAAACAAAAAGCAGTGTAAGGGCTGAACAAAAAGAAGCTTGGAAAGAATATAGAGAAGGAATCGATAAAGATAAGAATTCTGTTTTGCCATTGTTAAAATCAGTGGCTAATGAAAGTGCTAATGAAACATTTATCACTAAAGAGATTGAAAATCTGGAGAAAGCTATGGATCCAGATAGAAAATCCATATTCAATACCATAAATAAAGTTTTACGCCTGGTTAGAGGGGAAAATGGAGCAGCCAGAAAACAATTACTTAATTGGTACAAAGTAAGAATGGAAGAATTATATGATTCTTACAGTTCCCACCTCTATTCGGAGTCTAAATATGCTATTGGAAACATTGAACCAATAGCTCCGAAATACGAAGGCGAAGAAAGAATTGATGATGGACGAATCATTCTACGCGATAATTTTGAACAAATTTTTAAAAAATTCCCGGAAACTATCACTTTTGGTGAGGATACTGGAAAAATTGGTGGTGTAAACCAATCCATGGAAGGTATGCAAGAAAAGTTTGGAGAATTACGTGTTTCTGATACAGGGATTCGAGAAAATACAATTATCGGTCAAGGAATCGGAATGGCACTACGTGGTTTACGACCAATTGCCGAGATTCAATATTTAGACTATTTATTGTATGCTATTCAAGTAATTTCTGACGACTTGGCAACTATACAATGGAGAACAAAAGGTGGTCAGAAAGCACCATTAATTATTCGTACAAGAGGTCACAGACTGGAAGGTGTTTGGCACTCAGGAAGTCCAATGGGAATGATTATCAATAGTTCTAAAGGAGTTCATATTTGCGTTCCGCGTAACATGACGCAAGCAGCAGGTATGTACAACACTCTTATGCAAGCAGATGAGCCAGCTTTAGTGATTGAACCATTAAATGGATATCGTGTAAAAGAAAGAATTCCTTCTAATCTTGGCGAATACCGAATTCCACTTGGAAAGGTAGATGTAGTAAAAGAAGGAACTGATTTAACTATGGTTAGTTACGGTTCAACTTTTAACATCGCTAATGAGGCTGTGAAAGAATTAGAAAAGTCTGGTATTAGTGTAGAATTAATAGATATTCAGACATTAATGCCATTTGACTTAAATCATGATATTGTAAAATCATTAGAGAAAACAAATCGTTTAATGATAGTTGACGAAGATGTGGAAAGCGGTGCAACTGCATACATTTTAGATAAAGTATTGGTTAAGCAAAAGGGATATTACTTCTTGGATAGTGAACCTGTAACAGTGAGTTCAAAAGATCACCGTCCTGCGTATGGATCTGATGGAGATTATTTCTCTAAACCAAATTTTGACGATATCTATACGGCAGCATATAACATGATGCATGAAGTAAATCCAACGCAATATCCTTCTTTGATGGATTAATTTGAATAATATACAATGACACCCGAAATAGAGTTTAAAAGCAAAGAACAAATCAAGGCTTTTCAGGAAGAAAAACTTCGGGAACAATTACAATATATTAGTCAGCATTCCCCCTTCTACAAAAGGCTTTTTGCAGAAAAAGGAATACATATTGAGCATATTCAATGCCTTGAAGATTTGGTTCGGATACCAGTAACTACTAAATCTGATTTACAACAATTTAACAATGATTTTTTTTGCGTAAATCAAGTAGAGTTAATCGATTTGGCAAGTACTTCAGGAACTACGGGTAAGCCTGTTAATTTTGGTGTGACCGAGCATGATTTGGAGCGGTTAGCATACAACGAAGCTATTTCTTTTGCTTGTGCAGGAATTACCAAAAATGATGTCGTACAACTCATGACAACTATGGATCGCCGCTTTATGGCAGGTCTTGCCTATTTTTTAGGTTTACGAAAGCTTGGGGCGTCTGTCATTCGTACAGGTTCTGGAATTCCAGCCTTACAGTGGGAGTCTATTATTACCAATAAACCTACTTACCTAATTGTAGTTCCTTCATTTTTACTCAAAATGATCAGTTATGCCGAAATAAACGGTATCAACCTTAATAGTACGAGTGTGAAAGGTGCTATTTGCATTGGGGAACCATTGAGAAATCAAGATTTAACTCCATCAACATTAGCAAAGCGTATCAATGAGAAATGGGATATCAAACTCTACTCTACTTATGCCTCCACTGAGATGAGTACTGCTTTTACCGAATGTGAATTTCAACATGGAGGGCATCATCATCCAGAGTTAATTATCACTGAAGTATTGGATGAAAATAACCAGCCCGTAAAGAAAGGAGAAATTGGAGAGCTAACCATTACGACATTGGGAGTAGAAGGTTTACCTTTGGTTCGTTTTAAAACAGGAGATTTAGTGCAAATACATAGTGACTCTTGTTCCTGTGGAAGGAATACTTATCGTGTAGGCCCTGTTCTTGGAAGGGCGCAACAAATGATTAAATATAAAGGAACCACTCTCTTCCCTCCAGCGATAGATGATGTTATTAATCATTTTGATGAAATCACAGGGCACATGATTATTTTGCAAACGAATGAAATAGGAAATGACGAGGTAAGCGTTAAAATAGTTAGTTCCAATACTACTGAAAACTTCTTAAAACGCTTAAAAGAGCAATTTCAAGCAAAAATTCGTGTTATACCAAATATCGAGTTTATTACTCCTGAAACTCTTAATAACCTAGTTATTTCCACAAACAGCAGGAAACCTAAATGGGTAATTGACCATCGAAAATAGCAGGCGCCATCCCCGTGGGCTGTATTCCTCATCTATACCACCTTCGGAGATGATGTTTACTTTATTTGGTGTTATATGGGTTGAGCCAGTACTCATAAAAACTATTCCTTGGATCCCCCTCCAGATTTCATAGGTATTGCATAACTAACGCCTAACTCAAAATCCATCGTACTTAAATAATGAGTTTTTTCAGGAGTTGTTTCGAGTTTTTTATAGTAATCATCCCCCTCATTCCACTCTGCATATTTCGTTTTCATTATTCTCATTCCAAATCCTACTGAAAGATTGATGTGAAAACCATCAAACACTTTGTAATCTACCCCTGCAAGTACACCTCCTACAAAAGGAGTGCTTATGTAGAAATGAGAATAATAATGGGTAATATAAGGTCCACCGTGTGAGCCTAAATTTAGTTTGTAGGATTGGGGTTTAATTATAAAAGACCCATCATACTCATTTCGCATAAAAGTTAAATGATAGTTATTGTGTATTTGACTATAACCATTAATAGAGAGAATAAACCCAAATTTCTTATCTTTTTGGAATCGAGTTCCATAGCTAATGCCTAATAAATGGCTCAAGTATTTCCAATCTCCTGGTATAAGTTCAAAACCATAGATTCCTGAAATAAGGTGATTTACTTTTTTTGTAGAAATTAATACTCCCACTTTTTTAAAAGTTTGAAGCCTAGGTATTGGCTCTTCTATCTTATCCGTGATCAATGTAGTTATTATATTATACATTGAAAATTGCTCTGAAACCCCTACCATAGGACGTACCTCAACCTGTGCTTTTAGATTGTTGCACAAAAAAATAAAAATAAATAATATTAACACCCTTTTCATAGCTTTATAATTTTAAAATTAATTCCTTGATTCTCAAAAGATAGAAAATAAATACCATGTGCTAGTCCTACTAACTCAATTTTATTTTCTCCTGCTCGAATATTATATTTCTTCAACGTATTCCCCATGGTTGTTTGAATATGCACTACGTCATCTTTTGGACTAATAATAGTAAGTGCATTTTCAAAGGGGTTGGGATAGATAGAGATGGGATTATCTTCTTGTTCAATAATAGCCGTGTCTAATTCTAACGATTTGCGTTGTTGCATAAACAAGGTTTCTAACTCATTCTCCGTATTATTTAATGCTGATTTATTACTTGAATTTAATCTTTTAGCTACAAACCATATCACTGGTCTTTTTTGCCAGTTCTCTATGAAGTATAATTCTGGAAACTCTATTCTAAGTTTACCGGAAGAGGTCTTTTTAACAGTGCTACTAATATACCCATCTAAAGTATAAAAATCAATCATATACTTTTTTGAATTGGGAAGGCCCTCTACTTTTATTCTATTAGTGGCTCTAATATCTTTATTATCTTCTTTAGCATACTTATAATCCCATCTTAAATTGATTTTGGTATCATACGGAAACTCTCCTTTGTCGGTAAAACATATTGAAGAATCATTTATACGCATAGTATAAGTATTATACGTCCTATTTCTTACGTAACCAACCACCATCTCTTTATTATTTGAAACCAATGCCTGCATTTCAATAGGAGCATCAGCAGCTTTAGCTACAGCATCTGATACATTGAAATTGTCTTTGTAAAATTTCTTTTTTAAATATCGCTTTTGTTCCTTGTGCTCCCAATATCCACCTCCTTGGCTCAGCGTTCCAATTACATCATCGCCGTTCATGTGGTTGAGGGCACGGAAGGTTTTTTTCCATAAACTTAGGTACAGATTGTTGATGCTATCGGCATTTTTTCCTCTACCATCCCAAAATAAGAAACCTGCAATACCTGTAAAGCCGAGTGTCATTTCATCCACTGGACGGAGGTTGTAGTTGGAGCAAGGGCTGTATACGTTGTCTATGCCACCTTCGGAGATGATGTTTACTTTGTTTGGTGTTATATGCAAATTAAAAATAAGCATACGGAATTTATTTTTCTTTTTTTGATTTCATAGGAATGGAATACAACAACCCTAATTCCAACCCAATGGCATGAAAAAGTTGCGTCTGAACGGGGGCTAAACGCAATGCTTCTTGATAATCTTCTCCTTCATCCCATTTCAGATATTTATATTTCATAATCTGAAAACCATAACTTGCTGAAAGGCTAATATGAAAAGCTTGAGTAACTTTAAAATTATACCCTGCTTGTACAAAACCTATAAAGGGTGTGGATTGGTAGAAATTGCTTTCACGATAGTATTTTAAAGGTGCATTATGACCACTGTATGGCTTGAGTAAAGTTAAGGGGGGTCTAGGGTTAAAAGAATTCCACATCGTATTGTCTTTATAGTTAGTAGCTACTTCTGTAAATAAACTTATCCCAACAAATAAACTATTTTCTTTTTTAAGATAGAATTTGTAAGATAATCCCATAAGGTGACTCTGAAAGGAGAAAGTACCATATTGACGTGGACTCAAATTAGAATTAAGACCGTATAATATAGAACATGTCATTCGATTTGACTGGGTATTCATTTCCAACCCAATTCCTGTAGTGATAAAGTTGTACCAACGTGCAGATATATTTCCATCTATCTTATGAAGCCGATAATATGGCATTTCAGAAAGTTGGATATTCAATCTTAGAGATTCTTGGGAAAAGACACTCACACAAGAGGTTAGTATTAAAAATAGTAATTGATATTTTCTCATAGCTTAATGAGTTTAAAGATGATATTCTGATTTATAAATCGTAAAATATAGATACCTTTTTGGAGATTAGAGATATGGATTTCATAACTATTACTTGGTATTTTCCATGAATCTAATACTTTTCCTTCCAAGGACTCTAAGTTTACCAAATCTTCTACAGATGATTCTATTGTAATTTTATTGTCAAATGGGTTAGGATATACTTTAACTAAGGATTCTTTAGATGAAGAGATTGCATTTTTAGTAATATTTTTATTTGTTAATAACTCTTCGCTATTACTATCTGGAATATTCATACTATTGGAGCAACTTCCTTTATGTATTACAAACCAAACAACAGGTAAATCATTATTTCCAGCGTAGCTTACTGTTAATTTTGGATGTTCTAATGTAATTCCCCATTTTCCTTTTTTCTTATTGGTTTTTTGACAATCCGATTTAATATATCCATTTGGATAACTACCAAAAGTTGAATACCATTCAATTTTATAATCTGTTTTTGAGTCTAAGTCTTCAATTCGCAACCTCTTATTAAATAGTGGCATATTCCATTGTTTAGAGTAGGGATCTTTATGTTTTTTTTCCAAAGGCACATTTTTACAAGGATCGCTCTCTCCTCCTCTCGTTTTAATATTATATGTATTATTTTTAATATAGCCAACTGCCTTTGTTTTGTTATTTGAGATATAACTTTGTAATTCTATTTCATATTTTTTACTCTTTGGGACTATACTTGAGCTGTAATGATTCCACTGTCCCCACCCTTGGCTCAGCGTTCCAATCACATCATCGCCGTTCATGTGGTTGAGGGCACGGAAGGTTTTTTTCCATAAACTTAGGTACAGATTGTTGATGCTATCGGCATTTTTTCCTCTGCCATCCCAAAATAAGAAACCTGCAATACCTGTAAAGCCGAGTGTCATTTCATCCACTGGGCGGAGGTTGTAGTTGGAGCAAGGGCTGTATACGTTGTCTATACCTCCTTCGGAGATGATGACAGGAACTCCAGGTAAATTCTTAAAGGCTCTTAAAATCCTTACTGAGCCAACATCAGTCAGATACATATTATTGCTTTCTGATTTCAATAGAGCATTAGGAACAACATAGTACGGATTAAACCCAATCACATCAACATTTTGAATGTAAATACTTGAGTCAAGATGATTTCCTGTTTTTTCTGCTTCAGGTGGCTTTATGTTTATTCCAATCAATTGCCTGTTCCAATTTAAAGAATCTTTGATATAGCTTATCATCACCTTTTGATAGTTATATATGGCATCCCTAACTTCGGGATATGCATTTGGAAAATTATATGGAATATTGTCTTCATCGTTTAGATGGCTGTTTAAATGCCACGGTTCACTCAACAGTTCCCATTCGGCTATTTTGGTAGAGTAGCCATAGCGTGCAATCAGGTAGCGCGTACGCTGCTTGTGGTAGAGCAAATCCGTCGTATTTGTAAACATCTTGTCGGGCGTTTTACTTCCACCATTCACCCATGGGTCATCGTTGTAACAATAAAATGGGTAGTTACTGTTAGGTCCTGCATAATCAATATGGGTACCATCCTCATTTTTATGTTCCCATGACCATTGCCACCAAAAATTGCGGTACATAAAATGGTCTTGCATCATGAGGTTATATATCATCAGACCGTTATAATCCTCACAAAGATCCAACAATTTATCAATTTCATAAGCATAGTGCAAGCGTTTGTAGTAATTTCCTTTTTTCTCAAACTCAATAGAATTAGACCAAGGACAAGATACCATCCTAAAATACTTGGGTTTTGCCGGATCACCATACTGGTTGCCATAGGCAAAATATGTTTCTACTTTTTGTAAATATTCATCCCATTCTTCTAATGTAGCACAATCTTCTGTATGGGGAATAATCTCCCAATGTCTTTCATTGCAATTTTCATCACTAGGTGCAGGAAAATTTTGCCCTACAGGAAAAATCATACGTGAACCTAGTTTTAAATTTCTTCTGTTTTCGTGAATATGTACATAACCGGGGTCGCCACTTTCCACTACATAAAAATAGAACAAGGGACTCTCGTATTTTAGCACACCTTTAACCTTTATTTGAATCTTGCCATACCATTTTCCATTTTGTGGAGGTGCAAAACGAACTCTAAACGGAAACGCAGACATCACTCCATCATTTCCTTTGATTTCATTCCAAGCATTTTCACTTTCATTCTCCACATAATCCCTTGTAAAATAACCTTCTACTATTTCATACCAAGGTACATCCAGACAGTTGAAAATAGCTTGAACCTGAATATCCCATGCTAAAAATGGGTTGAGCGCAGTTGGGTCATAAGGAGCAGTAGGGTCAGTCGTATTTTTTATAAACTTACGTACATCATTCCATAATTCAAACGCTTGGTTTTGTAAATTCCCGATACCAAATTCCAATTTTTTATAACGCAAAACATGATTCAAATCGGGGTAATTCATCACCGAAACGCCTGTGAGTTGTCCAATTTCTCCAGGTTGAACATCTACAGATCCATTTCCAAAATCTTCTTGTATTAGTAGATGGTTTTTTCCTCCGTTTTCTATACTCTTCAGGTGAGTACCCGATTTTAAATGAATACGCTGATATGCTTTCATGGTTTTATTTTGATTAGCAGTCATAGCGCTGGTGTGGTCTCCACCAAGTTCTATACACGAACCATAAATATATGAATTGTTATCCAACTCTTGTTGACTTGGTTGTAAAGCATAAGCCTCGCAATCAAACACGTTTACCGGAGTGTTTTGAGGGAATACCATATAGACAAAGCTAAGCAAAAAGAAAGTTACTGTATAGTGTTGCAAGTTTTTCATCACTTTTAATTCTTTTATGTTATAAAGAAGATTCTTTAGTTGTTCTTTTTACTTAATTCGCTTATTTCATTCCGTAATGTTTCTAGCAACTCTTTTAGGTTATCCTGTTCCTCTTTGAGAACATTCATTTCTTTTTGCTGCGCAATGATATAAAGGGTTAATTCCTCTACTTTTTCAGTTAATAATTTATTCATTTCTCCTAAAGGGAGTCCATTAGTTTCAATATTTACTGCACTGGGAAATCCAGGAAGGCGCTTATTTAGTTGTATATACTCTTCTACTTTATTCAGAGATGGAAGTTTATAATCCGAATGAAACACATAGTCCGGCCAAGAGGCTAAATCCACGATCACTTCTCGGGTATATGTTGTGCTATTTTGGCTATTTACTTTTAGTATGGAATTTCCAGCTTGATTTTTTAACTCTAGCGTTCCATTAGGAAATACAGTTAATATAGGCAAACCTCCCTGCGTATAGGAATTGAGCATAAATTTTCCTGAATAATCGACAGAAAGTAAAGAATTCTCATTATTATTATGTAATCTGCTAATATTTAAAGCAAAATTTTCAGATAATGTAGGGTATCCTTTTATATCTAGCTTGGCTTTTGGCTGTTGCGTTCCTATCCCTACTCTCCCCTTACATTGAGATTCATCTAAATATACAATTGGTATATCCGAGTATTTGATGGATTTCCATGAAGTGTTTGGACACGTTGTTGTTTTGATAGGTATTGAAGGGATTCCTATTTGGGCTTTTAAACTTCCATGCAAACACAAAAGTATTATTAAAAGTGACAAGGATTTTGAGAGTTTAGAGCATAAATTATAGCTTATGCCCTGAAGTAGAGTGTAATTCTTTTTCATAGTGTTTAAATTTATGTACAGAACTAAAGTATTTTATTTTTAATGAAATACCAAATAAAATAGAAAAAAATGATTGAATAAATCTGTTGTGCATTTAGAATAAGATGCAGATTATGATGTCAGCGTTCGATAGTCTTTGGACATTCAGTGCAGGTTATTTTTCTTCGAAAAATCACTCGGTCGACAGGTTTCATTGTCATTATAGGGCTAAAAAGAAACGTCAGATTCCGTTCGCTTCGGAATGACAAGCGTCAACGTAGTTAGAGGGAGAGGGAGGTCGGCTTCGCCGCCCCCCTCTCCTTTTTTATTTAAGGCTTAAATGTCATTCCGAAGCAAAGCGAACGGAATCTATTCATTTTGCCTTAATTGTTATTTAGAGTTTTAATTGTCAGACTGTGTGTGACGCAAGATTGGGGTCTATTTGTAAATTATTTTTCATTTTTTAAAACTTTACACTTAAGTACATGAACAATTATTTGGTTTTTTAACTTTTTATAAATGCACAACGGGTTGTGTTTAGAATAACTATACATTGGATATTCTATTACATAAGTAAAAGCAGAGAATTCCCCATCATTTTCTAACTTATCCAAGGCAACAACTCCGAATTCTTATTAGGCTGATAATCTAAATTTTTATTGTGTTGAATACTGCGTATGATTTTAGTAAACTCATCTCGTTTGGTATTACGTTTCATAAATACACCTATTATCTGACGAAAAGGTTCATGTATTTCTACTCGTTTAAGATGTTTTTTATCGATATTCAAAAGTGGGACATAATTGGAAGGAATTAAAGTATATCCTCCCTCCTGCTCTACCATATTGACTAATAATGTCAAATTTCCGCCCTCATAATTCCAACTAATTGTTTGCTTCTCCTTTAACTGACAAAAATTAATCATCTGTGTACGCAGGCAATTTCCTGGGCTTAACAACCAAGGATGTTTATTTTCCAGTTGGGACAAACTAATAGTGCTTCCTTGAATTCCTGGAGCATATACCAAAATATCTTCATTATAAAGGATTTGTTGATCTAAAGAAGGATCGTTTAATGGACCAGCCATAATACCAAAATCAATTGCCTTTTCCCGAATAGCATCTAATAAATTAGCGGTTGTTAACTCCGTAATATCAAGATGCACATCACCTAATTTAGACTGCCATTTGGAATACAATTCAGGAACCAAGTAATTTGCAATTGTTGGAATAATACCTATACGAATTTCTGACTTATATACTCCTTTCAATTTCTGAATTTGTACATCCATATCTCTATAACTCTCATTGATATCCAATAGAAAAGGAAGAAGCATTTCTCCTGCTTTGGTTAATTTGATAGGTTGGCTATCTCGATCTATGATCTTATATCCTACATCATCTTCTGCTTTTTTCAACTGCATAGAAAGTGTAGGTTGCGTAACGTGGCAAGCATCTGCAGCGCGTTGAAAATTTTGGTGTTTCAACAAGGCCAAAATATATTCAATTTGAATCGGAGAAATCATATAAATTAAATTTATGTAAATATAAAAATAATTGATAAAAACAATAAGCACATAAGTAGTAGATTTGTTTAACTAAAAGGAAAATAATAACTATTAAATAAAACAATATGTCAATCGTTGGTAGAAAATTCCCAAATATCGCAGTAGATGCAACAAACAATATGGGAACAACTTTTAAATTAAACGTGTTAGAGGAGGCCAAAAAAAACAAGAAAAAAGTTGTGTTATTCTGGTATCCAAAGGACTTTACTTATGTATGTCCTACTGAACTACACGCATTTCAAGCAAAATTAGCAGAATTTGAAAAGAGAAACACTATTGTTATCGGTGCTTCTTGTGACACACCTGAGGTACATTTTGCTTGGTTAAACACACCAAAAAACAAAGGAGGAATTGAAGGAGTTAAATACAACTTGATTGCAGACTCCAACAGAAATCTTTCTGAAATCTTGAATATTCTCGATATTTCAGAAGTTTTTAATGAAGATTTAGACGATATCATCTATGAAGGTGATAATGTAACTTATCGTGCAACATACCTAATTGATGAAGAAGGTACCGTTTTCCACGAAAGTATCAATCACATGCCACTTGGAAGAAATGTGGATGAGTATTTAAGATTAATTGATGCTTATACACATGTTCAGCAATATGGCGAAGTTTGTCCCGCTAACTGGCAAGAAGGAAAAGATGCTATGAAAGCAGACAGCAAAGGAGTAGCTGATTATTTGACTGCTCATTAAATTCGGAAATACTATTCGTTTTCATAATTTAGATTTAAAATGTAAGAAAAGCCGTTCCAAATGGAGTGGCTTTTTCTTTTGAATTAGAAATACTGTGTATTGAAAATCACACTTAAAATTCGAGTTTTAAGCAATAAATCCCACCTTCTTTTATCATTTTTGAAATTTTTCTTATATTCGCACCTCAATTAAAAATCGTATGGCAACTACAGCAGATATCAGAAATGGATTGTGCATTAGACACAATGGAAAATTATACACCATTATTGAATTCTTACACGTAAAACCAGGAAAAGGTCCTGCTTTCGTAAGAACAAAGATGAGAGATATTGAAACAGGAAGAGTATTAGATAATACTTTTTCAGCAGGTCATAAAATTGAAGAAGTACGTATTGAAAAAAGACAATACCAATATCTTTATGAAGAAGGAGAAGGCTACCACTTCATGAATACTGAAAACTATGAACAAGTTTTAATTCCTAGCAAGTTAATTGATAGTCCTGAATATCTGAGAGAAGGAATGATGTGTGACATTACATTCCATGCAGAAGAAGAAACGCCATTGGTAGTTGAACTTCCTACTTACATTGAGGCAGAAATAACTTATACAGAGCCAGGAATCAAAGGAGATACAGCTACCAACGCTATGAAACCTGCTACCATTGATACAGGTGCTGAAATTCGTGTTCCTTTATTCATTACAACAGGAGAGAAAATCAAAGTTGACACACGTAAAGGTGAATACGTTGAACGTGTAAAATAATTTATTGAAATGATATTTAGGAAGCCGTCTGATTTTTAGACGGCTTTTTTGTTTTATGAAAAAAAGATTCTCTGATTCATGATTCATTAAGTGCAAAGAAGGAATTTGACCCTACTACCCCTCTATCAGAAAAAGAAATATAAGTTGTGATTGAATTGATATTTATTCTATACTATCTTTGTTCGAAATATTAAGAAACGAAAATAAACTAATGGCAAATCGCAAGAGAATATTATTCCTATGTTCATGGTATCCCAATAAAAATGCGCCTACATTAGGGAATTTTGTTCAGAAACATGCAGAGTCTGCAGCATTAGTCAATCAAATCTCAGTTATCGGTGTTTTCTCTCATAATGAGAAAGGATATTTATTGGAGAATAAGTTAGAAAATGGGGTACACACCTACATCGTTTATTATCCAAAAGTTACCTTTCCTTTTTTTATTATGAAGAGACTTCTTCAATTATATAGAACAAAGAAAGCTTTTAATCTTGCATACAAAGAAATGGTTAAAAATCAAGGAGTTCCTCAGCTTGTTCATTTAAATCAGGTTTTCCCTATAGGTAGATTTGCTGTACATTTAAAGAAGAAATTTAAGATTCCTTTTGTTGTGACAGAGAATTCTACCGCTTATCATATGGGGAGTAACCGTCTGCCGTATTTAGGACTAAAGCATGCTATTTCATGTATGAAAAAGGCAGAAAGAATATTGCCGGTAAGCAAAGATTTGCAAAAATCATTAACCAAACTAGGAGTCAATGTCCCGATGGAAATAGTCCCAAATGTTGTCAATGAGCATATATTTGGAGATTTACAAATTGAAATTCCTGAAAAAACTAGTTTCCTACATGTTTCGACAGCAGATGATGCCCATAAAAACATTTCTGGAATACTAAGGACTATTAAAAAGTTAAGTGAAATTACCACTAACTTTCATTTTAGAATAATTAGTGATGGGAAGATACAGCCATTCATTGAAATGGCATATAATCAGTTGAATTTATCTAAAGACCTAATCACTTTCGAAGGAACAAAAACTACGTCAGAAATTGCAGAAGCCATGAATGAGAGTACAGCCTTCGTATTATTTAGCAATTATGAGAATTTGCCATGTGTTATTTTGGAATCACTGACCGTTGGAAAACCTGTCATCACAACAAATGTGAATGGAATTCCTGAATGCATAGATGAATCAAATGGCATACTAATAGAGCCTAGGGATGAAGAAAAATTATTAGAAGCTATGCTTCTATTTATAAATAAAGAAACTTGCTTTGACAATGCTAAAATCAAACAAGAAGCATTAAAAAAATACAGCTACAGAGCAGTAGGAGAAGCATTTGATCATATTTATAATGATATATTGAAATAGTAAGAACTGATTATTCAATTCGCTCATAAAACATCAATGGGAAAGATTGGAATAGTTCAGAATAGAAAATCACCCCTAATTATCTCAATATCAAATTGTACTGCACAAACCAGTACCTTTCTAAAGAATATTATTTCATAAATATTTCCTTATAATTTCTTTCCAAATTACAGATAATAGCTAACTTTAGGGCTTTATTATTAACGTTAAAATCTTACAGTATGATAAAGGATGTAGCAGTAATTGGTGCCGGAACAATGGGTAATGGAATTGCACACGTATTTGCACAATATGGATATCAAGTTTCTTTAATTGATGTATCTGAGGATGCATTAAAAAGAGGTCTTTCTACTATTGAGAAAAATCTAGATAGAATGGTGGCTAAAGAAAAAATCACAGAAACTGATAAAACTGCTACTTTATCTCGCTTAACAACATATACAAGTATTGATGAGGGGGTAAAAAATGCTGACCTAATCGTAGAAGCTGCAACAGAAAATGAAGCATTAAAATTTAAGATATTTGAACAAATGGATAAAGCTGCAAAAGCTGATGCTATCTTAGCTTCTAATACTTCTTCTATCTCTATTACAAAAATAGCAGCACATACCTCTCGCCCGGATAAAGTAATTGGTATGCACTTTATGAATCCAGTTCCTATGATGAAGTTAGTTGAAATCATCCGCGGTTATTCTACTTCAGACGAAGTAATGAAAGTTATCGTAGAAACATCTAAAGCGCTTGATAAAGTTCCTGTAGAAGTCAATGATTATCCTGGATTTGTAGCCAACAGAATATTAATGCCTATGATTAATGAAGCCATCATTACCCTTCATGAAGGTGTTGCCGGCGTAGCTGAAATCGATACCGTTATGAAATTAGGAATGGCGCATCCGATGGGACCTCTTCAATTAGCTGACTTTATTGGATTGGATGTTTGCCTTGCTATTATGCAAGTACTCTATGATGGATTAGGAAACCCAAAATATGCTCCATGTCCATTGTTAGTGAATATGGTTACAGCTGGTAAGAAAGGAGTTAAATCAGGAGAAGGATTCTACGATTGGACTCATGGAACAAAAGATTTAGTTGTAGCAAAAAACTTTAAATAACAAATATCACCCTAAAGGGCTGTTATATTAGTATGAAATCAGAGTTAGAAAAATATTTTGAACCGTTTAGAAACAACATCATAGGAATCAATCAGAAATTTCATAATGGTACTGAAGAAAAACGTATTGTTTATACAGATTGGACTGCCAGTGGTAGATTGTATAAACCTATCGAAGACAAATTAAGTCATCAATTTGGCGCGTTTGTAGCAAATCCACACACGGAGACCTCCGTTACAGGCACCATGATGACCTTAGCGTATCACAAAGCACGTCACATCATTAAAGACCATGTGAATGCTTGTTCAGATGATCGAATCATTTCATTCGGTTCAGGCATGACTGGAGTAATCACAAAGTTCCAACGTATCTTGGGCTTGCGCGCCCCTGAACAATTGTCAAAATTTATAAAACTTGAGTCAAATGATAAACCCATTGTATTTATCACACACATGGAACATCATTCTAACCAAACCTCTTGGCTAGAAACCATCTGTGATTTAGAATGGATACAACCAACAAGCGAAGGTTTGGTAGATTTAGAAAGTCTAAAATCTTTATTGGTGAAATACAAAGACAGAAAAGTAAAATACGCTTCTGTAACTGCTTGTTCAAACGTTACAGGCATAACTACTCCCTACCATCAAATTGCAGAGTTAATGCATCAAAATGGTGGATATTGCTTTGTAGATTTTGCTTGCTCGGGTCCTTATGTGAAAATTGATATGCACCCTGAGAATCCGCTGCAATATTTGGATGCTATTTTCCTTGCACCGCATAAATTTTTGGGTGGACCAGGAACGGCTGGAGTAGTAGTTTTTAATGCAAATCTTTATCACAACAGCGTTCCAGACAATCCTGGAGGAGGTACGGTAAAGTGGACAAATCCTTGGAAAGAGCATCATTATGTAGATGATATTGAAGATCGAGAAGATGGTGGTACTCCCCCTTTCCTACAAACTATTCAAACTGCACTTTGCATAAAACTAAAAGAGGAAATGGGTATTGAAAATATACTCCACCGAGAAGAAGAAATTCTTCATACCCTAATACCAAAAATGAAAGCTGTAAAAGGACTGCATTTATTAGCTGGGAATATCGAGCATCGCCTAGGTGTTTTGTCTTTTAATATAGACGGTTTACATTATAACTTAGGTGTTAAATTATTAAATGACAAGTTTGGAATTCAAAGTCGTGGAGGTTGCTCTTGTGCTGGTACGTATGGACATATCTTATTTGAGATGGAACAAAATAAATCCCATCAAATAACTAATCAGATTGATCAGGGAAATTTGGTCAATAAACCAGGTTGGATTCGTATTTCAATACACCCAACCACAACTGATGAAGAAGTAGATCATATCATACATGCATTAAACGAAATATCTGAACATCATGCCGAATGGGGAAAGGACTACATTCACAATCCTCACAGCAACGAGTTTAAGCATAAAGATGATACACAAAAAGAGAAACAATTGGTTGAAGAATGGTTCAACTAAAGATTCTCTTTGGTGCGGTATTTGAAAATAAAACTAGAGAAGCACGTAACATCCAAGGCTTCTTAACGTTATTATAGGTATGAAAGTATTGTTTGCATTTATCATTTCATTTTTTGTGGTCTTACCTGGATTTACGCAAAGTAATTCTCAGCTATTGGCTCAACAAGAAGAAGTATTGTCTTCTCTTTTAACTGATTTACGAAATACGAAAGATGATACTAAAATTGATGAAGCAAATGAAATTTTTCGTGCAGAATTTGCAAAAACTATCGCCATTGATAGTGCTTTCTACTATCCTTTTACCTCTCTTACCTCTATTGGGAAAATATATTCTCAAGACAAATTAGTACGTATCTTTTCTTGGAACATTCAATATCAAGCTGACTTAACCAACAATTATTGTGCGTTTATTTTAAAAAAGGATAACAAAAGAGGAACTATCACTATTACAGAACTGCAAAAAGGTGGAGACCCTCTCAAAATGCTTATGTATGAAACCGTTGGTCCGAATAATTGGTATGGCGCCTTGTATTATGATATTGTTGATGTAAAGAAAGGAAATAAAACTTATTATACCTTATTAGGTTATGATGCTAATAATGCCAAGAGTGCTATCAAATTCTTAGACGTACTTTATTTTACAGGAAAAATACCTAGCCTTGGCTTTCCTCTTTTTAAGAATGAAAACACGAGCGCCAAACGTGTTTTATTCGAATATTCAGCACGCGCTACCATGTCTATGCGTTATGACAAAAGTCGAAATAAAATTATTATGGACCATCTTACTCCCGAAGTCCCAAAATTTAAAGAATTTCGAGAATTTTATGTTCCTGATTTATCATACGACGCATATAAATGGAATGGTTCACAATGGGAATTAGAAGAAGATGTCGTTGCAATCAACGATGAAAAATCAAAAAATCTTAACCTAAAAGCGTATGATGCTGAAAATGATACAGTCATAAATATACCTGTAAAAGATAAATGGGAAGATCCTTCTGATGTAAACACTCCTGCTGGAAGCAACCAACACAAAGTTGCTCTTCCTAATGACCAAGGAAATACGCCAGCAACACAAGAAAAAGAAAAGTCTAAAAAGAAGACAAAGCCTACAAAATATAAGGGTGTAAGCTATACCAACTTAGGAAATAAAAAGAAAAAAAAGTAATTAAGTTACTCTGCTACTTTTCCATACAAATCATAGTGATCTGCATGAGTGATAAGGATAGGTGCAAAATCTCCGATACGCACATAATTATCTTTCACAGTAACCAATACTTCATTATCAACTTCGGGTGAGTCAAATTCTGTTCTACCTATAAAATATCCACTTTCTACTCTATCAAACAACACATTCATTACTTTTCCAACATATCTCTGATTCAATTCGTAACTGATACCTGCTTGTAGTTCCATAATGGCATCTGCACGATCTTGTTTAACTTTAGCAGGAACATCATCTTCAAATTGATGCGCATGCGTATCTTCTTCATGGGAATATGTAAAAACACCCAAGCGTTCAAATTTCTTCTCTGCTACCCAGTCATACATCTCTTGGAAATCCTCTTCTGTTTCGCCCGGATACCCAACGATTAAAGTAGAGCGTATAGCAATTCCAGGAACTTTTGCTCTTATTTCATCTACCAATTTATCTGTTTTTTCACGCGTAGTACCACGACGCATTGCTGTTAGTATTTTAGTAGAAGCATGTTGCAAAGGCATGTCCAAATATTTGCAAATTTTAGGATGCTTGTTAATTACATCTAAAACATCCATAGGGAACCCTGTTGGGAAGGCATAGTGTAAACGTATCCAATCAATTCCTTCAACCTCTACTAATTTCTCAAGTAATTCAGCAAGATTACGCTTCTTATATAGATCCAAGCCGTAAAAAGTAAGGTCTTGCGCAATTAAAATTAATTCTTTTACGCCTTGTGCAGCCAATCCTTTTGCGCGAGTAACTAAATCTTCCATTGGAACAGATTCATGTTTTCCTCTCATCAAAGGAATTGCACAAAAAGAGCAGTGACGGCTACATCCTTCTGAAATCTTAAAATAAGCAAAATGCGAAGGAGTAGTTAACAAACGTTCACCAACCAATTCATGTTTATAATCAGCTTTTAAGGTTTTTAAGATACGCTGCAATTCACGCGTTCCAAAAAAGGCATCCACTTCAGGAATTTCTTTTTCTAAATCATCTCTATAACGTTGAGACAAACACCCCATCACATAGAGTTTATCCACTTGACCATCTTTTTTTGCTTCTACAAAGCGTAAGATAGTATCTATAGATTCTTGTTTAGCATTATCGATAAAACCACACGTATTGATGATTACTATTTCTGAATCATCTTGTTTCGCTTCGTGTTCCACTTCAAATTTATTAGCCTTCAATTGTGCCATCAACACCTCTGAATCAAACACATTCTTAGAACATCCTAAAGTAACTACGTTTACCTTATTTTTTTTCAGCGTTTTTGTTTTCATGGTGCAAAGGTATAGAGTTTCATTGGATTGTCTAAACGAATGAGTAAAAAAGTTCTTCAAACATATTTTTATTCTCTATTTTGAGGTCTTATAAAAAATTTCTACATTTATTCTCTAAACAAGAAACCATGATGAAACAGCTATTCTATTTTTCTCTTTTACTATTTGTTTCAAGCGCATTTTCACAAACAGAACTTCCAAGAGGTTTAACTCCCGAAGAAAAATTAGCATTACCTAATTATGTAAGTCCAAGTAGAACTCAACGAGCCTATGGAAACACCACTGCCCCAACAGATAATGTTAGAACTCAGGCAGAATGGGAAGAGATAGAATATTTGGTTATTAGTTGGAGTGGTTATTCTTCAATTCTTGCACAAATAGTTGACGCTGCCAAAGATGAATGTAAGGTTGCTATCTTCTGCAATACAAATAACGATGTAACTTCAGCACAAAATTATCTAAGTAATCAAGGTATCGATTTGACGCATGTAGAATTTTATGCACCCGGTAATAATTCAATCTGGATACGTGATTTTGGTGCTTTTTCTGTCTATAAAAACGATGTAGATTCTCTCTACTTAGTCGAATGGATATATAATCGTCCAAGACCTAAAGATGATGTAATGCCACAATTCTATGCACAGCAATACAATATTCCGCTGTATTCAACTACAGCTGCACCTACTGACTTAGTTAATACAGGTGGAAACTTTATGGTGGATGGGTTAAATCGTGCTATGGCTTCTAAACTAATCTTAAGTGAAAATGAACCTGGAAATCCATATAATGTAACTGTCAAATCTGAAAATGACATCGATCAAATCATGCATGATTTTATGGGAGTTTCGGAGTTTGTTAAAATGACCGTACTACCTTATGATGGTATTCATCACATTGATATGCACATGAAATTATTGGATGAGGAAACGTTACTTGTTGGTGAATATCCATTAGGCGTATCCGATGGACCACAAATTGAAGATAATTTAGCGTATGTACTAACTAATTTTACAACTCCATTTGGAACACCATACAAAGTAGTTAGAATTCCGATGCCACCAGCTACCAATGGAACACACCCTTCTCAAGGAGCTTCGTATAGAACTTATGCCAATGGTGTGTTTGTAAATAAAACATATATTGTTCCTACGTATCGCCAAGAGTATGACACCATTGCTTTGCGCATTTTACAAGAGCACCTGCCTGGGTACAACATAGTGCCAATTGACTGTGATAATTCAGGAAGTAATATTATTTCACTGGGTGGAGCTATTCATTGTATCACTAATTCCATTGGTGTACAAGATCCTTTATGGATAGTTCACCAGCCTATTGATTCGGCGGAAGTAAATACTGCATTTTTAGATGCTAGAATTCAGCATAAATCAGGGATCTCACAAGCAACAATCTATTATACAACAAATACTTCTCTTCCATTTATAACGCAAACTATGAGTTTAATAGACCCAGCACAACATATCTGGGAAGCACAATTACTGAATTTGAATCCAGGAGATACTGTATATTATTACATCCATGCAGAAGCTAATAATGGCAAACAACAAAGTCGCCCTATTACAGCACCTGATGGTTATTATTATTTTGTGGTAACTGGGGATGGTTCTACAAGTGCTGCCTTAACTGAAAAAGAAGAAACCATCTTGAGTTCTCTCTATCCAAACCCTGCTCATGACATTACTTCTCTAAAGATTAATCACTTAAAAGGTGAACAAGTTAAAATCGATATTTATGCTATCACCGGTGAATTAGTAAAACCTCTTTATGATGGCAAAATCTATGAAGATGAGCGTCAGTTCTTTATAGATGTTTCTTCTTTATCAAGCGGAGTTTACTTTGTTACAGTAACTTCTTCCAATGGAAAGCAATGGAGTCAGAAACTAAACAAACAATAATGATGGAATTAATTCCTAAGCCTGCTATTCATAAATATTTTGTAAATTTGTAAGCATAAAATTTAAAAAGACAACATGTTAAAAGCAAATGATCCTTCCTTAAAATCATGGATAGACGTAGATAATAATTCTGACTTCCCAATACAGAATATTCCTTTTGGTATATTTAAAACTGATAAGAACAGCGCTCGTGTAGCGACACGTATTGGCGACAAAGTAATTGACCTACATGCTTTATATGTATTGGGTTACTTTCAAAATCTACCATTTGAGGAGAATGATTTTAAAGCTAATGCTTTAAATAACATCATGAAAAAAGGAAAATCTGCTACACGCGATTTACGAAATAGATTGTCCAAACTATTTAGTACAGAAAATAAAGACTTATCAAATAATCAACATCATGTGGAGCAAATTTTACATGATATTTCTGAAGTAGAAATGCTGCTTCCAGTACAAGTAGGCGATTATACTGATTTCTATTCTTCACGCGATCATGCCGAAAACGTAGGAATCATGTTTAGAGGGAAAGAAAATGCCTTACAACCTAACTGGCTATGGCTTCCTGTTGGATATCATGGTAGAGCAAGTTCAATCATAGTTAGTGGACAAGATATTTACAGACCAAAAGGGCAAATTAAGCCTGCCCCTGATCAAGATCCAATTTATGGAGCTTGTCGAAGAATGGATTTCGAACTTGAAATGGCTTTTATCACCTACGATGGCAAACCTCTTGGTCACCCAATCTCTACCGATGAAGCAATGGACTACATTTTTGGAATGTGTGTTATGAATGATTGGTCAGCTCGTGATATTCAAAGCTGGGAATATGTACCACTTGGACCATTCCTAGGTAAAAATATGGGAACATCTATTTCTCCTTGGATTGTAACAATGGATGCTTTAGAACCTTTTAAAACAGAAGGCCCCGTTCAAGAACCTAAAGTACTATCCTATTTAGAATATAAAGAAAGTAGTCATTACGATATAGCTTTAGAAGTTACCATTACTCCAAAAGATAGTACAGAATCCATTGTATCTAAAAGTAATTACAAGCACATGTACTGGAATATGGCTCAACAATTAGCTCATCATACTGTAAACGGATGTAATATTCGTTGTGGTGATATGCTTGCATCAGGGACTATTTCTGGACCTGAAAAAGGGTCTTTTGGTTCCATGTTAGAAATTTCTTGGAGTGGAAAAGAACCTATTCAATTAAATGACGGACAGCAACGTACTTTCATCGAAGACTACGATACTGTTACAATGCGCGGTTATTGCAATGCAAATGGTGTACGCATTGGTTTTGGAGAAGTAACAGGGAAAGTATTGCCAGCTTTGTAAAATTGAAAGCTATCATTTTCATACCGATAGCTATCGGCATTCAACTCATAATCATTCTTTTACTAATTTCTTAACTAGAACTCCTTGTGTTGTAGTAAGCTCAAGATAGTACATTCCTTTGCTCAATAATTCTACATGTATTTCAGTGACAGAGGTACTTTCATCCATAACTACTTTTCCTTGTATATCTTTCATAATCCAAGAAGTTATAGCTAATCCTTTTGGTATAGAAATATAGACCGTATTTTTTGTAGGATTTGGATAAATAAACACGTGATTGAGTAAATCATTCTGCAATCCACTCGTAGCCACAGTGATACAATTACTTTCATCTGTAATATTAGGACAAACAGTAGATGTTAAAATCACCTTATACGAACCACTAGTTAGAGGTTCAAAGTGTTGTGAAGTTGCACCTACTACATCAGAATTATCACTACAATCCACCCATTGATAAGTAGCATCAACTTCATTTGCTTCTAAAATATTCCCATTCTGAGAAACAGTCAAATCCATATTTACATTTATACGATTTATAGTTTGCGTAACAGTTGATGCGCACATTCCTGCTGTTGGGGTGAACTCATAAGTCAACTGAGTTCCATTATCTGTTAGTAAAGCCCAACTACCTGATATACCATTTTCTGAATTCGTTGGTAAATTTGGAGTTACTCCTTGACAAATTTCTGAATCTATTGTGAATGTTGGTGTCACCACGTTTTCCACAGTTACTGTAACTGCCTTTTCCGTCGTACAAGAACCTGACGTAGCTGAGGCTGTATAAATAGTAGTATGATTAGGTGAAACTGAATGTGAAGCACCGCTTCCTAAGCCATTATCCCAAGAAACAGAAGCTCCTCCATAATTACTAGCTGTAATAGTTGTCGAATTTCCTTTACAAATTGTTACGTCAGAACTTACTGTTAGTGCAGGTGAATTATTTGCTATCAAGGTAATGATGTTTGGATAATTCACCGTACAAGCACCTGCACCTACCTTTGTAAGAGAAATTCCACTATAAACTCCTACAGGAAGATTTGTTACATTGATAACACCACTTCCATTGGATGAAGCTGTTGCATCGCCTTGACTACTAGTAACATAATAAGAGGTATTAGGACTTAATCCAGTAAAAGTGATTGAACCACTAGAAGAGTTACAGGAAGTAGGATTATTGCTGGATACACTATATGTAAAGTTTTGGTCGATTAATACAGTCATCTTTGCTATCTTCTTACAAGTCATATCATCAGGAGTGAACGTATATTCAGTAGAATTAAAGAAATCAGGAGCTGGAGACCAAGAACCAGAAATGCCATTTTCAGAAACAGTAGGTAAGCTAAAAACTTCACCAGAACACTTACTACCAACATGAGTGAAAATCGGTGTAACTTCCTCTCCACCACATACTTGGTTAATCCCATTATAATCATAGGTTAGAGCATATACATTATCTTCTGTCATTAAGCCCCATAATAAATCTCGTGGGTATTGTCGGGAACCAACCACTACGTGCTGCATATCAAAATCATCCCATTCTGGTGCAGAAAAGCGAAGTTCAAATTGCAAATGCGCATCGCCACTTGTATCCGTAATAAACCAACCATAATCACGAAGCGCAACAGCAATAATTCTAGCTACATTTCGAATATGAGGAGAAACTGTAAGTAACCACTCCTCAATCTCTTCATCTGTAATATCAATCGCAAAACGCATTCCTTCAGGCACTCCTGCTGGTGCACCTGGATGTTCCAATTTGGTGGCAGGATATACGTATTCAGTTCCATCTGTATTGCGTATAGGCATGGAGAGTGCATGACGAATAATCCCTTCTTCTATTTCTTCAGGCCTTACCAGCATTGCTAAATACTGAATACCACAACCTCTGGAGGAAGAAAAACCATTTTCTTTGGTCCAATAATTTCCCGGATCTGATCCATCACCAGGTCCAACTCCATTTTGAACAAGATTTCCATTACTAATTTGAACAATATCATTTTCAAAATTCACTTGCCATAAATCCCATTCTCTACCCGTAGCAGGGTCAAGAATTATTATTTGCCCATCTGTTCCTGTAGCGGGTAACCAATTCGGGTCAAATGGAATATACTTACCATGTAAATTTCCCCAAGATGGATTTCCAGACTGAACTAAATATTGTTGTAATCCACTGGTTACTTCATAAACTGGATATGTATATTGATCTAAACTTAACTTAAAAACACCCGGTGTATTCTGGGTGGCATTATCCCAAAGCAATTGAGAATAATAGGCAGAATTAGGATGGACTCCTAAATATTTAGTTTCAATATTCCAAGGTGCATACGGACCAAAAGGGCGCTGATACTGTGCCAAAGAAAAACTATTGAATAGAAAATAGGTAAAGAAGGTCAAGCCTGTAAGTAGTAAATTTAATCTTTGTTTCATAATAGATGATTTGAATACTAATATAGTTAAATATAAAAAACAAGAAATTAAAAAAGGATAAGTGGCAAAAAGAAAGGAAGAAATGATAGAGTAAAACGATTTTTAAATAGCTTATTGTTGATTACTTTTTATACCTTATCTTTATATTTTAGGAAATTTAATAAACTTTGGTGACAATAAAATGTTAATGGTGTATGCAAGAATTAATTGAGAATTCAGATAATCCAGAAGAAAATGAATTGCTTCCTAAGATTGATTTAGAAAAGGAACGTGGGGAGATATTAAATGCGTTTAGGAGTTTATTAAAGATTACAAAAAACAAACGCACAAAAGAAGAGACTCGACTTATTCGTAAAGCCTTTGACGTAGCCGTAGAGGCACATAAAGATATGCGAAGGAAATCTGGAGAGCCTTATATTTATCATCCTATTGCTGTTGCCCGAATCTGTGCTGAAGAAATGGAATTAGGTCCTACAGCTATAATTGCAGCTCTTTTGCATGACACTGTTGAAGACACATATATTACACTCGAAGACATTGAAGAATTATTTGGAGAGAAAGTACGTGTCATCATCGATGGACTAACGAAAATCCCTGAAGTTTTTGACGAAAATGTTTCTGTTCAAGCTGAAAATTTTCGTAAGATGATACTCACCATTTCTGAGGATTTGCGTGTTGTCTTGATTAAAATTGCGGATCGTTTACACAATATGCGAACCTTAGATGGAATGCGTCCTGATAAACAGTTAAAGATTGCATCAGAAACAAGTTTTTTATATGCCCCACTAGCCCACCGTTTAGGATTATATAGTATCAAAAGCGAGTTGGAAGATATTTGTATGAAATACCTCAATCCTGAGGCATATAAAAGTATTTCAATTAAATTAAAATCCACTCATGCAGCCAGACAGCGATTTATTCGTCAATTTGTACAGCCTATCAAAGAAGCACTTAAAAAAGAAGGTTTTAATTTTGAAATAAAAGCACGAACTAAGTCAATAGCTTCTATCTGGAATAAGATGAAAACCAAAGAAGTTCCTTTCGAAGAAGTGTTTGACTTATTTGCTATCCGAATTATCCTCGATACTCCTGAGGAAATGGAAAAACCGGATAGTTGGAAAGTGTATAGCATTGTTACTGACTTTTATCAACCTAATCCGAATCGTTTGCGCGACTGGATTTCTATACCACGAGCAAATGGATATGAATCTTTACATACAACTGTGATGAGTCCTCAAGGACGTTGGGTAGAAGTTCAGATTCGCTCGAAAAGAATGGATCAAATTGCAGAAAAAGGATTAGCTGCACACTATAATTACAAGGAATCTAAAAATGGTGCTTCTAAATTTGATAGATGGATTGGTGAAATTAGAGATTTAATAGATAGTCACTTTTCTGATGCAGATGCCATGGAATTTGTAAATGAGTTTAAACTCAACTTATTCAATGATGAAATCTATGTATTTACACCAAAGGGTGATTTACGCGTCTTACCTACAGGCGGGACTGTCTTAGATTTTGCATTTGATATTCATACAGATATTGGTATGAAGTGCATTGGTGCGAAAGTGAATAAACGCTTGGTCCCACTTAGTTATCAATTGAATAATGGAAATCAGGTAGAAATCATTACTTCCAGTAAACAAAAGCCAAGTGAAGAATGGCTCAAAATGGTTGTAACTAGTAGAGCTAAACAAAAAATTAAAGCTTCTTTAAACGAAGAGAAAAATAAAATTGCAGAAGATGGTAAAGAAATCTTAAT
This sequence comes from Brumimicrobium sp., assembly GCA_023957385.1. Lineage (NCBI taxonomy): Bacteria > Pseudomonadati > Bacteroidota > Flavobacteriia > Flavobacteriales > Crocinitomicaceae > Brumimicrobium > Brumimicrobium sp. The sequence goes on along the minus strand of JAMLGZ010000001.1, from coordinate 1,393,714 downwards.
GCGTAAATTTAAACAACATAACATCACCTTTACAAGTGAAAACTTGGCCGTATTAGAAAAATATTACAATGTTGTTTCTACCACTGATTTGTATATCCGTGTAGCAAAGAGCAAGATTGATCTCACAAAACTACGAAGCATCAAGAATGAAGCAGGAGTTTTAACAATAGAAAAAGAAACAAAAGAAAAAACAAGGATTGCTTCTGATATTTATAAAAAGGTTGATAATAAGAAAGATACAATCGTTATTGGTGAGGGATTTAAGGATATTGATTACGAATTTGGAAAATGCTGTAATCCGTTGCCAGGAGATTCTGTATTTGGATTTATTACACAAAGTAGTGGTATAAAAATACATCGAACTGACTGTCCTAATGCTGCTAACTTAATGTCGCGCATGAATTATCGATGTATCAAGGCTAGATGGAAAAATCAAGAAACTAGAGAACACCTTGCTAAGCTTAAGATTATTGGAATAGATGGAATTGGAATTGTAAATAAGATTACTGAAATTATATCCTTTCAGCACAACGTCAACATGCGTTCTATCAGTTTTGAATCAAAAGATGGAATCTTTGAAGGAAAAATCCAAGTATTGGTCTTTGATAAAATGCACCTTGATGAATTAATAGAAAAGTTTGAAATGATTGAAGGAGTCAAACGTGTTGAAAGATGGGATGATGTTTCTGAAGAAACAACCGAAGACTATGATTAATATTCTTTTTCATGAGCTATAGATATATAATCTTATTCACATTTACTTTGCTTGTTTTAGGTGTATTAGATGTTTACTTGGTAAAATCTCTTAAATCCACACTTTCTAAAAAAGCATATCTTATCTTAAAATGGTTTATTCCACTTACTACCTTTTTATTTTTATTTGATTTTGTATTACAAATCATTCGTGGCAGTCAGCATATTTATAATGCAAATACATTTATTAATGTTACTTTCGGACTTTCAATTGGATTTTTCTTTACAAAATTAGTTATGTCTATCTTCTTCTTGATAGAAGATTTTGTGAGAATTGGATATTGGGCAGGAAAATCTATTTCCAAACAAAGAAAGGCCGACTTCCCCAGTAGAAGAAATTTTATGAAAACACTTTCCCTATCTGCTGCTTCCATACCTCTATTAGGTTCCATTTATGCGGTAACTAAAGGAAAGTACAATTACCATGTAAAACGAGTGGAGTTATTTTTAGATAGACTTCCCTCCTCTTTTGATGGACTAAGAGTTGTTCAGTTTTCTGATTTTCATGCTGGTAGTTTTGACGATCACAACCAAGTTAAGCAAGGGTTAGCCTTGATACGGGAAGAAAATCCGGATGTAGTACTTTTCACCGGTGATTTAGTAAATAATCGTGCCATAGAAGCTCATCCGTATGAAGACATCTTAAAGACTATTCCTGCTAAATATGCCAAACTAGCTATTTTAGGAAATCACGATTACGGAGATTATATCGCATTTGATAATCCAGAAGAAAGACAGCAAAATTTAGAAGAATTAGAAGCTATTTTTCAACGAACAGGCTTTAAACTATTAAAAAATGAGAATTTTCAGTTAGATAATGGTTCTGATATTCTTGATATTATTGGTGTTGAAAATTGGGGAACAGGCCCTTTTCCAAAATATGGTGATATAGATAAAGCTTCTGTAGGCACAAATGATACTAGATTTAATATACTATTGAGTCACGATCCTGATCATTGGGAATATATTATACGCAAGCATCCCAAGTTTTTTGATCTAACCTTGAGCGGACATACACATGGAGCTCAAATGGGGGTAGAAATTCCCGGTTGGAAATGGAGTCCAGTAAAATACCGATACAAGCGTTGGCTAGGTCTTTACAAAGAAGACAAGCGCTACCTTTTTGTCAGCAAAGGCTTTGGATTCCTTGGCTTTCCTGGAAGAATTGGAATGTGGCCTGAAATCGTGGTCTTTACACTCCGTAAAAATTCCAAATAAATCTTTTAAGCTACTTTCATTGTTGCAATCTTCGATTGAGAAAATTGCTTTTGTGCATAATCCATTGTTACCTTAAACTCCTTTTTTCCTTTTGCAGAAGGAAGCTCAAACATAGCATCAGTTAAAATAGCTTCACAGATAGAACGTAAACCTCGTGCTCCTAGTTTGAATTCAATTGCTTTCTCTACAATGAAATCAAGTACAGCATCCTCGAAAGTTAAAGCGACACCATCAATCTCAAACAACTTTGTGTACTGCTTTACTAAAGCATTTTTAGGTTCTGTTAAGATATTTCTTAAAGCAGCTTTATCGAGAGGACGTAAGTAAGTATAAACAGGGAAACGTCCAATTAATTCAGGAATTAATCCAAAAGTCTTCAAATCAGTAGGATTAATAAACTCTAACAGATTATCTTGTTCTACTCTTTCTTTTTCCTCACTAGCAAAACCAATCGTTTGACGATTTACTCTACGTGCGATAATTTTTTCAATTCCATCAAAAGCACCTCCACAAATAAATAAAATATGACGAGTATCTACTTTAATCATCTTTTGTTCTGGGTGTTTTCTTCCTCCTTGCGGTGGCACATTAATTTCTGCTCCTTCTAACAATTTAAGTAAAGCTTGTTGTACTCCTTCCCCCGAAACATCACGGGTAATAGAAGGATTATCGCTTTTACGTGCAATTTTATCTATTTCATCGATAAAGATGATACCTCTTTCTGCAGCTTTCACATTATAGTCTGCAGCCTGAAGTAAACGAGATAGAATACTTTCAACGTCTTCCCCTACATATCCAGCTTCAGTAAGAACAGTAGCATCAGCAATACAAAAAGGAACATTTAACATTTTAGCAATTGTTTTAGCTAATAAGGTTTTCCCTGTTCCTGTTCTTCCCACCATGACAACATTTGACTTATCAATCTCTATCTCATCTTTCCCAATTTTCTGTTGCAGTCGCTTATAATGATTGTATACAGCTACAGATAGCGTTTTCTTTGCAGCATCTTGACCGATTACATATTCATCCAATTTTCCTTTAATCTCAATAGGTTTTAGTAAATCTAGAAATAAATCATCTTCTGCAAGATTTCCATTCTCTACCTCTTCATTAATAATAGATTGAGCTTGAACCACACAATGATCACAAATATGTCCTGAGATTCCTGCTATCAATAATCTCACCTGACTACGTGGTCGTCCACAGAAAGAACATGTTGTTTCGTTTTTTGCCATATTATCAGTTACTTTAACGATAATTAATTCATTACCGTTTGAATATTACATCTAAATTAATAAAAAATAAAGTGACCACCTAAAAGTAGTCACTTACATTTTTAGCATTCTAATTTTTAAGATTTTCTAATTAAAACCTCATCTACCATTCCATAGTTCTTAGCTTCTTCTGCTGTCATCCAGTAATCTCTGTCAGAATCAGTCTCAACAGTTTTAAATGGTTTTTTAGTATGATGTGAAATGATATCGTATAATTCCTTTTTTAATTTTAGAATCTCACGAGCAGTAATCTCAATATCAGAAGCCTGACCTTGAGCTCCTCCAAGAGGTTGGTGAATCATGATACGAGAATGTTTTAATGCTGTTCTTTTTCCATCAGCACCTGCGCAAAGTAGAACCGCCCCCATAGAAGCTGCTAAACCAGTACAAATTGTTGCAACATCAGGACTAATATATTGCATGGTGTCATAGATACCTAGACCAGCATATACTCCACCACCAGGAGAATTTAAATAAATTTGAATATCTTTCTTTGCATCTACCGATTCTAGGAATAAAAGTTGCGCATTGATAATATTAGCTACAGTATCGTCAATTCCTGTTCCTAAGAAAATAATACGATCCATCATTAAACGAGAAAATACATCCATTTGTGTCATATTCATTTGACGTTCCTCAATGATGTATGGGGTTAAAGATGATTCAATATAATGTCCTAAATGCATACTGTTTATGCCCATATGCTTAGTAGCATATTTTCTAAATTCGTCTTTATTGTACATATCTTACTGTTGTTTTTTTACAATTGCTAAATATAATAATCGGATTGTAATTTCATGTTTAAAATCCGTTTTATTTATATGTTTCTTATTTTTTTATAAATAAAAAGAGGCTATCCATACAGATAACCTCTTAGTAACATTTCATATTTATTTTTGTTTAAACCTTATCTCTTTAGGTAAACAAAACCTTTTTGAATTTTCCCTGTTTCTGCTTGTCCTTTCTTACCACCTATTTCAACATAATAATAATACGTTCCTTCAGGTAACTGCTCCTTACCTAGAGTCAGTTTAGCAAAGGAAACTCCATTCCAATCATTTTTATAATTATCACTATGGTAAACTTCAGCTCCCCAACGGTCATAAATCCATACTTTGGTATTTGGATATGCTTCGATATTTTCAATCACAAAATAATCATTTATACCATCTCCATTTGGAGAGAATGCTTCAACAATATTTAGTAAACAGTATTCTAAATCAAGATGAATATCAGCGGAAACAATACATCCATCACTCGTTTCAGCAGAAACTGTATAAACTCCAGCATTATTTTCAGTGGTAGAATGTATCGTATAACTTGTTCCATTACCAATCAAATCACCATTAAAATACCAATTATATTGGTTAGCTGCATCTATATTTTGAATAGTTAAAACAACATCTTTACCTATACACTCTGATATATCTTCACCTCCTATAATTTCTGGAGTATCTGTTGCTTGCACCACTGAAACATCAAAAGAGTAAGTAGTAACATTACCATTCTCATCTGTCACAGTATAAGTAACAGTTGTGATACCTAAAGGTAATAACTCACCACTTTGATGGGTAGAACTGATATTATCAATTCCACAATTATCTGTAATGATTTCATTCCAATCTACTGCAACTCCTGCACAATTAACAGTGTTGACTAATTGAACCGATACGCTTGGAGAAATCGTATCTAAAACTGTCACATTAAAACTACAAGTAACATTATTTCCAACGCCATCAGCTACAGTAAGAATAACTGGATGAACACCTACTCCAACATGTGTGGATGAAGCAATGCTTTGAATAACTGTCAAGCCACCATCTAATATAGTTCCACAATTATCTGTAGCTTGCAGAGATGGCAAACTTGTATAATCACCAATACTTACATCACAAGCGGTTGGTCCTAGATACAAGGTAGTATCATTGACACAGTTAGTAATAACTGGAGCTTGGCTGTCTAATGTAATAGCGATTGTACTTTCAGAAACCGTTGTTGGATTTGCACAGCTAGAACTAGAGACCATGACAACAGTAATCACATCTCCGTTATTTAACCCTGATCCTGTCGTACTAAAAGTTGAATTTGTAGCACCAGTCACATTTACTCCATTGATTTGCCATTGGTACGTTGGATTAGCCCCACCATTAGATGGAACAGCTGTTAGACTAATTGTTTCATTGCTACAAATTTCCGTAACAGCATCTCCTGTAATTGCAACACTTGGTGTAACCATATTTGTTACAACTACCGTAACTGTTTCTGAAACGTCAGGACAACCTCCTCCATCTACGAGGTAAGTGATATCTGCTTGTCCGGCTGAAACACCCAAAAGATTTCCATTAGCATCCACAGTTACAGAAGCGTCATTGCTTGACCATGTACCATTAGGAATGGATGCCACCAATTGGTCTGTACCACCTACACATAATGCTGTACCACCTGTCAATGTAATTGGGCTCAATGGAGTCGATACTGTAATTGTTTGATTAGTAATAGCATCAGGACAAACACCCCCAGCTATAGTATAAGTTACTTGAGCTGTACCTGCTCCAACTACAGTAATATTTCCTGAGTTATCTACTGTAAATACACTTGGATCAGAACTACTCCAGTTACCACCAGTCTGTGATGCATTTACTGTTCCATTTGTACCTCCTAAGCAATATAAGAAATCTCCTGTAAGGATAGCGGCTGTAGGTGTTACACTTACAGTGATTGTTTGAGTTGAAACCGAATTTCCACAAGCACCACTACCTGCTATTGTATATTCAACTTGAGCAGAACCCGGTCCAACTGCAATCACATTTCCAAGGTTATCTATTTGGAAAATAGATGGGTTTGTACTATTCCATGATCCACCTGAGATACTTGCTACTAATGTAGCACTTCCACCTACGCAATAATTAAAGTTCCCCGTAATGCTAGCTGGCGTATTAGGAGCAGAAATAGTAATTGTTTGTGAAGAAACAGCATCCGGACAAACACCTCCTCCAGGGATAGTATAAGTCACTTGTGCAGTACCTGCGCTCACGGCACTAATATTCCCCATATTATCTACAGTGAATATACTTGAATTAGAAGAACTCCAAGTACCGCCAGTTTGTGAAGCATTAACTGTTCCATTGTCACCAACACAATAACCAAAATCTCCAGTAATCGTAGCTACAATTGGTGCAACACTTACAGTAATGGTTTGAGTAGTTACTGCGTCAGCACATGCTCCATTTCCTGGGATTGTATAAGTCACTTGAGCTGTTCCTCCACCCGTAGCTATTAAATTTCCTGAGTTATCAATCTGAAATACTGAAGAGTTTGAACTTGTCCAACTACCCCCTAATTGAGATGCTGTTAATACATCAGAATTCCCTACACAATACGTAAACACACCATTCAAAGTCGCTGCTATTGGAGGTGCTGTTACAGTAATTAATTGTGTACTTGTAGCATCTGGGCAAGATCCTCCTGGAATTATGTATTCAACATTTGTTGAACCAGCAGTGAGGGCACTAATATTTCCCATGTTATCTACTGTGAAAATACTTGAATTAGTACTATTCCAATTTCCTCCTGTTTGTGAGGCAGTCACTGTTCCATTATCTCCAATACAATAACCAAAAGTACCACCAATAGTTGCTGCTGTTGGTGGAGTCTCTACTGTTATCGTGATACAAGCTGAATAAGTAGTTCTTCCCCAGCAATCAATTGCACCCCTTCTATAATAAGTGGTTTGTGTCAAAGCTGAAGGAGAATAACTAGAACCAGTTGCTCCTGGAATATCACTCCATCCAGAACCACATCCAACTGTACTTTGTTGCCATTGATAAGTAATTGAACCTGAACCAGTACCTAAAGTAACATTATTCAAAGTCGCAGGTGTAGAATTGGCACATATAGTTTGATTTGCAGAGATGGCACCTGCTGTAGGGGCACTACCTGGAGCTACAATTACAGTCCACGCACTTGTGCTTGAACATCCATTACAATTGTAGGTTACACGATAAGATCCTGGTTCAGTGGCTGTAAAAGTTTGTCCTGATCCAACTGTTCCATCTCCTTGTCTCTCCCAAGTATAAGAACATCCTGAATAACTACCTACACCATTCAAAGAAGATGAAAGATTTGCATCACATGGATTAACAGAAGATGACACTTGAGGAATTGGTGTTGAATAATTCACCTTAATACGTGCTCCTGTTGAATTATTGCTTGTTTGACCGCAGAAATACTGCCACCCTGCCATATTATCTACACAAGGAGCACCAAGCGAGCGAATAGGTAAATTATTTACCGTACCAGGACCACATCTATCATCATCATCATCAGAAAAGAGTCCTCCCGTTTCGTATTTACAGCGATCACCCATATCATCCTCCCAAGTATCAAAGGAGATATCATAATACATAGGATTATTTGTTCCGTACGAATGATTTAACATAAGTCGATCATACAAGGGAGTTCTCGGGTAAGAGCCCGAACCCCCACCATCATGAAAACACCAACCATTATTACCATCTCCAGTATTAGTAGCAAGCAACCAAGCTTGTCCATCTAAATTAGCATTGTCTTGCAGTTGGATTCGATAAGAATCTTCTGAGTCACCAAAACCAGCATCACCATAAGTTCTACGCCATAGTTGATATACCCATAATTTCAAAGTTACTGAACCATCAGTATATTGCTGTGCTCGGGCATCTATTCCATAAAAAAGGAATAAAGTGAATAGGCACGTATAAATTGTTAAAATCTTTTTCATAGTAGTGTGTTTAATTGTCGTTTTTAGTGTTTTCCTTAATATACTCTTCCATAGAACCATATTGTTCTGGTAAAGCAGGTGGCTCACCATAAAGTTCACGGTATTTCGTTTGATTATGCATATAATACCAGTGCTGTAATTTCATATCGTATATCAATTTTCTGTCAGGATTATTTGCATCATCTAAAGATAACATGGGCTTTTCTGTTCCTGGTCTGTAGCTCGTAAAATAAGGACCCACCATTGGCTCCATGTTATAATTCGGATCTACTATTCGAATGATAGCATCAAATTCTTCTCTATACTCTTTCAACCAAGTCACTTTCAGATAAGAAAATTGATTAGCATCTTCACGTTTATTTCCTGAATTAGGTATAGACGGAAAATGTGGCGCAGCCTGTCTTAACTCTTCATTCGAAATGGAGTTTATAGCTATCCAAGTAAGTAAATCATCATTTAAATATTCGTTCACAACTTCTTCTTCTACTTCCAATCCAAAAGAATTCCAATAAAAAGGATTTTGCTGGAACTTTTCAAGTTTAATGAACTGCTCATATTCAGCTCTATAATCATTATACCAAGTTTTTAATTCAGCCTTAAACTGCTCATTATCCATTGTTCTTAATGGAAAATGAGGAGAAACAGCTAAAATTTCATCTGCTTCTAAAGTTGTTAGCAAAGAAATCTGCTCTACAATAGATTCTTGAGCTTTGACTGAATATCCTTGTAATAAAAAGGAAATCAGTGCAATACGGAAAAACGTTTTTTTTATCATATTATATTAAATAGTAGTTTATTTAGCCCTCAAATTTAAGTGAAATATTCTTTTTATAAAAATTTAAATTTTGTTAACTCAAATTTTTCCAGTTATCTCTAAGTTTTCTTTTAAAAATTTAATTGTTAACTTTAAAAATTAAAGAGAAATCGAATGGAAGAAGAACGTATATTAGACAAAGAATTTTGGAATAAACGCTATGAGATGAATCATATCGGATGGGATATTGGCTATCCATCTACACCGATTAAAACTTACATTGATCAACTCACTAATAAGAATATTGACATACTCATACCAGGTGCTGGAAATGCTCACGAAGCTCATTATCTACTGGAGCAAGGATTTAAGTCTATAACGATATTAGATATTGCCCCTTTAGTTGTAGAAAAAAATAAAGAATTATTTAAAAATAATCCTGAAGTGAAGGTAATTGAGGGAGATTTCTGGGAATTTGAAGGTCAATTTGATCTAATCTTTGAACAAACATTCTTTTGTACACTCCCACTCTCATTTCGCCCTAAATATTTTAAAAAAATAGCTGAATTGCTAAAAGAAAAAGGAAGACTTTGTGGAGTTTTATTTAACGTTCACTTTGAATCGGGTCCTCCTTTTGGTGGAGACATCGAAGAATATCGTGCTATGATTCCACTTCAATTGTTCAATATAGACAAATTGGAAGAATGTTATAATTCAATTAAACCAAGAAGTGGAAATGAGGTGTGGTTAAATTTACAAAAAGTGTAGCTTTGTACTGATTTAAAAATGTGATGATGAAGATAGAACAAATATATACAGGATGTTTAGCACAAGGAGCATATTACATAACTAGCAATGGTGAAGCTGCTATCATTGATCCTTTGCGTGATACTCAAGAGTATCAGGAACGTTTACAACGTGATGGGGTCAAATTAAAATATATTATTGAAACACATTTTCATGCTGATTTTGTATCCGGACATATTGATTTATCCGTAGCGACTGGAGCTCCTATTTTATTTGGACCTGGCGCATCAACTGCATACAAGAGTATGGCAACTGTAGATGGACAAATCTTACCTTTGGGGAACGTACAGTTGAAGATATTACATACCCCTGGACATACTTTAGAAAGTATTTGCATACTTCTTATTGATGAGAATGGGAAAGAAAAAGCTTTATTCTCCGGAGACACACTATTCTTAGGTGATGTAGGAAGACCAGATTTAGCTCAAAAGGTTGGAGAATACACGCAAGAGGATTTAGCAGGAATGCTGTATGATTCTTTAATGAATAAAGTGATGCCATTACCAAATGACATCATCATTTATCCAGCACATGGAGCCGGTTCTGCTTGTGGGAAGAACATGATGAAGGAAACAATGGATTCACTTGGTCACCAAAAGGAAATGAATTATGCATTAAATCAACCTTCAAAAGAAGCCTTTGTGAGTGCCGTTTTAGATGGATTAAGTGCGCCTCCCGCTTATTTCAGTGCAGCTGTTCAACTCAATAAGAATGGATATAAAAATTTGAATACTGTATTAGAAGAAGGATTAGAGCCTTTTACCCCAGAAGAAGTAACCCAAGCAGTTGAGGGAATTAATGCCTTGATACTAGACACACGAAAGAATACAGAATTTCACAAAGGATTTATTCCTGGTTCTATCAATATAGGAATAGATGGAGGTTTTGCACCTTGGGCGGGCACTCTAATTAAAGACGTTACTCAAGCTCTTATAATCGTTGCTGATACTGGTCGTGAAGAAGAAGTAGTTACTCGTTTAAGTAGAGTTGGATTTGATAATGTAATTGGTTATTTAGACGGAGGAATAGATGCTTGGAAAAATGCTGGAAAAGAAATGGATACTGTACATCGCATTTCTCCTGAAGAATTTGCCGCATGTGTAGACTGTCAAACTGATACTGTTATAGATATTCGTAATAACACTGAATACAGCAATGTACACGTGGAGAATGCTAATTGTAAACCACTTGCAGATATTAACAATTGGATGAATGATTTACAAGATGATAAGCATTTTTTCATTCACTGTGCAGGTGGCTACCGTAGCATGATTGCAGCTAGCATTCTTCAAGCAAGAGGTATCAGAAATTTCACTGAAATTGAAGGAGGAATGAATGCAATAAAAGGAACAAAAATACCTATGGGTATATAGACTTAATCAATTCCTCTCTTATAACGTATTGTTCGCTTATTCTAAATTGTGTACTTCTTACTTGCCAGATCGAGTGTCTTTTCATAATATACAAAGGAAATTGACTTTATGAATTTTGTTATAATGGTTTATTTCTATTAATTTAGAATGATTCTAAATAATTAAATTAAGTTTTAGTATATCCTTGATTTTCAAACTACAATTTCTTTCCATTTTAACCACATGACAATTACATGACAATCACATGACATTATTATGACATAATACTGATTAACAGTAAGTTATGTATTTATTTTTCACTTAAAAAGATTTGAAATTTAAATTTCATAAGTATCTTTGCATCCAATTACAAAACTCAAAATTAATTATATGAAAAGATATTTACTTTTTACGCTATTCGGAATGGGAGCGATTATAGCAAATGCTCAAGATACAATAACAGTAAGTATGGGAGCTGGTGGAATCAATGATGTTTGGTACAACATAGATTCAGATGAAACAAATTCAGCTTCTGCAACAAACTGGGACATAGCCTTTCAAATTGGTGGATTAGCTGATGGATCTGTTATGGTTAATAGTGCAAATGGACGAAAACTATTTGTATATCCAGGAGATATAGAAGATTGGGCAACGGTTGACACAACGGGAATGAATTGGGATGAATTATTCAACAATCCAAAAGATTGGAAAACGGGAGCTTTCAATTCTATTAAAGATATCAATGAACAATTTGATTATGGTTGGGGAGATTATGTTCCTGCATACCATGGACTCATTGGGAAATCTCTTTATATCTTAAAACTAAGTAATAACGATTATAGAAAGATAAAAATTGATTCTTTAAATGGTTATACTGGATTATATAAATTTACTTATGCCAATTTAGATGGTTCTAACGAGATTTCCTCACAAGTAAACAAGAATGATTATACAGGATATAATTTTATATATTACTCAGTAAGTGGAGACGCTGTTATTGATAACCGTGAGCCTAAAAAAGTAAATGAATGGGATTTACTTTTCACCAATTACATTGATTTAGCACCTAATCCTTTTACACAAGTATTAGAAATGGCTAAAGCTGGAGGAGTTTTAGCAAGTCCAGGATTAGAAATAGCACAAGTCGATGGTGTAGATCCAGAAAACTATATGGATTGGTTTGGTGCAAACTATTCTTTTGATATGAACACAATTGGACATGATTGGAAGAACTTTAATATGAATGCAATGCCTCCTGCGTACGAATATGTAACAGATCGCGTTTATTTTGTAAAAGCAAACTCAGGTAATGTATGGAAACTTGTTTTCTTTAATTATGGTGGCGCATCTAATGGAAACATAATATTTTGGAAAGAATTAATGTCAGAAGCTTCTTTGGACAAAAACAATCTACCACAAGCCAATGCAGTGATATATCCAAATCCAGCTACTTCACAAGTATCTGTACTTCTTAATAATTTTGGAAATACGGATATGTCTTTATCAATTACCAATATTCTTGGAGAAGTTGTTTATCAGGAAAATACTCCAAACACAGGAGATCTTAATCTAAAAACAATTTCTACTGAGAATTTTAAATCAGGTACATATTTTATTCACATACGCACAAAGGATCAAGGAATTACTAAGAAATTAATTATTCAGTAACCTTAATCTCCAGGTTTTTCATAATGTACAAACAATCGTTCGGAACGCACAACCGAGCGATTGTTGTTTTAAAAGGGTAATAATTCGTGAAAAAGTACGCATACATAATTGCTTTATTTTTTTTAATTAGTCATTCTGTACTGTTAGGTCAAACTATTACCGTTATTTCTTCTAACGATAAACATCCCCTACCTCATGCACGAATTGAAATAGCCATCCAAAATAAAGTATATAATTTTTTGAGTGACATTCAAGGAAATATTGAGATAGGCTCGGCTTACCAAAATCTTTATTGTAAACTCACTATCAGTTACCCAGATTTCAACACGATAACAATCCCAAATATTCGCATTACAAAAGATACTACATTTACTCTCTCTCCTACTATAAACGAATATGAAGAGGTTGTTGTAACTGCTCAATATAAAGCACAACTTATCGAAAATGCAGTACATAATATTGCTGTAATAGATCGAAAACAGATTGAATCAATGGCTGCACAAAATGTTATAGAAGCAATAAACAACCAACTAAATATACATATAAGTGAAGACAATATACTTGGTGCCAATATACAACTACAAGGAATCGGAGGTGAAAATGTAAAAATTCTCATAGACGGTATCCCTGTCACTGGGAGGCAAAATGGCAACATAGACCTTGCTCAAATTCCAATTGAAAATATTGAACGTATTGAAATCGTAGAAGGCCCTCTTTCTGTAAACTATGGAACAGATGCTCTAGCTGGAACCATTAATATTATCACCAAACAGAATCAAAAAAACACATGGGAAATTACTAGCAATAACTACTCAGAAAGCAGTGGTAAACTTAATAACTCACTTTCAATTGGTGGAAAATTTAAAAATCATCAAATTATACTAAATGGTGGGCGACATTTTTTTGATGGTTGGGATCCTTCTCATAAAATATTTGATTATAGAAACCCTATTGCTGATAGTTCACGAGTTTTACTATGGAAACCAAAAACACAACTATTTGGAGGTTTAAATTATCAATTTAGAGGAACTCATGCTTCTTTAGTATTTAATGGACAATATCTGGATGAAAAAATTATTAATCGTGGATATCCACGTCCTCCTTACTTCGAAACAGCATTTGATGATTATTACCAAACGCAGCGTATCAATCAAAGTTTAGATTATCAATATTATTTTAAGCATAATCATACATTGTCTTTAACCGCTGGTTATAGTGGCTATTTCCGTAAGAAAAATACAAAAATTCGTGATTTAACTACTATTGATGATGTAATTACGAGCAATCCCGACGATCAAGACACATCAACTTACCACAGTATAATGCTACGCGGAAGATATATCCAAGCCAAAGATGATAAAAAATTCAACTATGAAGTAGGTTTTGAAATACTTCAAGAATATGCCTTCGGTAAAAAAATACTACATAAACATAAAAATATTGGTGATTATGCACTCTATACTTCGGCAGAATACTCCCCTCTCCCTTCTTTAACATTTCGACCTGGAATAAGATATAGCTATAACACTCAATACAAAGCTCCTCTCACTCCTTCTATGAATATTAAATGGACATTCTTTAACAAAGATAAACACGATTTAGCTTTGCGATTCTCCTACGCAAGAGGTTTTAGGGCTCCTTCCATCAAAGAATTATTCTACACCTTTGTTGATGCAAATCACAATATTATTGGTAACAAAGATCTAAAAGCAGAATCATCCGATAATTTCAATCTCTCTTTCCACGAAAATCAACGTATAGCAGATGTTGTCATAAAAAATAAACTATCAGTTTTCTACAACATAATATACAATCAAATTGCACTAGCGCAAAAATCTGTTAACGAATATTCCTATTTCAATATCAATCGTTTTACTACCACTGGCTTCCAATTTGAAAGCTCTATTTTATACAAAGGTTTATCCGCTGGATTAGGGTTCGGTTATATAGGTAGATACCATAAAATTGTTTCTGATAAAACTTTTCTAAACAATCAATTCTTATTCTCACCAAGCATAAATAGTCAAATACAATATAATTGGGAAAAGATCGGACTCCAATTTGCTTTATTTTATCGATATATTGGTGAATTACCACAGATTTTTGGAGATGAGAATGGCAATTACACCTTGTCGATTATTAAGGACTATCACCTTGCTGATTTCAAGATTTCTAAATACATTTGGAATAAACGATTGACTATCAGCGTGGGAGTTAAAAATATATTCAATGTAATAAATGTATCAGGTAGTGAAGGAAGTGCTATCAGCGCCCACTCTTCAGGAGGTAGTGGACAAACAACTATTGGCATGGGAAGAACTTACAATCTTGGTATCATACTTAAACTCTATTCCAAATGAGAAAATATATACTCTTTATACTATCATTCCTATTTTTAAACTCATGTCTTAAAAAAGAATTTCCAATTCCAAAAAAAGAACACAATACAGGAAATGAAGTAGCTATTACTTTAGGCAATAATTATAAGAAGCAAGTTTTTTTCAATCTTGTAGAAAACAAAATCATAGCTAGTAATAACAAAGAAATTTGGGATATTGGCTTTGAAACTGGAAATACAGGATGGCATGTGATATCAAATGTCGCTAAAAATATGTTTGTATATTATACAGACAAAACAAATTTATCTGATTTAACTAGTAAATATGGATATACCTCTAATCCACAATATGACAAACCCTCAGGAGATATGGATTCTACTGGTATAGGTGATTGGACGGATGGTTTTGTACGATTAATAGACATGGGATATACTGCTGAAGGGCAAGCATTAGGTTGGTATAAACTAAAAATCATAAGCGTTACGCCAACAGCCTATTATTTCGAATATGCGAAATTACAAGAAACCAATGTAACTCAAGATTCAATTCTAAAGGATGATGCATATAACTTTATGTTTTACAGCATGATAGATAAAGGAAAAGTTGATGTAGAACCTAAAAAAGCAACTTGGGATTTAGTATTTACACAATATATTCAACATTTGACAGAGCCTGCGATTATGGACTATTTGTTAACTGGTTGCCTGCTAAATAGATATCAAACTAAGGCCATTTTAGTTACAAATATAAAATATGAAGATATTGACCTTATGTATGCTCAAACATTATCCCTAGCCAACGATATGAATGCCATTGGTTATGATTGGAAAGATGTAGGATTAACACAAGTTATGGAAGGAGGAACAGCCAACTATACGGTATTTCCAAATAAAGCTTATGTAATACAAGATCAGCACGGAAATTATTTCAAACTCAAATTTCTTGATTTTTACTCAAAAACAGGAGAGAAAGGTACACCTACTTTTACCTTTGAGGAATTGAACTAAAAAAACCACGAATTTTCATCCGTGGCTTTTTCATTTCTAAGTTTTTCTTACCTCAACACATTCACATGACCAATGTATGAATGGTGTCGGTCTGACATAGTTTCTTTAAATTCTATTTTCCAGATATACGTTCCATCACGCACTACGTTGTTAGAATCCATACTATAAGTTCCCTTCCATCCTATTTCTACATCATGGGATTCAAATAATACTTCTCCCCATCTATTAAAGATATGTAATGTATATGTGTCTGGATCGACTCCGCTTGAAAAAATAGGTGTAAAAACCTCATTATTTCCATCATTATCCGGAGTAAATGTATTCGGAACATAGAAAATTAAATCATCATTAATTTTGATTACAGCACGAGCGGTATCTGTACATCCTTGATTTGTATAAGCCACTAGTATTGCAATATATTCTTTAGCAGAAAATGGATATTTCACAACTGGGTTTATATCTGTAATTCCAGATTGATAACCTGTATCCCAATTATAATAATCTGCATATTGAGAAGTATTTTGGAAAGTCACCACAGGATCAACTACACTAATTTTACTTGGTCTGTAGGAAAAATTAGCAATTGGATTATGATATACTGAGATATAATTATCTACACTCGCGTCGTTTACACATCCCTTATCAGAAGTCACTCTCAGCATTAATCCATAATTGATATCATTTCCAGTAAGATTTTCAAAACAATCCGTAAATGAATCACCTGAATAAGTTCTTCCATCTGATAGTAACCATTCAAATTTATCTAAAGATGAGGTTGAATTAATTGTTGAAGTTGAACTAATCTCTACACAAACAGGAGCACATCCTTCTAGATTCACACCTTCAAAACTAACAGTAGGTAAGGGATAAACAATCACTGAGAGTATAGTGTCATTCACACATCCATGATTGCTAGTTACAGTTAACGCTACGTTATACGTTCCATCCTCATCAAAAGTATGTATTGGATTTTGAATGTTTGAAGTGTGGGTATCTGCAAAATCCCAATTCCATTGAACATTGTTGTTTGGAGTATGTGCATTGCTTATTGTAGATAAGTCTTGGAAATTAGTTGGATCATGCAAACATACTTCAGTTGGGGAAAAATTTACTTGAGGCAAAGGATATACCTCTACTTGCTTAGTAATAGAATCCTTACAGCCAAAACTTGAAGTCACCAGTAATTTAACTGTATATATTCCTTCATTGCCATAATTCACTGTTGGATTAATTTGAGAAGAAGTGGTGCTATTTCCAAAATCCCAATTAGATGATTGAATAAAGTCACCATGTGAAGAGCTCAAAGTTGAACCATTTGTAAATACACTAGTAGCATCTTCACACACTTGGGTGGCGCTAAAATCAGCTATTGGTAAATCATATACAATCACCTGATGAGATATAGAATTTACACAACCATTTGTGTCTTCTACTTGCAAACTTACATTGTATGAATTTGCTTGAGAAAATGTATGATAAACTGTATCTGAAATATAATCTACTACTCCATCTCCATTAATGTCCCAATTATAACTATTAATACCAGCAGCAGAGCTAGAGTTGTCGGTCAACATCATTTCATCATGTAAACACACATTTGTAAAATTAAAATTGGCTGTAGGAAGTGGATTTACAACTACCTGAAAACTCGTATCATTCGAACATCCACGAGATGTAGTAACAGTCAGAGTTACATTGTACGTTCCATCATTTGCATAAGTATGACTAGGATCAACTAATGTTGACGTTGCTCCATCGCCAAAATCCCACGCCCATGCAATAATATTATCTTCGCCAGAAGGAGAAACAGAAGAATTATCCGCAAAATGGGTCACTTCTCCTAAACAAACCGTATCTGCTTGGAAGGAAGGAGTAGTCTGAATCAGATTCACTTCAATATCTTTTGTCAAAACAATAGCACAATTTACAGGATCGCCAATTGGTGGTATCAGAGTTACAGTATACGTACCTGATTCTGAAACATGAATAGATTCGGTTGTATCTCCCGTATTCCATAAAAATTCCATATCAGAATCTTCGCCACCAAGTGCAGAGAGGGTTACATATTCCCCTGGGCAAATCAGAGCATCATCATCTGAAGCAATAATTTCTGGAGAAGTACATCCCGCATCAATATAAGCATAGCCATAGTGACCACTCTGAGAACAATCTCCAGAGGTAAATTCTACAGTCATATTTTGACCAATATAGGCAGACAAATCAACCAAAACTGTAGTCCAATCTTTATAGCGAACATTTCCTGGTGCCGTTTGGAACCCAGTGATAGTACCTGCGGCAATTACAGAGTATTCTGCGCAATCAACACCATTTCCATCTTCATCATACACTCTAAAAGTAAAATAAGGTTGTTGATTACTCGTATGATTTGGGTCTTGGAAAACTACTGCATAACTAAACTTAAAGATTGTATTTGTAGCATCCACATTAAAAGTTTGATACATTCTAGCTGCGTTACTTCCGGTACCAGTACCATCACCTAAACGGCAAGAATAAGCGCCTCCATTCGGATTTAATCTAGAAATTCCAGTTACTGGATCTGTTCCTCCATTTACAATTAAGAAATTAGGTCCGGCACTTCCTGGTCCATTATCCACAAAACTATAATCTACAGAACCATCCACCTTTCCATCTCGAAGTGTCCAGCCATTTAAATTACCATCTTCAAAATCCATATTTTGACATGAGGCTCCGGCTCTTAGTGAAAAAGATACTTCATTTTCATTATCTACATCAAAAACTGTTGTTTGTAGTAATTGCTTTGTATCCATTATAAATCCTGCATAAGTATTCGCTATTTCATCTGAATTAGCTCCTGCTGTATGAGAATAAATACGAGCATAAAAATCATAAATTTGAAAATATACAAAACGTCTAAAAGCAATTTCTTTTTTGTTTTGATATCTCGTCGTAACACCTAAATCAGTTAAAATTTTATTATAATCATAGTATTCGATTATAAAATCTTCTAATTGATCTACAGAATAAGAATTTACATAAACAGTTTCAACATCTCCCGTTGTCGAACCCTGTGTTGATTGGCTATAGGAAATACCTATTGTAAAGCAAATCATCGAAAAAAATAAGGTAGTGCGTTTCATAACAGTAACATTTAACAATTCAACACTTCATTCTTTTCGGTATCGATACCTAACTAGTACTATTTGGGGTGTATTTATAGTTATAAAATTTATAACTAATGCTGGGAGCTTATGGTTTAGAAACTATAATTACTTTGCAAAGTTTTTAAATTTCGTTTCTATTTATACAACGTATGCTCAATTTCGAAGGTTGTGTTTTTTGAAAAATAATTATTCATGCATAATAATTTATAGCATAAAAAAGGCGTAGCTGAAACTACGCCTTCCTCAATTGTTAATTGAATTAATTACTTATGTTGCTCCCATATTTGAACTAATTCATTCATGGTTGCAACAGCTTTTTCCATATCTTGAACACTTACATATTCATGGCGAGAGTGAATACCCATTTCACCTGTAAATAAATTTGGGCAAGGAAGTCCCATAAACGATAAACGAGATCCATCTGTTCCTCCACGAATAATTACAGGTCTTGGCTCAATCCCTGCATTCTTCATTGCTTGGATAGCATAATCAGTAACGAATGGAACGGTACTAATTACTTCTTTCATATTTCTGTATTGCTCAATTATTTCAAAATCCATTTTAGCTCCTGGATGCTTAGCAATTATTTCTTCAGCTATTCCTTTCAAACGATTCTCATATTCAGTTAATTTAGCTGTAATATGATCTCGAATAATAAAGCTAATTGTAGCCTTTTCTTGAATACCATTAAATGAAGTAGGATGTACAAAACCTTGTCTATCTTCTGTAGTTTCAGGTGACCAACTATCTTTTGGCAAAGAAGCCAAAATTTCTCCTCCTACTTTTAATGCATTAACTAAAATTCCTTTTGCATAGCCTGGATGAGCACTCACCCCATGCACAGTAATTTTAACAGCATCAGCTGAAAAACTCTCATCTTCAATAGATCCTAATACACCCCCATCCATGGTATAACCATAATCTGCATTCAGTTTTTTCATATCCAATTGCTCCACTCCTCTACCCACTTCTTCATCTGGAGTAAAAAGAATACGGATATCTCCATGTTTAATTCCAGGGTTTCCCATCAGGTATTGAACAAAATCCATGATAATGGCAACACCTGCTTTATCGTCGGCTCCTAAAAGAGTCAAACCACTCGCAGTTATTAAATCGTCTCCAATCTTTTCCTTTAAATAAGGGTGTTGGTCAACTGTAATAACTTGTGTTGTATCATCCGGTAAGGTAATTGGTTTACCGTCATATTTTCTATGTAAAATAGGTTTTACGTTTTCTCCAGAAACATCGGGCGCAGTATCCATGTGAGCACAGAAACAAATTACAGGAACTTGATTTGTTGTATTTCCTTTTACTGTACCAAATACATATCCCCACTGATCCATTTCCGCATCCTGTACACCTAAATCTTTCAATTCTTGTAACAAGATTCTTCCTAAATCTTTTTGACGTTCTGAAGAAGGAAAGGAGGTTGCATTTGGGTCAGATGTAGTATATACCTGAACATATCTCATAAATCTTTCTGCTACTGTATGTTTATATTCCATCATTTTATTATTTTTTAATTTGTCTATTTGGATAAAATAAAGAGATTAAAAGTAATTTATCTCCGCTACTGTCTTAATTCTGCTTGTAATTGATTTTCTAATTGTCCTTTGATTTTACTCATAAAATTATCTACCACTTGATCGTTCAGGGTTTTCTCGCTATCCTGGAAATAGAAACTTACGGCGTATGACTTCTTCCCTTCAGGTAACTTATCACCTTCGTACACATCAAATAAATTAACTTCATTTAATATCTTACCACAAGTCGCTTTTGCTACTTCTTCTATTTGACTATAAGATACCTGCTTATTCAACAATAATGAAAAGTCTCTTCTCACTGCAAATGCTTTTGGAAGTGGGTGATATTCTACAGTATTCATGTTTCCCAAATTCAATAAAGCATCCCAGTCTAAATCTGCAATATATGCTTTTTGTTTTAACCCTAAGTTCTTAGCTGATTTGGTATGCATCCATCCTATTTCTCCGATTTTTGTCTTTTGAACATACAACTGAATTCCATCTTCTAGAATCGATTTTTTTAGAGCTTTGGTACTCACAAATTTCCCTAAGCCTAAGCGTTCCAAAATAGCCTCTACAACACCTTTTAAGGTATAAAATGATGTATCCTTTGATTGAGCATTCCACTGCTCCGGCTCTTTTTCTCCTGTAATAAAAATAGAAAGGCGTTTATTTTCTATAAACTGTTCTCCAAATCGTTTATAGATTTTACCAAATTCAAATAGACCAACATTCAAATTTTGGCGATTGATATTGTGTACCAAAGATGCTATTCCTTGAAAAATCAAAGATTGCCTTAATACATCTAAGTCCTGACTCAATGGGTTTAGCATAGTTACTGCATTCTCTATAGAAAATGCCTCTCCTCCAAATTGAGTTATATATTCACTAGAAGTCAAGGAATTATTCATCATTTCATAGTAACCTTTTGAAGCCAATAGGTCGGCAATTGCATTTTGACGTTTTTCTTCACTTCTCAAATCTTGATTGGAAAGGTTTACATTCCATTTTTGTGGGAGGGGAATATTATTAAATCCGTATATTCTCAACACTTCTTCAATTACGTCAGCTTCTCTGGTAACATCTACACGATAAGTTGGCACTTCCAGCTTGAGGATATTGTCATTTCTATGTACAATCTTAAAATCAAGTGCTAATAAGATTGTCATGATTTTCTCTCTCTCAATTTCTTTTCCAATCAATTGGTTGCATCTATCAAAATCAAAAATCACCTCAGCAGGTAGTATTTTTTTTCCTATGAAAGGATCTGCTTCATACACTATTTTACCTCCAGCAACTTCTGTGATTAATGCTGCTGCCCTTTTCATAGCAAATTCTACCATATTTGGATCTACACCGCGCTCAAAACGAAACGAAGCATCCGTATTCAATGCATGTCTTTTGGCTGTTTTACGAATGCTAACCGGATTAAAATAAGCAGCTTCTAAGAAAATAGATGTAGTGTTTTCATTTACTCCTGATTCTTTTCCTCCAAATACTCCAGCAATACACAAATTTGTTTTTCCATTGGTTATCATTAAATCTTGAGGATTTAATTTTCTTTCCACTCCATCCAGCGTAACCAATTTCTCTCCTTCTTTGGCTAAACGAACTACAATTTCATTCCCAACTTTGGATAAATCGAAAGCGTGTAAAGGAGTTCCTAATTCATGCAGCACAAAATTAGTAACATCCACTACATTATTAATAGAGGTTAACCCAATTGTAAACAAATAGTTTTTTAACCATTCTGGAGAAGGCCCAACTGTAATTCCAGCAATTAAACATCCTCTATATTGAGGAGCATCTTGTGGTGCTTCTACCTTAATTTTAATTTTTTCTCCATTTTCAATTACATTATATTTACTGATATCTGGTAATTGTAAAATAGATTTATCAATATTATTTAATTTGTTATAAGCCACAATATCTCGCGCCACACCCAAGTGTCCCATAGCATCACTTCGATTAGGTGTTAGACCAATTTCAATACGATAATCGCTTGCCAATTTCAAATATTCAGCAGCTGGCTGACCAATTTTTGCTGTATCCTTCAACACCATAATGCCGTCATGACTAGCACCTAATCCTAGCTCATCTTCAGCGCAAATCATTCCATACGAATCAACACCACGAATTTTTGATTCTTTTATTTTAAATGATTCTTCTGGATTAGGAAATAAAGTAGTTCCCACTGTAGCAACCAATACTTTTTGCCCTTCGGCTACATTAGGAGCACCACACACAATTTGTAATTCTTCACTTCCTATGTTCACACGAGTTACTTTTAATCGATCAGCATTTTCATGTTGAACACAACTTATAACTTGTCCTACAACAACCCCTTTTAAGCCTCCTTTTACCATTTCAAACTCTTCCATCCCTTCTACCTCCAACCCTGTGTCTGTAAGGATTTCACATAATTTTTCAGGAGTGTGATTTGTCTTAACGTAATTTTTTAACCAATTATAAGAAATTTTCATATTGCTATTTATACTACAAATGTGAGCTACAAAAATAGATAATTTATTTGCTCTTTGTAACCTTTTTTTCTGTTAACTACTCTATTTATTTGAAATCGATTTTAAAAGAACAAAAATGAAGTAAGTACAAACAAGAATGACAAATAGTTTCAACAAATAAATACAAAAGGTGAAAAACATAAAAAACATACAATCCATAACTATAGAACAAGCCATATCAGGGCTGTCTGAATCATACAGACTTGTTTTTTCACTCATTGAGATAAACGGTTTTACAATAAGCGAAACCTCAGAAACATTGGGGATAAGTAAATGGAAAGTCCGATATAGACTCTGTCGAGCAAAAACCATACTTAAGAATAAAGTAGGAGAAGTCAAAAACGCACATGAAATATATGATTTCCATTTAAAATACTGTAATAGAATAGTTGATAACGTAATGAATAAAATAGAAAAATTATGAGAAATTCTGCCGCTGCTAGTTTAAAAGTAATTAAGCAAGATGAACACTTTCATTCCATGCTAAGTGATGATCAAAAAATTGAAGAAATTAAATTTCACTTTGAAAAAATCATGGAGACATTAGGTCTCGACATGACAGATGATAGCTTAAAAGACACTCCTGAAAGAGTTGCTAAAATGTATGTAAAAGAACATTTTAGTGGATTAGATCCTAAAAACAAACCTTCCATTAGCGTATTTGAAAATAAATATAATTATCACCAAATGCTAGTCGAAAAAGACATTACACTTTATTCAAGTTGTGAACATCATTTTGTACCAATTATAGGGAAGGTTCATGTAGCTTATATTCCTGACAAAAAAGTAATAGGTCTTTCCAAAATCAATCGTTTGGTTCAATATTATGCCAAACGACCACAAGTTCAAGAAAGATTAACCATGCAGATCGCAGAAGGATTAAAAGAAGTGTTACAAGTTAAAAGTGTGGCCGTTATTATAGAAGCAGACCATCTTTGTGTTGCCTCAAGAGGGATACACGATACAAATAGCAAAACAGTTACAGAATGTTATCTCGGGGATTTTGAAAATGATAAAATGCAAGAAAAATTTTTAAAGCACATTCAATAATAAATGAAAAGGTTTACCTTAATATATTAACATGCCCCGTATAGGTATGATGCTTATCCGTCATGGTCTCTTTAAACATTATTTTCCATACATAAGTTCCATCTTTTACGGGGATATTAGAATCTATACCATAGGTACCTCTCCATCCCACATTCACATCATGAGATTCAAATATAATTTCCCCCCAGCGATTAAAAATTAACAAAGTATAAGTCTGCGGGTCAAAGCCACTCGAAAAAACAGGTTGAAATGTTTCATTAAAATGATCGTTATCTGGAGTAAAAGTATTAGGTACATAGAATATAACCTTATCTCGTATATTAACAACGCTTCGTGCTGTATCAACACACCCTTTATCCGTATATGCTACTAACATAACTCCATATTTTACAGGCTCATAAGGGAAATCTATTTTGGGTTCAAATTCATTCATATTTCCAATATTATCAATTGTCCATATATAGGAATTTGCATAAAGAGATGTATTGTGAAACTCTACTTCAGAATTTAAAATATCAGGATTTTCTGGTAAATAATAAAAACCTGCTATAGGATTATGATAAACTTGAATGTAATCATTAACAGTAGTATTTTGAGTGCAACCAAAATTTGAAATCACTTCCAAATTTACACCGTAAGAGATATCAAATCCAGAAGTATTTTCATAACAGTCGGAAAAAGAGTTTCCTGTATACGTTCTACCATCAGAAAGTGTCCAAATAAATTGGTTTAATGTGGATGGAGCGTTAATTGTTGAAGTTGAAGTTATTACCGGACATAATGGTGCACAACCTTCTAGATTTTGACCAGAAAAGCTAACTATAGGTAAAGAATGGACTGTTACCACTAAAGTTGTATTATTCTCACAACCATGATTTGAGGTCACTGTTAGAGTAGCATTATACGTCCCATCAGTACCATAAACATGAGTTGGATTTTGTAGAGTAGATGTTGTTCCATCAGCGAAATCCCAAGACCATTGAACATTTGAATTGGAAGTATGTGTATTACTAATGATTGATTGATCTGTAAAATTTGTTGTAAAATTTAAACAAACATCTGTTGGTGAAAAATTAACATGAGGTAATGGATAGACTTCTACAGGTTTAGAAATAGAATCCTTACAACCATAGTTTGTTGTAATAACTAATTGTGCTGTATAAACATTCTCTACCCCGTATCCATGCGTTGGATTTTCTTGATTAGATGTGTTTCCGTCTCCGAAACTCCAAGCATAGGTTGAAATCATGTCATTATCTACGGGATTAATCATGGAAGTATTCGTAAAAGATGTGATATCATCTTCACAAACAAAGGTGGCTGTATAATCGGCATGTGGCAAAGCATAGGATGTCACTTGTTGAATAATAGTATCTCTGCAACCATTAAAATCTTCTACAATAAGTCTAACCGGATATTGCCCAGCTTGATTATAGGAATATTGAGTATTCTGAGTAGTGAATTCATCTATTCCATCATTATTAACATCCCAATAATAATGACTAAATCCACCCGCGCTTGAAGTTGAGGTGCTAGTCAAAGAAATAGGCTCATTAGTACAAGCATTTACAAAATTAAAATCTGCACTAGGTTGTGGATAAACATTTACCGTCTTAGTAATTTGATCTACACAATTTTGATTTGATGTTGCTTGTAAAGTGACATTAAAAGAACCTGATGAACTGTATAAATGACTTTCATTTTGGGAGGTACCGGTTGAACCATCACCAAAATCCCAGGACCAACTAGCTATAGAACCCGAAGAAATAGTGGTTCCATTATTAAAAACAACTGAATTTCCAATACACACATCACCCCATGTAAAATCAACCACGGGATTTGGATTCACTACTACTTGAATTACAGTATCATGTTGACATCCTGTACTGCTAGTTATCTGAAGACTAACATTATGGGTTCCACTAGTCGGAAATACATAGGAAACATTCTGTCCATTATCATCTATAACACCATTATTATCAAAATCCCAAGACCACATACTGATAGGATCACCAGAAGATGTCGATGTATTTGCAAAAGAAGTGGCAACACCCTGACACTCAATCGTTGAGGTGAAGTCTGGATGTAATTGAACTACTGAATTAACGGTATAGTTTGCAACTCCACAGTTAGAACCAAGTGTATATAGTGCATTATACACACCATCTCCCATTCCATTAATAGCCAAATTAAGATCTGGGCCAGTTTGACCTACAATTGCAACACCTTCAAAATACCATTGCCATGTTCCTCCTAAACTATCTGCTGTTGCATGTAAAGTTAAATCATTGGTGCAATAATTCCCAGTTTCAGTAATAGACAAAGAATTAAAATAATCTTCTGCTTGAAGTATCAAATTATCAAATACAAAATATGCATAACAAGGTGAACCATTATAAGCAGCAGGTAAGCTACAAGGGGCGCCTATCATAATTGCATAAATATCTACTGTTGGTGTAAATGTAATAGTTAAGACACTCCAAGAATTGCTAGGCGAATACGTTTGACTCCCTATTAAGTTCCAATTAGGAGATGCATTTGAAGGGCAATCTGTAGTGCTCACAGGTAAATAGCTGCAATCTGTTGTTCCAAAGATTGAGATGTCAACATCTCCATAGTTAATTGTACCATTATTACACACTCCTCCCATACCAGTTATAGGAAACGAAGCAATATTAAAGTCTAAAACATAGGTCTCACCTGCAAGTAGGGGACTTAATAAGCAGGAACCTACATATTCTCTCCAACCATTTTGAAAGATAGCTCCAATATAAGCACTACCATCTGCTGCAGATATTCCTGCTTGGTTTGCCGCTCCAAAGGAATACCCACAAGCAAAATAATCTGATGTAGCAGAAGTTGCCTGCATCCAAGTTTGTGCACAATTCAATTGAGAAAATGAGGTGGGACAACAATTTCTATCTTCAAACGAAGGGTTTGGAATTAATGACGGGATATTTGTTGAATTTCCAAATCCGTTACAATCACAATCGGGATCATTTAAATCAATTAAACCATCCCCATCATCATCAATACCATTATTACATATTTCCTGAGAATAAGACACGAAATATAATAAGAGTATTATAATAGCAGTAGTTACTCTTTTCATCTTAAAATAATTAAACCAACGGTTAGGCTAAATTATAGTAATTATATCAATAAAAAAAATATTAAGTTTCTTTTTCTTTCAATACTTAGAATTTATGAAAAGCCTTTTCAGCAGGATAAGCATTAAATGTGCCTCCTGCTTTGGCTACTAATACATTATTTTGATTCACAACTGAAGCCTCTGCATAAATTAAACGTTTACCTGCTGAGACAACTTCTCCGTGAGCTGTAAGGACATCTCCTAACTTGACTGGCTTTAAATAATTGATATGTAAATCTACTGTACTAACTACATTTCCACTTCTACCAGCAACAGTTAAAGCAGCGACTCCCATGGTTCCATCAATCACTCCGGCTACAACTCCCCCATGTGCCGCAATAGGAGTTGCCAAATGTTTTTCCTTGATTTCGATAACATATTTACATTTCCCTTCTTCTAGAATTTCCAAGTCCATTTCTAAATAATCTCCGTATCTATTAGAAGCTTTATATAATTGTAGAACTTTATGATCTATCATTGCAGTATTTTTTCAACAAAGTTAATGCATTCTAATAAAAGAAGTAACTTTGGAAAAGCTTTAATTTTAAAAGATGGCAGGTTTATTTAAGCGATTAAGAGGCAATTTGAAATATCAGGATGGGGCAAAACCCAAAATCATCTTGAGGGAGTACCCTCCTAAAATCATCCTAGCATGGGCAAAAGGTGCTGAAGGTCATTCTGAATTATTGGATTATTTGTTTAACAACGGATATAAGGAATTAACCATGACTATTCACGCCTATTATCATAAACCAGAGGCTATTGATTGGTTGATGCAAAATGGATTTCCACATTTATTAGCATTAGTTAACGCAAGTGAAGGAAACGAGGAAGCATCTGAATGGTTGCAAAAGAATAATTTTCTACTTCTTCATAATATAGCACTAGCTATTTCGGGAGAGAAAGAGGGTTTTGAATGGCTGAAACAAAATAGCACAAAAGAGTTTTATTATCTAACATTAAATCTAAAAACTTTAAAAGAAAAATAATGTCGCAATTAGTTGATATCAAGGAAGCTGTTCAAGGTTTAAAAGATGGGAAGACATTACTTTATCCTACGGATACAGTTTGGGGAATAGGTTGCGATTGTACCAATGAGGAGGCTATCCAACGCATTATTGAAATCAAAAAAAGAGACGCTCATAAGTCTTTTATACTCTTGGTTGATAGTGTTGCCATGCTTGAACGATATGTCGACAACATTCCTGATGTATGTTACGATTTAATTGATTTGGCTACTAAACCCACTACCATTATTTATGACACACCCAATGGTTTACCAACATCTTTATTAGCAGAAGATGGAAGTATAGCCATACGTGTCACAGACGATAATTTATGTAAAAGAATGATACAGCAACTCAGAAAGCCAATCGTATCAACGAGTGCAAATATTTCAAAAGAACCTACTGCGCGAAATTATTCAGAAATTAATTCCATCATCAAAGAGCAAGTCGATTTTATATTAAATGAGCGTTTAAACGAAGATATGAGCACTCCTTCTTCCATTATTAAGGTAGGAAATGATTATAAAGTAAAGGTAATACGTTCTTAATGATAAAATTATATATGATAATGACTTTTACCACAAATATTGGGTAAAATCACTACTTTTTTTCTCTAAAAAATTCAATAGAAATAATTTACCAGCCCAATGGTATTTTTTTTATCTATTGACGTTTCTGAATAAGTTAGCTATCAATTCTAATGAAGTCACCATTCATCTTGAATTCCAAGTCTAAACCATTATCAAGTCCGATTTGTTGATTTTTACCTTCTAATTCCCAATCAGTTATGAAATTATTGGGGAAATTTGAATCAACATATAATTTTAACTTACTTGGAATTACACTTTCAGGAAGTTCAGTTGTTCCATCAATCTCTCTAATTTCTTTTTTTCTATTAAACTCTAAAGTAATACCTCCGTCAAGTGTAATATCATAAGACTTCTTAAATCCATCAACATCTTTAATAACTTGCAAAATTTTGTTATTCGGAAAATGTAATGTTACATATTCTGAAATTTCAGTTGGTATTTCTGTTGATGAAAGAACAGTTTCTTTATCACAACTTAAAAGGCAAAAAGCCATTCCGAGAATTATAATTTTTGATTTCATTTTCATTTTTTAAATATTAATTTCAATATTAAACTTCTCTCTTCTCACTTATAAACTTAGAGGCAAGCATACCACTTACTAGCGATAAAATAATAACTCCAAGCGATAGCCATTCCGGTATTTCAACTTGATGAGAAATGATCATTTTTACACCTACAAAAGCCAAAATAACTACTAAACTATAGCTGATATATCTGAATTTATCTAACATTCCCACAATTAGAAAGAACATAGACCTCAAGCCCATAATTGCTAGAATATTAGAGCTAAAAACAATAAAAGGATCAGCAGTAATGGCTAAAATAGCAGGAATACTATCTATGGCAAAAAACACATCTGTAAGTTCAATAATTATTAAGGTAACAAAAAGAGGGGTGATATATTTAATCCCATTAATTTTGACAAAGAAATTGCCATTCTCAACCTTTGTCGTAACCGGATAAATTTTGGAAAGCCACTTGTAAATCTTAAACTCATGAGGGTCTTGCTGTTTACCATGACTGAAAAGCATTTTTAGCGCAGTTAATATTAAGAACACACCGAAAACATAGATCATCCAATTGAATTTGGTAATTAATGCCACGCCAAAAATAATCATTAATGCCCTAAATACGATTGCTCCTAATACGCCATAAAAAAGTACTTCGTGTTGATACTTCTTAGGTATAGCAAATGACGAAAAGATAAGTGCAATAATGAAAATATTATCAACACTTAATGATAGCTCTATCAAGTAGCCCGTAATATATTTTAAAACAGCATTGATAGGTGTTGAATTAGTAGGATTGGCTATCCATTCATTCTTGAAAGAGAGATAGATTATTCCTGAAAAGAGGACAGCACAAGTTACCCAAACCGCTGTCCATATTGCAGCTTCTTTGGTTTTGATTTCGTGTGGGTTTTTATTAAAAACGCCTAAATCCAACACCAAAGCGAACACTACTACTGCTATAAAAGCTATCCAAACTGTCATATAAGATTTCTTAAATATTTATTTTTTTTGATTTCAAACCATATTCATTTTTCTATTTCTTCTTCGTGAATAGCTTAATAATAACAGGAGCTGTTACAAGTAAAATCAATCCTATCAATATAAACTCTAAGTTCTTTTGCACCCAAGGGTTTTCCCCTAATACATAACCTAAGGTAGTGATACTAACTACCCAGAGAATTGCTCCCAGTATATTATAGAATGCAAATTTTTTAAAATTCATTTCTACTGTCCCAGCAATGATAGGAGCAAATGTTCTTACTATCGGTAGAAATCGAGCAATGGCAATGGCAAATCCACCTCTCTCTTCATAGAATTCGTGAGCAGTTTGGATGTGTTTACGTTTCAAAAACCAAGCATCCTCTTTTCTGTTTATAATGTACTTGAATTTATTACCAAACCAATAACCCACGAAGTTTCCTAAGATAGTAGAAGAAGTAAATAAGAGTATCCAAAAAGTCAAATTGAAGAATTCATTTCCGAAGGGATAATGAACTTCATTAGCAGAAGCAATTACCATCCCTGAAATAAACAACAAAGGGTCGCCAGGCAAGAAAAACCCAATGATTACCCCTGTTTCTATAAATAAAATTAACAGCACTAAATACAGCCCCCCATTTTTCATTATCCAATTAGGATCTAATAGATTCTGAAATAATTCTAATAGCACTTCCATTTGATATTATTTTAACATCAATCGCAAAGATATATAAACTATTTTGAATAATAGTATTACTATCATAAAAAGTTGTAAAACTATTTATATCTTTGTAGGCAAATAAAAATATATCTCAAACAATATGAGTATAGCGTTTAAAATAAAAATGAATGAAGCTTTGTATCTTCGAAATCCAGAAGATACTGACTTAGGAAGAAGAATTTTAAGAAGCAGTGTTCAACTCATACACAAGTTAGGATTTGAAGAATTTACTTTTAAAAAATTGGCTGAGGAGATCAATTCAACTGAGGCAGGGATTTATCGTTATTTTGAAAATAAGCATAAGCTACTGATTTATCTAACTGCTTGGTATTTTAGTTGGTTAGAATTTCATATTCAATTTGTAACCAATAATATCAATGACCCAAAAATTAAGTTAAAAAAGGTAATTTCTATCCTAACTAATCCTATCGAAGACGATGAAAAGACAAGTTATATTGATGAAAGTTTATTACATCCTCTTATAGTCGCTGAAGGATCAAAAGCATATTTAACTAAACAAGTTTCTGAAAACAATAAACAACATTTTTTTCAACCCTATAAAGATTTATGTAATTTAATCGGGAATGTCATCTTAGAATGTAATGCTAACTACCCGTTTCCAAAGTCTTTAGCGTCCACCATAGTTGAAGTGGCACATTTTCAGAATTTCTTTATGCATAATTTATCCTCTTTGACTGATTTTAGTAAAAGAAATAAAGAAGATGAAGTACAAAAATTCTTAGAGGATTTGATATTCTCTAGTATAAATAAAAATAATTTAGTTGATTAAAGTTTATGTCGAAAGATTGGATTATATCACAAGTTAAGAAATCGCAAGCAACTAACAATCATATTTCACAAGGCAGAGTATTATATAAATTATTCTTCCTTATTTAATTTAAATTTAAAAAATACGCCATTATGGGACTAAACAAATTTTTTCATTCTTTTCAACCTAAGAGTAAAGTTTTTTATGCACTTTTTGATCAAGTAACTGAAAACTTAAATAAAATGTCAAACCGTTTTGCAGAAGGCATACGGAACTTTGAAAAAATGGATAATTCATTTTTAGATGAGATGCAAGAGTTTGAGCATATTAACGATGATTTAACTCACGAGATTTATGTGGAGTTAAACAAAAATTTTATTACTCCCTTTGATAGAGAAGATATCCATTTACTTGCCTCTCGATTAGATGACATTGCAGATTATATGTTTGCCGCAACAAAACATATTGTACTCTACAAATCACCTTATGTTGAAGGATATAAAACATTGACTCACTTAATTGTAGAATCTTGTTCAGAATTAAAGGTTGCTATCAATGAATTAAAATCTTTGGAATCAACCGATAAAATTAAGCATTCTTGTATAAAGATTAACGCTATAGAAAATCAAGCAGATGATGCTTTATCAGAGGCTATGGTTGCATTGTTTGAAAATCATGAAGCTATCAACGTAATCAAAATATCATCTATCATCCAATATTTGGAAGAGGTTACGGACAAAGCAGAAGAAGTAGCCAACGTTATTCAAGGAATTTTAATTAAATATACTTAATCAACATCTATGGAACTTCCATTCTTATTAATTGTAATTATAGTTGCCGCATTACTATTTGATTTTATCAATGGTTTTCATGATTCTGCTAATTCCATAGCCACCATTGTTTCCACACGTGTTTTGACACCATTTAAAGCCGTTTTATGGGCTGCATTTTGGAATTTTGCTGCATTCTTTGTGGCCATCTATGTTATTGGAGAATTTAAAATTGGGAATACGATAGCTAAAACTGTATATCCTGATTTTATTACTTTAGAAGTTATATTTGCTGGACTGATTGCTGCCATTTTTTGGAATTTACTTACATGGTGGTTTGGAATTCCATCTTCTTCTTCCCATACACTGATAGGTGGTTTATTAGGAGCTGCTTTGATGAATGCTTATTTTATAGATTTTAATGAAATTAGCATGGCACATCCTGAACAAAACTGGCTTCAAAACGCAACAAGTGCTTTTCAACAACTTCTTTCACAGAGTATAATAAAATTCGATAAAGTTATCCCTATATTCTTATTTATTTTTCTAGCTCCTTTGATTGGGATGCTTATTGCAATTATTATAAATATCATCATCATCAACTTATTTAAAAATACAAAACCTCAAAAAGCAGAAAAAACATTCAAGCATTTGCAATTAGTTTCTTCTGGACTTTTTAGTTTAGGACATGGGCTAAATGATGCTCAAAAAGTAATGGGAATCATTGGTGCTGCGGTTATCTATCACCATGTTGCTATACAAGATCCCTTATATATTAATCTTGCAGAAGAAGAGCGTTTTCAATTTTTTACAGAACATTATATGTGGGTGCCTTTAGCTTCATTCCTTTTCATTGCTTTAGGAACCATGTCAGGTGGCTGGAAAATCATCAAAACAATGGGAACAAAAATCACTAAAATAAATTCTCTAGAAGGTGTAAGCGCAGAAACATCTGGAGCCATCACTCTTTTCATCACTGACCATTTTGGAATTCCTGTTTCTACCACACATACTATTACAGGTTCTATTATTGGTGTAGGACTTACTAAGAGAGTTTCTGCTGTTCGCTGGGGAATGTCATTACAACTCTTGTGGGCATGGATTTTAACCATTCCCGTTAGCGCCATTATCGCTGCCATTTCACTTTGTATTGTACGTCTATTCACTTGATATAACCTTTTTGAGTACAGCTTTATAGTTATCTAGGAGAAATAAAAAAATGAAACAGTTAATATTACTTATTTTAATTTTTCCAATATATACATATGCTCAAATCACACCTTCTGGTGTTGGAGTCACTCAATCAGCAGCATGGATCGCAATAGGGATTCATCAAAAGATATATAAAAAAGAGCAAGAAACCAAATGGACTTCAGAGTCTGTTATAGCCTTAGGGAGAATGAGTTACCCAAATAAAACAAACTCATTTAAACGACCTTCCATATTTACTATTAGGCAAGATTTCAAATATAGTATAGGTTCACAGTTAAATATTTCAATAGGGGTTAATTATTATACAAAATATAACTATGAATCCACCTATCCATATCATCAAAAAGCTGTACCTTTCAAACACGAAATAAAGACTTCCAGTGGAATCGCTTATGATATTCCCATTCATTTTTTAACAATAACTCCTTCATTAAAACAAGAGTTTGGTCAATACTTTAACCCTGATTTCAGCTACTATACTGAACAATTTCGTGCAAGAACAAGAGCAAGAGTTAAATTAAAATTTAATCTTACAAAAGATAAAAAACACGCTGTTATCCTAATTTCAGAACAACTTTTTTCAAGCACAAAACAATTTATTTCTACTAAATGGTCTCCTTTTCTATATAAAGATAGTCGTTTTTCAATCTATTATTCACATACTTTTACCAAACAATCCATTCAATTAGACATCGGGTATATGCATCATTTAGTCGGATACTATAAACCAAGTTCTATTCATCATTTTGCTATAGACATAATCTGGAAAAACCCATTTAAATCAAATCTCAGATAACTTACATCCCATATTCTGGGGATTGTGTATCAAAAATACTCATTCTATATTTGTAATGGATTAAAAAATTAGAAATATGAAAAAATTTATCTTTATACTACTTGTCGCCCTTATATCACTAACAACTAGTTGCGAAAAAGGCTACGTGCCACCAAATGATGATGTCGAGTTGGACAGCATCGGAAATATTTTAGTTGGAACTCTAAATTTCAGCAATGGAATTGTAGTTAATATTAGTGACACTAGCGTATATTCTGAATCATATATGGATATTATTCAAAATGGGAATAATGGATGGGACACAATATATGTCATCAATGTAAACTCAGGAACAAATTTTATTGATGGAAAATATTATAATATTACATTTTCTATGACTTCCTTAAATAAACCTAATCCTGATTTGGTTGGTACATATTTAACTCCTTGGGATGCCACAAATGATAAAATAGGTGAAACAACCATAGAGACATACGATAATTTAAATTTTGGAAATCTGAGAACCTATATAGTTACCAACAATGAACCTGGTACAAACAATACTATTAAACTCAAAAACATCACAACAACGGGAATGAAAGGAACTGTTCAAGGACATTTGAAAGAATTTCAAGATGATCTTGAGGTAGAAGTAGATTTAAAATTTGAAGTTTCTGGAAGTCATTATTCTTATGGAGCTCATTAATTTTCCAACATCCGAAATATTTTATAAATAAGAGGTACTTGAGTATCTCTTATTTTTTTAGCAGATTTAAACTATCTTTGGAGGGAATTAAAATTTATTTTATGACAGTCTATATTAGAGATATAGCTAAAACTCTCGAAGAAATAGCCCCATTAAGCAGTCAGGAAGGCTACGACAACTCAGGACTTATTGTAGGAGATCCACAAGCAGAAGTAAAGTCTGCATTATTAACCTTAGACTGCACAGAAGAAGTGGTTGATGAAGCGATCCAGTTAGGAGCCAATTTAATCATAGCCCACCACCCTATTGTTTTTAAAGGATTAAAAAAACTAAATGGTAAAAACTATGTAGAACGTACTGTTATCAAAGCTATCAAAAATGATATTGCTATTTATGCAGCTCACACCAACCTAGATAATTATCATTTAGGAGTGAATTATGAGATAGCTAATCACTTAGGAATTAAAAACCCAAGCATCCTAGCACCAACACAAAATACGCTTAAAAAACTAGTATTTTATTGCCCTGTAAAGGACGTTGAGAAAGTATCAAAGGCCATTTTTAATGCGGGAGGTGGTAATATTGGTAATTATTCAGAATGTTCTTTTGAAACAAGCGGAGAGGGATATTTTTTACCGAATGAATCTGCAAACCCAAGCATTGGAAAAAATGGAAAAAGAGAAAAAGTAGCAGAAAAACGTGTGGAGATTTTGATCTCTTCCCATAAAGAAAATGCCATAATTCAAGCGATGTTAAAAGCACATCCCTATGAAGAAGTTGCCTATGATCTCTACCCTATAACAAATTTCAATCAAGATGAGGGAGCTGGAATGATTGGAGAGCTAGAAAAAGAAGTGAAAACGGAAATTTTTCTAGGAAATTTGAAAAAAAATTTCAACTGTGGATGTATTCGTCATACAAAATTGACAAAAAAGAAAATAAAAAAAGTAGCTTTTTGTGGAGGCTCAGGAAGTTTTTTATTAGCAGACGCAAAACAACAGAACGCTGATATATACATCACTTCAGACTTTAAATATCATGAATTTTTTGATGCAGAAGATCAAATAATTATCGCAGATATCGGTCATTATGAAAGTGAACAATTTACTTCAAATTTAATTTTGAGTATAATGAGAAAAAATTTTATTAACTTTGCGTTCTATTTAAGTAAGGTAAATACAAACCCAATTAATTATTTTTAGCATTATATGGCAACAAAAACAAAGGCTAAAGCAAGTGAGACAACTGAAAAGGAGGTGAAAGCAGCTGAAAAAGAAGTAAAACCCACTGAGTTAAAAACAAAAAAAACAGCTAGCATTTCAGAGCGTGTTGAAGCATTAGCAAATCTACAAAGAGTAGATTCTGAAATTGATAGAATTATCACAATAAGAGGTGAATTACCTCTAGAAGTCGAAGATCTTGAAGCAAGTATAGAAGGTTTAGAAAAGAAACTAAATCGTTTAAACGAAGAACTGAAAGAAACTGAAACTGAAATCAGTAATAGAAAGAATGAGCAGAAAGATGCTCAAACTGCTATTATTGCATACAAGGAGAAACAAGACAACGTTAGAAATAATAGAGAGTTTGAATCTTTAAGTAAAGAAATTGAATATCAAGAATTAGAAATTCAAGTTCACGATAAGAAAATTAAAGAAGCAAAAGCTCAAATTGAATATAAGAATCAAGAAATCGCTGAAGTTGCTGCTGCAATTGAAGGAAGAAAATCTGATTTAGCTAGTAAAAAAGCAGAATTAGATAACATTATTGCTGAAACAGAAGCTGAAGAAGAAAAATTGAGAGTTAAATCTGATAAAGCAAGAAAGAAATTAGATGATCACCTTCAGATTGCTTATGATAGACTAAGAAAAAATGCTAAAAATGGTTTAGCTGTTGTTCCAGTAGATAGAGATTCTTGCGGTGGATGTTTCAATAGAATTCCACCTCAGAAACAAATCGATATTGAGCAAGAGAAAAAGATTATCGCTTGTGAAAACTGTGGAAGGATCTTAGTTCCTCATCATGTAATGGAAGAAAAGTAATTCCGATAGATGGTTTAAGTCACCACACAAAACAACAAAATATTGTATTTAAACCATACCAACATTCGGTATGGTTTTTTTTTGAAAAATAGAACACATAATGTCACAATCCCCCAGCATACCAAAAGGAACAAGAGATTTTCTTCCTTATCAAGTATATCGTAGAGATTATATCTTTGATACTATCAAAAACATCTTTAAAATATATGGCTTTGCTCCTATTGAAACACCTTCATACGAACTTTCTAGTACTTTATTAGGAAAATACGGTGAAGAGGGCGATAGACTTATATTTCGAATTTTAAATTCGGGCGACAAACTTAAGAAAGCTGATTTTCAAGCAATTCAGGATGATAATTTACCTCGATTCGCAAACTCAATATCAGAAAAAGCATTGCGATACGATTTAACTGTTCCTTTTGCCAGATTTGTTGTTCAACATCAAAATGAAATTAATTTTCCCTTTAAGAGATATCAAATTCAACCTGTATGGAGAGCTGATCGTCCACAAAAAGGAAGATACCAAGAATTTTATCAGTGTGATGCAGATGTTGTCGGGAGTGATTCTTTATTATTTGAAGTCGATTTTGTGCAGATTTTTGATGAGGTACTTTCTAAATTAAAGATCCCCGACTTCACTATACTCATCAATAACCGAAAAATACTCAGTGGAATTGCTGAAATAACCAACGAGGCTGAAAAAATTATTGATATTACTGTTGCTATCGATAAATTAGATAAAATTGGAGAAGAAGGAGTTATCAAAGAATTAGAAGAAAAAGGAGTGAGTGCAATTGCCATTCAGAGAATAGCACCTTTATTTCGTTTAAAAAATGACAACGACCAGACAATTGCATTCATGAAAGATTTCCTTAAGGATAGCAAAGTAGGTTTAGAAGGAATACGTGAACTCGAATTCGTATTAAACAAAACGAAAGAACTGGGTTTACAAACTGCTAAATTATCCTTTGATGTAACACTTGCCCGCGGATTAAATTACTATACAGGAGCCATTTTTGAAGTAAAAGTAAATGGCGTACAGATAGGTTCCATTTGTGGTGGAGGTAGATATGACAACTTAACTGGTTTATTTGGAAAAGAAGGTTTATCAGGAGTCGGTATTTCATTTGGAGCAGATAGAATATACGATGTACTCACCGAATTGAATTTGTTTCCCGAGAATATTTCATCATCATTGGAATTTCTATTTGTGAATTTTGGAGAGAAGGAAGTAGATTATGCGTTAACCATCGCTCGTGAGCTACGGAAATCAGGAAGAATTGTAGAAATATACCCAGATGAAGCAAAATTAAAAAAGCAATTCAAATATGCCGATGATAGAAATACAAAATATACAATTATCATCGGTGAGAATGAGTTAAAAGAAAATACGGTCACATATAAAAATATGATTAGTGGAGAACAAATTACATTACCTAAGAATCAATTTATTAGTCAATTTGCACGCTCATAAATAAAGAACTTACCGTTTACATTTCTTATAGAATCATTTATGTATTTTTTTTATTAATAATACATTAGTTGTTGTTTTTTTTGTACTTTTCCGACACTAAACATGCAAAAAATGAAAACAACACTCCTTTTACTCTCTATAATCTTTATAGGTAATATATCTTATTCTCAAATCAGTATCGATAAAGATGACTTCATAGCTCTTGGAGATTCTGCGGGGGTATTTATTTCTATTTTCCCCTCATTAGATTATCATGCTACAGGTGAAAATATGACATGGGACTTTACGGATCTAACAGAAGAAAGCTATGAAGAAGAAATTCCTAAAAAAATATCTACAGGAGGTGTGTTAGTTAATTTATATTTTGGAAATTTAGCTCCAGCCAAATATAAATCTAGTTATTTCTTACCGTATGACAACGGTCTTCCTATAGAACAAATTGGAACGATATTAGCTAATTTCATGCCTGGTGGACTTGAAATAAAAGGATTTAATAGAATTATAAAAGTCGCCAATGACAAGATTACATATCCTGGTTATAGCCTCGAAGTTGCTGGACAAGGTGTTGGTATCAAAAGTGATACAATAGAATTAGGATACAACCTGCCATTTACTTATGGAGACACCATGGAGTCAAGAGCTTACACTAAATTTTCTTTTGCTCCTATAATTGATCAAGTTAAAATTCTTCAATATAGACAAAAAATAAGTGTTGTAGATGGATACGGAACTCTTGCTACCCCCTATGGGAATTTTGAGGTAGTACGCATTAAACACACTATTACTGAAACAGATTCTGTTAACCTGAAATTAGATAGCTCTACTGATATGTGGTTCCCCATCGACCGTGTTATCAATGAATATGAATGGTGGGGTAAAGATTATAAAAGACCTATCCTAAAAGTTGAAACAGAAGGTGTTTTTGGAAGTGAAATTCCTCGTAAAGTATCACATCTAAATAATAACTATTTACATGTTAACAATGAAACCATGGATATTCGCTTATATCCAAATCCCACTCATGACATAATCAATCTTTCATCAGCTACTGAGCTAGAGAAAGTTTCTATCGTAAATACTCTAGGAGAGTTTGTATATGATAAAATCTGTTCCGGAAAAGAAATCACCTTGGATGTGAGTCAACTTGTCTCTGGAATATATACATTGCAAGTGATTACAAAAAAGGGAACTGTTCACCATCGTATAGTTATAGAATAAATTATATCTTTGCAAAAAGGCAAGTCCGTTTGTCGCTGTTCCGTGTAAACGGAAGAGAGGAAAGTCCGGGCAGCATAGAGCATCGTACTTCCTAACGGGAAGGTCTCGCATTTGCGGGAACAGATAGTGCCACAGAAAACAGGTAGCCTCGTCATGTATATGTTGAGGTCATAGTGAAAAGGTGAGGTAAGAGCTCACCGCTCCGGTGGCGACATTCGGGGGCACGGTAAACCTTACGAGCTGAAAGACCATGTAAACCGAGGCTTGAGGACTGCTCGTCCAACTCGGAGGGTAGGTTGATTGATCCTGATGGTGACATCAGGACTAGATAAATGACAAACTGCTATGAAAATAGTACACAGAACCCGGCTTATGGTTTGCCTTTTTTATTTTATCTTTATGCCATGAGTTTTATAGATGAAAAAATAGAAGAATACACCGAAGAACATATTTCCAAAGAATCAGATGTTTTATATGAATTAAATCGAAAAACCCATCTGAGACTTGCTAACCCTCGTATGCTTTCTGGACATTATCAAGGTCGTTTGTTAAGTATGATTAGTAAATTCATACATCCAAAAAACATCCTCGAAATTGGGACTTACACAGGATATTCTGCACTTTGTTTGGCTGAAGGTTTACAGAAAGATGGTCAACTCATAACCCTTGATGTTAATTACGAATTAGAAGATTTTATACAAGAATATATTGAGAAAGCAGGGATGACAGATAAAATTCAACTTATAATTGGAAATGCCCTAGAGATTATCCCAACACTTTCACAACAATTTGATTTGGTTTTTATCGATGCCGACAAAGCAAATTATATTCATTATTATAATTTGGCAATTGATATCATACCTTCTGGTGGAGTGATTATAGCTGACAATATACTATGGTCAGGAAAAGTTGTGGAGGAAGTGAAATCAAATGATTCAGACACTAAAATATTAAAAGAATTTAATAAAATTGTCCAACAAGATGAGCGTGTAGAAAATATTCTTCTACCTATCAGAGATGGATTGATGATAATACGAAAGAAGTAGCCATGTTAGTAGATTTACGATCAGATACTGTTACAAAGCCTTCTCTAGAAATGAGAGCCTTTATGTTAGCTGCCGAAGTAGGTGATGATGTTTTTCAAGAAGACCCTACAGTTAATGAATTAGAAAGATATAGTGCAAATTATTTTGGCAAAGAAGCCGCCCTTTATTGCACCTCAGGCACACAAACAAATCAAATTGCAATCAATGTCCATTGCAAGCCAGGTGATGAGGTGATATGTTCGGAAGAAGCACATATCTTTTTATATGAAGGAGGAGGTATAGCTAAAAACTCTGGCGCATCTGTTTGTCTTTTACCAGGAGATAGAGGAAGAATCACAGCAACAAACGTAGAAAAAAACATAAAAGATAGTAGTAATCCACATTACCCCTTGACAGCTTTAGTATCTATTGAAGACACCATGAATCGTGGAGGCGGGGCTAAATATGATTTTGAAGAAATTAAAAGGATAAGGGAAGTTTGTTTAAAACATCATATCCCCCTTCATTTAGATGGCGCACGTATTTTCAATGCACTCACTGAAAACGGAATTGAGCCATCAACCTACGCTAGTCAATTTGATACTATCTCTGTATGTCTTTCTAAAGGCTTGGGTGCTCCAGTTGGCTCTCTCCTACTTGGCTCTACAGAATTTATTCAAAAAGCCAGACGTGTACGTAAAGTCATGGGAGGAGGAATGAGACAAGCCGGAATTATTGCTGCTGGAGGTCTCTATGCACTACACAATAATATAGCGCGACTTAAGGAAGACCACCAACATGCGCGTATTCTTGGAGAAGGATTAAGCAGTTTACCTTGGGTAGAAAAAGTACTTTCCGTGGATACGAATATTGTGGTAGCCTACATTACTAAATCAGTTGAAACAAAAAAACTAGTGCATACATTAAAAGAAAGAGGAGTACTTATTTCTGAGTTTGGTGCACAAAGAATCAGATTAGTAACCCATTTGGACATATCACCTGTTGCCGTAGATTATACTTTAGAACAATTCAAGCATTTGTAAGACATGAAACATACATTCTTGATATTATTTTTTCTTTTAATCTTATTTTCTTGCGGAAAAAATGAATCCGTTGTAGTTGATTCATCTAGTTTACTCCCTCAATCTCAAAGTAATTACGTATATGAAGAAGATACTACACATAAAGAAGTCCATTCTTTAGATGAATTTCAAAAAACATTAACTACTACATTTCCCCATATTCAATTTAACAACAGAAATATTCTCACAGATGATAAAGCTATTTTTCTTCCCAATCGGTTGGGATATACAAATAAGAAAGAATATTACTTTACTCTGGACACAATTGCTTTTCATTTTCTCCAATGGGATTATACTGATAGCGCAAAATCCATGAATGCATTCTTTAACTGGTTGGATTGCTTCAATACTGATTGTCGCTCTATACGCATATTGGAAAGAGTAAATGGAAGTAAAAATTCCTTTTTACTAGCTCAAAGCAACCAATCTATTTATTTTTTAGAAAGCAACAATATTGTTGATAGAAAGTCATGGGAAAAGGCCGTGTTTCAACATGATTCTCTCCCATTCAACTATTTAATTTCACAATCAATCCGTGGAAAAATGAAATGGATTATCCCTACTAGATAGCTAGCCTACATAAAATAATTCTTTCAATTTATGGAGTGCCCGAAATGTTTTCACCTTAGCATTATTCTCTGTGATTTTCAATATTTCTCCTATTTCTTTAAAAGAATAGTTCTCAAAGAATCTCAACTTAATTAACTCTAAATCATTTTCCTTTAATTTAGCTAAAGACTGAAATAACTTATTCTTATTCAACACACTGGTCTCTTCTTCAAATACTTGCATAACAGTATACACCTGTACATCGTCAATGCTAATAATTTTTATTGGCTTAATCTCACGATACATTTGATTAACCTCGCTTTTTGCAATACGATATAACCAAGATGCCAAAGGCAAGCCTCTGAATTCGTAACGACTAATATTTTTAATTGCCTTAATAAAGATTTGAGATGTAATATCTCCAGCTAACTGAGAATTATTCGTTTGCTGCAACACATACCGATGAATTTGAGCATAGTACTTTACATACAACGGAGCAAAATTACTAGGGCTTTCTTTAGCCAATCTCACCCACTCTTGCTCTTTATCTAGCATCTGAACAGTATGGTGATACACAGGGTTTATAGCCTTCATGGTTTTAGAGTTTATTATTGATTTAACATGCACACAAAGGGTTTAACATGAATTGTGCCGTTAAAACAATGTTGGTTTATGATTTATAGTTTGAACGTAAGTATATTTTTTTTATTTTGAAAAAACTATTTTTTTAGACTAATAGCAAATATTAGTCGGCTAAATAAAGATTTAGACTATACCAGAAAATATAAAATATACTAAAGAATTTTAGTTACAGAAGAAAGAATACGAATTGTCTAAAGGAATATCACTACAGAAATTCAGATTCTGAGTATAACTTCCTTGACACAATTCCTTCGTAGAGTTCATATTTAAACATCTTGTCTGTGGTGCAATATACACAGGCTTGAATTGTTTTATAGTTACACGTGAAGAGAAAATACCTAATGCTCCATCAACATTAGAGAAAGTTGGTTTAGTTTGAGCCAAAGAAGAAGTTGGTTCATTTGTTAACATATATGTATATAAGTCAGGAGCCCCCGCAGTTAGAATAATTTCCATGGCTGTTAATGTACGTCTATAAACGTTAGGATCATTTGGTATTTTTTTACTTAAATACTCGTAAAAACCTTTCCCTTCTGCTACGATAGTAGGATTTGCACCCGATAAATCTTCATTTTTTACAGTTCCTAAATCCCATAAAAGTGTTTTATCCTCATCCCCACTCAAATTATATTCTTTATAATAAATTTTTAGCTGCATCTTATACAGAGCTCCATCTGCAGATTTATTGAAGCTAATCGGTGTTCCTTTATATCCGTTTTGTTCTACATTGTTATCTGCAAAGTTAAATGATTGATTAGGCTGTGGATATTTAATAGAAATCCCCTTCACTAATTTAGTTTGTCCTGTAATTTTATGATTTCCATTATCAACATCTATCTCTAAACGATAAATAGCATTATCATCTAGATTATTAGATTTAAAATAATATAGTTTTTGTTCAGGTGCATAGAAGGCTCCACTTTCCTTATTAGTAATTGTAGTATCTTTCAATGTCCATGTTCGTGAAACCACTCCGTTTTTAATCTCTTTCACAACAGCTACCACATTATCAAAGTAAGATAATTCAGGTTCCTTAGCGAATTCCATTGCATTCCCTTCTTTCAAGAAAGTTCGGTTTAACTTTAAAAAATGATATTCTTCTCCTTGATCTAATAAGAAGTGTACAACAGCTTTCTCAACATATTCACCATTAACACTAAATTTAGTTTTACATCCAACTAAACATACAATTCCAAGAATCAGTAAGCATATCTTTTTCAACATATATTTTCTTTAAAGACGTAAAACTAACTAAATAATATTGTTTTTATCCTATTTAAGGCCTTTTTTAACATTTTTATGATATGTCAAAAAGACAAATAACATTTGGATACGCTTGGGAATTCATTATTTTTTACCGGAACTTGCAAAATTCTGAATATAATTATACATACCTCCACCTTCATAGCCATAACAACCTACATAACTCCATTCAGGATTAAGCATGTTATAACGATGTCCCCTACTACTAATTCCGCTATCAATCAATAATTGAATTACTAAAGCCCTAGCATTTTTTCTTCCTCCTACAATATTTTCATTTCCTGATAAACCATCACAAAATTTAGAAATTCGAGTAAAAGGGC
The DNA here is from genome assembly GCA_023957385.1 of Brumimicrobium sp. NCBI lineage: Bacteria > Pseudomonadati > Bacteroidota > Flavobacteriia > Flavobacteriales > Crocinitomicaceae > Brumimicrobium > Brumimicrobium sp. Next base: position 1,348,742 of record JAMLGZ010000001.1, on the reverse strand, counting down.
TGCTACCATCAGATCCAGTATGATCAGAAAACCCTCTTCTTTTACAGTCTTCACCATGTTTTTTGGCAGCATCATACAAACATCTATTAGGTAGAAGTAATGAAGCAGGTTGCATTACTTTTAATTCTTCAATTAATTCATTTCCTGCATCATAAGTTGCTTTTGATAAACCATTTCGATTGGATTCATCAACTAAATAGCGAGCAACAATGCCAGCATAAACTTGAGGATATTGTCTCACAAAGTTTAATTCCTTAATCATTTCCTTATCCATAGCATTAAGTCCGGGTTCATTTGCTGCGGTATTTATTAATTTAAAATCAACCAAAGAACTATCTATCGTCACATTCCATTCAAATTCGTATTTTTTTGTTTCACATGACTTTCCCCATATGAAAGCATACCCCTTAGAATTAATATAAAAGCCAAAATAGGCATCATCCTCATCCAATAAATGAGTGTAGGAATCACACACAAAATATAAAGCTGTTGAATTATAATATCCACTTCCATTACCCGAAGAAAAACCACACATCTTGTTTTTTCCTGCATAAATAGGGTTTAATGATCCATCAATTGTTTGCTTACAGTTTAAAGCTAGGTCTTTATCCCATATCACCAACTTAACCGATTTTGATTTTTCCAAAAGAGGAATGAGTTGGGGTTTGTAGGTATTGATCTCTTCCTTATATTTAGCCAAAAAGGCTTGGGGATTGCTTCTCGCTTCATTGATTAGACTATATACCTCAAGTGCTTTACCTGTTGACTGGGAAAACAAGCATAATGAATGTATCAAGAATACGCAGGCTATAAATACTTTTATTTTTTTCATGGTTAGCATCTTTATAACATATCCTATTATGCAAATATGAGTCCATTTTATTCTAGTCGCTTGATTGTGATTGTTCTTCTTCTATTTAACTATTGTGTATTTATAAAAAATAAATAATTTCAACTATATATGGATTGTATTGAATTTGTAAAAATATAAGCAATAGGATTTATTAAAAGAATAGACCTCGAGAACTTTGGTTCTCGGGGTGACAATTGTAAGGGGGCCACTTTCGGTCGGCAAAGCCGACCGCCTTTCCCATCTATTCATTGTCACCCCTCGATACATTTTTTCTGCGAAAAACCACTCGGACTGACAACCGGATGAATTGTCAGACTGAGTGGTTTTCGACGATAGGAGAAAATTGCATGTCCTGAGCATGCCGAAGGGTATCGAAGACTGACACCACACTCTGTATTTAATTCTAAATGCACGATGGATTCTATTTTTTTTACATATTTTGAGTTTGTCATAAAATGACAGACATTCTTTCAAAGAATCTTTGAAAATTGTATCAAACAAACTAATTTGCATGTTATTAATAAATTCAAATTGTTTTAAGATGAAAAAATATTTTTTAGGATTCATAGCAATAACCTTTATTCTATGCTCATTTACCTTATTAAAACCAACACAAAACGAAGTATTAAACGACAACACACAAGAAATTATCTTTCGCAAGATAAGCTTAGATGAAGCCATTAAACTAGCTAAGAAAGAAAATAAAAAGATCTTCTTATATGCATACACAGACTGGTGTCAACCATGTAAAATGATGCAGAGCACAACCTATAAAGATGCTGAGGTTGCAAAATATTTCAACAGCCATTTTATCAATATGCAGGTGGAAGTAGAAAAAGATGCCAATGGACCAGATATCGCACGACGATTTAATGTAAGGGCACACCCCTGCTTACTATTTGTTAATAGTGATGGCACTTTAAATACTACCATCTTAGGATATTATAAAGGAAAAGACTTGCTTGCTAAAGTAAAAGAGATAAAATAACCTATTTTACTCTATTCATTCCCATAGCTTTTAGCATCCATATTGGTAAAGACTTCTCGGGTTTTCTGTTCTTTAGATTAATATACCAACCTAGCTTTTTCATGACAGGAACTTTATGAGTTTCTACAAACTCTATCCATGCTCCATCTGGGTCTTCAATATAAGAGAATCTACCTCCAGCTTCTCCCATGTCAAAAGTGGCACCTGAATCCACAGTGAATGGAAAACCAGCTGCTTCACATTCTTTTTGAAGAGCATCCATATTTCGGACATCAAAACAAAGGTGAATGAATCCCCAATCTCCCCAGAAACGATCTTGGAATATTTTCTTACAATCCGTACGCTCAATAGCTTGAATCAATTCAATTTTTGTAGGTCCCAACAAAGGTGCAAATGGTCCCTTACGTGTTTCTGGATGTGCCAATAAAACACGTCTCACTTTCTTATCACCCATAGGTAATCCTGAAAAGCAATCAAATGTATCTGTTACATCGTATTCAATTTTAGAATAACCCAAAACATCTGCATATAATTTTATCGATTTCTCAATATCACTCACTCCTATCATGGCACCAGCAACACCGCCTGTCATGCCTGGGAATTTAGTTTTCTGAAATACTGTGAATTCTTGAACAACATTAAAAATATTGCCATTGGGATCTTCTACAAAAAAGTGAGGTTCTCCATGTGGAGTAGTTTTCAAATCTCCTAGTAATTTAGCTCCATTTTGCTTCATATACTCAAAAGACGCTTTCACATCTCTTGATTTGATTCGGCAAATATATAAACCATAATCACCTAATTGAATTTGAAAATCTGCTTTATTAGTAGGGCGACTTGTAAATTGCCAAATTTCAAAACCGCCTCCACCTTCCATAGAAAGCGCAAGTGTAGCGGTACGCGAATGAACAACTCCTCCTGTATATCTCGTCATAAGTGGCGCTTCTGCTGCCTCCTCAAAAATTCGTACATCAACTCCGAAAAACTTACGATACCATTTCCATATTTCTTGTACGTTAGGAACACCTATTCCCATTTGTTGAATACCACAAATTATTTTTCCCATATCAATATTTTGAATGGACAAAGTTAATATACTTTTGGAAATGACGTGAATTAGTTCTTCAGAACAAACGAATAGATTGTACCATTCTCGTTAGATTCTCTTTTATATTCGCCATCTAACTGTTCGGTAAAGATATCTATCAATTTTATGCCAAATGAATTGTTTCTAGGAGCTTCCTTCCAAGTCCCATTATCTGAATAGTTTAGATAGAATACCTGCTCCTTACCTTTATTAATTTTTATAAATATATGCCCATCAGTAGTGAATGCATGCTTTAAGGAATTTGTCACCAACTCATTTATAATGAGTCCTAGAGATGGTATTCTATTTAACTGAACACTATGTAATTCTGATTCTACTTGAAATGTTACTTTCTTGTCTGTTGAATAAGTTGAAATTAAAGTTTCAATTAAGCTATTGATATAATCAACCAAGTCTATCTGAATAAATGATTCTTTTTCATATAGTTTTTGATGTATCAACGACATTGACATGATGCGATTAATGGTGTCTTGGTAACTATTTCTAGCTTCTTCTGTCTCCAAATCATTTGACTGCAATCTAAGCAGACTCACAATAATCTGGAGGTTATTTTTCACACGATGGTGAATCTCTTGTAACAGAAATGTCTTTTCAATATTCTGATTTTCTACTGTAATTTTTTCTGATTTTAATTCTTCTAATGCCTTCTCTGCATAGATTAATGCATATTTATTTAATCTGCCATACTCGAACATCACATACGCCACAATTAATAAAGCGGTAGAATATTCTATTGCATTTCGAATTATAGTATCAATATTCAAAAGCAAGTTAATATCTAAATTATCTTTAAAGAAGAATAAGTAATATATTGAATATACAATTAAACTAGAAATAGCATAAAGGAAGCCCCAGAAATTGCCCAAAATAAAGAAAGAAGCAATAATAATAATCAACATCCAAAAGGACTCCATAAAATGCGTAGTACCTTTCACGGTAAAAATAGAAAAAGTTAAAAGAACCATTATGGCTATAAACAAAGCTCCTAGAATATACTTATACATAGCTCTTCTTCGTCTTCCATATATCCTCAACAGTATCATAGCCATTAAAAGAACAAAAAATCCTCCGAGATAAAATTCGAAAAACTGAGAATCAATAATATATGAAAAAATGGAGAGAATGAAAATAATAGCAGAACACATAATTAGAATTCGCATCACAAAATTGAACTTTGCGAGTTCCTGGTATTCGGAAAAATTTAATTTAACTTCTTTTATGTGTTTCATTCATTTTAGCATTTGCGATTCAAAGATGTAAAATTATTATGAGTAAATAATAAGTCAATTTATCCATATATCAAATAATTAGATAAACCATCTTAAACTCTAGATAAGATACATAAATATACGGAGTAATCAGAAAGTTATTTTAGTTTATCTGCCTCTTCTTGTGCTTTCTTCATAATATCATCAGCTTGTTTCTGAGCTTCATTTTCAATCTTTTTGGCTGATTTTTCTCCTTCATCTCTAAGTTGTTTGGCTGTTACTTCTGCAGCAGCCTTTTTGATAGGATTAGCACCAGCCTCTGTTATCAATTTCTGTGCATTTTTGTTTGCCTCATCCCTTGTTTTATTTGCTAATTTTTTTGCTTCTGCTTTTACATTATCGGCTTGTTTTTGAGCCTCATCCATAATTTTCTGCTTCTGCTTTTCTAGTTCTTCCTTCGCTTGATTGATTTTGTCATCCACAATCGCTTTCACTGTGTCCTTCACCTCTTTCACCTTATCATCTACTAAGTTTTTGATATTATCTTTAATATCTCCACCCATCTCCATCAACTTCTCTTTCATATTCGTCTTTATCTTTGGGTCGGTAATGGTGTTTGTTACCAGCGCTGTTACGGGGATTTTTTCAGGTAATTCCTTTATTTCAAAGAATGGAATTTTCTTCGCTTGAGCAATTGCTTGTTCGGCCACCTTCATTACAGAACCTGGAATTTCGCTTTTGGGGATTTCCATCTTTATCTCATAATCAATATCTTGATTTAAAGAAGTGTTACCTCCTATTACTGTATTAATTTTACCCATTTTAACATTAAATGGTTTCACAAATACTTTTCCATCTGTAAATTCAAATGTTGCTTTAATATTCTCCAAAGTTTGACTTTTTAACTTATTCATTTGAAGAGCATCTGCCAATTTATCCAACGGTTTAAAATCAGAAACTTGAATTTTACTAGAGAAAAAAGAACCATTTCCATTGAGTGAATTATACACTAAATCAAGAGATGGAGTCAATTTCGTATTCATGGTAAAGTCAGAAGAGATCGAACCTTTCACGTATTTAGCAATAGGAGCCAACTTATCAATAGTCAAGAAATTATTAGCTAATTGCTGAATATCTAATTCTTTTAGACTGTAACTAAACTCCATATTTGGATTTTGGGCATCTTGCGTGTTGAATTTACCACTCAAACCAATACTTCCTCCCATTGCATTCATGGAAAGGTTTTCCAGATTTGCTTCTTGATTCTTCAACATCACCTTACCTTTGACATTATCCACATCAATCCCGTTGTATTTAGCTTTATCCACTGTAGTTAGCAACGTAAAATCAATTTTATCAGGAATACTGATTGGCTCATCACTTCCGGTAGTTTGGGCTACCGATTCCTCAGTAGTTTCAGTTTCTTCAGAAGCAGGTAGAATTTCATCTAAATCCAGTACATTAGAATGATAATTAAACAAACCTTTCAATTCCTCTCCTTTAAAAATGTAAGCCATATAATTCTCTACGTTCCCACTCATCTTAAAATCACTTTTTCCCATGGTAGCATCTAAATTGGCTAGTTTTAATTGTTGAGGTGAGAACTCAAATAGCATGTCTGCAATATCTACAGGAGCTGGTAAATCAGCAGATGTATATCTAAATTCTTTTAATTGAAGTGTTCCTTCTGCCTTAAATTTATCGTATTGTTCTTTTTCAATAGCAGACATTCTTCCTTCTAAAGCCAAGTTAGATGTGAGTTTTCCATTTAACTGTTGAGTTTCCTCCATAGGATACACTTGTTTAATGGTGGTCAAATCAATTTTCGCATCAATTTTAGACTTCATAAATGGGTCTGTTAAAGGGTTTTTCATATAGAAATTTGCATCTATCGTATTACCTACAAAACTTGCTTTTAGCTGATCCACATCAATAGTCATTTTATCTAAATCAGTACCTCCAGGAAATTTTGACCCAGCTACAATTTGAACATTATTGATATTTGCTGGCATATCAGGATATTTTATAGACGCATCTGTTACTTTCAAATTCACATCCCAAGCTGGCAAATTATCTTCATCCATTTTCCCTTTAACAAAGGCATCCAAACTCAAATTACCTTTAGCTACCATACTTTCATATCCTGTTAGATAAAAGGTTGGAATTAGAGACAATAATTCTTTAAAACTTGTTTTATCAGCATTTAATTTTAAATCTATATTGTCATAATCTTCTAACATTTCATAAAATCCATCAAAAGACAGATTTAAAGCATTTAAAGACAATGTATTTTCTTTCAATGTAAATTTACTACTTTCATCTTTAAACTCCATTAACAGATTCATATCCAGGTTCGTTTTCACTTTGTTTAAGTAACTCATGTTATCCATTTTGAAAGTAAGTTCATCAATAGATGTTAGTGTTTTAAAGTCAATCACATCTGCTGTCAAATCTCCTTTTCCGGAATGATTTAAATTCTTAATCTCAGCGTATAAGTTAGAAGCTCTATCATTAAAAATGATATTACCATCTTTGATTTCATAATATTCTAAAGAAAATTTAAATGGAGAAGATTCGGTCGCTTCTTCTTCTTTTAATTCTTCATCTGACTTTACTATATCGTAGTTAGCAACACCTGAAGGTAAAATCTGTACGTTTATATTTGGTTCAATTAGGCGAATAGAACGTACACTAATGTCATCCATTTTAACAACACTCCAAAAATCTAATTTAGCTTCTAATGATTTTAAATCTACTAATTTAATACCTTCAAAATCATCTTTACCTATAATGGAGACATTATCGAATTGTAATTTCAATTTTGGGAAAGTAGAAAAGATAGTTAAATCAAAATCACCTACGGCTACTTCTGCCTTTAGCATTTTATTCGCTTCTGCTAATGCCAAATCCTTTAATTTATCTTTAAAAAAGAATGGAATAGCAATAATAATCCCGATTAACACAACCAAGAAAATACCAGTGTACTTTAAAATTCGACCAATAATTGATTTTTTCTTTTTTTCTCCCTGTGAAGTCATAAATTTGTGATTTGAAATTTTATAATAAATAATACGTTATTTAGCTAAATTAATTGATTTTACAATTCAAACATTAAAGAGTTCAATTTTTTATGAAATATATTTCTATAATTACCCTATTTTTAATTTCATTTTCGTCTTTTTCTCAGATCATTACAGAAGGTAATTCATCTCCCGTACAAGAAGAAACGTCAAAAAGTGAAAAATCTGTTAAAGTAAAGAAAGAAAAAGTGAAACGAGAGAAATCTGGTATTGAATTATATGTCGGCTTTACCCCTTCTTATACATACCGAACACTTAAAGTAAATGAAGGTTTATTTGGAGAACCTCTTGGCATGAAATCCGATGAAAAAGGAGTTTGGACAACAGGATATTTTTTAGGCGTTCGCAATCCTCTCTCTAAATCCTTTAAATTAGATATCGGCATTGGATATTCATCCAATAAAGAACGTTTTTCTTATGCTAGTAGTGATTCACTCTATAAATACACAAACTCATACCGCCACATTGCTGTTCCTTTAAAAATTGCATACACCTATGGGGAAAATATCAAACTCTATGCGGGTGCAGGAATTATACCAAGGGCTTTCTTATCCATGAAAAGAGAATTAACCACTTTTGATAAATATAAGAATGAGCAAACGGAAAAATTCATTATCCGTGATAAATTCAATTTTATCTTAATAGATGCCGTAGTTGACCTAGGAGTTCAATTTAAAATAGGGAAAAATGCGGGAGTATTTATCATGGGAGAGGCCAGCCGACAATTAAATAATAACTATGTAAAGCAAGGACCTTATATTCGTAAATCTTGGGCTGTAGGTTTAAATTGTGGGATAGAGATTTATTTGTAAATCAACTCTCTTTTCTATTCATCACTTCCGTTTGATGACGAATAGATTCTTCGTGAATAGCATCTAGAATCTCTTTCATAAACTCTTCGGACAAACCTAATGATTTTGCATTACTCAATCGTGTTTCCAATATATTTTTCCACTGTTCCGTCTGCAAAATTGTAATTTGATGATCTTTTTTATAGGCACCTATTTCTTCTGCAATCTTCATCCTATCCTTTAATAAAGAAAATAATTGGTCATCAATTGCTGCAATACGTTTACGTGCATTCTGGATACTACTCTCTTCTTTTTGTTGAATAAATTCACTTCGAAGAATCAAGTTTTGAATTAGTTCTTTATATGCTGCAGGAGTAATTTGTTGTTGAGCATCTGACCAAGCTTTTTCAGGAGTATTGTGTACTTCAAGCATTAAACCAGCATAATTCAAATCAAGTGCTTTTTGCGCTAATGAAAATAGGCCTTCGCGTTTTCCTGAAATATGACTTGGGTCTCCAATAATAGGAATATCCGATCTCTCTTCCTTTAAAGCAATCGGAATTGCCCAGTTTGGGACGTTTCTGTACTGAGGATGATTATATACAGAAAAACCACGGTGTATAGCTATAAGGCTAGTTATTCCTGCATTTTCAAGTCGTTCGAAAGCCCCTAACCACAACATTAAATCCGGATTAATAGGGTTTTTCACCATAATAGTCATCTTCACTCCTTTTAGCGCATCAGCTATATCTTGTACAGCAAAAGGGTTAGCCGTGGTTCGCGCTCCAATCCATAAAACATTAACTCCAGCCTTTAAGGCTTCTTCAACATGCTTTGCATTTGCTACTTCCGTGGCAACAGGAATATTAACCGATTTCCCCGCATTCACTAACCAAGGTAAACCTATTGCTCCCACACCTTCAAATGAATTAGGACGTGTTCTAGGCTTCCAAATACCACCTCGTAATAAAGCCGGTGCACATTCCCTTTTTAACTCTTGGGCAATTGTAAATACTTGCTCCTCACTTTCCACACTACAAGGTCCAGCAATCAGAAAGGGTTTTTTAAGTTGCTTAATATCTAATTCCATGTTACCACTTTACTTTTTTAAACTCTCCTCCAGTTAAATACAAAGTATCCCACGTATTATACGTAGTAGCCATGGTTGCTTGAAAATATCCCGAAATTGTATTTTTAGTATGATCTATTTCAGTAAATAAAACAAGACCCGAAACATATTTTGCATAAGAGGCATTTTTAACCACTCCATACGTATCAAGCGTATCTATAGGTCTTCCTCCTAAAGAATCTCCTGCACCAAGATTTAAACGAATATCAATTGTATCATTCTTAAAGCGCAATTTCCATTCAGGAGATTTAATCAGTTGAATATCAGAAAAAGAAACCAATTTACCTTTTATTTTTACGCTTACGTAATTTTCAATCACGGTTGGTTTATAATTACAAGGCGGACACACACCTCCACAATCCGTTTTCTCCTCCTTTTTTGAATCAAAAATCCCATCATTACAAGATTGTTCTTTTTTGCAAGAAAGTAAACCTATAGAGATTAAAGCATATAATAGGATTTTAGTTTTCATCCAACTCAAATTAATGTTTTCGTATATTTGTAAAAAACCAAAAGTACTGAATTTACCAACAACATACAAAACTTTAAAAGCACAATCCGGAGGAATCTATAAAGAAAAAGGTTCTAAGTTTATAGGTATTGCCGTTCCATGCTCCACCGAAATCCAAGCAAAAGAATTTTTAGAAAAATGGCGCAAAGAACATTTTCAAGCTAGACATCTTTGCTATGCATATCGATTTGGAGCTAATATGGAGATTTATCGTGCCAATGACGATGGCGAACCCTCTAATAGTGCTGGACCGCCTATCTTAGGTCAGATTCAGTCATTTGAGCTAACCAACGTGCTTATTGGGGTTGTCCGTTATTATGGCGGAGTGAAATTAGGTGTTGGTGGACTTATCAATGCTTACCGTACAGCTGCTAGAGAGGCACTCGAACAAGGAGAAATCATAACTTCTATAGTAAAAGATATATTTGAACTCAGTTTCTCTTATGAAGAAATGCCATTTATCATGAGTGTAATTAAGGAATCAGATATCGCTATTCTTCAACAAAATTTTGAAGGAGACTGCACCTTACTTATCGAATCTCCTATAACGATAAGCCCTACCTTACTTAATAAACTCGAATCTTTCTCAACACTTTCAATAAGAAAATCTTCTTACGTATAATTTATTTAACATTTTATACGTTTTAAAAAAAACAAGCGTTAATCTTGGTAGAAAACTAACAATTAAATATTTATAGATTTATTACAAAAAGAAAAATGAACTAGAGTGATAAAATTACTATAAAACAAATGTGATAATTCCGTAATTATTACATTTTAAAAACTATTTTTGGACATTATTTCAAAAGATGACTAGATTTTTAAGTGCCTTTGTATATTACTGTATCGCGATGCCAATATCGCTTTTACCCTTTTGGGCACTCTATATCATCTCTGACATTGTTTACATACTTACCTATTACATAGTTGGTTACAGAAAAAAAGTTGTTCGTGAAAACCTAAAAAATTCTTTTCCTGAATTCCCTGAAGAGAGATTAAAAAAGATTGAAGAAGGTTTTTATAAGCACTTTGCAGATTTTTTAGTAGAGAGTGCAAAGTCATTGACTATTTCCGATAAAGAAATTAGAAAAAGATGTAATATCATTAATCCTGAATTGGTCAACAAATATTATGATGAAGGAAGAGATGTTATGATTTTATGCGGGCATTACAACAACTGGGAATATTATGCTGTAGGATTAGCACAACAGATGAAACACAAAACCGTAGCTGTATATCAACCTTTAAAAAATGACTTTTATGACAAGAAAATTTTAAACTCTCGTCAACGTTTTGGATTAAAAATGCTTAGCATACGAGAATTTCCTCGTTTTCTAAATGAAAAAGAGTCTATGCCACCCACATTAAGCGTAGTTATCAACGACCAGTCACCACGTGATGTGCAGCATGCTCATTGGAATACTTTTCTCAATCAACAAACTGGATGGATGCCTGGAGGTGAGAAATTAGCCACTAAGCACCAACAAGCGGTTGTTTTTGGAACTATTTATAAGAAAAAGAGAGGTTTCTATGAAGTAGAATTCTCCCTAATTACTGAACATCCTGAAAACGAAGTTGAAGGTTTTATAACAAATAAACATTCTCAATATTTAGAAGAAGTCATTCGAAAAGAACCTCAATATTGGCTTTGGTCACATAGAAGATGGAAATATCAGCCACTCGAAGTGGTATAATCTACTCAAACCAGACATCTACAATTACTTCTTCTCCAGCATATTCATTAATCCGTTGAATAATCACACTTCTTCCATATACCAATTCATCACGCATTACAGATGAATTCATTTTGAGGTGAAGTATTTTATTTCGAATATAAATTTCCTGAGTTCGATGTGCCACTCCTTTCCCCATGAGTTCAGGCCACGCAGCAACGACATCCAATTCTTTCATCTTAGGAGCCAAGCCCCATGCTTTAAACATTTTGGAAATAATTTTTTCTAAATTAGTATCCTCTTGGAATCGTTCTTTCTCATTCATACTGCGATTTCATTTTCTTCCACAATAGTGTTTTGATTGACATAAAAAGCTTTATATGGTATTCCATTATTCTCAAAGATTGAAGCAATTCTATCTTTATCAGTATCTGTAATTAGAACCTGACCAAAACGTTGATTATGCACCATTTGCATCAAACGCTCTACCCTACTATTATCTAATTTATCAAAAATATCATCTAATAGTAAGACAGGTTTTTTCTTGAGGTTTTCTAAGAGCCACTCATATTGAGCTAAGCGTAAAGAAATTAAATACGATTTCTGCTGTCCTTGAGAGCCAAACTTTTTAATATGCTGACCGTTGATTGTGAAAATAAAATCATCTTTATGCGGTCCCACCGAAGTATTTCCTCTTTGTCGATCTAAAAACTGAGCTTGAGCTAACAAATCGGAAAAATCTCCTTCCGACAATTGAGAACGATAATTCAAGTCTACCACTTCTCTATCATTCGAAAGCCATTGATAGTATTTTTGAAAGATAGGAATAAAATCAACCATCATTTGCGCACGTTTCTGATAGATTCGGCAACCTATTGTTACCAATTGCTCATCCCAAACACTTATATCTTCAAGTTCAAAAAAGCCTCTATTAAACATGTTTTTAAGTAAGGCATTCCGTTGTTCTAATACCTTGTTATATTTAATTAAATCATTCAAGAAATCACGATCGAATTGAGAAATAATACTATCAAGCCATTTTCTACGTTCCTCACTTCCTTCTGTAATTAAATCACGATCATACGGAGAAATCATTACGCAAGGATAACTACCAATATGATCTGACAGTTTTTCATAGGCTACTTTATTCTTGCTAAAAACTTTTTTCTGGCCTCGTTTTACACCACAATAAATAGTATCAGTACGCTCTTCATTTTGCCAAGTTCCTTGGATCATGAAAAAGCCTTCATCAAATTGAATGTTCTGAGAGTCAATTGGATTTAGATAAGAACGACACATACTCAAATAATATAAGGCATCCAAAATATTGGTTTTTCCTACACCATTAGCACCAATAAAACAATTGATATCGGGTGATAATATGATATCCAATTGCTTGTAATTTTTAAAATTTACTAAGCTTAATTTTGATAAATATTGATGCTTGTCCACGTTGTAAAGATACGAAAATGTAAGAAAGAAATAAGAAAAATACTTCTTAACAATTTACTTTTTATAAAATCTTAGTTTTAGATTAAAAAAAAACTTATTTTTGCAACTTGAAATTTGCTAATTATGAGTGATTACATTACAAAAGAAGAATTATTAGAACAATTTAAAGGAAATAAGATTTTAAAAATCTCAACCTATGCTGTAGGAGCAGCTGTTCTTATCGTGCTAGTAGTACTTGCCTACCAGAAGTTTATTTCTGGTCCTAAGAACGAAGCGTCTAAAGCTGAAATAGCAGACGGAATCATGTATATGGAAAAAGATTCTACCCAAGCTGCTATTGATGAGTTTGAATATCTTGCAAAAGAATACAAAGGCTATGCAGGTGGAAAAATTTCTAGCTATGCATTGGGAAACCTTTATTTTGAGCAAGGGAAATATGAAGAAGCATTAAACGAGTTGAAGAAAGTTAAAATTGACGATACGTATTTAATGACTTTAGCGATTGGTACACAAGGAGATTGCTACTCAGAATTAGGAGATTACAAAAATGCTGTTAAAAAGTATATTGAAGCAGCTGAAAGAGTTGAAAATGATGCAACTACTCCTGTATTTTACTTTAAAGCTGGACTAAATGCCGAAGAAGCAGGTGATTACCAAAAAGCGGCAGAATATTACCGTATTATTAAGAACAAGTATTTGACTTTTGCGAATCAAAAACAAATTGAAAAATATATCACAAGAGCCGAAAACTCAATCGTAGAATAATGGCAACAGCAAATAAGAATCTATCTCAATACGATAAAAATACTATTCCAAACGGTGCCGATTTCAAAGTCGGCATTGTTGTTTCAGAATGGAACGATAATATTACTTTTAATCTTCTAAAAGGAGCGCAAGAAACACTTTTAGAGAACGGAGTAAAAGCGAAAAATATCACTGTAAAATACGTTCCAGGAGCGTATGAACTACCTCTAGCCTCTCAATGGTTACTAGAAAAGATAGAAATTGATGGAGTAATAGCCATAGGTTCTGTTATTCAAGGTGAAACCAAACATTTCGATTTTGTTTGTCAGGGAACTGCCTTAGGAATTAAAGATGTCGCCCTAAAATTCAATAAACCTGCTATTTTCTGTGTCCTAACTGATAATACTTTACAGCAAGCTATCGACAGATCAGGTGGGAAATATGGTAACAAAGGAACTGAAGCTGCTGTGGCTTGTATCAAAATGATTCATTTAAAAAAAACAATATAAAAATTTAAGAAATGACCCTAATCAAATCTATATCTGGTATCCGAGGAACCATTGGTGGGAAGGTAGGTGAAGGACTTTCCCCTGTGGACGTGGTTAAATTTGCCGCTGCCTACGGAACATGGCTACAAGAAATTAATAATGCACGTCAATTAAAAGTAGTTATCGGAAGAGATGCTCGTTTATCTGGGTCAATTGTAAGTAACTTAGTAATCTCAACCCTAAGAAGCTTAGGAATTAGCGTACTTGACTTGGGTCTTTCTACCACTCCTACAGTTGAAATGGCTGTAATCACTGAAAAGACACATGGAGGGATTATTATTACTGCAAGTCATAATCCAAAAGAATGGAATGCGCTAAAATTATTAAATAATCTGGGTGAATTTATTTCAGATACAGACGGAAAACGCGTACTTGAAATTGCTGAAAAAGAAGAATTTGATTTTATAGATGTTGACAAACTCGGTAAAATCACACAAGATCACGATTATATCCACAAACATATTGAAACTATTTTAAGTTTGCCTTATGTGGACAAAGAAGCTATTGAAAAAGCCGATTTCAGCATTGTAGTGGACGCTGTAAATTCAACAGGGGGAATTGCCGTTCCTTTATTGTTAAATGCATTAGGACTATCGAAAGTAATAGGACTAAATTGTGAGCCTACTGGTATCTTTGCGCATAATCCTGAACCACTTCCCAACCACCTAGTTGAATTATCCTCTTCTGTCGTTGAAAACAAAGCAAATCTTGGAATTTCTGTCGATCCCGACGTAGATCGGTTGGCTTTAGTGTGTGAGGATGGTTCTATGTTTGGGGAAGAATATACCTTAGTTGCTGTAGCTGATTATATTTTAAGTCAAAAAGGTGGGGCAACTGTTTCCAACCTTTCCTCTACCAGAGCTTTGCGAGATATCACAGAAGGACATGGATACCAATATGCTGCATCAGCTGTTGGTGAAGTAAATGTAGTAACCAAAATGAAAGAAATCAACGCTGTAATTGGCGGGGAAGGAAATGGAGGCGTTATTCTCCCTGAATTACATTACGGAAGAGATGCTTTGGTGGGAATCGCTTTGTTTTTAACCCATTTAGCAAAATCAGGTAAGAAAGTTAGCCAGTTAAGAGATTCTTATCCAAAATATGTGATTTCTAAGAATAAGATTGAATTAACACCAGAAACAGACGTAGATAAAATTCTTTCTGATATACAGAAGAAATATGCGAAAAATGAAATTGATACAGCAGATGGTGTAAAAATATATTTTGAAAAAGAATGGGTTCACCTAAGGAAAAGTAATACAGAACCTATCATTAGAATTTATGCAGAAAGTAAAGATGAAGTAAAAGCTAATACTCTAGCTGAAAATATCATCTGTGAAATCAAGAAATTAATGCATGAGTCATGTGAATCATAGAAGAGTTGACTATGAAAAGTGTTTATTTAGATAATGCTGCAACTACTCCCCTTGCCCCTGAAGTATTAGAGGAAATGATTCCTTGTTTGCAAAATGAATTTGGTAATCCATCCTCTACGCATGCTTTTGGTCGACAAGCAAAAGGAATCCTTGAAACTGCGCGAAGAAAGGTAGCAGGATTCTTACAAGCCAAGCCTTCTGAAATCATCTTCACTTCAGGTGGATCAGAAGCTGATAACATGGTATTCAATATTGCTGTAAATCAATTAGGCGTTGAAAGAATTATCACTTCATCTATTGAACACCACGCGGTAACCCATTCCGCAGAACATGTGCATCATACAAGTCATGTAGAATTAGTTTTTGTTCGTCTCACCCCAAATGGACATGTAGATTTATCTCATTTGGAAGAATTGCTTCAAGATGAGCGTAAAAAAACACTTGTTTCATTAATGCATGGAAATAATGAAATAGGCAATTTGCTCCCTCTAGAAAATGTAAGCCTTCTTTGTCAGCAACATCATGCTTATTTTCATTCTGATACTGTGCAATCTATGGCGCATTATCGGTTTGATTTACAAAAAACGTATATTGACTTTATTACATGTGCAGCTCATAAATTTCATGGTCCAAAAGGAGTTGGTTTTCTGTATATAAACAGTCATGTAAAAGGCTCTCCTTTAATTTTAGGTGGTTCTCAAGAGCGTGGTTTACGTGCTGGTACAGAAAATTTATATGGAATTGTCGGCTTAGCAAAAGCTATGGAGTTAGCTTATCAAGACTTAGAAAAACATGCGAATTATATTCAAGGACTCAAATCCTACATGATTGAACAATTAAAACTACACATCAAAGGAGTTGGCTTTCACGGTGATATTACGCCAGCAAATAGCTTATATACCGTTTTAAATGTATGTTTACCTGAAACATCAAAAGCATCCATGCTGTTATTCACCCTAGATTTGAAAGGAGTAGCCGCTTCAGGAGGATCTGCTTGTGCATCGGGTAGCAATATAGGATCACATGTATTAGCCGGAATCAAAGCCGATATGACAAAACCTAATGTACGTTTCTCTTTCTCTAGATACAATACTACAGAAGAAATTGATTATGCAATCGGTGTATTAAAAGAAATTTACGAAGAAAAATAAGTAAGATACTACTTCCCCATTTCTCTGAGCCAAAATGCTCCTAATTTATTTCCTTCATAAGTAAAGTGATAACGAGACCTAGTAGTTGTACCCATTTTTATATTCGTTATTTCCATCATTCTCTCTCCCCTAGCTATCCATAATTTAAAAGGTTGACCTACTGACAAATCAGCTAGAAAACCTGATAAGTTACTATCATTCACACGGTATCCATTGAAAGCAATAATTTCGTCATCCACAGATAATCCTGCTTTTTCTGCTTCACTTCCTGCTAGTACGCTAGTTATCACTACTCTTCCACTTCTTATAGAATATCCTATCCCAATACTTTGATTAACCTCATCAATTCTTTCAATGAATAACCCAAGAGGTCTCATGAAATCTTCATAAGGTATTGTTTCCACCCCATCTATATATTTTATAAAGAAATCATCCATATTTTTCCCTAAAAACTTACTCAATTCCTCCTTAAATTGAGTTTGTGTGAATCCAACATTCTTTGTTGCATAGTATTTCTGATAAAGAAGTTGCATGAAATCGGACAAATCCTTTTTTCCATTATATTTTTCAATAATCATAGCATCTAATACCGCTCCAATCAAGCCACCTTTTGAGTAATAAGAGACTTCTGTATTTCTACTATTTTCATTAGGTCTATACGACTTAATCCACGCATCATATGAAGAATGACTTACTGGTTGAACCTTATTTCCTGGAGTGCCTTCCACATAATTTAAAGTACCTTGTAGTTTAGTTAGATAACTTTCTTGTGTATGGTAACCTGCTCTCAACAAGATAATTTCACTATAATATGAAGTAAATCCCTCCATTACCCATAATAAATCGGTATAATTTTCATTGCTATAATCAATGTCAACCAAGGCACAAGGTCGTAGTCGTTTAACATTCCAAACATGGAAATATTCATGTGCAACTAAAGATAAAAAACCACGATATTTTTCTTTGCTATATATCCATTTACTAACGTTTAACGTAGTAGAATTCATATGTTCAAGTCCACCATCACCATCATCCGTATTATGTACAATAAACAAATATTCTTTATTTGGATTCTGACCAAAAATAGTTGTCGCAGCCTCTACAACTCTTGCCATATCCTTTTTCAATATTTCGATGTCATAATTCCCTTCACCGTACATGGCAACCGTATGTTTTACACCAGCAGCATCAAAATGAAAAACTACTTGATTTCCAACTTCAAAAGGTGAATCAGCTAATTCATCAAAATCAGAAAACAAAAACGTTTTTGCACCACTATCGGTTGACACGCCATCGCCTGCTATTTTTAGAGGAGCTGAAATAGTTGCAAAATCGGCATGAGGAATGACCTTTACTTGACCTCCAAGATGTTTATACCCTTCAGGGAATGTAAATACATTTGTTCCATTAAAAAAACCATGTGTTTTATCTAGAAAAGCAGTTCGTACGCCTAAATTAAATGCATAAGATTCATATTTTACAATAACTTTCTTGGCATTCCCTTTTTCAATTTCCCATTTATTTTTTGAAACCTTCTTTACATTCAAAGAATGATTATTTTCATCAAATGCACGAACAAGATTTACATTTTTTGGGTATTCACGAATTAAATAAGATCCTGGGGACCATACAGGCATCACTAAAGTGATTTTCTTCTCTTTAAAGTTATTTAGTGTCGTTTGAATATGGAAATAATGCGTTTCTGGATTGGGCATAGAAATTTCGTGAAAAATTTGTTGTCCATAAATTGAAATGCTAATACAAAGAGTTAATAGTAGTCCCAGAAATTTCATATTTTTATTATAGAATTTTACCAAAGATACAATTAAGAAAAAGAAAATAGTAAATTTGTATCTATTAATAACAATATTTATTCTATGAAATATCTATATGCTCTGACATTATTCACTTTGCTTTTTGCTTGTAAAACAGAAAACCATAACGGGGGGGATAATACATCCGACAAAGAATTTATTGAGTTACAGAATAAAGTAGCACAATTAGAATTAGAAAATAAACACAAAGATTCAGTTATTAATGAAGCTATTTCTTTTTTTAATGAGATTCAAGAAAACCTCCTTCGCATTAACCTAAAAGAAGAAGAAATTCGAGTAAAAAGCTCTAACCCTGAGTTATCTAAAGAGGATCAAGATTGGATATTACAGGAAATTCAAAACATTAACTTTTTACGAAATGAAAATGCTAAAAGTATTAAAGCATTAAAAAATCAATTAGCTTCTCAAAACATTAAAATCAAGGAATTACAGAGTATGGTTGATAGATTAACTGTAGATATTCAGGAGAAGAATAAGGAAATTAATAACCTTAAAATTGAATTAGCTGACTTAAACATGGAGTATGCTGCATTATTTGATGAATATCAAGAACAAGTGGAATTAGCCTTAGATGTGATGAAGGAGATGAATGAAGTTTTCTATGCATATGGAACAATGAATGAATTAGTTGAGAATAATGTCATCGTAAGAGAAAAAGGATTCATTGGGATAGGTAAAAAAACAAACGTAGCTGAAGAATTTAATGAAGGATATTTTCAAAAATTAGATAAAACAAAAGTAAAACAACTCACAATTATTGGTAAAAAACCAGAAATCATTACAGATCATCCAACATCAAGCTATCAATGGGATGGAAACAAGTTAATCATTTTAGATCCTTCTAAGTTTTGGAAAATCTCTAGATATCTTGTGATTGTTGTAAAATAGAAGGTAGTTTGCTCGTTTGTTCCTACCGGTACATTTTGGCATCATTCTTTCATACGTCATCTGTCGTATTTTTTATGAAAGACGTTCTTCTTTCAAAAAAAATTATAAATTTACAATTATTATAAATTCTAAAAATTTAACCTTTATGAAAAAAATCTTATTATCATTGCTTTTTATAGCACCTTTATTTGTCTTTGGACAAAAATTTAAAGTTATCTCAGGAAGCTTGACACCACTTGTTAGTGAAAAGAATTTCAAAGTTGAATTCGATTTTTCTGAAGTAAAATATTACAAAGAAAATATGTCTGAGGAGAAATACATCCAACGTAGAATTGAGAAGAAAGATGCAGAAGATATAAACACTATTAAAGAAGAATGGCAAAAGACTAAAGATGTTAGATGCCCAGATAAATTTTTTGCTGCTGCTGGAAAACATAGCAAAATCCGTAAATATAGCGCAGATGCTGATTCAAAATACACTTTAATTGTTAAACCACAATGGATTTATCCAGGTTGGTTTGGTGGGGTTATGAAAGAACCTTCTAAATTAAACTGTAATTTCGTATTTGTTGAAACAGCAAATCCAAGTAATGTTGTAACAACTATTTCTTGTATTGGTGCTGTAGGTGATATTTACCCTGTTGGTATTCCAGTAACAAACAATCGTATTGCTGAAGCATTTGCTCAAGGTGGTGCTGCCTTTGTTAAATTTATCGATAAGAAAGCAAAGTAATAAACTTATAATAAAAAAGAGGCTGTCTTGGATCAAGACAGCCTCTTTTTTATTATAGTTAACCCGTTGTACATTTACAAAAGATAAATAAGATCAATAATTTCTACTATATTATAGATTGTAATGGATTTGTAAAGATGTAAGAATTAGAATTTATTAAAAATATACCCCGAGCACCAAGGTTCTCGAGGTGACAATTGTATCGAGGGCTGACACCATAATCTACATTTTATACTAAATGCACAACAAGTTTATTTGTTTTCTAGCATATTGAATATTTTCTCAGATATCTCTTTTGCATACAGGCGTGAACCACAAATATGACAACCATCTATTTCGTAAAACTCTTTAGGGGAATTAGCATGTTCAAAAACTAATTTTCCATGAGAAATAGGAACTACATCATCCTCATGACTATGAATGACTAGAATTGGTTTATGGAAATTGGATACTGATGATTTAGAACTATATTGTTCTTTGACAAACCACCGACCAATAAATCCTGCAACATTCGCCGCAATATCTTTGTGTGACGAAAACCCGCCTTCAATCACTACGGCATCAATATCATTGTTTCTTAATGATGATAAAGAGCCAGCTAAGTTCCCACCTAATGACTGCCCATAAATGACTACTTTGGTTCCTTTTACGCGTGGATCTTTTAAAACATAATCAATCGCAGAATTTCCATCTTTAATAACAGATTTACGTTTTGCTTTCCCTGTAGAGAACCCAAAACCGCTATAATCAATTGCAAATGTCTGAAAACCATATTCTAACATTTTTGTTGTTGCAAAATGTTGCATAGGTAGAGATCCAGCATTTCCATGAAAATGGATGAGTGTAATTTTTGGCTCTACATCTTTTGGGATTAACCACCAACCATTTAGTTGATTCCCGCTTTCACTATCAAATAAGACACTTTCTATTGTATAATTAAAGGAGACTGTGTCATTTCCCTTTTTGATGTAGTAAGGTTGATGATTTTCATCTTGAAAGGCAACTGTAACAGTGTCGTTTTGGATAATTAATTTTGTTTGCGTTTGCTCTTGATTATACGTTGTTGGTTGTAAAAACATATTGTTAAATGCACAAGAACCAAGTAGAAGAGTTAATGCTATGAGAGATATACTTACTTTCATTATTAGTTTTGATTTTTAATTTCTTCCCAAGTTTTATACATATTTTCTTGAGAGGGTCTATTCGATTCTTCTTCCATAAGAGGCTCACAAGGTTTTAGGGTGTCCTTACATTCTTGAGGGAGTCTTTGGTATAAGGTGGTTCCCATTGTTTTCCATTGTATCATTTCGTCACTTACTTCTTTAATGATTTTAGCAGGGCTCCCAACGACCAAACTTCGACGTGGAATATTCATTTTCGCAGGAACAAAACACAATGCACCAATAATAGATTCTTCTCCTATTTCAGCATCATCCATAATTACAGCATTCATACCAATCATACAGTTCCTGCCTATATGCCCACCATGAACAATAGCTCCATGGCCAATATGAGCCGCTTCTTCTAAAATAACGGTTGTGCCTGGAAACATGTGTATTGTACAATTCTCCTGAACATTACAGCCATCTTTTAGAATAATTTTACCCCAGTCACCACGTATGGCTGCTCCTGGACCTATATATACATCTTTTCCAATAATAACATTCCCAGTTACTGTTGCATTGGGGTGAACAAAACTAGAAGGATGTATAACAGGTTTAAACCCATTAAATTCGAAAATATTTGCCATAATTTTATATCTATTACAACTTTTTGCCTTATTTGTACGTTAATTAACCCAAGATGAGTTATTGCGAATTTACAAAGAATTTAGACCAAAATCACCCAGATAAGAAATATCATGATGAAAATTATGGTTTTCCACTAAAGGACGATGATGAGTTGTTTGGTAGATTAATCTTAGAAATTAATCAAGCCGGTTTGAGTTGGTCACAAATTATTAAAAGAGAGCCAGCCTTTAGGAAAGCGTTTGAAAATTATGACATTTCTGTCGTGGCTGCCTTTAAGGAAAAGAAGATAATAGAATTAATGAATGATGCTGGTATTATTCGGAATAGGAAAAAAATTGAAGCTGTAATTTATAATGCAAATAAAATTTTAGAAATTCAAAAAAATAATGGTACATTTAGTTATTGGTTAGACAAGAATTTAGGTTTATCATTAGAAGAATGGACTAAGTTATTTAAAAATAATTTTAAATTTACAGGCATAAAAATTGTTGAAGAATTTTTAATGAGCACTGGATATTTGGATGGAGCACACACAAAAGATTGCAAAATTTATAAGGATATTTTAAAAAAGAAACCAAAATGGGCAGATATAAAATAATTGTTTTGATGAGTAGTATGTTGTTTGTCTTTTCAAACAGCGGTATGGCTCAATTTTCTTTAGGAGGAGGGGTAAGCACTTTTCATGGATTAAATCTTCCTATACATCGTATTGGATTCAATATGTTTGGAGAATTTCCGCGTACTCCTAATAATACCTTTACATTACGAGCTGCATATATGTTTCCAAAGAAGTATGAAAGAACTACGGAAGTCTCAGGGAAAGATGGAATAGTCCCTTCTAAAGTTCAAGCTATCGAAACAGCCAAAACAACCTATTTTGCCATAGATGGTGGTACAAGATATTATTTCATTAATGATTATGATATAGGAATAGCCATGTATGCAGGAGGATATTTGAAAGGTATTTTGAGTTCATATAGTTCAAAATATCGTATGCCAGGCTCTTTAAAAGTAGATGATTACGAAACGAATGATTATCCCCCTCAACCTCTTACATCCTTAAAGCCTATGTATTCAATTTTATTTTCTTTTGGAGGTGGTTTAGGAGTTAAATTTCAAGTGCCTGCTATGAGAGGAGCAATTACCTTTGATGTAGGAGCAGAGATTGTTTCTAGGTTAATGGATCCCTATGCAATCTTAGGAAATGATATTTCACCCATATCTTTCAATATGAATCTAGCTTACCGATTTGATTGGTATTAATCTATGATAGTAGTCGAAAGCGGAGGAACCAAATCTACTTGGGTTTATAGAGATGCTTCGGGTCAATTGACACAGAAAGCGACAGTAGGCTTGCATCCACAGGAATTGACTGACCAAAAAAAAACTATTTTTCTGCAATTTATCCAAGAAAATAATTTTCAGCAAGAAGAAGTATATTTCTTTGGAGCAGGATGTGAGAGTAAAGAAGCAAAAACTAAAATCATACAATTTTTAAATCTCTTTCAACTAAATGTACGACTAGTGGAAACAGATATTTATGCAGCATGCATAGCTCATCTAGGAAATAGAGAAGGAGTAGTTGGAATTATTGGAACAGGAGCTGTTGTAGCATATTTCGATGGAAAGAATGTAAAGCAAATCACTTCTGGCTGGGGGTACATACTTGGAGATGAAGGTAGTGGTTTTGATTTAGGTAAAAGATTGATTCAGTATTATTTAAGAGGTGAATTGTCACTAACAGTTAGAAAAAAGATAGAAGAATATTTTCAAGGTCATTCCATTATTCATAGGGTTTATGAACCTGATGGAAGAAAATTTGTAGCTGGACTTACAAAGATTATTCATGAATTTCTACATGAGTCAGAAGTGAGTGAATTAATCTCACAGGGGTTTTCTGATTTTTGTCAAACTGCTTTAAAACCATTAAAAACATCCATTCAAGAAATTCATTTTATTGGAAATGTTGCTTATTATTTTGAAAATCAATTATCTAATGCTTTAACTCATCATGGGTATAGACTTGGTTCAATTAAATGTGAAGCTGCTCAGGCTGTATATGAATTTTTTGAGATAAATGGTATTCATCGATAAAACCATTTTGTTTGTCGAAATTGATAGGTCTTTTTGAAACTTAAACTTTTAAAAATCGATAATAATGGACATATTGGTCCTTTCATTTTAAAAGTTAATGGAGATTTTAGAAAAAATAGCTACGCCCAACACTCCTTATGTGAATTTTAACCCTAATATAGGTCGCATGTTGATCAAAGGAAGAGCTATTCCCGAAAATATAGAAGAATTTTGGTCGCCAATTGTAAAATGGTTCTATGCATATTCTTGTGCCCCCGTTAGAAAGACGCGCATTATTTTTCACATGGAATATTTTAATAATGCTTCTTCCAAACAAATTCTTTTTCTTTTACATAAAATGAATGAGATGGTGGAAAATGGCTATGATGTTTCTATTGAATGGAGATATGCTGAAGACGATGATGAAATGAAAGAAGCTGGTTTTGATTTTTCTTGCGTAGTGAATGTCCCTTTTGTTTTCAATGCTTTTAGAACTGAAGGAGTAGATTTATAGATTTAATCTCTCACTATTCATTTTCCTTACCGATAATTTTTGTATTCTACTTTTTATTCTGTGCTTATCGAAGATTTCACTTTTAAACCACTAGTCATTAGTGCTAACTAATTATAAATAATAATGGGTATTTAATCTATTTTTTTATTTATTTTTAATTATTGTAATCAAAAAATCTATTACCTTTATCGGTATAATTAAAAATCTAATTTATGAGAAAAATACTTTACTCTACACTTATTATTGCTACTACACTTGTCAATAGTAATGTAAATGCACAAGATTGTTCTTCAGGAACACGTTACAAACAAGCTGTTTTTACAAATGTAACTAAAACAGCTGATGTAAAATATGGATCAAACTATAACCAAGCAGGAGATCAACTTGTTGACTTATCCTTGGATATTTATACTCCAGATGGTGACACTGATGACGATAGACCAGTCATTTTATTAGCACACGGAGGTTCTTTTATTGGAGGAAATAAATCTGACATGCAAACAATTTGTGAGCAAATGGCTAAAATGGGGTATGTTGCGGTATCTATACAGTATCGCTTATTAAATATCAATCCTTTATGGCTCACACAGCCAGCTACTTTAGCACTTGAATTTAAAAAGGAGGTTGCTAGATCTATGCACGATATGAAAGCAGCTATTCGTTTCTTACGAAAATCTGCTGCTAACGGAAATCCTTACGGAATTAACTCAAATATTATCATTGCAGGAGGTTCATCAGCAGGTGCTATTTTAGCTGACCACGTGACTTACCTAAATGATTTGAGTAAAATCCCAAATGAAACTGATTTGATAGCTTATATCAATACACAAGGTGGATTGGAAGGTAATTCAGGAAATCCTGGTTACAGTAGTGAACCTCAAATGGCATTAAGTATGTGTGGTGCTTTAATGGATACAACTATCGTAGTAGCAGGCCAACAACCTTTCTTTGGTGTTCATACTGCTCCAGATCAAACAGTACCCTATTTATTTGGTCAGCCAAAACCAGCAGGAATGACAGTTCAGGTTGATTTATATGGTGACTCTTTAATTTACAAACGCGCATTAAACCAAGGAGTTTATGCTGCTTATAAAAATTATGAAACAGGAGGACACTGCGACTTTGGTCCAGATTTCTTTGATATTATGATGGCATTTGTATATGATAATGTGTGTGTTCAAAATCTGAGTTTAATGTCTAATCCAAACAAAATTACTTTTTCTGTTTATCCGAATCCGGCAACATCTAATGTAACAATTGATATTCCTGGTAATATTTGGAATTCAACAG
The DNA here is from genome assembly GCA_023957385.1 of Brumimicrobium sp. NCBI lineage: Bacteria > Pseudomonadati > Bacteroidota > Flavobacteriia > Flavobacteriales > Crocinitomicaceae > Brumimicrobium > Brumimicrobium sp. The sequence continues at coordinate 1,323,046 of JAMLGZ010000001.1, read as the reverse complement.
TTCAATTTATAGATATGACAGGTAGAGTTGTTCATACACAGACTTTGAATGCGTATGAAAGTACTTATACTATAGATGTAAATGATTTTAAATCTGGTATTTATACAGTTCGTATCCAAACGGAAGACGGAAGAACTGATGTTAAGAAATTAGTTATAGAATAGACTAGTAATCTATTGTTATAAAGGGTCTTGAGATAATCAAGACCCTTTTTTTTGATTAGGGTTCCAACAATATCTTTAATTATTAAATGTTAAATTTTTTTTCTTTTCAATTTTATTTCTTAGGTTAGCCTTACTAAAAAAAGGTTTATGAATTTTACTGCTATGAAAAGGGTCTTCCAAGGAAGCTTGGTTGGATATGTCTTGTTTTTTACACAAATCGCATATTTACAAGTTATTGTACCAATCCAAACACCTGCATTAAATGAAACTACTGAACGATGTGTTTCTGATTTGAAAATGCAAGTTTATTTAGAAGAGTATAATCTGACACAACAATATAATCAGGAGTATCAACAGATGACTCAAAACATTGATTATTCTGGAATATCCGATAAGGCACAATATACTATACCCATTATTTTTCATGTAGTTTATAGCAATGCAACACAAAATGTATCTTATGCTGCTATTATGAATATTTTCAATGAATTGAATGAAGATTTCCAATTGTTAAATGCGGATGCTGCTAACGCTCGTACTTCTTATGGATTTAACCCCATGAACGCAAACATAGATTTCTGTTTAGCAGAGAAGGATCCTAATGGGGTTCCACTATCTGAACCTGGGGTTCATAGAGTATCTACATCTGTTACTTATTTTAATCCGAATGGTAGTAATTCTGAATACATGAAAAGTACTGCTAATGGAGGTACGGATTCATGGGATCATACCAAGTATTTAAATGTATGGATATGTAACATATCTAATGGTCTAGGATATGGAACGGCTGGATGGGCCTATCTTCCGACAACAGGAATGATTCCTCCAGCTAATTTGGATGGAGTAGTGATGGATTATGATATGGGATTACAATTGGGTAATCGTGTATTAACACATGAGGTGGGGCATTATCTTGGATTACCTCATACTTGGGGAAATACAGATGGAGCTGGATGTGGTAATGGGAATGATGGTATCGCAGACACTCCCGCAACAGCAGGCCCTTCATTTAATTATCCAGGATCTTGTTCTGGTAATCAATCAACGTGTACTGGTACTCAAACTCAATACGAGAACTATATGGACTATAGTAATTGTACTTGTATGTTTACACAAGGACAAATTAATTTAATGCATGGTATTTTGACAAGCTCTAGGAGTCAATTAGTTAGTGGAACTGTATGTACAACTGCTTTAGTTGCAAACTTCTCAACTCCGAGTTTTAATATTTGTAAGAATGATTGCATTGATTTTACAGATTTATCTACAGGGTCCAATGTTTCTTCTTGGAATTGGGCTTTTACAGGTGCTAATCCTAGTTCTTCCACAAGTCAAAATCCTACAAACATCTGTTATCCAACTTCAGGAACGTATAATGTGAAATTAACAGTAACAGATGATAATGGTTCTAAAGATACAACCATGCAAATTACTGTAGGAGATTGTGTACCGCCTCAAGCAAATTTTTCTACAACCAGTTTTGCTATTTGTGAAAATGATTGTATCAGTTTTACGGACTTGACTACAGGAGGAAATATCACTTCATGGAATTGGACTTTTTCAGGAGCAAGTGTTCCAACTTCAACAACTCAAAACCCTTCCAATATTTGTTATCCAAATGCAGGTACTTATAACGTTAAATTGAGTGTCGTGAATCCATATGGTTCGCACGATACTACTATGCAGGTAACGGTAACTGATTGTTCCTTGCCAACAGCTAATTTCTCCACAACAAACTTTACTATTTGTGAAGGCTCCTGTATTAATTTTAATGATTTGTCAGTTGGGAATGGTATTACTTCTTGGAATTGGGCGTTTACAGGAGCTAGTATGAATTCTTCTTCCTCACAAAATCCTTCGAATGTTTGTTATTCAACTGCGGGTGTTTATGATGTTACTCTAACAGTCACTAATAACAATGGTTCTGACACGAAAACCTTACAAGTAACTGTCATAAATTGCCCAGATCCGACACCCGATTTTTCTGCATCTAGCTTAAATATTTGTAAAGGTGATTGTATCAATTTAACAGATTTATCTACTGGAACGAATATCTCAACGTGGATTTGGAGTTTACCCGGTAGTAGTACGCCAACATCAACCATGCAGAATCCAACGAATATTTGCTATGCTAATCCAGGTACTTATGATATTATTCTACAAGTAACAGATGATTATGGTACAAGCTCAATTACAAAGCAGATTGTAGTAGGGGAGTGCTTACCAAATGCAGATTTTAATACAACTTTTGAAGTTTGTGCGGGAACTACTCTTAATTTTACAGACCAATCAACGGGTACAAATATTATTTCATGGAATTGGACCTTTACAGGTGCTACACCTTCTTCTTCAACAGATCAAAATCCGAGTGGAATCGTATATTCAAATCCTGGGACTTATAATGTTCTATTAAGTGTTACTGATAATTACGGAACTAATTTTATTACAAAACAAATTATTGTTCATGATTGTCCTGTAGCTGATTTTACAGCATCAAGTTTTGAAATTTGTGAAGGTAGTTGTATCGATTTTACTGATTTATCATCAGGAACAGGAATTATTTCATGGGAATGGACTTTTGATGGAGCTCAAACACCATCTTCCTTTGATCAGCATCCTGTTGGAATCTGTTATGATTCTGCAGGTGTATACAATGTAACATTAAAAGTTTCGAGTAGTTTTACGAGTGATCAATTTACTATTCCAGTTACTGTTAGCGCATCACCTTCTATTGTGGCATTTGGTGACACTCTCATAGATTTAGGTGGTAGTGCCAATATTTGGGCAGAAACTTTGGATGTAGGCTCTATTTTTTGGAATCCTTCGGATGATATTGATTGTCCATCTTGTTTAGATGTTATTGCTAGTCCGTTATTAACAACTACATATTATCCAACAATTACAACAAGTGATGGTTGTGTTGCAAGGGACTCTGTTACGGTTTATGTTAAATTTAGAGATGTTGTAGCAGTTCCAAATGCTTTTACACCTAATGGTGCTATTAATAATAAATTGCATGTATTGGGAATAGGGATAACATCTATTGATTTTAAAATCTTTAATAGATATGGTCAATTAGTCTTTATGACTACAAATATAGAAGATGGTTGGGATGGTACTTTTGATGGTAAGCCATTGAACCAAGGAGTGTTTGTTTATAGTTTGAAATATACTTTAATCGATGGCAATTCAGGTGAAAAGAAAGGGAATGTCACTTTGATTAAGTAAGAATCTTCATAATGGTTAGGTTAGTTTAGGTTAGGTTTAGAAAACCTCTGTTTATTCAGAGGTTTTCTATTTTTTTATACTCTTATTTTTTCTTTAATAAAACAGTAAAGTGTCTCAATATTTCTGATTCCCAAACTATTTCTAATCCAGAAGTGATGCTATTACGTCTGTCATAAATATTCTTTAAGGCAACTGCTACGTAATCCATGTGTTTATATGAATAAGTTCTACGTGGTATAGCTAATCGCAATAGTTCTAATTTTGGATATCTATTTAACTTTGTCTCAGGATCTCTGTCAGCGAGTAACGTACCGATTTCAACACCTCTTACTCCAGCTTCTTTATATAATTCAATACCTAATGTTTGAGCAGGGTATTCCTCTCTGGGAACGTTTGGTAAGAATGATAGAGCATCTATAAAGATAGCATGTCCACCAATAGGTTTTTGAATAGGAATTCCAAAGTCTATCAATTTATTTCCTAAATATTCAATTTGATCAATTCTAGCTTTAAGGTATGAAAACTCAGTAGATTCCATTAGACCTTGAGCGAGTGCAGCCAAATCACGACCAGCTAGTCCACCATAAGTAATGTATCCTTCATAAATAATTCCCATATTTCCACAAGCACGGAAAAGATTCTGATCTCTCATCCCTAACAAGCCTCCAATATTCACCAATCCATCTTTCTTAGCAGACATTGTAAAACCATCACAATAAGTAAACATCTCTTTTACAATCTCTTTAATGGATTTATCTTGATAACCTTCTTCTCTTACCTTAATGAAATAAGCATTTTCAGCAAAACGTGCAGCATCAAAAAATACAGGGATACCGTATTTATCAGAAAGTGCTTTTACTGCTTTGATGTTTTGCATGGAAACAGGTTGTCCACCTGAAGAGTTACAAGTAATGGTTACAATACAAAGAGGTATATTTTCTTTCGGGTTAGTTTTGTACACCTCTTCTAATTTATTCAAATCAATGTTCCCTTTAAAAGGATCCATGTTGTTAATATCAAAAGCAGCATCAATAGTACAATCTACGGCATGTGCTCTTCTAAATTCAATGTGTCCTTTTGTAGTGTCAAAATGAGAGTTGCCAGGTACAACCATACCTTCTTTAACTATCACACTAAACAATACATTTTCTGCAGCACGCCCTTGGTGAGTTGGTAGGAAATAAGGGATACCTAATACGTTATTTACAACTTCTTTTAATTTCATATAGGATTCTGAGCCAGCATAGCTCTCATCTCCTTTTAGCATTTCAGCCCATTGTTTATCAGACATAGAGCCAGTTCCACTATCTGTGAGTAAATCAATATATACATCATGACTTGATAGATTAAAGAGGTTATATTGTGCTTCTTCAATCCATCTTTCTCTTTCCTCTCTTGTGGAGGTATAAATTTCTTCTACTGTTTTAATCTTAAAGGGTTCTGCCCAAGGTAATTCCATTGCTTCTTTGTTTAAAAACTGGCTATAAATTTAATAAGAATAAAAGATTAGAATGGGAATTAACTTATATATTTTTGAATTATTCATTTTTTCAATACAACTCGGGTTAATATTTCAAAACACTATTTGATATTTAAAAAAACTGTTTATATTTGCACCCGCAACGAAAGGAGTCTGGCGTGGTAGCTCAGTTGGTTAGAGCGCAGGATTCATAACCCTGAGGTCGGGAGTTCAACTCTCCCCCACGCTACAAAATGCGATAACAAAAGTTGTCGCATTTTTTTATGTTGTTTTTTCTATTATAGAAAGTGTTTCATTTTTCTTCTGTATCTTCGCTTCTATGAATAGCCATACACTTTATCCTATTGAAAAGGTGGAGGGGATAGTAAATATTCCTCCATCTAAAAGTATGTCACAACGTGTTTTGGCTTTAGTGACATTAGCAGGAATCGAATTGGATGTGTTGAATTTGGGGAATGATAGGGACACAAAAGCCGCTATTCAAATATGTAAAGAATTTGGGTTAACTATTTCTCAGAACAAAAATGTTTATCATTTAAAGGGAATTGGTAAGAACTATCCTTTCCCTACATTAATTGATTGTAATGAATCTGGATTAAGCACCCGATTATTTAGTTGTTTTTCATTATTGAATGAAGAGAAATTTGTAGTAACGGGAAAGGGCTCAATCTTAAATCGTTCTATGAAAATGGTAGTGGAGGGCTTGGAACAATTTGGAAAACGAGTTGAAAGTAATGTCGACAAATTACCTCTGAAAATTTCAGGAAAGATTGATAATTCATCTGTCTGTATAGATGGTAATGTTAGCTCGCAATTTTTGACGGGACTATTACTAGTTAGCCCTTTTTTACCTTTTACGACAACAATCCGAGTGAGAGAATTAAAAAGCATACCTTATATACAATTAACTCTTCAGCTGTTAAGTGAATTTGGTTTGACATATTCTCAGAATGGATGGGAAGAGTTTATTATTAAAGGAAATCAAACGGCTCATCCTATCCCAAAATATATAATTGAAGGTGATTGGAGCTCAGCCTCTTATTTTCTTGTGGCTGGTGCAATAGGAGGGAAGGTAACTCTTAAAGGTTTATCTATGAATTCAAATCAAGCGGATAAATCTCTTTTAGCTGTTTTAGAAAACGTAGGAGCTAATCTTACTTGGGATGAAGGGAATCTAACAGTTCAGAAAGATAGATTAAAATCGTTTGAATTTGATGCAACAAATTGCCCTGATCTATTTCCAGCTTTAGTAGTGTTAGCTTCTGTTTCTGAAGGTGTATCTGTTATTAAAGGAGTTACTCGTTTATATTCTAAGGAAAGTAATAGAGCTATAGCCTTGCAGCAGGAATGTGCTAAAATAGGAGTTCTTATCACTATTGATGGGGATATAATGAAAGTTTCAGGGAATAAATCATTGCACATCAAGGAAGAGGTTCGGTTTTCATCTCATCAGGATCACCGAATAGCAATGGCAATGAGTTTATTTTCTCTCTTTACTACCAATAACATTGTGATTGAAGACGCAAGTGCTGTTTCAAAATCTTATCCTTCTTTTTTTGATGATTTCCGAAGAAGTTAATTATTTATCAGTTTCCCCCTCATATTCAACTCCTGTTTTTAAAATTCCTTTGGGAGTAACCACATAATGTAAAGGTATATCATAAGGATCAATATCTGTAAAATCATCGTGAATATCAAACATAGTAAGTCCTATAAAAATAGCACTGGGTTTACATTCTGCTAGGAAACGATCATAAAACCCCTTTCCATAGCCCAAACGATTTCCATTTTGATCGACAGCTAATAACGGTACGATTACCACATCAATATCTTTGATATTTACATCTTCTCCCACAACGGGTTCGGGTATTCCTGTGGTTGTTTCTTGAAAAACAGTGTGGTCATTTAATAATACGTGACGCATGCTGTTGTTATTGAAATTAGAAACTGGAACGCAAATCTGATTCTTCTTTTGTAGGCGATTTATAAGAGCTGATGTATCTACTTCTTTCATGCGATGTATGGTAAGAAAACAATCAATTGTTTTTCCTTCAAAATCCCAATTTTTAAGGAAGTTATTGGTGATTACTTGTGAAAAATATAGGCATTGTTCGGTAGATAATTCACTTCTTTTATTTCTATAACTTTCTCTTATTTCGTCGCGTGTCATTAACATGAGATTTTATTTTTTGCAAATATAGTGTTGTTTTAAGATGTATGGATTCTTTCACTTTAATAAAATCTATAAATGTAAACCCGAAAACAAAACATAGTGTAAAAAAAATATTACTCTAAGAAACTGAATCAGTAAAAAATGTTTATATTTGCACTCGCTTTGAGAGTATTGTCAAAGTTTAGATTTACATGGTGGTTGTAGCTCAGCTGGTTAGAGCGCCGGATTGTGGTTCCGGAGGTCGTCGGTTCGAACCCGATCTTCCACCCAGAATTGAAAAGCTGTCAGAAATGGCGGCTTTTTGCATTTAATATCTAGTTTATCTTAACTAGGTTTGTTTATTTTCTATTCAACTGGTAAAGCAGCTGCTATGCAGCATTTTATACAGGTAGGGATTTGTTTTTTTAGCGAGTATGTTAGTATCCATCTATGCAACAAATGCCTTAATGGTAATGGTTTATGTAATGGTAGGAACGGTGCCTTTCACTTATTTCGTCTATAAGTTATCTATAAAATAAAAGAAGCCGTGTCAGTGACACGGCTTCTTTTATAATTAATTACTTATATTATTTTACAATAAATTTGTCGAATCTAACAACTTCATTATTGTTTAACACTCTAAAGAAGTAAGTTCCAGCAGCATAGTTCTTAACGTTAACTGTAGTTAAAGTTTCAGCTTTAACAACATCCATTAATTGACCTGTAGCAGAGAAGATACGAATTTCAGTAACATTTTCTCCTTCGTTAAAAGCAAAGTTTACCACTTCACTTGTAGGATTTGGATAAACAGTAACATCTACGATTGGATTTTTGATAGTTTCAATACCAGCAGTTGTTCCATCACTAAGAGTCAAGAATACATTATCAACTTCTAAAACTGAACCACTTACAGTAGGTGCTGGATATCCACCATTCATTACTGCACCAGCAGAAGTACCGAAAACAATCTCGATTGAATCGATTGGATCAGGTGAAACCCAGTTCATTGTAGCAGTAGCAGTTTTCCAGCTTGATTCATTAGTAGTGATATCAACAATAGCTTGTCCAATAGCATTCATTCCAAAATCATGACCAGGACCACTTGAAGTAACAAATGCAATTGCTTGGTCTCCAGTTGTTAAATTTGATCTGTAAGAAAAAGTTACAGATTGAATTTTATCGGTAAAAGGAAATGCTTGGTCTAGATAACCTGGGTAAATTCCATCAGGAATATTATAGCCACTTAATCCTGTTAAATCAAATGAAGTCATTTTTGCATAACCTGTTCCTTCTGCAGGATTGGTTGTTCCCAGAACTGTACTAGCAGGTATAGAAGAAGTTCCTCCCATTGCAGGAGCAGCAGTATTCAATAGATTATAAGAATCCCATCCTGTCATTTCAACAATAGGAACACCATTCCACATAACGGTTTCAGTAGTATTTAAACCTAAATTTGTTTGTGCTGTTAAACCCATTGATAATACAAGGCTAGCAGCTAAAAAGTAAATTTTTCTCATAATTTTTAAAGTTTTATAATTTTTCCAAATATACACAAAAAAATAAAACAATCTACTTTTTGATAAAAAAAAGATAGAATATAACTTTAAACTGAATAACGGTTTTTTTTCATGACAAAAGGGTGCTGTGAGGCTCATATTTATATTCGTCATCCTTCTTTAAATTTGAGACAAACATTTTTCTTTAAAGAATCACTCAGTCTGACACTATTTGAGCTATATAACAATGATATAATTAACTTTTATTTTTTTGTTTAAAAAATTTGATTATTTTTGATTAAAATATAAGCAAAGTTATGAAATTGTATTTGTCATCTAATTTAAAAACACTTAGGAAGTACCGTCAAATGTCTCAAGAAGATGTTGCTAATAAGCTTGATATGACTCGATCCTCTTATTCAGGATACGAAAATGGTGTAGCCGAACCAAGTATAGAAAATATAGTTCGCTTGAGTAAGTTTTATCAGATTCCCTTAGATGATTTAGTCACTAAAAATTTAGAAGATTTATCCGAAAGTGATTGGGAATCTATTGCAAAAGGTGTTTATACAGATATAAAAGGAAAAAAATTGCGTGTTCTAACAGCTATGGTGGATGAACAAAATGAAGATGTTATTGAAATGATTCCAGAAAAGGCAAGTGCAGGTTACACGATGGGATATGCGGACCCTGATTATATTAAGGTATTACCTACATTTCAGCTGCCTTTTCTGAGTAGAGATAGAAAATATCGTTCTTTTCCAATTAAAGGAGATAGTATGCCACCTGTATCACCTGGTTCTCATGTGGTAGCTGAATATATCCAAAATTGGGAGAGTATTAAAGATAATCATCCTTATATCGTTGTGACAAAAGAAGAGGGAATTGTTTTCAAAATCGCAAATAAGGTAAAAGGAAAAGAAAATGTTCTGCAATTATCTTCTACCAATCCATTTTATGAACCATATTTTATTAATGTGAATGACATTTTAGAAATATGGAAATTTGTGAATTATATTTCTCCTGAACTACCTGAGGTGAGTATCCCCGAAAATGATTTAGTAAAGTCTGTAAAAAATATACAAAAGCAGGTGAATGAAATTAACTCATATTTAAGAAAGGAAATATAATTTAACTAAAAATTCTATTTTTAACATAGAACTGTCTGTTCATGCAGTAGTTTGTTCACTTTCGTAGTGCTTCTACTATATTTCTTGAGTATTGTCCTTCCTTTAAAGTAGGATCATTGTAAATTGAATTTATCAATTGTGTATTAGCACAACCTATTTCTTCATTTCCATTTAAAATTAATTCTTTAAATCCTGATATTGTTGATTCCCAGTGTTGTGCAAACTCATTAAATGACAAAAAGGTTCCTAAACTTCCTTTCTCATACTCTTCTATATCAGGAGTGAAAAAATAAATTGGTCTTTTTAACAAGGCATAATCAATAAAAGCACTTGAATAATCTGTTATGAAAGCATCAGCTACAACCAATAATTCTTGACTATCAATATCTAAACTTTCATCAATTACAACCACATTTCCTTGACTCTTAGCTTGTAACTTCAAATTAGGATGAGGTTTAACATATAGTTTAATGTTTTTCTGAACTAACAATTCTAAAAACTGGCTGTCTTCATATAATTCCTTGAGTACATTATCTAAAAAAGAATCTCCTTTTAAATCCATATCTCTCCACGTAGGCATGTAAAGAATAAATTTTTCATTTTCTAAATGGTTTAATTTACTCTTTATTAATGTACTCACCTCTGAATCAAATAAAATATCATTTCTAGGTTGTCCAGTTATTAATATACTATCAGGATTTACCTCAAAACATTCTTGCAGAAATGTTTTTGTTGTTTCAGAAGTGGCAATCGTATAATCTCTTTGTTTATCATAATATATTTTGAGTGTATAATACCTAAGGATGGTACGCAATTTCTTATGTTTAAAATAGTTTGTAGCAAACCATAATCTCTTTAAGGGCATCCCATGCCATAAGGCAACTATTTTAGCACCATGGCAAAGATTTATCTTTCCAACATCACTAATTCCATTTGTATAAAAGATATATCCAGCATTTAATCTCGCTTTTCTCCCTTCTTTTTCGTTATACAAATAACAGGTATAGCCCATCTTTATAATTTCATCTTTTATAGTGTTTTTGCTTGTAATCCATACAGCTTGTATTTTAGGTTCATTTTCATGCACATATTTAAAAAGGTATTTTGTATTATCATTAAATTTATTGCCTCCCCATGCACCAAAAATCCAAAGATTTTTATCTCTCTTCTTAAATCGTAATAAGTTTAAAGTGATATTGATTATCCAAAAAAAATAATAACGTAATATTTCCTTAAAAGAAAGAGCCATTTTATTTTATTTGTTGGATTATATCTAATAATCTATTCGCAACTTCTTCATTCCCTCTCTCCGAAAAATGAGTGCCATCTGGGTAATGTGTGTCTACTTCTAAATCATCCATAGATAAAAACATACAATTTCTTTCTAAGCTGATATCTTTGATGATTTGATTGAATTTCTTATAGTTTTTTGTGCTACCAGGCACCTCTCTTTCAATTCTTTCATTGGGAATATTAATGGATAAACAAATAATTTTTCCATGGGTGTTTTTCTGAATGGTATTAATCAATTTAATATATTCTTCTCGAAAAACTCTTGCACTCGTCCATGCTCTTTTTCCTCTTAAAATAACTAGATATCTACGTATGGGCTTAATGACTAATTCGTGAAATCCTTTTAAAATACGAACTGTAAAACTACGTTTATTTGAAAAAAGATAGTCTGCATACCATCTTGGAATTTCGCGTGTAGCAGCATCAGAACTTCCTATGTTCAGAATGTATATATCGCCAAAATTATTGATTATTTCAGGATAAACCTTATGCAAATCATACATCGTAGCGCGTGTAAATCCTAAGTTTCTAACTAAAGTTAGTTGCTCAGAATTTGTATTTAGTTTCTCTTCAATTATTTGTCCGTAATTTTTGCTAGTAGCATTATCATGTGGTCTATTGCGTATAGCAACAGAATTTCCTACGATGACAATCTTCTGAATTTTCATATTATTTAAAATAGTGAACTAAATATTTGTCCAAGATAGCATTTATTTCAGCTGTAATTTTCAGTTTATATACTATACTTATAAACAAAATTGTAAAAAATAATGTAAATAGGATAGAACCATAGTATGATTGGAAGATTGTAGGTGCTATATAAGGTAATGCAATGGATAATAGTAAAATAACTGTAATAAGTAATAATTTCCCCCCAAAAGGCTGCATATTGAATTTTAAATACACAAATATTGTTTTTAAGAAGTTAAAAGCAAGCATGGAAATAAAGGTTGAAATTGCTGCCCCATTAATATCAAATTTACCTATAAGTATATAGTTTAAAATAATATTAGAAATAGCTAAGATAAAAATGAATAGCGTATTTACTTTATAGTATTTTGAGTAAGAAATAATATGGAAATTTATACTAGTTGCCATATCAATTATTTTAGTAAGTCCAAGCATAAGAAATACAACTTTGAACATTACTAAATCTTCTCCTTTAGTCATTATCTGAAAGATAATATCCATATTAAACCAAATAATAAAGAATAGAAATACACCTATAATATATAAATTGGCAGAAGCGTCTTTATACATTTTTTCAATTTTGGAATATTCTTTATGCTCCAAAGCTTGAGACACCATAGGAGCTGTAATTTGGAAAACAGCTTTAGTAGGTATTTCAATTACTACAGAAAGAAATAAGAAGATACTGTAGTATCCAACTTTGGTAGTACTTAGAAGTAACCCAATCATTACAAGATCTATTTTGTAAACGAGAATGTTTCCCACGTGATTTAGAGCATTATAGAGCATATATTGTGTCATCTCCAAATGTTTCTTACGAGAAATTTTAGAAAAAATAGACATAGAAAAATCTATACCTCCTAATGTATGGATATACCATGCTAAGAGCAGTATAATAATCAAATGATATAAAATTAGAATCCACCCTGAAATAATATAGTCAATAGAAAGAAAATAACTGAGTAGAATAATAAGAGGGACAATGAGTTTTAAACTAAAATTAGAAATTAAATCCGGATAAACAATTCTTCCAAAGTTAAAACTTTGTGAGCGTAATATATTGATAAACACATACATCAGTGCAATGGGAAGAATGATAAAGAGATTACGATATATTTCCTTGATATCAAATCCCCCTTTAATTAAAAGCCATTCAAAAGGAGTTTTAAAAATGTACAATATAATGGCAACAGCAAAAATATTTATAATACTATAGGTAAATACCAGGGATAGGAAACCTTTAATACTACGTTTCTTAAAGTATGGAAAATACTTGTTGACCAAGGAAAAACTTCCCAAAGAAAATAGTGCATTTAATAGTAAAGCAGTAGATAAGCTAAATTGAATACTTCCATATAATTCCCAATCTAAAGGGTAAATAAATAGAGTACTTAATCCACCTAATAGGATTCCTACGTAGTTAACTATGGAGTTTTTTATACTTTGTCGTTGGACAATTCCCACGTTTTACAGTTTAAGTGCAGCGGTAAATTAGTGATTTTTTTTAAGTTCTTCTGCTGTTTTTAAGACGTTGTTTTTAAGGCTATTCATGTAGTCTAAGATTCTATAAAGTAATTGTTCATCATTAACAGCGACTATCTTAGCTGCTAAGATACCAGCATTTTTAGCGCCATTTAAAGCAACTGTTGCCACCGGAATTCCACCGGGCATTTGTAAAATCGAAAGAATAGAGTCCCATCCGTCAATAGAATTACTTGATTTAATTGGAACGCCAATTACTGGAATAGGAGTAATAGAAGCTGTCATACCCGGTAAATGAGCCGCACCTCCTGCTCCAGCAATGATTACTTTTAATCCTCTTTTGTGAGCATTTTTGGCATAATCAAACATTTTCTCTGGAGTTCGATGTGCTGATACAATATCAATTTCATAATCAACTCCTAATTCTTTTAGTACATCAGCTGCTTCCTGCATTACAGGTAAATCTGATTTACTTCCCATGATGATGCTTACTCTTGCCATATCTTTTTTTTAGATAAACAAATATATAGATTTTATTGTAAACTTGAATCATTGCATAAATTCCTTCTCATTGGTATTAGAATTTTAAAATAAAGTAAAAGTTTTATTACTCTTATTCAATTACTTATGTGTTTTCAGTAGATTTAATCAGTCCTTTATTTAGGGAAGTCTATGATTTATCGTATTTTAGTGACGTTATATTATACATTACAATTTATGAAACAGTTTCTATTTATCGTTTTAACGATTTGTTTACCTTCTATTCAAGTATTAGCTCAATGCCCTGAAAATTCAGAAGACAAAGTATTATTAGTAGGAGATAGTTGGGCTTTCTTTATGGGAGTAGATGGCACTATTAATAATGTTTTTGAAGACTGGGGTTTTCCTGAATATAAATTCTATACAAATCTTACATTGGCTGAAAATGGAGCAGAAACGGTGGATTTTTTTAAACCTAGCAAACAAAATGAAATTAGCAGTAAGTTGCTCTCTAAACCAAGTATCAAGTTTGTTCATCTAAGTATTGGAGGGAATGATGTTCTTGGAAGCTGGAAATCCCAAAGTTTTACAGAACAACAAGTGGATGAAATGATTCTTGCCACAGAAGATAGTTTAAATCAAGTAATAGATTTTATTAAAAGTGTTAGACCAGATATTACTATTGTATGGAGTGGATATGCTTATCCAAATTTTGAAGAAGTAATCAAAAGCTTCTTAATACCTTCTCAACATCCATTTTACAGTACATGGGATAAAATGGAAAAACCTAGCTTTCAAGAAATCAATGAATTGTTAAATCGATTTTCTGATGATGTAGAGGCTATGTATGCCAATGACCCTCGTGTGTTTTATGTAAAAGCACCAGGTATTACACAATATACGTATGGACAAACATCTGCATTGGGAGTTCCGCCTTCTGGAACTTATCCTGCATATACAGCACCACTTCCTTATGGTTACGTAAATTATCCTTCGCCTAAAAATTCGATGAGAAATTATGGTATAACAAAGGATTGTTTTCATTTATCTCAGCAAGGATTCAAAGATTTAGTAGGCTATACTACTCAGAAATTCTATCACAAAGCATTAATGGATGATACTTATATTATAGCTTCTGATAATCAAACAAATGGTTCTGTCAGCTCTGATGGAACGGTTAGCTCGCAATTACTATTGGGAGAGGAAGGAGGTATAAATTATAAAACTTTGTTGACTTTCGAAACAATGAATCAATTAACCTATAATGTTGAAAAAGCGAGTATTTTCTTGCATAGAATTCAACAAACAGGAGGGAATCCAGTAGAAGAAAGCATTGAAATAGAAGTTAAGAATGGTGCTTTTGGAGCTTCCTTTGCTGTGGAACCTGTTGATTATACAGCAACAGGAACGCAAAGTGGAACCCCTTGCCTTCATGGGTCAAATACAGATGGTAACTGGGTGAGACTAGATTTACCTATAGAATTATTGCCATTTATCACCAATAATGAGAATACTCAATTTAAAATCATATCTGGAATAACTGCAAGTGCTAAAGTTGAATTTTCAAATGTAGATGATCCAGATTTTGCTCCAGTATTGAACATTACGTATGGCACAACTCCTACATTATCCATAGCAGAAGATTTCATATCACCTGAATTAATCATATATCCGAATCCAACTTCTACAACCTTGCATGTTGCATTGAAATATGCAGATTTTATACAAGCTAACTTATATTCTTTAGATGGAAAACAAGTCATGGAATCTATAGAGTCAAATATGAATGTAATGGGTATATCTCCAGGAACATATATTCTGAGAGTGAATACATCCAAAGGTGTTCTTTATCAGAAGGTAGTCATTGAAAATTAGATTTTGTAAATAATTTATAACTATAACTTGTTGTGCATTTAGTATAAAATGTAGATTATGGTGTCAGCCCTCGATACAATTGTCACCTCGAGAACCTTGGTGCTCGGGGTATATTTGAAAATACAAGGGTAATCATTGGATTTGTTAGTCTTTTATCAATACACAACGGATTAAATAACTAATTTTATTTAATTTATACTCTATATTTTCAATCTTTATTGTAATTTGGTGGGCTAAATAGCTTTTCCATATAATTCATGAAAATTATTCGTTTGCTGATTTTTGTTCCCCTTAGTATCCTCATTCTACTTGGGGTTTTGGGATTATGGGCTGATTATAAGGTTTCTGATTTCTCTAAAGGAAAGAATTTTAATCAAGTAGATGACATTCCATATAATAAGGTCGGGTTGGTTCTAGGAACGTCTAAATATAGAGTCTCAGGAGGAATCAATCTCTATTTTAAATATCGAATTGATGCGGCTGTAGAATTATTTAATCATGGAAAGATTGATTTTATTTTAGTGAGTGGTGACAACTCCACACCGTCATATAACGAGCCAAAGCAATTCATGGAGGAGTTGATTAAGCGAGGTATTCCAAAAGAAAAAATATTTTTAGATTATGCTGGTTTTCGAACACTCGACTCTATGATTCGTGCCTACAAGGTATTTGGGCAGCATTCAATAACTGTGATTTCTCAAAAATTTCACAATGAAAGAGCCATATACTTGGCTGAACATAACGACATGAAAACAATTGGATTTAATGCCAAAGATGTTACCAAAAGCTATGGTTTTAAAACAATGATTAGGGAATACTTAGCCAGAATCCGAGCTATTTTGGATGTTTGGTTTAAAACTCAACCTAAATTTTTAGGAAAAGAAATCATCATTGCATGATTCATTAGAAAAGGTCTCATTCATCCAGTTTTTTTTAAAAACTTGACATAAAACACCCTATATTACCCTTTTACAATAATCAATGGTCATTGTATGAGCAGAAAAGTCAAATAACTAAAATGCTTTAAGTTATCTTTTTGTCCATAAATCTTCTTCTGGTGGTGGTTTTTCTGCTTTTTAGCACTATACCTTTTGACACTGGAATCCGCCTCATTAAAAACAACTAAATATTTGTACAGGTCACCAAAACCACTTATATTTGTTTATGACTATTAACAAATATAAGTGATGAGAATATTTGCAACACTCCTTATCGTACTAGCAACTAACATAGTATTTGCTCAGTTTAACCGTTCATATTTGAATCTTACTCCATCTTTAGATAACAGTTTCGCTCATTATCTTCATACCGATGGACAAGGAAAAACGATACTTTCTAGTTTAAATGTTAAAGACGATAACTTGTTGATTATTACCCAAGAGTTGAATGAATTGGGTGATCTACTCTCTATTCGAAAAGTTTCTTATGAAACCACTTCTGTTTCAAACGATCCGATTCGACCATTGTCTATTGCTGGAGTATGTGACCTAGACGGTAGCAGATACTATCTTTTACAAAATTTTTTAATACCTAACAGTAAACATTATGAATTAATCTGGCTTAAAACAAGTGCCGCTTCAGGTAATCTTCAAGCAGAATATCGTTCGGAAGGTCCTTTTTTATCCAACTATGTGGAAGGTAAACGTATTGGAGATGACTTTGTAACGTATATAGTAAACGAGGAAAAAGACCTTTATCGCTTGGCAATGAATTTAGATGATTTTGGCAATCCATCAATAGAGTTTGTTTCCAATTCAATTGCAACAAATCCAAGTGAATCTATATTAAATTCAAATTTTATTAAAAATGGAAAAAAAGGAGGATTTATCACATTATTAAACAATAAAGAATTGTTTACAATTGTTGGAGAAGACAAGGTTTTTATTCGGGAATCTTTCTCAACTTACTCTTCCTTTCCTCATTCAGTTAATTTAGGCACATCTAGTTATGTATTTGAAATTAATGAAAATGAGTTTGCTATTGCCAATACTTCAAAAATTGAAATTTATAATACTCAAGGCACTTTGGTAAAAGATGAAGCATTTAATATTGGATTTACGGGTGGGAGTTCTGATGTAAGAACAGTCTTTTACAATAAGAACCACTATTATTTAATTGGTTCTATACAAAACCTAGGTTCTTCTCTTATTACATTTGACGAGAATTTTAATCTTATCTCACAACGCAAGATAGAGTTAGGATTGAAATCCCTGAATTCATGTTTAAAAAATGAGGATAAACTTTATCTTTTAGGAGTTGCCAATAATTTTAATGTCGCGCCCAATTTAGCTGTAGATATAGATGATTGGCAGGGTGATATAGTAGCCCCTTCAATTCCTTATGTTGAATTGTTCACAGATAACCCGAAGATAGAAGCGGAGGAATATCAGACTCGTTATTCTCCCAATAACTCTCTTCTTGAACTTAATGCAGGACTTGGCCTTCATTTTATAAAAATGAATAATAACAATGGTGCTGGTGCAACTTATGATGGTACATGGGTTTCCTATGCTTTACAAGAGTTTTTTGCAGGTAAAGATATGAATGAGACTCTAAGAAGTAATTTGGAAGGAAACTCTATCTATTCCCAAGTGAACGTTTTACCAGGCCCCTCGACTCCGTCTATTTTCTACAATGAAATAATAGAGTCTAAGTACAACCGTTCGTATCATGTTACCCAAAAAATGATTTATGACCATATTGATTCTTTATTATACGGTTCCGCAAGTTATATCCCCCCACACGGCATTCGTGAGTGGCCGGGAAATGGTGATGTTTCCAAAGGACAGACAGAACAAGTAGCACCTTTTGTGGATGTAAATAACAATGGGATTTATGAACCTATGGAAGGAGATTATCCTGCTATTTATGGCGATGATTGTTTGTTTAATGTAACTCATAATTATTCTGGAACACGACTTGAAGAATTTCAAACATATACATACACATTTACTTGTGATACTTCGGACATATTCGACGACGTGATTTTTCGAAAAGTGAATATTATTTCTAGGGGCGTAACCTATGATAGCTTGTATTTTGGATTTTATCATGATGGCGATATTGGTTCTCCAGAAGATGATTATATCGGCACTAACGTAGATTTAGGAATGACTTATTTTTATAATGGGGCTTATGACACTGGTGATCCCCCAGGAAGCTATGGATTTGGTGATAAACTTCCTGCTATTGGAACGATGGTTTTAAAAGGATTTAAACAAGATGCTGATGGAATGGATAATGTATTGGGAAGTGGAACGAATCAATCTCCTAATGGTTTTGGTTATGGTGATGGTATAACTGATAATGAACATAAAGGATTGGAATCATCCATGATTATTTATAGACAGGATTTTGATACTTCGGAAGTTTATACTGAACCGCTGTATCCGAGTGATATACTAAACAACTTAAAAGGACTTAATAAAAATGGGGATACACTTCGTTTTGGTGCAGATTACCCTTTTTCTGGTATCTACCCCACAAGGTATGCTTATTTTGGTGATGAGGACACTTATAATTATGCGCTTTATGGAATAGTACCACCATTTGCTCCTTGGACACAGCTGGATACAGATGGTAATGGAACCTCTGCTCATCCTATGGATATGCGAATGATTAGCAGTTTTGGTTATGGTGAATTGGCGCAGAATGAAATCATTTCTTTAGATTATGCTTATGTATTTGTAAGAGACACAACAGAAACTCAATCCTTTATGGATCCAGTTAATCTTTTGTTTGATAAAGGATGGAAAATTCGAAATGCCTTTCTAGTGAATGAAGGACCTTGTGGTTTTGATTTTGGACATAATATCTATACTGACTTGTCAATAGATGAATATCCATTCGAAGAAAACATTTTTATTTATCCAAACCCATCTACGGAAACTGTAAAAATCAATGGATTAACAACTCCAGGAAGTGTAGAGATATATGGACTTAATGGAACTCTAATAAAATCTATCTCAAACTACCAGAATGGAGAGATTATTAACGTGGAGGATTTAACTAACGGAATTTATCTATTCTCGATTCAATCACAAGATCAAAAAACAGTGAAGAAATTTATAAAGATGTAATAAATTATCGTTAGTTTAAAAGTATAATTAAACACATTCACAAAAGTTTTGAAATACCCTGTATCGTCCTGTTTACTATAATCAATAGGCATAGCGTGAACAAAAAGGTTAAATAGTTAAAACATTTCAATAGGAAGTTTCTAATTTCCCTTTTTCCATTTTATTAAT
The DNA here is from genome assembly GCA_023957385.1 of Brumimicrobium sp. Taxonomy (NCBI): domain Bacteria; kingdom Pseudomonadati; phylum Bacteroidota; class Flavobacteriia; order Flavobacteriales; family Crocinitomicaceae; genus Brumimicrobium; species Brumimicrobium sp. The sequence continues at coordinate 1,303,329 of JAMLGZ010000001.1, read as the reverse complement.
TCATTTCTTCTTATAACTTTGCAGGAAATTTTAAAATCATGTCCGTACATAAAGAAGTAAAAAAAGTCACTACTCACGTCCTACAAGAAATGAAAGATAACAATGAGAAAATTGCTATGCTAACTAGCTATGATTTCTCTATGGCAAAAATTGTTGACGGTGCGGGAATGGATGTCATTCTAGTGGGAGATTCTGCTTCAAATGTGATGGCGGGACATGAAACTACACTTCCTATCACTTTAGATCAAATGATTTATCATGCAGCATCTGTTGTAAGGGCTGTAAATAGGGCTTTAGTTGTAGTTGACTTACCATTTGGATCCTATCAAGGAAACTCAAAAGAGGCGTTAAACTCTGCTATTAGAATCATGAAAGAATCTGGAGGGCATGCCGTAAAGATGGAAGGTGGTCAAGAAATTCTAGAATCTATTTCACGCATCCTAACTGCTGGTATTCCTGTAATGGGTCACTTGGGACTAACACCACAATCTATTTATAAGTTTGGAACATACGCTGTTAGAGCAAAAGAAGATGAAGAAGCTGAGCGTTTATTAGAAGATGCTAAAGCATTAGAAGCCGTAGGTTGTTTTGCTATTGTATTAGAGAAGATTCCTGCTAAATTAGCTGAGAGAGTGGCCAAAGAAGTAAGAATTCCTATTATTGGTATTGGCGCTGGAAATGGCATAGACGGACAAGTATTGGTGGTACATGACATGCTAGGAATTAACAATGAATTTAGCCCTCGATTCTTACGTAAATATGCTAATTTATATGAAATCATGACGGATGCACTCCAAAATTATATTAAAGATGTGCGCACTACTGATTTCCCAAATGAGAACGAGCAATATTAAGTAATATGCTAGATGTCATCTATGAAGATAATCACTTGATTGCTGTCAATAAAGCGGTTGGTGATATCGTTCAAGGTGATAAAACAGGAGACACTCCGCTACCCGAAGAAATTAAGAGTTGGCTTGCTGAAAAGTATAACAAACCTGGAAATGTCTTTTGTGGAGTTATTCATCGTTTAGATAGACCTACCTCTGGTATTGTGATATTTTCTAAGACAAGTAAGGCTCTTTCTCGTATGAATGCACTATTTAAAACCAACGGCGTTCAAAAAACATATTGGGCAATTGTAGAAGAAAAACCACCTAATAAAAGTGGAACTCTTCGCAACTATCTTGTAAAGAATGAGAAACAAAATAAGAGTTACGTTACAGATGCTTCTAAAAAAGATGCCAAAGAAGCCATTCTTGATTATAGATTAATTGCCGAGAGCGATAATTATTATCTCCTAGAAATTGCCTTACATACTGGAAGACATCATCAAATCAGAGCTCAATTAGCACACATAGGTTGTCACATTAAGGGTGATTTAAAGTACGGTGCTAAACGAGCCAATAAAGACGGAGGGATCTCATTACATGCGCGTAAGGTTGTTTTTGAACATCCAATTAAAAAGGAAATAATCTCAATTACTGCTAAAGTACCTAACGAACCTTTATGGAAATGGTTCGAAGAAAATAACTAACTACTTTAACACATTAACATGTCCTGTATAAGTATGGTGTTTGTCTGACATTGTTTCTTTAAAATCTATTTTCCAGAGGTAGGTTCCATCTTTAACTATTGTATTAGAATCTACGCCATAAGTACCTTTCCAGCCTACATTCACATCATGAGATTCAAATATAATTTCTCCCCAACGGTCAAAGATCAATAAAGTATATGTTTGCGGATCATAGCCACTTGCAAAAATAGGTTTAAACATTTCATTATATTCATCATGGTCCGGAGTGAATGTATTTGGAATATAGAAAATCACCTTATCTTTCACATCTACAACACTACGAGCTGTATCTGTACATCCTTTATCTGTAGAGGCAATTAACAAAACATCATATATTTTTGGTTCATAAGGGAATTCCACATCTGGTTCAAATTCCGAAGAAATATTATCACCAATTACCCAATAATAAGAATTTGCATATAAAGAAGTATTATGGAAATCTACATCCGGATTGATAACATCAGGATTACTAGGGGTAAAGTAAAAATCTGCAATAGGATTGTGATATACTTTAATATAATTAGGAGTGCTTGTTTGGCTAACACATCCTTTATCAGAGGTAACCTTTAGATTAACATCATAGCTCACATCCATTCCTGTTATATTATCAAAACAATCAGTAAATGAATTACCTGAGTATGATTTCCCATTGGAAAGCGTCCACTCATATTTTGACAATATAGATGGGGAATTTACAGTTGAAGTAGATGTTATTGTAGGACACAGCGGAGCGCAACCTTCTAAATTTTGTCCAACAAAACTAGCCACAGGCAATGGATATACAGTTACTTTTATAGTAGTGTCATTTACACAATTATGATTTGAAGTTACAGTCAATGTAGCATTATAACTACCATCTGATGCATAAGTATGGGAAGGGTTCTGTTGTGTAGAAGTTGTTCCATCGGCAAAATCCCATGCCCATTGTACATTTGAATTGGAAGTATGTGCATTGCTAATGGTTGAATTATCTGAAAATTGTGTAGCAAAGTTCAAACATACATCTGTTGGGGAGAAGTTTACATGAGGCAATGGATATACAGTTACAGGAAGTGTAACAGTATCTTTACATCCGTAGTTAGTTGTAACTACTAAGGATACATTGTATACATTTTCCTGCCCATAGGACACAGTAGGATTTTGCTGATTGGAGGTACTTCCATTTCCAAAATTCCAAGCGTAAGTAGAAATTACATCATTATCAACTGGAGTAATCGTAGAACCATCTGTGAGATTGGTTACATCATCTTCACAAACAGAAGTTGCCGTAAAGTTTGCGATTGGAAGTGCATACACGGTAACCTGATGATCTACTGTATCTTTACACCCATCAGCTGTAGTTGCTATCAAATTAACAGTATAAACACCGCTATTAGGATATTGATGCTGTATATTTTGAGTAGTGTAATCTGTTGTTCCATTATTATCAACATCCCAAGTATATGTCATAGTGCCATTTCCTGTAACAGATGTAGTATTATTCAAATTCATTTGGTTTCCTTTACAAACATTAGTGAAAGTAAAGTCTGCAGTAGGTTTGGGGAAAATAGTTAGTTGTTTTGTTATAGAATCTCTACATCCAATACTTGTTTCAATATAAAGCTTAACATTAAAAGTGCCCGAATTTGTTCCTGTAAAGCAATAATCCAGATTATTACTTGTCAGTAGCGTGCCATCCAAATTATACCTACTATTGACTATGGGTTGATTCGTTGTGCTTTGGTTTGTGAGACAGACTTGATTTCCTTGACAAACATTCGTTAAATCAAAATCAACATCTAAATTTTGAACCTGAATAAAGACTGAATCTATCGCAGTACAATCTGAACCAGTTTGTTCACCATACACATATATCATAGTATCTGATGTAGGTGTTATCTGAATACTTGTTCCAGTTTGCCCTGTGCTCCAATATACATTATCATACTGCATATATACATTTTTTAGGATCGTATCATTACATCCCGTTACTTGTACCACTTGAAAGGAGTCGCTTAAATTAACAGATAGATTAAATGTCATTCCAGAACATACAGCCGTGTCGTTTTGATTAATTCGAATGGGCAAATCAAATATATCTACAGGTTTTTTAACAACAACTGCACAAGCATTGGTCTTTGTCATAGTAAGAGTTACATTATATGAACCTGCTTGAGGGTAAGAATGTGTAGCTATCGTATCAGCAACATTAGCAGAGCCGTCACCAAAATCCCATGTATAACTAGTTACTAATGGAGAAGTGGTCGCCGAGAAATTAATATTACTATTTGGACAATTTGGAGTAGTAACAATATCAAAGTCATTTGTCAGGTCTTTTATGGCTGCACCGGCACAATATCCAAAAGATTCTGCATTTCCCCATCCATATACGGTAGTTGTCGCGCCTCCTGGTGAAGACAAAGTGTGATCGCCTTGTGTTACACTAATTCGTGCATAGCTATAGGTTGGGTCTGCTGGAAAGGGACTAAAACTTCCCGACACATTCGCTCCATCCAACACTACAGTGGGGACATTCACTGTTTTGACGAGAACATTAATCCAATAATTAGTTACCAACGGCGTTT